>JBBITF010000016.1:0-64281 GCA_037440925.1 Chloroflexota bacterium
TTTTCGTGTACTAAGTCCTCGTCTCCGCTATTGACATCTAACATACCGCCTTCTGCTCTAACTCCGTATCCAAAACCTACCTTTCCCATACCAACCTATCCCCTACCTCCCTACCTCCTACCCTCCTCCCTCCCACCCCCCTCCCTCCCTTTTTTCATCTCGGCTTAACAGGCTACCCGCTTGGGCATTCCCTATCTCCCAAGATCCATGCTGCTGCCTTTCAATCTTGTGGCTTACAAGGCGACTATTCTCTGTATCTTACTCCCCCTGACGATCCATCCGCTTTAGAAACCTTGCTTACCCGTCTGCGGCTGGGAGAACTTCACGGCCTGAACGTCACTCTTCCGCATAAACAGACGGTCATTCCCTTGTTGGATGAATTGACCGAAACAGCCCAAGCCATTGGTGCGGTGAACACAATTTTCGTGCGCCACGGCCGGCTTACAGGCGACAACACCGATGCTCCCGGCTTTCTGGCAGACTTGCGGCGCTTGCTCTCGTCCATCGAAAATCGAACATCATTCATGAAAAATTCGAAATCGGCTCTCGTGCTGGGCGCTGGCGGCGCTGCGCGGGCGGTGGTGTACGCCCTGGTCAACGATGGCTGGGAAGTGACCGTTGCTGCCCGCCGCCTCGAGCAGGCGCAGGAACTTGCCTGCCAGTACCCTTCACAAGTTGCGTCTTGCGCCTGGCCCAACTTGCCCAAAGCCGCCCTCATCGTCAATGCCACGCCGCTGGGAATGGCTCCCGATACTGGCGCTTCTCCCTGGCCGGCCGGTCTGCCCTTCCCGCCTGAAGCCATCGTTTATGATTTGGTTTACAATCCGCAAGAAACGAAACTGGTCAAAGACGCCCGCGCGGCCGGCCTGCCGGCTGTGACCGGCTTGGGAATGCTCGTCGAGCAAGCCGCTCTAGCCTTCGCACTGTGGACCGGCTGCCTGCCGCCTTTCGCCGACCTTATGTCTGCTGTTCACGGATAACTGACAACAGGAGCCCTCATGCCTCTACGCTTTCTCACCGCCGGCGAATCGCACGGCCCCGCCCTGACCGTCATTTTAGACGGCATACCTGCCGGTTTACCGCTCGACGCATCCATCATTGACCGTGAACTTGCCCGCCGCCAGAAAGGCTACGGTTCCGGCGGACGGATGAAGATCGAGAAGGATACCGTCCGCATTTTGAGCGGCGTGATGGCGGGCGAGACCACCGGCGCGCCAATTGCCTTGTTGATCGAAAATGCCGATCATGCCAAATGGAAGGGCAGGGCTGTCGAGCCGATGACCGCGCCCCGGCCTGGTCACGCCGACCTGACCGGCGCGCTCAAATACGGCTACCGCGACCTGCGACCGGCGCTGGAACGCGCCTCGGCGCGAGAAACCGCCGTGCGTGTAGCCATAGGGGGAATTTGCAAGCGCTTGCTATCGCAATTTGGCGTCCTCGTCGGCGGCTACGTGAAATCCATCGGCGAGATAGAAGCCCATTTTAGCGGGAGCAGTTACCAGGTCCGCTTCGAGGCGGCCGAGGCGAGCGACGTGCGCTGTCCCGACCCTGCCGCTGCGGAGCAGATGCGGGCGCGCATCCAACAAATCATTCATAGCAAAGACACCCTGGGCGGCGTCATCGAAATCGTGGCGCTGAACGTCCCCCCCGGCCTGGGCTCGTTTTCTCAATGGGACCGCCGCTTGGAGGGGCGACTGGCGCAGGCCGTGATGAGCGTCCAGGCTATCAAGGGCGTGGAGATCGGCGACGCTTTCGAAAATGCCCGCTTACCCGGCACGCAGGCGCACGATGCGATTGCCCTCGCTAACTCGCGGCCCCTCCCTCCTAACTCGCACCCCCTCTCTCGTCCCACCAACCGCGCTGGCGGCATCGAGGGCGGCATTTCCAATGGCCAGCCAATTGTTTTGCGTGTAGCCATGAAGCCCATTGCCACAACATTGACACCGCAGGCGACCGTTGACCTGGCGAGTGGACGGGAGAGTCCCACCCGCTACGAACGTTCCGACTTTTGTCCTGTGCCGCGCGCTGTGCCGATTTTGGAGGCGATGGTCGCCTTCGTGTTGGCCGACGCCCTGCTCGAAAAACTGGGCGGCGACTCGCTCGGCGAAATACAACCGCGTTTCGAGGCGCTGCGCCGCGCCCGCCTCGAAGACCTTCCTATGGACGATGCGCCGCGCATCTGGTGGGAGTGAACATGCACATTTTTCTTTATGGCCCTTCGGGCGCCGGCAAAAGCGCCACCGGCAAGATACTTGCCGATGCCCTCGCCTTGCCTTTTGTGGACGTAGACGCCGTCATCGAACAAATGACCGGGGACTCGATTGCGGTCCTCATTCGCGCGCGCGGCGAGCCGTTCTTTCGGGACCTGGAAACGGCTGCCGTTAAATCGGCTGTTTCTGGCCCTGAGGCGGTTGTCGCCCTGGGCGGCGGCGCTTTGCTGCGAGAAGCGAACCGCGCCCTAGTCGAAGCCAGCGGGCAGGTTGTCCTCCTGGATGCGGATGTGTCTACTCTGGTTGCGCGGCTGGCGCGCGACCAAACCGAACGTCCGCTGCTGGCCGGCGATTTAGAAGCCAAACTCTCGGCGCTTTTGGCGCAGCGGCAAGAGCATTATGCCTCTTTCTCGTTGCGCGTGGACGCCTCGCAGCCGCCGGACAGGGTGGCGTGGGATGTTCAACGCCTGCTGGGACGCTATCATCTGCGCGGCATGGGGGTGGGATACGATGTCCTTGTGCAAGAAGGCGGGATTTCCCGGCTTGGCGAACTCTTGCAAGGGCGTCAACTTGGCGGGCCGGCGCTGGTGGTAAGCGACGGGAATGTTGCCCCGCATTACGCCGGACGGGCGCTGGATTCTCTGCGCAAAGCGGGCTATTCGACGGCGCAGGTCATCATTCCGGCTGGGGAGACGTACAAGACCATCGAAACGGTGATGTCGCTCTGGCGCGGCGCATTGGAGGCGGGTTTGGATCGCAAAAGCGTCATCGTTGCCCTGGGCGGCGGCGTAGTGGGCGATTTGGCCGGCTTTGCGGCGGCAACGTTTATGCGCGGCTGCAACTGGGTTGCCGCGCCGACCACGCTCCTGTCCATGGTGGACGCCTCTCTGGGCGGCAAGACCGGCTTTGACCTGCCGGAAGGCAAGAACCTGGTGGGAGCGTTCTACCCGCCCCGCCTGGTGCTGGCCGATCCCGAAACCCTGTCCACGCTGCCAGAACGGGAGTTGCGCGCCGGGCTGGCAGAAGTGGTTAAGCATGGCGTCGTTGCCGACCCCGAGTTATTCGACTGGTGCGCCGAGGGCTGGCAAGTGGTCAGGTCTCGCTTGCCAGACATGGTGCGGCGCGGTATGGGCGTGAAAGTGAAGGTGATCGAAGAAGACCCCTACGAGCAGGGCCTACGGGCTGCGCTGAACTTCGGTCACACAATCGGCCATGCGGTGGAACTGGTGAGCGGATTCAGCCTGCTGCACGGCGAGGCGGTGGCGATGGGCATGGTGGCCGAGGCGCGGCTGGCGGAACGTTTAACGGTAGCAAGCCGCGGGGTGTCTGATGCGGTGGCGGGGGCGTTGTCGGCGTTGGGGCTGCCGGTCGAGATTCCCCAAGACTTGCCGCGCGCTGACCTGATCCGCGCCATGCGTGTAGACAAGAAGAGGACGGCGGGCGCAGTCCGCTTTGCGCTGCCGATAGAAATTGGTCGAGTAAAGACGGGGGTGGTCGTGGAGAATTTGGAGGAGGCGCTATGAAGATTTTGATTTTGCATGGTCCAAATTTGAATCTGCTGGGTTCGCGCGAGCCGCAGGTGTATGGCCGCCTGACGCTCGAGGAAATCAATGCCCGCCTGGTCGCATTGGGAAGGGAATTGGGCGCGGAAGCGGTCTGCCAGCAGTCGAATCACGAGGGCGCGCTGATAGACGCGCTGCACGAGGCGCGCACTTGGGCGGCAGGGGTGGTGTTCAACCCCGGCGGCTATACCCACACGTCTGTGGCGCTTCGTGATGCGGTGGCCGCCATCGGTATCCCGGTGGTGGAGGTGCATCTCTCGAATGTCTACGCCCGCGAGGGCTTTCGGCATACCTCCCTGCTTTCGGCCGTCTGCGCGGGCAAGGTGGTTGGCTTTGGCTGGCAATCTTACGCCCTCGGCCTGCGCGGTTTGCTGGCGCTGTTGAGCGAGCGGTAGTCACTCTCCAATCATTTTGACCAGCACGCGCTTTCGGCGCCGGCCGTCAAATTCGCCGTAGAAAATTTGCTCCCAGGGGCCGAAATCCAGCCTTCCCTGCGTGATGGCTACTACCACTTCGCGGCCCATCACCTGGCGTTTGAGATGCGCGTCGGCGTTGTCTTCGCCGGTACGGTTGTGCCGGTATTGGTCGAGCGGTTCGTGAGGGGCCAGTTTTTCCAGCCAGACCTCATAATCGTGATGCAAACCGCTCTCGTCATCGTTGATGAAGACAGAGGCGGTGATGTGCATGGCCGAGACCAACGCCAGGCCCTCTGTGATGCCGCTTTCTTTCAGGCAGGCTTCCACTTCGGGCGTGATATTGATAAACGCGCACCGGGTTGGGACGTTGAACCAGAGTTCCTTGCGATAGGATTTCATCTTTGCTCCTGTCATTTTCTGTTTGCCGGGTAACTATTCACGCCTTTGCCAGGGTTTGCAGTTCGTCGGAGGAAGAAAAACTACCTTGCTGGCCTGGAAAGTACCCAGAATGAGTATTGCCAAATCCAGGCCGAACTGGGCAAGATTACGTTGTAAACCGTTGGATTTGGCAATCCAACCGAGCAATAGGGGATGTACCGCCGATCTGGGGGCGTCCTTGCCAGGCATAGCCTGGCGGTACGGATAAGGGACTTACACCATCAAATACCAATCTAAAAATCGCTCGATACGCGCGTATACATCCAATAGATTCTTGCGGCGCAAGAAGCCGTGTGGCTCGTCGGGATAGGTCTTATACTCGAAGGTCTTGCCGTGCGCTCTGAGGGCCTCGACCCATTCCTCCGAGGCTTCCGGCGGCACCACATCGTCTAGCAGGCCGTGCAGGATCAGCATCGGCTTCTTGACGTTGACAACGTCGCGGAGGGGAGAGCCTTGTTCGTAAGCGGCGCGGTGCTTCGCAGGGTGGCCGAGGAAGATTTCGGTATACAGCCGCAGTTCGCGCTTACATTGTGCCCAGGACGAATACAGGTTCGAGTCGCCATATTTGGCAACCCCGCACGCAAAATGATATTCGGGGTCGCGCGCCAGGCAGCAGATGGTCAAGTAACCGCCGTAACTGCCGCCCATGATGGCAATGCGCGCCGCGTCTATGCCGGGCAGGGTCTTCAGGAATTTCGCGCCGTAAATGCAGTCTTGAGTGTCGCCTATGCCCCAATCGTTGTAGTTGAGGTGTTCGAACTTTACTCCATAGCCGGTGCTGCCGCGATAGTTGGGCGCGAGGAAGGTATATCCTTTGGCTACCAGGTATTGCGCCAGCACATCCCATTCAGCAGCATATAACGATGAAGGCCCGCCGTGTGGATACAGCACCGCTGCGCCGTTGGGCTTTTCGGGGCGATACAGGAAGGCGGGAATCTCCAGCCCATCGAAACTTTTGTAACTGACCACCTCGGGCATCGCCAGTTTGTTCTTTGCCAGGGCCGGTAATTGGGAGAAGGTCAATTGCTTTACGATCTTCTTGTCTACATCCATGCGAAAGATGTCGGGCGGCTGGATGGGACTCTCGAACTCGAAGGTGATGGACTTGCCGTCCGGCGACCAATTTGGGTTGGAATGGACCCCCATTTCGCTGCGCAACGCAGTCAGACTGCCCGAAGCCTGCTCCAACATCTCCAGCGTAAGCGAACCCTCGCGGATGACTGTCAGCGCGATGCGGCTGCCGTCCGGGGAAAAAGCAAATTGGGCGATATCATACCTCAGGCGCGTCACTTGATGCAGGCCGCTGCTGTCTGGCCTGACCATCCACAAATCGTCATGGCCGTCTTCTTGACAGATGAAGGCCACCCATTCGCCATCCGGCGACCAGCGCGGACTGTGGACGCGCGTCTTAGGTTTGCCGTATAGCGTGTGCGTTTCTCCGCTTTCCAGGTCGAGCAGGCAGATATCGAGACGGTTAAGGTCGTCGAAACGCCGCAGGGTATAGACGATGCGTCTTCCGTCTGGCGAGGGCTGCGGGTCCCAGTGATCGCCGTCTGCTGAGTTGGTCAGGGCGCGTGGCCAGGCGCCGTTTCGGTCGGTCAATACCAGTTGGTCGGCCTCATGGCGGGTGACGCCAACGATGAGATGTTCCGAATCCGGCATCCATTTGGGCGCAAAGGCGCCTTCGGTAAAGTCGGTAATTTTTTGGGGGAGGCCGCCCTCAGCGGGAACGATATGGACATGTCCTTTCATGGTAAATGCCAGCCATTTCGCGTCGGGCGACCATTGGGGAATCTCATCGTCCCAGTAGGCCACCGGGTCGCGGTCAGTGGTGATGCGCTGGGGCCAGGCGCACGGCTCATTTAACGGGAGCAGGTACACGTCTGAGAGTGAAGCGGTATCCTTGATGAAGGCAATGGCGTTTCCGTCCGGCGCGAGGCGGTGGTTGCGGATCCGCTCGAGGGATGTAATCAGGGATAGGTTCCAACCCGCAGGCGGCTTGAGGTCTGGGCGGGTAATGGAAGGCCAGCCGTTGCGTTCGTATTTTTCGGTCAATTGAATCGGTTTTTCCATGATAGGCTTCCTCCAAATCGAATGGGATCGTCTGTGCTTTCCTTATCTGCAAATATACTGTAAAATAGAGAAAAATGGAGACCGATTCATCGTCAGATTATTTTGCCCCGATCGTTACCAGGATTGTCGTCATCCCGGTTTTGTAAATGCGCCTCGGCAGCACTTTGCTGCGGGCGCTTTTGTTTTTAGGGGTCTATTCCCCAATCATCCTTAAGGAGGCAGAAATGCAAAAGAGAAACATCTTGTTGTTCGCGCTGCTCGCAGCGGCGCTGGTTCTTTCGGCCTGCGGAGGCGGTGGGGGCGCTAGCGGTCAGCCGATTATAGCGCGGATTGGCTGGGCCGGCAGCCCGGATACGCTCAATCCAGGAACGGCAGTGTTGTCTGAGGCGTATACCATTTTCGAGTTGGTCTACGATTCGATGTATGACCTGCAATTGGACGGTTCGTTCACGCTCGGTTTGGCCGAAAGCGCAACCGTCTCGGACGATGGCCTGACGTGGACCTTCAAGATTCGCGACGGAGTCAAATTCCATGACGGCACGCCGTTGACGGCCGAGGATGTGGTCTTCTCGTATGAACTCTACCGCACCCATGCAGACTACCCTTACATGAATGCCTATACACTCTATTTTGACACCATCGAAGCCACGCAGAACAATGAGGTGGTGTTGACCCTCACAGAGGCCATTCCCAATATTGAGAGTCAGTTGGTGTTCTTGTATGTGCTTCCCAAGCACATCTGGGAAAAGGAAGACCCCATCGAATTCGAGAATACCGCCATGATCGGCAGTGGCCCGTTTAAGATGGTGGAGTACAAGCAAAATGAGTTCGTACATTTGGCGGCTGTCAAGGATCACTTCCTGACTCCGCCGAAGATTGACGAGGTTATCTTCCAAACCTTTGATAATCGCGATGCGCTGGTACAGGCCATTAAGACCGGCCAGGTGGATATGATTACCGAAATGCCGAATACGGCGGTTGCAAGTTTGAAGGAAGAGCCAAATGTCGAAGTGGTGATTGGCGCGCCTTTTTCGCCCACTGTGACGGACGTGATTTTCAATCAATGCGCGCCCGAGAATTGTCCAACCGAGGCAGGCGGCGTATGCTCTGGTCACCCGGCTTTGCGGGACCGCAATGTGCGCTTGGCGTTGAGTCATGCCACCGATAAGAAGAAAATCATTGATGTTGTTTTGCTTGGTTTTGGCGCCCCCGGCACTACCCTGTTGCCCGACGGTTTGGGGCTTTGGTATAACAGCGAATTGAAAGACTATGAATATGACGTTGCTAAAGCCAATCAAATCCTGGATGAGGCAGGCTATAAAGATGCGGATGGCACCGGCATACGGGATATGCCCGATGGGTCCCGCCCGCTGCTTTTCCGTTTGAACTGGCCGAGCGACAGCATAGACGCTCCCCGCATTGCAGAATTGTTGAGCGAGATGTGGGCAGAAGTGGGGGTGAAGTTGGAACCTCAAGCGGTAGACCCAGATGCTCTGACCGCGCAATGCTGCCCAGCCTTCGATTTCGACATCATGATTTGGGGGTGGGGTTCTGACCCGGACCCGAACTTGCTGCTGGGCGTGATGACCACCGACCAGATTCCCACCGGCTCTAGCGAAACCGGCTACTCGAATCCGGAATTCGATGAGTTATACAAACAGCAGGCCACCGAGCCAGACCTGCAAAAGCGTAAGGAATTGGTGTGGAAGATGCAGGAGATTGTCCACGAGGACGTGGTCTATCTCATCCCCTTCTATCCGCAAAACACCCAGGCTTTTCGCACCGACCGTTTCACCGGCTGGATTACGGATAAACCAAAGGTGGAACTTTCGGATGTGACTTCGCTGGTGGTGATCGAACCTGTTAAGTAAGCGCACATGGGAATGCAAGGGTGGCAGGGAAGCGCCTGCCGCCTTTGCATATCGTGAAACTTTATTGGACTCCAACGTCTCCAGAGGTTGGGTCGTCCGAAGTCTGGAGACTTCGGAGTCCGTTTACTCCTTCAGGTGAAACCTGGTCCGAACCCCTTTTGCAGTGGACTCATATCATGAAAGGAGGATTTGTGGAGCGTCGCCAATATTTACTCAAAAAGATAGGATGGTCGCTTTTCACTATCTTGTTTGTTCTGGTATTGAATTTTTTTCTGTTCCGCATTTTGCCGGGCGACCCGGCGCGGGCGGGCGTCAAAGATCCGCGTTTGAAAAAGGAGGCTATCGAGGCGATCCAGGTCCGCTTTGGGTTGGATAAACCAATTATCAATTGTTTCGAGAGTCTCAATCCGGTCAAGTTAGGCAATTGCGCAATCAATCCGCTCGAGACGCAGTTTTTTATTTATGTTGGCAATTTACTACGAGGCGAGTTGGGTATCAGTTATCATACCAACCGGCCGGTGGCTGCAATTCTGGCTGAACGATTATGGAACACCATTTTGTTGATTGGCGCCGGGCAGATACTCTCTATTGTCGTAGGGGTGATTTTTGGTATTTTTGCGGCTTGGAAGGCGCGCACGGTCATTGACTACGGCGCTCTGTTGACCAGTCTGCTGGCTTGGAGTCTGCCGACCTTTTGGTTGGGGATCATTCTGCTGTTCTGGGGCAGCGCGCATGGTTTACCCATTGGCGGGAAAGCCACGCCGGGCATGTCGAGCATGCCCTGGACAGACCAGTGGGCCGATGTTTTCAAGCACATGCTCCTGCCCACGCTGACTTATACAATTGTTTATATGGGGGAATACACCTTGATTATGCGTTCCAGTTTGTTAGATGTGTTGGCCGAGGACTACATTCTGACGGCTAAAGCCAAAGGGCTAAACACTTTTCAGATACTCAAAGATCATGCCTTGAAGAATGCTATGTTGCCGTTGGTCACGGTCATTGCGATCAACCTGGGCTTTACGGTGGCAGGCGCTTTGCAAATCGAGGCGGTCTTTTCCTGGCCAGGGCTGGGCGGCGCAATTTACGAATCGGTTGTTCGGCGCGATTATCCGGTTTTGCAAGGCGCGTTCCTGTTGATTGCAGTGGCAGTCATTTTGGCGAATCTCATTGCAGACCTGACGTATTCGTACCTTGACCCGCGCGTACAATCGGAGTGAGCCATGTCAGCAATCACAGAATCCTCCAAATCAAAGACTCAGTCCACCTCCCCGTTGTTGACCTTTTGGCGTACTTTCCGGCGCAACCCGATGGCATTGGTGGGGCTGATAATGTTGGTCATCATCCTCTTGCTGGCCGTGTTTGCGCGCCAACTTGCGCCCTATGATGTGACCTCGTCTGCCAATGTATCTACAGCGGACATCTATAATCCCCCTGGCGGAGCGCACTTGCTTGGCACGGACGACGCTGGCAAGGACGTGCTTTCGAACTTCTTCTTCGGCGCGCGTGTTTCGCTGATTGTTGGCTTCTTTGCAGCCTTCATTTCAGTGTTCATCGGCGGCGTGATTGGCATCGTGGCTGGTTTTTATGGCGGGCGGGTCGAAAATATCCTGATGCGTTTTACCGACATCATGCTGGTCATCCCCGACTTGCCGCTCATGGTGGTCATCGTGGCGTTGACCAAGCCCAGCCTGATCAACATTATCTTCGTCATTGGCCTGCTGGGTTGGACGACCACTGCGCGCATTGTCCGTTCGCAGACGCTGGCAGTGAAATCGCGCAAGTTCGTGTTGCGGGCGCGTGCGATTGGGGCCGGCAATTTCCACATCATCCTGCACCATATCCTGCCGCTGGTGATGCCGTTGTTGGTCGTCAACGCCATCCTGGTCATTTCGCTGGCAATTTTGAACGAGAGCGCGCTCAGTTTCATCGGCTTGGGCGACCCAACCGCGCTCTCGTGGGGGCAAATGCTCAACTTCGCTTTTGGGCGCGGCGCTATGTCGGCAGGAGCCTGGTGGGCGCTGATGGTGCCGGGCCTGGGAATTGTCTGGGTGGTGCTGGCGTTGACGTTGCTCGGGCACGGCCTCGAGCAGGTGTTGAATCCCCGGCTGGAATTCCACCACTTGGAGCCGGGCCTGCCGGTCGTCCAGGACGAAGCGCGGCAGGCAGTCGCCAGAGCGGAGGACGGACGTCCCATCTTGTTGGAGGTGCAGAATCTCTCGGTTAATTACGTCACTGCCGCGAAGCCCCCTGCGCGTGCTGTTGAGAATGTCAGTTTTCAATTGCGTGAAGGCGAGTTGATGGGGTTGGTAGGGGAAAGCGGCTGCGGTAAGACAACTTTGATGCTGGCTTTGCTGCGTCTGCTGCCGCCTGCCGGACAGATCGTGGGCGGTAAGGTATGGTTCATGGGACAAGACCTGACGGCTATGGACGAGACCGAGTTGCAAAATGTCCGTTGGAATGGCATTTCGATCGTCTTCCAGGGCGCGATGAACGCCTTCAACCCGGTGCGCACGGTGGGTGAGCAGATCTTCGAAGCCATCCAGAAGCATACGCCCATCTTGCCAGGGGACAAGATTGAAGACCGCGTCAGCGAATTGCTGGAGTTGGTGGGCATTTCTGCTGAGCATAAAGCGCATTTCCCACATCAATATTCGGGCGGAATGCGCCAGCGGGCCATGATTGCTATGGCGCTGGCTTGCAACCCGTCGGTGGTGATTGCCGACGAACCCACGACAGCATTGGATGTGATGATTCAGGCGCAGATCCTGGAATTGCTCGATTCTCTGCGCAAGAAACTGGGTCTCTCCATCATCTTCGTGACCCATGACCTGGGCGTGGTGGCCGAGATGTGCGATTCGGTGCTGGTGATGTACGGAGGCGTGACGGCGGAATATGCCAGCGTGGACACGGTCTATAACGCGCCGCGTCATCCCTACACCCAGGAATTGCTCAAAGCCTTCCCAGACCTGTCCAAACTGGACAAACGTTTGGCTTCAATCCCCGGCTACCCGCCGCGCTTCGATCAACTGCCGCCGGGTTGCCGCTTTGCGCCGCGTTGTCCGCAAGCCGTTGCGCGTTGCCATGAAGAGCAGCCGGCTTTGCACCGGCTGGAAGGCAAGCACGTCGCCAGTTGTCATTTGCTGGAAACATAAAAGGTGCTGACATGACTACTCCGGGTTATTTCCTCGAAGTACGCGATTTGAAGAAATATTTCCAGGCCGGGCGGCCGGGCTGGTTTTCCAAGTCCACACGTCTTGTCCATGCTGTGGATAACGTTAGCCTGCAATTGCAGCGCGGCGAGGTGATTGCGCTGGTTGGCGAGAGCGGCTGCGGCAAGTCCACGCTTGCGTTGACGTTGATGGGGTTGGAGAAACCGACCGAAGGGACGATTCTCTTCGAGGGCGAGGACGTCACCTTTGCAGACGAGAAGAAACTGAAAGCCCTGCGCCAACGTATCCAGATGGTCTTCCAGGACCCCTACGAGTCGCTCAATCCCACCCAAACCATCGAAGAGATCGTCGGCGAGCCGCTGGTTGTGCATGACCTGGGACTTGGGCCCGCCGAGCGACGCGAGCGTGTGAGGCGCGCCTTAGAAGATGCCGGATTGAAACCGGCGGAGATTTATATGCATCGTTTCCCGCATGAACTCTCTGGCGGGCAGCGCCAGCGCGTGGTGATCGCGGGCGCGCTCGTCCTGGAACCTCACCTGCTGCTGGCCGACGAGCCGGTTTCCATGCTGGATGTCTCCATCCGCGCCGAAATCCTGAACCTGTTGGCAGACCTGCGCAAGACGCGCCAGATTTCGATCATTTTCATTACCCATGACCTGGGGACGGTCGGGTACTTCGCCGACCGGATTGCGGTCATGTACCTGGGGCGGATCGTAGAAACCGGCAAAATGCGCGAGGTGCTGGAAGACCCACAGCACCCTTATACGAAGGCGCTGCTGTCGGTCATCCCGGTCCCCAACCCACGCCTGCGCCGTGAACGGGTCATCTTGCAGGGCGAGACGCCCAATCCCATTGACCTGCCCAGCGGCTGCCGCTTTCATCCGCGCTGCCCGCTTGCTGTCGAGCGTTGCAAGCAGGAGGACCCGCCCTATGTGCGCTTGAGCGCCACTCATCAAACAGCATGTTGGCTGGTGAAGGAGGCTTAACAGCAATACGCAGGCCCTGTCTACCTGTCTACTTGTCTACCTCCAACCTGTCTACCTCCTCCTTGTCTCCCCCTGCACCCCTGGAACCAATAGGCTCTTCCCAACGTCAAGGACTTGTGAGAAGATAGGTAAACACACTTTGGCGTGATCGGCAATGTCCCAGGAGGCTGTTTATGAACGAGAAAAACGGTTCCAAGCACCAAACCCAGGCGGCTATCGGCGCGTTTTTGATCCTTGCGCTGGCTGCTGCGGCCTTTTTCTACATCCAGAGTAAGAGCGGCCCCGGACAGCCCATTCCTCCTGAAGCCACGCCCCAAGGAGAAACAATCCCCACAGCCGAAGCCACTCCCGGCATCCCAACCATCCGCCTGAGCGACGGTAACCCTCAGCCGCAGGCGGTCGAGTCCCTGCCGCTGGCGGTCGGGGAGCCGCTCTCGGACGAGGAGACGGCTGCTATTTTGGCGCGCCTGCCGGCCCTGGCGCCCCTGCCCGGCGAGCAAGTGGACTTCAAACTCCCCGATGAAATCCTGCCGCCGCCGCGCCCCGGCGCAACGATTGACGAACCGTTCCCCGCGCCGCCAGAAGCGACCGCCCCTGAAGTCTATTCCGGTCCCCTGGAAGTGCTGCGCTACAGCCCGGAGGGAGAAGTCCCCATCGCGCCCTTCGTCAATGTGACCTTCAACCAGCCAATGGTGCCGCTCGGCACGCTCGAGGACCTCTCGGCAGAAGAAGTGCCGGTAAAGATCGAGCCGGCTCTGCCCGGCTCCTGGCGCTGGCTGGGGACGAAAACGCTCAACTTCCAGTACGACTCCGAACTCATCGACCGGCTGCCCAAGGCCACGGTGTACACCGTCACCATCCCGGCCGGAACCACCTCCGCAGTGGGCGGCGTGCTGGCTCAAACCGTGCAATTTACCTTCCAAACTCCGGCGCTGACCGTCCAGCAAACCTACCCCTACTCATCTGAGCCGCAGCCGCTGGAACCGCTCTTCTTCATCGCCTTCGACCAGCGCATTGACCCCGCCGCCGTGCTGAAAACCGTCCAGGTGCAGGCAGGCGTGGGCGTCGTCCCGATCCGTCTGGCATCCGAGGCCGAAATCGCCGCCGATGAAACCGTCCAAAGCCTGACCCAATCCGCGCCAGAGGGCCGCTGGCTGGCGTTCAAGGCCCTCTCCCCCCTGCCTAAAGACAGCGCCATCACCGTGACGGTTGGCCCCGGCGCGCCCTCTGCTGAAGGCCCGCTGCTTACCACCGAAGCGCAATCCTACAGTTTCCAGACCTATGCGCCGCTGGCAATTGAGGAGCATGGCTGTTCCTGGTGGGACGAGAATTGCCCCCCTCTTTCGCCGTTCTACATTCGCTTCAACAACCCGCTTGATTCCGCTGCTTACAACGAAACCATGCTGCGCGTAGAGCCGGAAATCCCCGGCGCGTCGGTAAACATCATCGGCAATACCATCACCATCCGCGGCGCGACCGTTGGCCGCACCGCCTACAAGGTCACGGTCAGCGGCCAGGTGAAAGATATTTTCGGGCAGGCGCTTGGCAGGGACCAAACCCTGACCTTCCAGGTCGGCCCGGCCGAACCCTTCTTGCGCGGCCCAGAAGACAACTTCGTTACCCTCGACCCGGCTGCGTCCAAACCCGCGCTCTCGCTCTACGTCATGAACTACAACCGTCTGGACGTGCAAATCTACGCCGTCCAACCTTCCGACTGGCCGGCTTTCAAGCATTACATCCAGGAATACCAGCGCACCGACCAGCCGCCCACGCCGCCCGGCCGCCTGCTGCGAGACGAAACCTTGCGCCTCACGGTTCCAAACGACACGCTGACCGAAGTGAACCTCGACCTCAGCCGCGACTTGCAAGGTGGGTTTGGTCAGTTCTTCGTCATCGTCAAGCCGCCCAAGGGCCTGTTCGAGAGAGAACCTTATTGGGAGCACGTGCTGGTTTGGGTGCAGGTGACGCATATCGGCCTGGACGCCTTTGTAGACCACAGCGACATGGTGGTATGGGCCACCGACCTGCGCGACGGAACCCCGCTTCAAGGTCTGGACATCGAGCCTGCTTCCGGCAAAGGGGGCGTCACCGATGCCGACGGCATCGCCCGTTTCCCCATCCCGGCGGATGGCGCAGCCTGGCTGACGGCCCAACGCGGCGCTGACCAGGCTATCCTGCCTGCCTCGAGTTCTTTGTGGGACGATTCCGGCTGGCGCCGCCGCCCGGCCAACGATTTCCTGCGCTGGTACGTCTTTGACGACCGCGCCATGTACCGCCCCGGCGAAGAGGTGCATCTCAAAGGTTGGATTCGTTCGATTGGCGGCCGGCAGGATGGCGACGTCGCTTTGCCCGCTGCCGATCTGACAAGCGTGGAGTACCGCGTCTACGACCCCCAGGGCAACGACATCGGCAGCGGACAGGCAGCCGTCAACGCCCTGGGCGGCTTTGACTTCCAATTTACCTTGCCCGAAAACGCCAACCTGGGATATGCCACCGTCGAACTGAACGCCAACAGCGGCCTGGATGGACGTAACTATTCGCATTCCTTCCAGATTCAGGAATTCCGCCGCCCCGAGTTCGAGGTGACCGCCCGCAACGAAACCAGCGGCCCGTACTTTGCCGACGGCTCGGCTACGGTAGCGGTGGAAGCCAAATACTACGCCGGCGGCCCGCTGCCCAACGCAGACACCAACTGGCTGGTCACATCCACGCCCACCAACTACAACCCGCCCAACTGGCCGGACTTCACCTTCGGCGTCTGGCAGCCCTGGTGGTGGGGCTACGATGGCTATGATGGAAGCGGCGGCAATTCCCAGACCTTTGCCGGCAAGACCGACGCCAGCGGCACGCACTACCTGAAAATGGATTTCACGCCAGATGGCTCCATGCGCCCGTTCAGCGTGCAGGCCGAGGCGACCGTCATGGACGTCAACCGCCAGGCCTGGGCCAGCCGCACCAGCCTGCTCGTCCACCCTGCGGACCTGTACGTGGGGCTGCGCAGCGAGCGCTACTTCGTCCAGCGCGGCGAGCCGCTGAAGATTGCCCTCATTGTCACCGACTTGGACGGCAACGCCATCCCCGGCCGCAAAATCGAAGTGACCGCCGCACGGCTGGACTGGAAGTTCCAAAACGGCGAGCACCCTTCGGGTACGATGTGGCGCGAGATCGAGGCCGACCTGCAAACATGCAGCCTCACTTCGGCGCAAGAGCCGGTAGAGTGTAAATTCGAGACGCCGCTTGGCGGGCGCTACCGCATCACCGCCCTGGTCACAGATGACAAAGGCCGCGGCAATAAGAGCCAGTTCATCCGCTGGGTAAGCGGCGGCCAGTTGCCGCCCTCCCGCGAAGTGGAGCAGGAAGAGGCCACCCTGATCCCAGACAAGGAGACTTACCAGCCCGGCGACACCGCCGAAATCCTGGTACAGTCGCCGTTCAGCCCGGCCGAGGGCCTGCTCACCGTCAGCCGCAGCGGATTCTTGTACACCGAGCGTTTCCAGGTCAAGGATGGCAGCGCCGTCCTGCGCGTTCCCATCCAAGAGGCGCATATCCCCAACCTGAACATCCAGGTAGACCTGGTCGGGTCGGCCCCGCGCACGGACGATTTCGGCGAGCCGCTGCCAGATGCGCCCGCCCGTCCGGCCTACGCCAGCGGCTCTTTGTCGCTCAGCATCCCGCCCTTGCGGCGCAGCCTGTCGCTCGACCTGTCCCCGCGTGAGACGGCGCTCGAACCCGGCGGCAGGACGACGCTAGACATTGCGCTCAAGGATGCGGACGGAAAGCCGGTCCAGGACGCCGAACTGGCTGTGGTGGTGGTGGACGAATCCATCCTGGCGCTGACGAATTACCAACTCAGCGATCCCCTGGCAGTCTTCTATGGCAGTCGCCCATCGGATGTATCCAGCGCCTACAGCCGCGCCAGCATCCTGCTTTCCAACCCGCTGGTTTTTGAACAGGAAATGCAAGTCATGGCGACCCAAACTGCCATGGATGCAGCCAAGAATGAGACCCTGGCCTTTGGGCTGGCGCCTATGGCGGCAGCCCCGGCGGCGACTGAAGCGCCCGCAATGGAAGAGGCCGCCGCTGCGCCCGGCGCTCCCGCCCCGCAGCCGGCCATCACGGTGCGCTCGGATTTCAACCCGCTGGCGACTTTTGCTCCCCAGGTGCGCACTGACTTCAACGGCCGCGCCAGCGTGGAGGTGCGCCTGCCGGACAACCTGACCCGCTACCGGATTATGGTGGTAGCCGTAGATAGCGCCGGCAGCCGTTTCGGCTCTGCCGAGAGCAATATCACCGCCCGCCTGCCGCTCATGGTGCGCCCGTCCGCGCCGCGTTTCTTGAACTTCGGCGACACTTTCGAACTGCCCATCGTGCTGCAAAACCAGACCGACTCCCCGATGATGGTAGAGGTAGCCGTGCAAACGGCCAATGTAAACCTGAGCGGCGCGCGCCCCGTTTCGGGCCAAAGCCCTCACAGAACAAGCGGCTTGCGCGTGAACGTGCCAGCCAACGACCGCGTGGAAGTGCGCTTCCCAGCCAGCACGGATTCGGCCGGCACGGCGCGCTTCCAGGTAGCGGCCGTCTCTGGAAGTTACGCCGACGCTGCAGCGGTGGACTTGCCCGTCTACACGCCTGCCACCACCGAGGCCTTTGCCACCTATGGCGTGGTAGACGAGGGCGCCATTGCTCAACCGATCATGCGTCCAACCGACGTTTTTCCGCAGTTCGGCGGGCTGGAGGTGCAGACCTCCTCCACCGCTTTGCAGGCGCTGACCGATGCGGTTCTGTACCTGGTGAAGTATCCTTACGAATGTTCGGAGCAGATGGCTTCGCGCGTGTTGGGCATCGCCGCCTTGCGGGACGTGCTAACCGCTTTCGAGGCCGAGGGGTTGCCGTCGGCTGAGGAAATGGAAGCGGTCGTCGGGTCAGATTTGACGCGCTTGGCCGCCCTGCAGAACTACGATGGCGGTTTCCCGGTCTGGCGCCGCGGGCAAGAGTCCATCCCGTTCTACACCATCCACGTAACCCATGCCCTGGCGCGCGCCGAGTTGAAGGGCTACACCGTCCCGCAATATACGAAAGAACAGGCGTTGTATTATTTGCAGGACATCGAGAATCGCTACCCCAGCTGGTACAGCCAGCGCACCCGCTGGACGCTGTCGGCTTATGCGCTGTACGTGCGCGACCTGGCAGGCGACCATGACCCGGCCAAGGCGCGCCAATTGCTGGCCGAGGCCTCGCTGGAGAACTTGCCGCTGGACGCCGTTGGCTGGCTGTGGCAGGTGCTGGCGAACGATCCCAACTCCGCGCCGGAAGTGGAGGCCATTCGCCGCTATGTGAGCAACCGCGTCGTGGAAACGGCCGGGGCAGCCAATTTTGTCACCGATTTCGACGATCAAAACTATCTGCTGTTGGGTTCCAACCGCCGCACTGAAGCCATCCTGTTGGACGCGCTGATGCAGGACAATCCCAAGAGCGACCTCATCCCCAAGGTGGTCAACGGCTTGCTGGCGCACCGCAAGCAGGGGCGCTGGAACAATACACAGGAAAATCTATTCGTGTTGTTGGCGCTCGACCGCTATTTCAATACCTACGAAGCGCAGACGCCCGATTTTGTGGCGCGCATCTGGCTGGGCGATACCTACGCGGGCAGCCACGCCTACCAGGGATACAGCGCCGAGCGGCATGAGACCATGCTGCCGATGTCGTACCTGGTAGACCCGGCCCAGCCGGAGGAGCAGGAGTTGGTCATCCAAAAAGAGGGCGCCGGGCGGCTGTATTACCGCCTGGGCTTGAAATATGCGCCCACCGACCTGTGGCTCGATCCGCTCGACATGGGTTTCGTCGTCCAGCGCGAGTACGAAGGCGTGGATGACCCCGAAGATGTTTACCGCGATGCGCAGGGCGTCTGGCATATCCGCGCCGGGGCTCGTGTGCGCGTGCGCTTGACGATGGTGGCCGATTCCCGCCGCTATCATGTGGCGCTGGTGGACCCGCTGCCGGCCGGGCTGGAGATCGTCAACCCGGCGCTGGCGGTTTCGCAGGGCGCCCCGCAAGACCCGAACAACCCGGAGTATCGCTATGGCTGGTGGTGGGGAACCTGGTACGAGCACCAGAACATGCGCGACGAACGCGCCGAGGCCTTTACCACGCTGCTGTGGGACGGCGTGTATGAGTACACCTACATCGCGCGCGCTACCACGCCGGGCAAGTTCGTCGCCCCGCCCGCCAAGGCCGAGGAGATGTATTCGCCGGAAGTGTTCGGCCGCAGCGCCAGCGATTGGGTGGTGGTAGAGTAGGACAAGTCTTTAGACTTGTCCTACATTGCCCTGACGTGCGAGAGGCTTTATCCATGCGAGGGGGTTGTAACTGGCAAAGGAGTACATCTTATGAATGAAAATCCCTCTCCTCGCGCGGCAGAAACCGGCCCATCTTTTTACGAACGACCCTCGGTTCAACAAGAGACGCTTCCTGTTGGCGGCGTCCCATTTGGTTTTGAATCTGTGAGCAATCCGGCGCTGGGAATCGGCGGCGTGTACGGCGCTTGGGGCGAAAGTTACGACAACCTTCGCTTGAAAGAACTGCTTGAACAGCGCCTGGGACAACCATTGGACGCGCGAGAGGAGATGAATCTCGCCGAACTGGGCTTTTTGAGCCGTCATCACGTTCAGGATCTCTCGCCCGAAGAGCATTTAGAAGTGGAGGTGGAGGTTGGCGCTCGCCTTTTGCGTCAGGCGGCTCTGGCGAATGGCTGGCAGCCGGCCGAGGTGGAGGCGGTGCTAATCGGCATGAGCGGACCGGTCGCGCCGGATTACGTCGAACGCATTGCAGCGCGGGCTGGTATTTCTCCCCAGGCGTTGAAAGTCAGCGTCCACAAAGCCTGCGATGGCTCGGTGGGCAGTTTGCACCTGGCGTTGAATCCCGGCTTAGCGTCTGGCAATGAGCCGAATATCGCCGAAGAAGTGCGCGGCAAAAAGACCCTGGTAGGCGGCATCGAAGGCCTAAGCCGCTTCATCCAGCGGGCGCGCGACAAAAACGCGCTACAGCTGTTTGGCAACGGCGCCGGCCTCATCGGCTTGATTCCAGGGCAGACTATGAAGTTCCTGACAGGCGCCAAACACGAGGCCTACGACGAGGAGGGGGTGCTGGCGGTGCGAATGTATTATCCTCACTCCCGTCAGAGTCTGCTGGAAGTGACCCAGAGCGGACAATCGGTGCGCGTGGCTGGGTTGATGCACGAACCGCAGGGCGACGCGCCGATTGACATGGCCGGCCCGATGGGCATGGTCAAACTCTTTGTTCGTACCGGGGTGGAGGTTGTGGCCGAGGTTTACCAGGCTTACCGCCGTCTGATGGAAAAACTCGGCACGCCCGAACGTTCTCTTGCGGCAGGCATTATCCATCATGCCAATTACAAAATCAATCAACTCAAAGAGAAACACCTGAAAAACCTCGGCATTCAATTCCCTATGCCCTGGTTACTCAGCGACTTCGGCAACGTGAGTGCGGCCTCTAACATGATTGCCTTTCTGCGTCAATTGCCCAGTCTAAAGCCCGGCGACCACGTTTTGTTCGACGGCTTCGGCGCAGGGACGTATTATGACGTGCTGACAGTTTCGATGGGTTGAGGCCTCTCAACCTCTGCCACCCCATAAGCCACCTCCAATTCATGGCGGAACTGTTGCGTATACAGGTTGTAGTAGTGTCCGCGCAGTTTCAGCAGTTCGGCGTGCGTGCCTTGCTCGGCGATGCGCCCGTTTTGGATGACCAGGATGCGGTCGGCGCGGCGGATGGTGCTGAGGCGGTGCGCAATCACAAAAGAGGTGCGTCCCTGCATCAGGGCTTCCATGCCTTTCTGGATGAGGGCCTCGGTGAGCGTGTCCACACTGGAGGTAGCCTCGTCCATGATGAACAGTTCGGGCTTGGCCAGCACCGCGCGCGCAAGACTAATCAACTGCTTCTGTCCTACCGAGAGCAGATTGCCGCCCTCGCCTACGTTCTGGTCGTAGCCCTTTTCGAGCGTGACAATGAAATCGTGCGCGCCGGCGATTTTGGCGGCCTCTTCCACTTCGGCGTCGCTTGCCTCCAGCCGTCCGTAGCGGATGTTTTCGCGTACCGTTCCGCTGAACAAATGCGGCGTTTGCAGCACTACCCCAATGCGCGAGTGGATAGATTGCAGCGTGTACTCGGTGTAGTCGCGCCCGTTGATGCGGATGACGCCTGCCTTCGGCTCGTAGAAACGGCATAGCAGATTGACAATTGTGGACTTACCGCCGCCGGTCGGCCCTACCAGTGCGATGGTCTCGCCTGCGTTCACCGTCAGCGTGAAATCGCTCAAGACGGGTTGACGGTCCTCGTAATAGAAATCTACATGCTCGAATTCGATGCGGCCCAACAAAGTTTCCGCATCTACGGCGCCGGGTCTGTTCTGGACCTCGGCGGGGGTATCCACCAACTTGAAGATTCTCTCGGCTGAAGCGATGGAATGTTGCAGTTCGGCGTAGACGCGCGCCAAATCCTGCACCGGCCACATCATAAAGGTCAAGTACGAAACAAAAGCGTGGATGCCGCCTACCGTCATCAATCCCACTTGCGCCTGCAAGCCGCCATACCACAAGATGACGCCCAGCGCGCTGGCCGAGATGATTTGCACCGCCGGCAGGAACAGCGCCGAAAGCCAGGCGGCGCGATATGAGGCACGGTACATAGCGTTGGTCAATTGCTGGAATTCGGCCAGGTTCTCGTCTTCCCGTAACAGGGCTTTGACCACCCGCACGCCCTGGATGTTCTCATTGAACGCGCCGGTGATTTTCGAGTTAGCGCGCCTTGAGGCGCGAAACTCTACCAAGATGCGCTTGCGAAATTCGATAGCCACCACAATCAAGATGGGAATGGTCGCCAGCACAATCAGGCCCAGTTTCCAGTTGATCCATAGCATGAAGGCGGTGGCAGTGGTGATATTCATGAAAGCCCAGGTTATGTCCAGCAAGCCCCAGGTCAACAGGTCCGATACACGTCCGGTGTCTGAGGTAACGCGTGCCATCAACCGCCCCACGGCGTTTTGTGCGTAGTATGAGAGCGACAAATCTTGCAAGTGGTCGAACAGCATCTTGCGCAGGTCATATTGCACGCGCTCGCCCAGCACGCCGGCCAGGTAGATGAAGCAGAAGACCAGGCCGGCCTGGATGATTTGCATTCCGCCATACAGCGCACCCAGTTTCCATAGCATGTCAATATCTTTCTTGACGATGCCCAGGTCAATGATTTGCTTGTTGACATACGTGAATAGCGAATCCTGCGCCGAGACCAGCGCGATGGTGAGCAAAAAGCCTGCCACCCAGCGCCAGTGTGGTTTCAGCAGCCCCAAAATGCGTTTGAATATCGGGGCCGTAAGTTGACTGGTGTGTTCCTCTTCTTCGAGTTCGATCATTTCGTTGTCAGTCATGGTAATTCTCCAATGAGGATGAAATAATGCTTGCTAAATTTTCTCTGTTATCTTTCATCCCGATTTCTAACTCCAATTCCTCGTCAATCCTGGTCTGTATGTCATAAATCTGCCGATACATGCCATTCTGCGCCAGCAGTTCCTCGTGCGTTCCCATTTCCACGATTTGGCCCTTATCCAGCACCAAAATCAGGTCAGCGTTCATCACCGATTGGATGCGATGTGCAATGATGAAGGTGGTGCGGTCTTGCATCAGGGCCTCCAGCGCAGCGCGGATTTCTGCCTCTGTTTCCATGTCTACCGAGGAAGTAGAATCGTCCAAAATCAAGATGCGCGGGTTCTTGAGCAGGGTGCGGGCAATCGTCACGCGTTGTTTCTGCCCGCCTGAAAGCGTCACGCCTTTCTCTCCGACCAGTGTGTTGTAGCCGTCAGGAAAGGTCAAAATGCCGTCGTGGATGGCGGCAGCGCGCGCCGCCGTTTCGATTTCTTCCATCGAGACATCTCGCCCAACGCCATAGGCAATATTCTCTCGAATCGAGCGGCTGAACAGGAACGGTTCCTGCTCGACGATGCCAATCTGCTGGCGCAAATACGCGCGCGGGTAATCCTTCAGTTCGACGCCATCCAACAGGATGCGTCCGGCCGTGTAGTCGTGGAAGCGCGGTAAAAGATTGATTAGGGAGGTCTTGCCCGAACCGGTGGAACCCAACAGGGCTACGACCTGCCCTGGAGCGACGTGGAAGGACACGTCTTTGAGCGCCTCCGTCTTACCATCTGAGTAAATGAAGGAGACGTTCTCGAAGGTGATCTCGCCTCGCACAGGAGCCTGGGGCTGCACCCGCCCATCTAGCAGCGCCTCCCGCTCCTGCTTCACGATTTCCATCAGGCGGCTGTATGAAACCAGGCCCGTAGAAGTTTGTACAATCAAGCGCCCCAGGTTGCGAATCGGCCAAATCAACCACACCACCAACCCGACGTAAGCCAGATACGTTCCTACGGTGATTTCACCGTTTATCGCCATCAGTGCCCCAAACAGAAAACCGCCTAGCATTTGCAAACCCAAAACGATATCCGAAAGCGGCCAAAAGAGCGAATGCATGATGAGCAAGTCCTTGCCGCGTTCAAACTTCTCCCAATTGTCTTCCTCGAACTTGTTTTTTTCGTATTCCTGACGGGCAAAAGCCTTCACCACGCGCACACCGGTCAGGTTCTCTTGCAGTGTGGTGGACAGTTTGGCCTCTTGTTCCTGGTATTTTTCGTAGCGTTGGGTAACTTGCTTGAAGAACCACAGCGAAACGAGCAAGATAAAAGGAATCACGATGATAGAGGCCCAGGCCAGTGTAGCGTTCAATTGCAGCAGTGCGGCAAAATTGATGGTAAAGAGCAGCACGATGCGACCTACGCCAATGGCTTGTTCGCTGAAGAAACGCCGCAGCGCATCTACATCGGACGTGCAGCGTTCGATCAGGTCGCCGGTGGGTGTGGCGCTGTGATACGAAAAACTGAGCCGC
Organism: Chloroflexota bacterium; assembly: GCA_037440925.1. Lineage (GTDB taxonomy): Bacteria > Chloroflexota > Anaerolineae > Anaerolineales > Villigracilaceae > JAABUE01. Next base: position 23,683 of record JBBITF010000016.1, read on the forward strand.
TGGATGTGGTCGAACAAAAAATTGCGCAGGCGGCGCGTCACGCCCTCGGCAGTGTAGGCGGCTAATCGTCCAGACAGATATGCAAATCCGCCCTCGAACAATGCCAACGCAAGGAAGCCCAGCGCAGTGTAGATGAGCAGCGTCTGCCCTGCGCTGGTCGCAAGGATTTCTGTAGTCATCAGATGGTCTATGAAATAGCGCAGCAGCAAGAAAGTCGCCGTTTTGGAGACTGCCGAAATTGCCAGCGTGACCACGGCGCCTAGATAGGACAGGCGAAAATCTTGCATCATGCGCCACAGCCCCATAAGCCGGTTTTTATGTTGCGCACTTCGAAAGTCAAAATAGATGGAGGGTTGAGTAGGTGAGAGGATAGTCATTTTTTCTTCCGTAACGCCAGGCTTGCCTGGCACAAGAGCGTTGATGAGGGAAAACAAAAAGGTCACGGCGCAGGCGCGCCGTGACCCGAATCCAGGACAAAGTAAGATGCCTAAACGGTGAACAGGCGCACTCCGAGCAGGGTGTTTTCAGCGGGAACGGTCCCCTGGATTGAATAGAACAAGTTGCTCATAGAGTGCGCCTCCTTTCGTCAAAAGTTAATAGCGGCTTGAGTGTACCCTTGAAGTGCCATTTATGTCAAGTGCTATTACTGATGAGGGTGTGTTCCAAAATCGTCGGTAGAAGGTCAATTAGCCTGCAGGATTTGCTTCCAGGCTTGATTCCACTCCTGACTTCCTCCCATCCCGGCGCTCCGAAGCGCTAACATCGCCTGTAATTCTTTCGCTTTCCATCGCTGCCCTCGCCTCTTACAGCGCCAAGCAATTCCCTTACAGGCACTCTCCAACGTCCCACTCCCGATCGGATATCCCGCCCGACGAAAAGTAGCCATGTTCAAGAGAAACTCCCGTCACTGCAAATACCGCTGACCAGCCATGTGGATGAACTGCCGGAGGCGCTGCGCAAACGGCTGCACAACTCCTGGGCTGAAACCTTCTATCGCGAGTTCTTTTGCCGCCTGAATGAGAAACCATTTGAAGTATTGTACACAGATTTCCCGTCGCGCCCGAATGTGCCGGTCAACGTGCTGGTGGGTTTGGAGTTTCTGAAGGCAGCCAACGGCTGGACGGATGAAGATCTGTGTGCTGGATGTGAACAGCGCGCTCGCTGCCCTATCCAGGAACGCAAGCGCCTGGGGGGATGCGCCTGTCTTTTACGCTAGAGGAATTGCGGCGGGCACGGCGGCTTCATCGTTACTTACAAGCCAATCGGGGAGCAGAGAAAGCCAAAAACGGGCTGCAATCAGGGCAAAACCGCTTGCAACAGCGAGTGGAAGAGGCTGTTTCTTCTTTTTTCTGCGCCTTGCGGCTGGCTTTTCAGGCTGTCGAGCCGCACCGACACCCGGAATTCGGTTGGTAAAGTTCAGGTTGTTGCAGTGGAGTCAAAAATTAAAAAGTCGCAAAAAGGTCGGCCAAAAGACTTGCAAGATTTGGAAAAATCGTCTATTCTTATTCTGTCGCGTTCCATGTTGATTTTAGCCAAAGGAGGTGCCCTGGATGTGATTATGTAACCATCTTTCAGAATTCCAAAACCAATAATTCTCTTGGAGGAGAACATGAAAAAATTGATAACCACCTTAAGCCTTTTGGCCGTAATCGCCATGGCGTTGACGGCCTGTGGCGGTCAACCAGCGGCTCCAGCCGCTACTGAAGCCCCAGCCGCCGGCGGCCTGCCCGACTTAGGCGGCAAAGCAGTTGTCGTGGCAGTAGAAAACGCCTATCCGCCCTTCAACATGATTGACGAAGCCACCGGCAAGGGCGTGGGTTGGGACTACGACACCGTCACTGAAATTTGCAAACGCATTAACTGTGTCCCTGAGTTCAAAGAAGCCGCTTGGGATGGCATCTTTCCAGCCATGCAGGCTGGCGAATATGACTGGCTGGCTGATGGCGTGACCTATACCGCCGAGCGCGACGAAATCGTGGACTTCTCGATACCTTATGTGACAGTTGGCCAGGTCTTGCTTGTCCGCGCCGACGAAACGGCCACTTTGGACGACTTCAAAGCCAATGCGGACCTACTGGTTGGCACACAGATCGGCACCACCAACGAAATTGTTGCCAAAGAAACCTTCCCCGACAAAGAAATCCAATCCTTTGAAGACTTTGGCGCAGCGGTACTGGCGTTGATTTCCAATGACATTGATGCCGTTGTCATTGATACTGTTTCTGCCACCGGCTACATGAAAGAGAACGAAGGGAAGTTAAAAAACGGCGGTCAGATTACTTCCGATGAAGAGTTGGCCTTCGTCTTCCCGCCAGGCAGCGACCTGAGGGCTGCGGTAGATGCCGCTCTGCAATCCATGATAGATGATGGAACGCTGGAAGCCCTGAATAAGAAATGGGGCCTGGCGCAATAGTACCTGGGCAAGCCGTTTGTCAATTTGCGGGATGGGGGCGCTCCCATCCCGCAAATTACACAGGAGCCTGTCTGTCATGGAACCTTCCCCTGTACTGAAAGCGCCCGGCCTATTGCCCCAGAGATGGAATCCTGCTAAATGGCCCTGGTGGGTGATCGTGCTTGCATTGGCGGGGCTGGCAATCACCTGGTTGATTTTTACTTCTGCTAATTACAACGAGACCTTCATCTACCTCACCACCGGCATTTACACTACCCTACGAATCACGCTCTTTTCGTTTGTGATTGCAACCATCCTGGGTTTGCTTGCTGGCCTCGCGCGCGTATCAAAAAATGTCTTCCTCTACAATATTTCGACTCTATATGTCGAGATTGTGCGCGGCGTACCGCTGGTCGTTTTGCTGTTGTACATTGCCTTCGCGCTTTTCCCCGTGCTGGTCGAGGTCGTCACCGGCATCGGCAAGTGGGGGCTTTCCTTGATGCCTGCAAATAGCTTCTTCCAAGGGATGGCTGATTTCACCATCCGCGTAATTCCTATGGAAGGACGCGCCATCATTGCTCTGGCTTTTGGATACGGCGCTTACGAAGCGGAAGTGTTTCGCGCTGGCATCCAATCCATTGGCAAAGGGCAAATGGAAGCGGCCAAATCACTGGGCATGAATTACTTCCAGGCCATGCGCTTTATCATCCTGCCGCAAGCCATCCGCCGCGTGTTGCCGCCGCTGGGCAATGATTTCATTGCTTGCCTGAAAGACTCATCCCTGGCAACGGTGTTGGCGGTTCCAGAACTGACACAATTGGGGCGCTTACGGCGCGCCAGTACCTTCCGCGTCCTGGAAGTGTTCAACATGGTTGCTTTTCTATATCTCTCCATGACTCTACTCCTCTCTGCTGCTGTCCGCTGGCTGGAACAGAGAATGAAGATTTTGGAATGAGATGAATTTCAGCAAACGCGCATGGAGGATACATGGTCAGCGAATATACAGCCAAACCCATTATCATTGCCCGCAATGTGCATAAATGGTACGGTCATTTCCATGCCCTCAAGGGAATCAACATGGAGGTAAAAAGAGGGGAAGTGATTGTCATCTTTGGCCCTTCTGGCTCTGGAAAATCTACGTTCATCCGCACCATCAACCGGCTGGAAGAACACCAGGAAGGTCAAATCATTGTAGACGATATTGAATTGACCCACGATTTACGCAATATCGAAGCCATCCGTATGGAAACCGGCATGGTCTTCCAACAATTCAACCTGTTCCCACATTTGACCGTGATGCAAAATATCACTCTCGCCCCTATTCAGGTACGAAAATGGGACAGAGAAAGAGCAGAGAGTATCGCTCGGCAATTGTTGGAACGTGTCGGCATCCCAGAGCAAGCCGATAAATATCCCGGCCAACTTTCCGGCGGACAGCAACAGCGTGTCGCCATTGCACGCGCTCTGGCCATGCAGCCGAAAATTATGCTGTTCGATGAACCGACCTCCGCTCTCGACCCGGAAATGATCAAAGAAGTGTTAGATGTCATGATCGAATTGGCTAAGTCTGGCATGACGATGCTAGTGGTCACCCATGAGATGGGCTTTGCCAAAGCCGTTGCCGACCGCATGTACTTCTTTGATGATGGGCAAATTGTAGAAAGCGGTACTCCCAACGAAATCTTCAGTAACCCCAAGGAAGATCGCACCAAGTTATTCCTTTCACAAATCTTATCCCATTAGCCCATGTCGCAGCAATGTACAACGAATTGAAGTAGTAAAAACTTAAAAGAAACAACACCATTCTCTACAGCTAACCCGAAAGGAGGCTTCCCCCTAAACAAAACTCTTTCATAGCGCGGCCTCCAGCCGCAACCCAACGTAGGACAGGTCTCTGACCTGTCTGGACAGACCAAAGGTCTGTCCCACGACATTTGCGCATTCAATACAAATGTTGCACGGTAATACTATAACATAACATCCATTCAACATATTTATATTCTTGGAGGAGAAAAATGAAAAAACTGCTCACGCTGGTTACTTTGACAACGGTTCTCGCCGTCTTTTTGACCGCTTGCGGAGGCGGAGGCGGGGCTAGTAACCTGTTGGACGACATCAAAGCGCGCGGTTATATTATGGTCTCGACCGATCCGAACTATGAACCGCAATCTTTCCTGAACACCGAAGGCAAACGGCCCTCGGATACCAAATGTCCCTCCGATGCATTGACCACTGCCGAAATGCAAGGCTTCGATGTGGATGTTGCCAAAGCAATCGGCACCGCATTGGGCGTCGAAACCTGTTTTGCCACACCTAACTGGGATGCCATCACAGCCGGCAACTGGTCCAATAAATGGGACATCAGCGTTGGCTCGATGACCATTACTACCGAACGCCAGAAAGTCCTCGATTTCAGCGTTCCGTATTACTACACGCCGGCTGTTGTGGCCGTAGGCAAGGACGCGCCCTTTGCCTCCCTCGATGACCTGGCCGGGCAGGCTCTATGTGCGGGCGTTTCAACCACTTACGACACCTGGCTGAACAAAGGCGACCTCGGCCTGCCCGAAACGTCCATCTACGCCCAGCCGCCAGAAGGCGTTATCCCTGTGTTGCTAGACACCGACCAGGAATGTGCCCAGGCGCTGGCCGCCGGCCGCCAAGATTTTGTCGGCTACGTCACCTCACAGACAGTAGTCAACGCCAATATTGCCGCCGGCCTGCCTGTGAGACAACTTGGTTCTCCTGTTTATTCAGAAGACCTGGCTGCGGCCTTCGACAAAGCCTCTACGCTTAGCACAGAATCTCTGCGCGCCGAAGTGGACAAAATCATTACCGCCATGCACGCCGATGGCACCTTGAGCGCCCTTTCCATACAGTGGTTTGGCGAAGACCTGACACAGTCTCCTAAATAGATCAAGCCTCAGCAGACCCTAAAGGTTTTCTTTTGAAAAACCTTTAGGGTCAATGCTGTTTAGATAACGTTTCTGGAGTGCGAAATCTCTCGATTTCGCCCGAAGTCTTGAGACTTCGGAGTCCTTATCTAAATAGTATTGCCTTTAGGGTCTCCCAAGGAGTAAGAGATGGAGCAGACGAAAAACAACAGGAATAATAAAAGCCTTGCAGACCAAATCTATGAAGCGCAAATCCAGCAAAAGCGCATCTTTACTGCCAACGTCGCCATCTCATGGATTGTTCTACTGCTCTTTTTACTATATCTTTTCAGCGGTGCATCTTTATCCTTAGGGGGAATCCAACTGAAAACCATACAACTTGACCGTGAGTTCATCAAAGAAAACCTGGCGTTCGTTGCCAGTGGCGCTGGAGTCACAATTTTTATTTCCACACTCTCGATATTGCTTGCCACCAGTTTGGCGCTGTTGGCAGCCCTGGGGAGGCTTTCGAACTTCCCGCCCATTTATGCGCTGAGCACTTTCTATGTATCCCTCATTCGCGGCACGCCGCTCTACCTGCAAATTTTCTTTTTCTTCCTGGCTCTGCCGCAATTGGGTATTATCTTGCCTGGTCTGTGGGCCGGCGTGCTGGCGCTTGGCCTCAATTATGGCGCCTATGAGAGCGAGGTCTTCCGCGCGGCTCTGAGTTCGGTCGGCAAAGGTCAACGTGAGGCGGCGCTTGCTATTGGCATGACCCAAAGACAAATGATGCAGCGCATCGTCCTGCCCCAGGCGCTGCGCTTTGCTATCCCGCCGCTGGGCAATGACTTCATCTCCATGCTCAAAGACTCGGCGCTGGTGGCAGCGACGGGCTTCGTCCACGAACTGATGTGGCGCGCGACCAAAGTCGGCCGGGCCACCTTCCACAATCTGGAAGCGCTTATCATGGCGGCTATTTTCTACTGGATCATGACCCTGGTGTTCAGTTACTTCCAAAGCCGCATCGAAGCCAACCTGGCCAAAGGAGACCGTTGACATGTCTGCTATTGTCAAAATCTCGAATCTCAACAAATACTTTGGCCGCTTGCATGTCTTACGCAACATCAATCTGGAAGTCAAACGAAGCGAGGTGGTCTGTATCATCGGACGCAGCGGCTCCGGTAAAAGCACCCTGCTTCGCTGCATCAACTTCTTGGAAGAGCCTTCCACAGGCACTATCGAAGTAGAAGGGCTGGTCGTCAAGGCTGGTGGAAAGGGCAAGGAGCACTCTAGCCTGATCCATGCAATTCGTCTGAAAACCGGCATGGTCTTCCAAGAGTTCAACCTCTTCCCACACATGAGCGTACTAGAAAACGTCATCGAGGGGCCGATCACAGTCAAGGGAATGGAACGCTCCCAAGCCATCGAGATTGCAGAAATGAACCTCCAGCGGGTTGGCTTGATCGAGAAAAAGAACGAATATCCCAACCGGCTCTCCGGCGGCCAGAAACAGCGCGTTGCCATTGCGCGCGCCCTGGCCATGGAACCGCGTGTCATGCTGTTCGACGAACCGACCTCCGCGCTCGACCCCGAATTGATCGGCGAGGTGCTGAACGTCATGAAGAAAGTCGCTGCCGAAGGCATGACCATGCTGGTGGTAACACATGAAATGGGCTTCGCCAAAGATGTAGCCGACCGGGTGGTCGTGCTGGGCGAAGGCACCATCATCGAAGAAGGCCCGCCTGCGAATATCTTCTCCAACCCCAAACACAACCAGACCAAAGCGCTGATCGACCGCTACCGATCAGCGGAAAGATAACAAGAACCGCACACTGAATTCCCGTCACGCCTGTGGCGGGAATTTTTGGCAGTATAATCAGCCCGCATTTTCAATCAGGAGAACCTGACAACATGGACTCACACCGAACATCGAAAAGCGGGCAATACTGGAAAGATCACATCCTGAGTTGGGAAGCCAGCGCCTACTACAAGGACACACCCCACAAAGCCGGTCTCTGGGATCGCCTCTCGACCGTCTTTCGCGGCGATGCCATGTACGTGCGCATGAGCGCCGCGCTGGAACTGCTCAAGCCCCACGTTGAGGGTAAAACGATCCTGGACATTGGCTGCGCCTCCGGGCGCTTTGCCTTCCAACTGCTGGAGGCGGGCGCCGCCAAAGTGCATGGGGTGGACATTTCCCCGGAAGCCATCCAAATCGCAAATGAACGTAGCGCCCAAGCGGGACTGACGGACCGGCTGGCATTTTCCGTGGCCGACGCCGCTCATCCTGGCGCCCCGCTTCTCAAATCGGACCTGGTGACTGCCCTGGGCGTCATCGAGTACTTCGACCCTGAGACCATGTCCGCCTTCCTCGGCAACTTGCAAGCGCCATACCTCTTCCTGGATTTTCCCGACATCTCGCGCCGCAGAGAATTCCCCACCTGGGCGCTGCGCCAGGTGTACATCCGCGTCAACCGACTGCCAGGCGTGTATCTCTACCACCCGGAAGAATTCACCCGCCTGGCCGAACCCTTCGGCTTTCGAGGCCTACGCGTAATCAAGCGCGACACCTTTTTCTTCGTGACCAACTTGCCGCAGCCATGAATCACAAAATCGCCTGCCTGACGCTCGACATGGAACCTGACTACGGCGACCCACAGGGTCGCATCCGCCTGCTGGAAAACCCGGCCTATTTCGAGCGCTACACACACATCATCCAAAAGTATGGCGGCAAAGTGACTATGTTCACAGTTGCCTGTCTCTTCGAACGGTATGGAGAGCATTTCAGGCAACTTGCCCGCCAGATTCCACTCGAATATGCCGCTCACTCCTACAGCCATGACCCAGAAAATGCCGACAGTCGCGAGGAAATCCAAGCCTCCCGGCGCGCCCTGCAACAGTTCGACGCTCAGGCCCTGCCCGGCTATCGCGCTCCTATCGGGCAGATCACCCAGGCCGGCCTTGCGCGCCTGCTGGATTGCGGATTCGCCTACGACGCCAGCCTCTACCCCTCTTTCCGCCCCGGCAGATACGGCTACTCGAACCTGAACATGCCAAACACGCCCTTCCGGGTAAAGCGCGGAGGAGAGGAACTGCTCGAATTTCCGTTCACCAGCCTGTCGGGAGTCCGAATCGTGTTCGGCCTGAGTTACGTCAAACTGCTGGGGTGGGGGCTGTATTCCTGGCTGTGGAAAAGGTTCGGTCTGCCGGATATCGTTCTTGTCCTTTCGCATCCCCACGATTTCTATTTCCATGAACTGGCAGGTTACCACCCGGTCAGCCTGGAAAAACTGGCCTTTTCGCGCAACGCAAAGCGCGCCTTCGAATATTATGACAAGATGCTCGCTGAACTCCAACGCCAGGGATACGAATTCCGCTTTGTCAGCGAGGCCTATCACTACATGCAAAACATGCCTGACTTGTATCAAATCCCGCTGGAAAGATGGGGAAACAAAAAAACCCGTCGAAAAACGGGGAATGCGCTGGGAGGGACTTGAACCCTCACGCCTTGCGGCACATGGCCCTCAACCATGCCTGTCTGCCAATTCCAGCACCAGCGCGGGCAGGTCGTATTATAATCGCCTTCACAAGCCTGTCAACCCAATCGAAATGACCGGGAGGTTGTATGACCAGAATTGTTGTAGACGCCATGGGAAGCGATTGCTTCCCTCAACCCGACGTAGAAGGCGCTGTAATGGCAGCCCGCGAATACGGCGTGGAAATCATCCTCGTAGGAGACGAATCGAAAATCAAGCCTGTGCTTGCTTCCGTTAAATCGAGCGACCTGCCCATCCGCATCGTCCACGCCCCCGAAATGCTGACCATGCAAGATAAGGGCATGGCGCTGGCGCTCAAAGCCCGCCGTCCCAATGCAAAGAACTCCATGGCCATAGGCATTGACCTGGTCAAGAACGGCGAAGCGGACGCTTTTGTCACAGCCGGCAACACCGGCGCAGCCATGGCAACCGCCTATTTCCGGCTCGGCACCATCCCCGGCGTGGACTTGCCTGCATTGGCGCCTGTCTTCCCGACCGCCAGCGGCGCTTGTGTAGTACTGGATGTAGGCGCCAACCCAGATGTCAAGCCAGAAAACCTGCTGCAATTTGGCATCATGGGCAGCATCTACGCCGAAAAAGTGCGCGGTGTCAAATCTCCAAAAGTCGGGCTGGTCTCCAACGGCGAGGAGGAAGGCAAGGGCAACCACCTCGTCAAAGAAGCGACTCCTTTGCTGAAAGCCTCTGGCCTGAACTTTTACGGGAACGTAGAAGGCAAGGAAGTCATTGGCGGCAAAGTAGACGTAGCAATTACCGACGGCTTCGTCGGCAACGTTATGCTCAAAACTGCCGAAGCAGTAGCCAAGTTGATTACAGACAAAATCAAGGAGGCCATCAAAAACGGCGGGCTGCTGGCGATGCTGGGCGGGCTGCTGGTCAAGCCGGCCCTGGGCAGCATCAAGAAATTGCTCGACCCCAGCGAGCATGGCGCGGCGCCGCTGCTGGGCGTCAACGGGCTGGTCTTCATCGGGCATGGCCGCTCGGACGCCAACGCCATCAAGAACGCTGTCCGCGTAGCGAAAGAGGCCGCCGAAGCGCATATCATCGAATCGCTCAGAGATGCCATCGAGGAAAGTTTGAAAGTCCAATAAAGTAACGCCGGGCTCCGCCCGGTACCGACCAAAAGTCGGCGCTGCACCGCCCAAACGCAATGCCTGGCTCCGCCCGACGCCGACCAAAGGTCGGCGGTACACAAGGTAAAAAGGCTATGAACCCTCCTCCCCAAAAACTGGATTTGACTTCACTGGAAAAGGCGCTGACCTCATTGTCGCAACTTTACCAGCGCGTATCCGATGAATCCTTCATGTCCAAACAAGATCATGTCGTTCGGTTTGGGTTACAAGCCGGATTGGTCCAAAACCTCGAATTTACCTATGAAGTCTGCTGGAAAATGATGAAACGCTGGCTGGAAATCAACGCTGGCGAGAACGTAGAAGGTGTGACGCGGCGGGAGTTGTTCCGCATGGCCGCAGAAAATCGTTTGATCGAAAACGTGGACGACTGGATGACCTTCCGTGAATTGCGCAATCAGACCTCCCATCGCTACGACAGCAAACTGGCGGAAGATGCGCAAGCCCTGATTTCCGACTTCATTCTTGCGGCAGAGCGGCTATTAGCATACTTGAAAGCCCACAATGATTGATCTGACTTCCGCGCAACGGCAAACCATCGCCGACATTTTACAAAGGTTCGTGCCAGATTGCGAAGCGCGCGCCTTTGGTTCGCGGGTGAGAGGCGCGGCCAAACCTTACTCTGACCTCGACCTTGCCATTGTGGGTAAAACAAAACTGCCTTTCAAGAAGTTGGCCGCCTTGCGCATCGCCTTCGAGGAATCGGATCTGCCCTTCCGCGTGGACGTGCTGGATTGGCATTCCATCTCGCCCGAATTCCAAAAGGCGATCGAACAAAACTATGAGACCATTCGAACAGCACCTGCAAGGACAGGCAGCCTTGCAAGAGAAAAGTAGAAGACATATCCGCTATCGAATTCATCTGAGTTCACAGCCTCCCCTTGGGGATGTGTGGTCCGAAAAGAGAGAATCATGAAAATCATCAAAAACGAAAAATTAATCAAACGAAATAGTAAAATTGGAACATGGGTCAGCTTGGCTGGAATGGTCATCATTTTTGCCGTTGCCTATTTTGCGTTCCAAGCCTTACTCAATCCTGAAACTGCGAGTGGTACAAGCCAACTCTTTATATATGGCGGCTTGATCATTGGAATTTTGATTTCCCAAATCAGCATTTACTTTGGCAGCCGCTGGGGCCGCTCGCCGCGGCCAGACGAGAAACTGGACGCCGGCCTCAAAGGCTTGCCCGGCGATTTCGTCATCTACCACTGGATGACGCCAGCCTCGCATCTGTTAGTTGGCCCGGCTGGAGTGTGGGTGTTGTTGCCCTATTCCCTGCGCGGCAAGGTCACTTATCAAAAGAATCGTTGGCGCTTGAGCGGCGGCGGTTTCATGCAAACCTACATGCGCATCTTTGGGCAAGAAGGCATTGGCCGCCCCGATTTAGAAGCAGAGGCCGAAATCGCAGCCGTCCGCAAGGCGCTGGCAACCCAAATGGACGAAAGCGAAATCCCCGACATCAAGGCGGCGCTGGTCTTCACCGACGAACCTATCGAGATCGAAGCCAAAGATTCACCATACCCTGCTCTGCCGCTGAAAAAACTCAAGGACTTCATGCGCAACAAGGCCAAAGAAAAGCCAATCCCCGCCGCCAGCCTGCAAGCGGTCAAGGCAGTTTTGCCTGAATAACCCACTCGGGCCGAACACCCGGACACAGATGACCCGCATAACGCAGAACATCATGGATGGCCTGAAAAATCCGTGCAACCCCCGTGCATCGCAAAATCCGTGTTCGTTTTTATGATACACTTGTTCTAACCTCTCACCTACTACTCTCTACTCCCTACTCTCTACCCTCATGAGCACATTCGTAGCCCTGGACATCGAAATGACCGGCCTGGAGGCCGAACGCGACGCCATCATCGAGATTGGCGCAGTCAAATTCAATGAGCGCCGCATCGAGGATGAATGGACCTCGCTCGTCAATCCGGGGCGGCACATCCCTGAATTCATCACGGCCCTGACCGGCATAGACGACGCCATGCTGCGCCAGGCGCCGCGCTTCCGCGACATTGCGCACGAGTTAGAAGCCTTCGTTGGCAACGCGCCGGTCATCGGGCATAATGTCCGCTTTGATCTGGGCTTCTTACAAAAAGGCGGGGTTCTGCGTTACAACGAAGTTATAGATACGTATGAATTGGCCGCTGTGCTGATGCCTTCCGCGCCGCGCTACAATCTAGGCTCGCTGGGACAACAACTGGGCGTGTTGCTGCCCGCCACCCACCGCGCGTTGGACGACGCCAAGGTGACCCAGGCCGTCTTCCTCCGTCTGTGGGAAATGGCGCAGACGCTGCCGCTCGACCTGGTGGCCGAGTTTGTGCGCCTCTCTGAACCGCTCGACTGGAACGCGGGGTGGGTATTCCGCGAATCGCTGCGCATCCGCTCAGGGAAACGGGAGCAGGCAAAGGGCAGGGAGAGAAGCGTAGCGTTTCCTTTCTTCTCCGCCGAGCGCGAATATGACCGTCAGCCGCCCTTACAGGAAGCGGAAACTGTCCTGCCCCTGGACGAAGAAGAGACCGCCGCCATCCTGGAATACGGTGGGCCGTTTTCGCAGTATTTCGAAGCCTATGAACAACGCCCCGAGCAAGTGGAAATGCTGCGCGCTGTGGCAGATGCGCTGTCGCGCGGGAAACATTTGATGGTGGAGGCCGGCACGGGCGTGGGCAAATCTTTTGCTTACCTCGTGCCGGCGGCGTTGTTTGCCACGCAAAACAACACGCGCGTAGTCGTTTCGACCAACACCCTCAACCTGCAAGACCAACTCATCAAAAAAGACATCCCCGACCTGCGCGCGGCGCTGGGCCTCGACCTGCGCGCGGCAGTGCTAAAAGGGCGCGCCAATTACCTGTGTCCGCGCCGCCTTCAATACATGCGTCAGCGTTTTCCTGCCAACGAGGACGAGATGCGCGTATTGGCTAAAGTGCTAGTGTGGCTGCTCGAAAACCAATCGGGCGACCGCAACGAAATCAACCTGAACGGCCCGACAGAGCGCGAAATCTGGATGCGCTTGTCTGCTGAAGACGATGCCTGCGGCGAGGAGACCTGCCTCAAGCACACCAAAGGCGCCTGCCCATTCTACAAGGCGCGCCAAGCGGCTGTTGCGGCGCATATCCTGGTCGTCAACCATGCCCTGCTGCTGGCGGATATTGCGGCTGGCAGCCATGTGTTGCCTGCTTACAATTACCTGATTATAGACGAGGCCCATCATCTGGAATCGGCCACCACGAACGCGCTCTCATTTCGCTTTTCAGAATACGACCTGACGCGGATGCTGAAGGAATTGGGAGGGACGGCCTCTGGCTTGTTGGGGCGCATCCTGAGCGAGACGAACGCTTCGCTTCGCCCCTCGGACTTCGGCCTGCTCCAGCAAAAAGTGACGCGCGCCGCCGATATGGCCTTCCGCCTCGAAAACTTGAACCGCGAGTTTTTCCACATCCTGGGCGAGTTTGTGGCCTACCAGCGCGAGGGGCAGCCGTCCAGCAACTACGCCTGGCAAGCGCGCATCCTGCCGGCTACCCGCACCCTGCCCGGCTGGGATGATGTAGAACTGACCTGGGGGCAAACCGACGAGACGCTCAATCACCTTCTGAAGAACCTGAGCGAACTCTATCAAGATGTTACCTCGTTGTACGCCGACGGCCTGGAAGAGTTGGAAGACGCAATCAGCGACCTGGGCAACCTGTACCGGCGCATGGCAGAGGCCGAGGCGCAAGTCAACGCGCTCATCAGCAAACCGGACGCCGGCACAGTCTATTGGATAGAAGTCAACCCGCGCGGCGAAAGGCTTTCGCTCAACGCAGCGCCCTTGCAAGTGGGAGATTTAATCCAAAAACATTTGTGGAACGAAAAAACAAGCATGGTGCTGACCTCGGCCACGCTGACTACGCATGGTTCGTTCGACTACATGCGCCGTATCCTGGGCGCCGAGGACGCCGACGAGATGACTCTTGGCTCGCCGTTCGACTATGAAAATTCCACCCTGCTCTACCTGCCTAACGACATCCCTGAGCCTAACCAGCCAGGTTACCAACAAGCGCTCGATCGCGCGCTCATTACTACGGCCAAAGCCACCGGCGGCAGGATGCTGGCGCTGTTCACGTCCTATGCGGCGCTGAAGAAGACCTCGCAAGGCATCAGCGGGCCGCTTGCCAGGGAAGAGATTTACGTGCTGGAACAGGGCGACGGGGCTTCGCCCAATACTTTACTGGAATCGTTCAAAGCCACCGAGCGCGCCGTGCTGCTGGGGACGCGCTCTTTTTGGGAAGGAGTGGACATTCCCGGCGAAGACCTATCGGTCGTGGTCATCACCAAATTGCCTTTCGACGTTCCAAGCGACCCGTTGATTGCCGCCCGCTCGGAAATGTATGAAAATGCCTTCAACGAGTATTACCTGCCAGAAGCCATCTTGAAATTTCGCCAGGGATTTGGCCGCCTGATCCGCTCTCAATCGGACCGCGGCGTAGTGGCCGTGTTAGACAAGCGCGTGATGACGAAGCAATATGGGCGTCTGTTCCTTGAATCCCTGCCGCGCTGCACCCTCAAGCAAGGGCCGTTGAACAACCTGGCGCGGATGGCGGGTCAGTGGTTGGGGAAATAAACCATCTCGACCCGTCTCCTGCTGCAATAAAATTGTAATATCTCCCCCTGCAAAACTATGTAATATTAGTGATGAGGTTCGATTCGTCGAATATTATTTGGTTACACAGCAGCGTCAGCGCTGTTGAGTGTAGAAAGGATGAGTAAAAATGAAGACGCTCCACATTATTCTTTCTGTGATGCTGGCTTTGTTCCTGTCTATCAGCCTGGTACCAGCGACAGAAGTACACGCCGGCTCGTCAAGTGACGTACAAATCATCATTGCAGACACCTTAGAGTCAAGGTCGAAGCCGGTTCTCATCAAAATCGTCAACAAAACCAATCGCTATATCAGCCTTACGCTAGACCATCGAACCGAGGCCCATCTATATAATCTCAACGTTGCGCCGGGTGTCAATCAATACTGGGTCTATTCGGGCAGTTATAATTATCACTATAAAGCATGCGATAGATCCGTGCATGGACACACCACTCTCAAAAAAGGCTCAAAACTCAACCTGGTTTGTGTCCGGGCATAAACGACAGCCCTTGAAGCCAAAATAGAGAGGATGAACGTCCCAAATCGTTGGGACGTTTTATCAATTTGGCTCTCCGGCTTTGTAGACAGCGCTATCCAAAAATACCCTTACAATCTGAGGGTCGAAATGCGTTCCAGCCTGCTGACCAATATACTGACGGGCGTCTTCTAAAGGCATCGGTTCACGGTAAGGGCGGTGAGATGTCAGCGCATCCCAAACATCTACAATCGAAAAGATGCGCGCCCTGAAGGGGATATCTTCGCCAGCAATGCCGCGCGGATAGCCGCTTCCGTCCCATTTTTCATGATGACAATAAGGGATGTCAATGGCAGGGCGCAAGAACTCAATCGGGCTAAGCATTTCATAAGCCAGGCGGGGATGCTGCTTGACCAATTCTCGCTCTTCTGGGGAAAGGTCGCCAGGCTTGAGCAGGATACTATCAGGGATAGCCATCTTTCCAATGTCATGCAGCAAAGCGCCACGCATAATGTGGACCAGGTCCTCGCCGGCAATACCAAGAGCCTTTCCAAGTTCCACGCTTAACGTAGTGACTCGCTGTGTATGTCCCTCCGTTTCTTTATCACGCAAGTCTAAGGCGCGCACCCAGCCCTGCAAGGTGGCGTCATAGGCAATTTTTAGTTCGCGGTTAGCGGCTTCCAACTTCTGATTGACCGTCTGTAAATCCTCAAACAGGCGGGCATTGTCAATCGCCACTACCGCCTGGTCAGCAAACGCAGACAGCAACGTTAAATCACCTTCCTGGAAAAGATCACTCAATTCACGGTTATCCACAAAGATGACGCCAATGATTTCCTCCTTGTGTTTCAACGGCGCACACAAAATGGAGCGCAGATGCATCGCAACGATGCTGGCTTCCTTCCCAAAGCGTGAATCGCCCTCAGCATTCGTAGTCAAGACCGGCTCCCCCGTAGCGATTACCTGGCGCACAATCGTACGGCTAAAAGCAAAGGCTTCTCCCTCCAAATCGGCGCGCCCCATGCCACGCGCAATGCGCACCTTCAATTCGCCGCTCTGCTCGTCGCGCAGCATCAAGAAACCGCGCTCGGCTTGCATCAGAGCAATCAACTCATCCATCACTTCTTCCAACACACGCTGTAATCCCAAAGAAGAATTGATGACATGCCCTACCTCTACTAAGGCTGTCAATTGACGTTTACCGGTCTGCAAATTTCCAGAAACGCCGCCCTGCAACTTCCATAAGTAATCGGAGATGTTTTTCAAATCCTGGAGGGCAGCCAAAGCCTTGGGATGTTCTACTTGCGCCAGATTGGTCATAGCCTTCAGCAGGAGCGAATTCAAATCCTTGAACTGTCTCCGAATAGACAGAGTGTCAGAAGGTCTGATAACCATATTTGCTTCCTTTGGGTCTCAGCCATTTTCATTTTACCCCTTTTGAGCCAAAAACGATTCCCCAATTTCCCCAGCAATTCTCTTCAGTACGGCAAAAAACTGTCCTAAAGGTCGCTGAAAACCGCCCAATTTGCAGCTAAAAACCTTCGGGACGTTTGCTCTGCTTATCTCGAACTGACGCTAACGCACAAGCGCCAAGAGACCGGTCAACAAGATACCCATCAACGCCACCAGCGCCAAACGGATGAGATGGCTGCGTTCCACGCTTTTCAGTTCATCGTATTGCTCCAACGCTTGCTTTTTGAGCGCAAAACGCATACGACGCATAAAGTCAGCCAGATCCAAAGCAAATAGCCCGCCCAAAGCCCCCGCCAACATCCAGGCTGGGGGGAGCCCAATCCACAGCCCAAAGCCAGACAATGCCAGCAAAGATAAGAAACTCAGCGAAGAAAGCCAGTTCCAGCCTCTCCAGCCAGCAAGCAGCCACAACGCGCCAAAAATCAGCAGCAGGCGCGAAACCTGTTCCAGGCCGGCATTGGCATAAGCAAAAGCCAAACAACCCACGCCCAGTAAAACACTGACAAAAAAGGCTGCCCGCGTCATCAATGCGCTCGAACCAATATCCCCTCGCCGCAATCCAGGCGGCTTGACCAGCGCCATCTGGGAGTGCGCCAAAAAGAATTACTCATTGGGGCAACTTGCGAGCATCGCCATCGCGGACCGTGACGCCGGCAGCATCCAAGAATTCCATCAACGGCAACATGTACTTGCGGCTAGAATTAAACAAATCGCGCGCATCTGCCACCGTCATCTGGCCATTTCTGGCAATAAACGCTCGCACTTCGACAATCATGCGCTCCAGGTCTTCCGTCCTGAACACAACCTCTGCCGAAACCGGCTTCAACCGGCCTAATTCGACCAGGGCATTGTAGACTTCTTCCCCGGCCAGCGCCTGGCACTCCTTGATGGAAGGCGGCGCATAGGGCGCTTGCTCGAATTTCCGCATCAATTCCTGGACCCGGGCCTGTTGGCCGCTATCGAAGCGGATTTCGTGCCCGGGCAGGGCTACATAGCCGCCCGTATCCGTAAGGATATTGCGTGACGTGTAGTGCGTAAGGATAGCGTTGAAAACGCGCGTTGTCAGTTTGAGTTTGCTTTTCAGTTCTTCGCGCAGCATACCGCGCCGCAGCGGATAATTCTTGTGATAGGTTGCTATCATATCCGTTGTTTTATCTTGCAAAGCCATCCAATGAGGCGCACAGATGACCAGCAAATCGCTAGAAACAAGCGGTTGCCCGGCTTCTAACATGAGCAAAGAACCAGCCTGCAACAATTCTTTCAAGGCCTCTTGAGCGGTTTCAAATTCCAGGCGAGAACGAGCGACAACGTCTTTGATAGAGGCGGGGCCAAGCGCCAGCGCAGCCTCCAACAGCACATCGGCGGGCGAGCCGGCCGCCAGCGCAGCCAGCGATTTCAACACTTTTTCGTCGAAACGTTTGTGACGGCCTTTAGGCTGATGGTCCACAATGAAGCCCCCGCCCAACGTCTCTCCGGGCGAGGGGCGCCGCAGAATGTAGCGATCGCCGCGCACAGCCACCACCGGCTGGCGCAATTCCAATTGAATCCAGCCTTCTTCGCCGGCAGCCAGCCTTTCTGTCCCCAAGAGGCGTAAATGGGCCATGCTCTCACTGGCGCCCAAGAACACTTTGACTTCCATGCCATGCTTGAGCGGCTGACTGACGTCCTTAAGCAAGCGCAGGCGCGCATCCAACCGGCGGGTTGGGCTGTATTGTCCGGGGTGAGTCAACACATCGCCGCGGCGAATTGACTCCACTGCCACGCCTGAAATGTTCACGGCAGTGCGGGAGCCAGGAACAGCCCTTTGCTCTTTCTTCTTGTGGGTTTGCAGGCCGCGCACACGCCCTCTTACGCCCGACGGCAACACCACCGCTTCGTCGCCCAGAGAAAGATGCCCATCGCTAAGCGTCCCGGTCACAATGGTGCCAAAGCCAGGCATACTAAATACCCGATCAATAGGCAAACGCGGGCGGCCTACATCCGGGCGAGACGGCTTTTGTTGAAACAATGCAGAAAGCGAAGTCAGCAAATCATTCAAGCCGGTTCGGGTCTTGGCAGAGACGCGCAGAATGGGAGCCTCTTGTAGCACGGTGCCTGTCAAGGCGGAGCGAATGTCTGCCTCAACGAGGGCAAGCCAGTCGGGGTCCGAGGCCAGGTCGGTCTTGGTCAAAACCACCAAACCGGCCGGAATTTGAAGCAGGTCCAAAATAGCAAGATGTTCCCTTGTCTGCGGCATCACTCCCTCATCTGCCGCAACAACTAGCAAAGCGGCATCTATCCCGCTAATACCCGCTAACATATTTTCGATGAAGTCACGATGACCAGGCACATCCACAATGCCCACTTCCTCGCCATTGGGCAAGGTCAACCAGCCAAAGCCGAGTTCAATGGTCATCTCGCGCTCTCGCTCCTCTTTCAAGCGGTCGGGGTGAACGCCCGTAAGCGCCTCGATAAGCGTAGATTTCCCATGATCTACATGACCGGCAGTTCCAATGACGCGCATGGTATTTCCTCAAAAATCTGGCAAGACAATTTCTATTTTGGAGCCTTGCGCACATGCCCCATAATACGCTCGTAGGCAGTCAACCATTCATGGGCTACGTTCATCATTTCTTGAAGTTGCTGTTCGGTGGCATCGGTCGTCTGGTGAAGTTGGTCTTGTAAAGTTTGAAGCGCGTCATCTATCTCAGCAAAGCGTTCATCGTGTTTATCCACCGTCTTACGGAGATCGCGCATGGACTCTTCTTGAGAAAGGGTATACCCCACCCAACGCTTTTGGTCATCAGCCTTGAAAGTAATCCAATCCTGCCGCAAGCGGTCTTCGGCCAGGCGCTGCATTTCGGTCACTTCGTTGATGCGGCGTTCCAGTTTCTGGTTGAGTTCCAGGTAGGTTTCCTGGGCGCGTTTGGCGGCGCGCAGGGTTTCATCCAACGCCCGAGTCTGAGAATCCAATACAGCGGCCTGCTGTTTGAAAGCCTCGAACTGTTCACGCCATTCTTTGTACACGCGCTCGCGATCCACCTGCGCTAAAGATTGCTGTTCCAGAAAAGCGGCCTGAGCCTGTTTGCGCTCGTTCTCAGAAAGAATCAGTTCTGCAAAACGGTTTTCGATGCTACGCAAACTATCGCCCTGCAACTCGACCTTCTGGCGGAATTCATCCACGCGCTTGCGCACGGCTACAATCTCACCCTGTAAATCGGCCACACGCTTCACGTCTTGACGACGAGCGTCTTCCAAAAGTCTATAGGTCTGGGTTATATCTTCGACTTTGCGAAGGGCTTCTTCTGCATTCGGCTTGATCTCTGTAATGGCGACATTGAGGCGTATATCCTCGTCGGCGCGTTCTTTGAGTTTACGTTTGAGTTCCTCGATTTCCTTGGATTTATCCAGGGCGGCCAGGGCTTTATTCAGTTCTTCCAACTCCGCCTGATGACGTTTCAAGGCTTCGCGCTCACGGCGTTGATGTTTTTTGTCCAGGGAATCGAGCGCCTGATTGATATCAGCGCGTTGCCTGGCAATGACTTCTTCAAACTGGGCAATACGGGCGCCGGTAATACTATTTTCAGAGACCTTCTTACTCAAATCCTTGATTTGCTTTACAGCCGTAGAAAGCATGCTTTCAAGAGAAGTCAGGCGTTCTTGCATAGCAGCCAAAGCAGCCTTGTCCTTGCGATGCTCTTCGTCCAGCCATTCCAGACGCTTCACGATCTGTTCAAATTCCATGTTGAAAATCTCCAAAGGTCGAAAGGATTTGCGAGGCGATTATAGCCTATCTGCCCAAGTGCTCGAACATGATTGGCAAGTCGGCCAGGAATAAACGCGATATTTGTGGAAAGATGCCCAAAATAAACAAACCAAGAATACCTAAACCGATCAGGATGCTTTCGTCCCAATGTTCGTGTAATTCCCACCTGTTCTCTTGCGGGGGCCTCACCAACACAGCCAAAGTGCGGGTCGCACCGGTCAACAAGCCAAGCACACCGACCAAAAACCAAAAAGCCAGGCCCAGCGACCGGTTAGCCAACCCTTCCCACAGCGCCAAACGGATGGGAAAGGCAGCCAGCAGAGGGAAGCCCGCCACGGAGAAATGAGCCAGCACAACGCCAGCCGCCAGGAGGGGATAAGAATACGCCATGCCCTGGACGGCGCTAAATTTCAGCGACTCCACCCGACGGCCCATTTGGGTCAGCGAGAGGCTCCAAACCAAAATTGCCAGGGAACGAGGAATCACCAACCAGAACGCGGCCTCCACCATTTTATCTGAGGGTAGGCTTAAGGCAAGCAGGCTAAAACCGATTTCAGCCATCACGCCATAGGCCATTTGACGCCCCAAATGGCGTTCGAAGGCCGACCATAGCCCGCCGCTGACAACCATCAGCAAACCGCCCCACTGCAAACCCAAAGACAATTGCTCTGAAGTGCGCAACCAGGCATAGCGGTCAAGAAAGCCCATCCCAAAAATGACTGCCATAGTCGGCAAAACCCAAAAAAGAAAGCCGATCAAATAGGGAGAAGTCTCTTCTATCAACATGGGCATCCAGGTAGAGAGAGGAAAAATGGCCAACAAGAAGGCGAATCCCAGCCCTAGAATGATAGCCGCTTGCACGGCCAACCCGAGGTCGCCTGGGCTGGCTTCCACACCCGCCAACAACCAGCCGGAAAATAAAATGAAAGGCATGGCAAGCGTCTGATAAATCAAGAAGCGCATCAAGCCCGGCCCCGGAGTCTGATTCGGCGGCAGGAGCATGGGAATTGCCAACAAGGCCACCATCTCGATAAACGCCGCCGCGTACAGAAAAGGCTCAACTGCAATGGAGGCAATCAACAAACTGGAAATCAAAAATCCTAGCGGCACCAGGCGGTCAGCCGTTTGCGCGACTTGTGCGCCAAACAACCACATAGCAATCAAACCATAGAGAACGACGAGCAAGCGGCCTTCTGCCGGCAAGAAAGTGAAACTGCGCCCCAAAACCTGCGTGGAAGACGAAATCTTGAAAGAAACGCCTTCTATCGAGAGCGCCTGATCCAAAGGGATGAGAAAGGCCACCAGCGCCAACAAAAGGGCCAGTCCGCTGCCCAGCAAAGACAACCAACGTTGATTCCGCAAAAATAAGGCCGCAACACCCGCCACAAACGGGACAAAGATCCAAATGAGCGGCGCATTCATGAAATGCTCTCCCGTCTCGATGCCATCATCAGATAGGCGCCTACCAATGCCAGCCCCAAATCAACCACCGAGAGCATAGCCGCCACCAGAATCGAACTTTCCAAGGCGGCGTACATGATCTCGAAACCGGCTAAAACCGTCAAAAGTCCAAGAACGACGCGTAAAGGCTGCGAAACGATGCCGAGGTGCAAAATCCCCAATCCGGTCAAGAGCAAGCCTCCATAAACCACCGGCAAGCCCATGCCAGGAATGATGTTTTCCAGGCGCGGCGCCGAGACCAACACAATCAACACGACCACACTGGCGGCAAATACCCGAAACAGTCGGCCTTGCGTCCAAAATTCATCTGCGCTGAGCATGCCCCCCTTAAGGCCAAGACTTGTCATCCCTAAAATAACGACGCACATCCAACCACTCACTAATTTAACAGCCGCCATGCTGAGCGGCCAATGCAGGCTCGAAAGCCAAAACACCCCTATATACTGAACGCCCAGGATGCCCAGACTGATGCGCCAGTCGCGCACGAGCAGAAGCCCCATGGCCGTGAGCAACAAGATTCCTGTGACAACCCAAGAAAGCAAATTCATGGCAACGGCGCCTTTTGCGTCAACAAAGTCAAAAAGAACACCAAGAATAGCAAGGCCCACAAGATGCCGCCCTCGCCCTCCAGTATAGATAACAAAGCGCGAGAAAACCGCCCCAAAACACGATACAGCCCCCGAAGGAGGCCAAAGAGCCAATCCATCCACCCACCGGCGCTGGGGGGACGCACCCAATGGACGCGTGCAGGCGCCAATAAAGAAAGGCGAGGTAACAGCCATAAGATGACGCCCGCCAGCGATACACTGATGAGCGCAGACAGCCAGGAGCCTACCTGGAATGCTCCCCTCCATCCCCAAAATCCCAGGAGCGCAAGTGTCAGCAACAAAACACCGATTCCCACAGGATACATCAGGCGCGCCGGGCGATCGAGAGTATCCAAATGAATTTGAGTAGAAAGGCGCATAATATGACGATAGTAACCCGCCAGCAAAAAGGCGTGGGCGCCTAGCAGCAACAACCCAATCGGTAATATGGCTGTTGCGCTGCCGCTCAATCTGACATTGCTTTCCCAACCGCTAGCGGTCAAAGTCAGCGGGAGAGCAGATATACCCCATAACCCAATCCAGAGGGCGCGTTTCAACCAGAGATGATAAGCAGAAGCAAGAAACAAGGCGCCGCCTGCTAGAATCAACGCGCAGCCCCAAGCAACTGCGCCCACCGGCTGAGCGCGTAAGGCTGAAGCAGCCGCCAATGCGGTCAATCCAATGACCCAATAAGGGCGTGAATTTATACTATCAGGGAAACGCAGCCACATCCAGCCAGCGTATAGCGCAGCAACCGTTGTCAAAAAGAGCAAGAAAGGCGTCAGGCGAGAGAGAACACTGACCGAGGGAATGCGCGCCAACAAAATCAGGCTGGAGGCCGCCGAGACCAGGCGTAACATACTGCCAAATCCACGCCGAATAGCCGCCTCAGGAGCATACGGCAAGTGCAAAGGGAAGACCCCCAAACGCAGTCCGGCAGCCAATAGCAAATACAGACCGGCCTGGGGAGGCGCATCTTGAAAGTTCATGACCTTACCCACCGAAATACTGACCATACTGGCCCACAACAACATCCCAATACCGGCAATGCGGCTAGCAAAAGCATTGACGACCTTCTCGCTGGTTGCAAGGCCGCTGGCAGAACGCAATTGGGCTATCAATTCAGCCAGGTCAATCGCCGCCCAAACCATCAGCAAAGATAAAGGGTTATCTGCCAGCACGGCTAACAACCCCAGACCAGCCAGCACAAAGGAGGCTGCCCAAGACAAGACATCAGGAAAAGTAGCGCGCGCTGGAGCGGTCAGAATCACTGCCAGAAGAAGGCTGGCAATACTAAAAGCGTAAGGCCAGGTCAACGCATCGGCTGAAAACGAAAGGTTCTCCAGAAACAGATGAGCAGGTTCCCAATGCGGCAATTGGAAAACGAGTGGTAAACGAATCTGCCAGAGCAAGACGCTGCTCCAAACCAGCAGCGCCCCTGCTGCTGCAAGCAACCAGGTATACCCGAAAGCAGGACGAAACCAACGCAAGGCGGTTAAAGCCAGCCCCAGGAAAAACAGAAATACAACGGTGAGAAGAATGAACATTGCAGCCTGCCTACAATTTTATCAGGTTTGGTTTCTTCTGGCGTTTTATTGTAAAATCACCTCCATGTGCGCATATAAACAACCTGGAAAGCCTACCCATTGGCGGTTATTTATCTCTTTTCAAGAAGGGGGGAGCGGGGGTGTCATTCGATTGATTGAGATGACACGGTTATTGTTTGCCATCTTGTTGATCATGGGATGGTTTACAAGTTGTAGAGCCAATCCCAACCATGACACAAGAACTGCAACGATTTCTGTTACCTCCAACTCAGGCGACGTTACCGCTACGCCATTCCAGCCTGGCTATGAGTACAATCAGTCCCCTTATGATTTTCCCATTCCCACAGAAACAGGAACGCCGACGGCTACACCCACACCGACAAGAACATTTACCCCAGAGGCCGTTCAAACCAGCAAAAAATCTCACAGCAAACCAACGTCTACCCCATTCGTTGCCATTAGCCCAATTCCTTCTCCGGCCGCCAACGGCAATGACCACGCGGAGGGAATATCCTACACCGGCATCAACCCTTTGACCGGCTTAATGGTCAGCAACCCATCATTGCTGGAACGTCGGCCAATTGCCGTCAAAATCACCCTCTTTCCGCGCTATGTGCGCCCGCAATCGGGTCTATCGCTGGCAGATGTGGTCTACGAATATTACATCGAAGACGGTCTGACGCGCTTCATTGCTGTCTTCTACGGCAATGATGCCGCTATGGCTGGACCGGTTCGTTCAGGCCGTTTTTTCGATGAACATATTGCCCGCATGTACCAAGCCTTTTTCGTCTTCAAGTATGCCGACCCGCGCGTGTATGAGTATTACAAAAACAGCGACCTGAAGGATTATCTGGTTGTTCCGGGCAGTGGCGCGTGTCCACCTTTTGTAGTTGGCAAAAGCAAACGAGATACATATAACAACATCTTTCTCAACACGGTCAAGTTCAAAGATTGCATTGCCCGACGCGCAGGGGTGGACAATACTCGCCCACCGCTGCGCAGTGGATTTTTCAGTTACCTGCCGCCTCAAGCCGAGCAACCTGCAGAGCGCATTTTCACTCAGTATTCTTTAGACGACTATAATTACTGGCAATACTTGAGAACCGAAAACCGCTATCTGCGATACCAGGAAGTGGACGATCTGCGCAAGCAAAAACCTGCCTCGTATGCTCCCTTGACAGACGCCCTAACAGGCCTGGCAATCAAGGCGGACAATATTGTGGTGCTGCTTGCTTCCCATCGCTTTGCCAACTCAAATGAAGCCGAAGATGAAGTCTATCACATTGACCTGTATGGCTCTGGGCCGGCGTATATCTTCCGCGACGGGATGGCGCTGGAGGGGGAGTGGCATCGCACTGATCTCAACCAACCATTGCTCTTGACCAACGCCTTTGACGCGCCCGTTTACCTGAAACCCGGCGTGACCTTCTACCAAGTCATCGGTCTGGCCTCCGAAATCTGGCGCGAGGGCGCTGATTGGCATTTTAAGTTCGACACGCCCTGAAACAGACCGCGGCCCAACACTTGCCGTCTTTGGACAAAGCGAGAAAGGGGCTTTTCGAAAAGAAGGCGAGAAGCGGGGTATTTTGGACTATAATCGGCAGCACCGGAGGTATGATGACTTTCGATCCGACCTTCCTGAGCAGTTTGTTGCTAATCTTGACCGGCTTTGGGGGCGCATTCCTGGCGGCCTTGTGGGTAGCGTTGGTCATTTGGACATATCGTGACATTCGCTCACGTTCCCGCGACCAATTGGTACAAATCTTATCGGCGCTGCTGGTAGCGGCGCTCAACCTGCCTGGCGTGCTGGTCTATCTCATTCTGCGCCCGCCTCGCACGCTGGAAGAGGAATACCAACGCACCCTTGAAGAAGAGGCCCTACTTCAAGCGTTGGAAGACTTGCCGCTCTGCCCAGGCTGCGAGCGGCGCGTAAAAGAAGATTGGCAGGTTTGCCCCAACTGCCATACCAAACTCAAGAAAGCCTGCCAGGAATGCGGTAAATTGATGGAACTGCCCTGGAATATATGCCCTTACTGCGGCGCAGCGGCGCCCGGTTTGCGTAAAGACACAGCCATCAGCATGGAAGAAGCCTTACGCGAATTAGGTCTCAGCAACGAAAGTGAAAAGACAAAAGAATGAAGATCCATTCCATCCACCTCTACCACCTGCGGATGCCCTTGGTCTCTCCTTTCGAGACTTCTTTTGGCCGTGAAATTGACCGCGAGTGCATCCTGATTGCTTTACACGCCGAGGGGTTAACCGGCTATGGCGAATGTGTCGCCTCGCGCGATCCCGGCTACAACTACGAAACGACCGGCACGGCCTGGCATATTCTCCGCGATTTCATCGCTCCGCTGTTGCTGAGGCAGGACGTGAAAGACGCCGCCGACTTCCAGCGCCGCGTAGAGGGTATTCGTGGACATTTGTTAGCCAAAGCGGGTGTGGAGATGGCGCTCTGGGACCTGCTTGGCAAGCGCGACGGCTTGTCGCTCAAGGCCATGCTGGGAGGGGTGCGGGATAAGGTCGAGGTGGGAGTCTCCATCGGTATCCAGGAATCGCCCTCGGCCTTAGTCCGAAGCGTACAAGAGTACATCGAGCAGGGATATAACCGCATCAAAATCAAAATCAAGCCCGGACGAGACGTCGGGGATACATCCGCCGTCCGCAAGGCCTTCCCCCACATCCGCCTGCAAGTGGACGCGAACTCGGCCTATTCGCTCGAAAGCGCCCGCGCGCTCGAACCGCTAGACGACTTGAACCTGTTGCTCATCGAGCAGCCGCTCTTCGAGGACGACATCTGGGATCACCGCAAACTGCAAGCCCGCTTGAAAACGCCCATCTGCCTGGACGAGAGCATCGTCTCGCCGCGTCATGCGCGCTATGCGCTCGAAATGGAAGCCTGCCGCATTATCAACATCAAGCCGGGGCGTGTAGGCGGGTTGAGTCAGGGCGTCGCCATTCACAATCTGTGCCAGGCGCAGGGGATAGCGATGTGGTGCGGAGGGATGCTGGAAACCGGCGTGGGGCGCGCTTCTAACCTGGCGATTGCCTCGCTGCCCGGTTTCGTCTTACCCGGCGATATTTCGGCCTCTGACCGCTACTACCAGCGAGACATCACTCACGAGCGTTTCACGCTCAACTCCGACAGCACCATTACTGTCCCTGCCGGCCCCGGCTTGGGCGTGACCATTGACGAACAAGCATTGGCTCAGTTTACACTGGCGGAGTTGGAGTTAAAGTAAAGAATGGGGAAGGGGAATATGTTAGGCATGTACAGCACACCCAACGTACTCCGTTCCTAAATTCATTGAGACGAAACCAGCAAGCATTGTATCAAGCCTGGAGCGCTGATGAGTTCTCCCTCCTCGTTGTATTGCCCGTACAAGGCCTGAATGGCCTGCTGGGCATTGAAAGACAAAGTAACCACAATCCACCAGTCCCCATGATCGTTTAGAATGCCTGCATCTGTCACAATTGAAGCGTAACTATAAAACGCTTGCCCGTTTTTGCTGACCGCCTCTGCCCCGATGGCCCTGGCCAGGTTTTTCAAGTTGCCGCGAGAGGGGTCATCCAGGTCTATTTTCAAAAGAGCAAACGCCATTTCTCTAACCCGCTCATCTTGCATATCAAACAGCGCTTTGTAAAATCGAAAAAAGTCTTTGGCAGTCAGGGCGTTGACCACGCGGCTCTGCTTTTCGGTGGAGCAGTTTAGAACAGCAAACTGATTGGCGCACGCATCCTTCAATCCATAGGTCGAAAGGAATGATTCGACCCACTTCCCGCGCCGGTTGGTCTCTAAGACGATACCCCACTCGTAAAGTCCACGGTGGCTTTCCGAGGTGGAGTCAGGCAAGTCGGCAAAATCGGTCAGCCAGGCATTGAAAGCCGTGATAGGATTTGAGCCTCCGCACTGTTCGTCAATCACCGGCGGCGGTTCGAGACAGTTGTCATAGACAAAACGTAATACATTCGCCGCCGCCTGATTGCCGCTGCGCGCTACCATACCGAAGACCTGACTGAGGATAAAATAGCGTTTATCCAGGCGACCTGCAACCACACCATTCTCCTGAACGCGGTTCTCGACAAAGAAAGTTTCGATATGATTCCAACCGTTGACATCTGCCAGGCGCGAAACCAGTTTTTGCCGATAGGGTTCGCTGGTATACCAGTCAACCTTCCCAGCCGCCTCTTCGTCCAAAAAATAGGCGTTCCATTCTGGAGAACTCACATCCCAATATTTTCTGCAGGCGGAAAGAAAATAGACCAATAGCGGCGCTTTGAACGCCGACGCAAACTGAAAGGGGGTATCGGCATTGATGGAAACCACTTCCTGCTCTTTATTCAAGTTGTAAATGTAGACGCCAATATCATCTACTGTTCGGCCGGGCAAGCAACTATCAGGGCTGGTTTTGAGGGCTTGTAAGAATGGTTGAGTACAAGCAGAGAAATCATGGGACGAAGGCGTTACCAGGCCAGGCGTATCGGTTGACCGCAACGGCACAGGAGGAGCAACGGAGGAGACAGCCCTGGTTGGAGCGCTCTGCTCCGGCCTCGCCATGTCAGCCTGACAGCCAATCAAGAGCGTCGAAAAGAACACCCCTCCAAGAAGCAAAAAAGAAATCAGCCGTACATGGACTCTCATGCGCCTTCCAATTTACAAAGCATTGTACTTCAATCGCCGGCGGGAAGAAGTGGTAAGATTGGCCTAACCGATACCGAACGCTTGAGCGCCTCATCCCGACTGCCATGCAGAACTTACAACTAAAAACAGCCCGTCTTGCGCTTCTGCTCTTTTTCCTGACCTCTTGTCTCCCGGCAGGTAATATTCCCCTGCCGCCTATGGAAATCCCGCTGCGCGACCTGTCGGCCCGGCAGCCAACCGCCCCGCCGGTCGCCGCAGCCTCCGCCCTTCCGCCCTCCCTTCCTCTGTCAGGCAGTCTGACTGCCGGCTCTCCGTCTCCCTCCGATACACCGCCCGCCTATGCGCCCAACGAACAGGAGCCCCCTACCTCCACTTCGCAGCCCTATCCGCTGTGGATCGAGCCAGCCCTGCCCGATGCGCTGCGCGAGGCCACGCTCACCTGGAACTTGCCAGCCGCCAGCAGCGCCTCCACAGCCAGCCTGCAATTGGGTTTTGCCGCTCCTTACGACAAAATTGTCTCCACGTGGATTTATGCCCTGGTAGCGCCCTTTCCTACCACATTGGATGGCGTGACTCTGGCCGACCTGGAAGCCGCCTGGCACGCTTCTTCCTCTGGACCCCTGGCCGGTTCGCCGTTATGGATGACAGAATCCACCCAAGCGGCTTTTACCGCCCTGTGGGGCGAAGCCGCCGCAGGGGCCGTTCAAACCGCCGCAGCCGGCGAATTGGTCGAAAAAATGTGGCAAAACCGGCCTGCCTGGGGACTCGTCCCCTTCGAGGCGCTCGAACCGAAACTAAAAGTCTTGACTGTAGACGGCCAATCGCCCATCCGCAACGATTTCGACGAGACAGCCTATCCATTGAAAATCAACTTCTCGCTGGTCAGCGCGCAGCCAATTGACTTGGAATTGGAAAAATTACAACTCCCGGCCACTAACCGCGACCCATCCAAACTGACCGTGCTTCTTATGACCGGCGTCACGGCGCTGGTGCGCGCGACGGCTGCACAAATGGAAATTGTAGGAGTGGATTACCCGGCCTGGAATATCGGCGATACGCTCAAGGCCGCCGACATCACCCACATCAGCAATGAAGTCCCATTCTACAGCGGCTGCCCATATCCCAACCCGCGCCAGGAGGGGCTGGTCTTTTGCAGCAACCCAAAATACATCGAACTGCTCGAACTGGTTGGCGCCGACGTCATCGAGTTGACCGGCAATCACTTCCAAGATTACGGCTCGCAAGCCACGCTGAGCACGCTGGAAATGTACAAGGAACGCAAGTGGCCCTACTACGGCGGCGGCGCTAACCTGGCAGACTCGCAAAAACCCGCCATTCTGGAACACAACGGCAACCGTTTTGCCTTCTTGGGGTGTAACCCTATCGGGCCGGGCTATGCTCTGGCCACCGAAGACAGCCCCGGCGCAGCGCCGTGCGGCGACTACGAATGGATGAAAAGCGAAATTGCCCGCCTGAAAGCCGAAGGCTATCTCGTGATAGCCACTTTTCAGTACGAGGAATACTACCAGGCCGAACCGACCGAGACCCACCGACGCGATTTCCGCGCCATTGCCGAAGCCGGCGCCACCATCGTCAGCGGCAGCCAGGCGCACGTGCCTCAGGCCATGGAATTCTACAACGGGGCATTCATCCATTACGGTCTGGGGAACCTGTTCTTCGACCAGATGGCCGCTCCTTCGCGCCGCGAGTTTCTCGACCGGCACATCTTCTATAATGGCCGGTATATCAGCACCGAATTGATAACTGCTATGCTCGAAGATTATGCCCGTCCGCGCCTGATGAAAGCGGAAGAGCGAAAAACCTTCCTGGAGACCATGTTTGAAGTGAGTGGTTGGAAACTCGAGGAGTGAACGATGAAAATCTTTGATATTTCCCTGCCCCTTTCTCCCAACCTGTCGGTGTGGCCGGGAGATCCGCCCATCGTATTGGAGCAAGTCGCTTCGATGGATGCGGGCGACGATTGCAATCTCACCCGGCTGACAGCCAGCGTGCATAGCGGCACGCATGTAGATGCGCCGCATCACTTCCTCAACGATGGTCGCACGGTTGAGCAACTGCCATTGGAGGTGCTGACTGGCCGCTGTTACGTCGTCCAACTGCCAGATGGCGTTGACATGATTACCGCCGACGCCCTGGAACGGATGTCACTGCCCACAGGCATAACCCGCCTCTTATTTGGTACGCGCAACTCCCGATGGTGGATGCGCGGTGAGACCGTTTTTCAGGAAGATTTCGTAGCCATCAGCGCCGATGGCGCACGCTGGCTGGCAGAACACCGCCTCCAATTGATAGGGATTGACTATCTCTCGGTAGCGCCTTTTAACGACTCTATCCCTACCCATCAAGTGTTACTGCAAGCCGGCATCATCTTGCTCGAAGGACTGAACCTGTCTGCTGTGCCGCGCGGCTTCTATGACTTGTATTGCCTGCCGCTCAACCTACTTGGCGCCGAAGGCGCGCCGGCCAGAGCCATTTTGATTTCAGATCACGGACAATGAAACTATGCGCAAGACCCAAAAATCGAAACGCTACTTTGGCATGACCCTGCCGCAAGTGGGCATCCTGCTCATCATGGCCTGCCTGGCTTGTAGCCTGACAAGCACAGGATTGTATTTCGCCCTGAATTCTCTCGTCCCACAAGTCAGCGTCACATCCGAGCCGAATAGAAAAAGCGAGACACCAACCCCCGCAATGACCTTCACCCCCACCCTCACAGCCACCCCAACGCGCATCCCTAGCCCAACCCCTACAAAATACGAGGACGCGATTCCCGCCGGTTGGAAGCAATACATCGAACAATTCAGGTACGAAATCTGGTTTCCCCCCGAATACACTCCCGTTGACCAACGCGGGAAATTGCAAGAACTCATTCAAATCTATGAAGACGGGGGCTACAGCGAAATTGCCCAATTACGGACGGCCACCCTGGATGAAGATGTAACCCATTATGTCTTATGGATGGCCGATACCGTCATCACGCCGCTGCGCTATCAGACCAACGTCTCCATTGCCACCTACCCGCTCGAAAGAAGGACGCTGGCCGAATACGTCGAAGCGCAAATGGCCGACTTTCCCGCCTCGATACGCTTCATGGAAAGAAGAGCCTACAACCTGGGCATCTACCAGGCAGAACGACTGTGGCTGGAAAACAGTTTGCCTAACACCACTCTTGGAATGGTGATGTACGTCGTCCGCGCCCAAGAGGATGTCTGGATCATTACCTGCTACACCCACTTCAACGAGTTCTACACGCGCGTGCCTGTTTTCGACCAGATTGCAAGCACATTTCGGACGCTCAACCCGTGAAAGTGGACAAACAGCGCCAGCGCCGCGCCACAGCCGTCAATCAGCACATCCCCATGCGAAGGATGACGCCCAGGCGTGAACGATTGGTGGAATTCATCCGACACAGAGTACAGTATCGTCAACAAAAAAGCCCAAAGATAACGCCTGCGCCTGCCCGGCGCGGTTTCCGGGCCAATTGTCGAGCGCAAGCCGCGCGCATACGACAGCGCCAGCAGACCATATCCCAGCGCATGGCCGCCCTTCTTGATCAGGGTGTCGGCCCAATCGAAATCGGGCATCTCGTTAGACGGGATGGACGAAAAAACAAAAATGGCCGCCATGAGCAACACGGCGGGCAGCCAGCGGATTATGCGCTTACCAATCACGGCAACTCCTGATGAACAAAAGACACTATCCGTCCCAGTATAGTACCAGCACGAAAGGTTTGCACAGTATAATCAGTTTTCTTGAGAGGCACAATTAGCATGACGCTCCTACGCCAACGCCTGGTCGTTTTACTCCACAGCGACAAATCACTCATCTTCCTCTTATTGATCGCCAACCTGACCGCCGGACTGCTGACTTTTCGGGATTACGGCTTCTCGCTAGATGAGCCGCTGTATTACGACTACGCCGAATCCATTGGCTATGCCTACTCGCCCGCCGAATGGTTCAGCGGCAACTTCGACTTGACGCGCGCCTACGGCGCCAGTCCTGCCGACCACGCCAATCGCGGACCGGCTTACCTGTTGCTGGCGCGCCTGCCCGCACAATGGCTTCAAGCCCTGGGCCTGGACAAAGCCTCGGCCTGGCATCTGGTCAACTTCCTGACCTTTCAGGTCGGAGTGTATTTCTTCTACCGTTTCTGCCTGCGCTGGATGCAGCCCCTTGCGGCCTTTGCCGCAACCGCCTTCCTGTCTAGCCAGCCGGTGCTGTGGGAACATGCCTTCATCAACCCAAAAGACCCGCCCTTTTTGACCTTCTTCCTGGTGACGCTCGAAGCGGGCTTCCGCATGGCCGAGCGCCTGGCAAACCCGCGTCCCGCTGAGAGCCATTGGCAGACCCTACGGGTCATTCTGCTTCCGGCCATCCTGCTGGGACTGACCACCAACCTGCGCGTGCTGGGTCCGCTGGCGGCTGTGCTGGCAGGCTTATATTTCCTGACGCTGAAAAAGCCAAAACGCATTCTGTGGTTCCTCCCCTATGGCCTGATTGCCTATCTGGTCATGACAGCCACCTGGCCTTACCTGTGGGAGAACCCGGTCGGCAAATTCATCGAAGTCGTGCGTTTCATGTCCTACAACCCCACTACTCTGCGGGTACTGTTTTACGGTCGCCTATACCCGGCCAACGAACTACCGCTGCGTTACCTGCCCGTCATGTTGCTCCTCACGCTCACCGAACCGCTTTGGCCGCTAGCAGGGCTGGGATTACTCGTTGCCCTCATCAAAATCGCCCGCCGCCGTTTGGATTGGAAAACCTTGCTGCCCACGCTCGGCTGGTTTGCAATTCCATTTGGTTACGTCTTGCTGCGCCGCCCGCCTATGTACGACGGCTTCCGGCATTTCCTGTTCATCGTCCCGCCGCTGTTCGTATTGGCAGGCATTACTTTGCAGGCCGCCTTCCAGTGGATGCAGCGCGCTTTGCCCAAAATCCAACCATGGCCTCAAACCGCTCTCCTGCTGGCTGTCCTCCTGCCGGGCATCCTCCCCTCCATTTCCTTGCATCCTTACGAGTATACTTATTATAATCAATTCATTGGCGGCACGGGCCAGGCTGCTTACCGCTTCGAGACCGATTACTGGCTCACCTGCTACAAAGAGGCGGTTGCCCAACTGGAGCCATTTGCCGGGCAAGGCGTCAACCTGTTCGTCGGACGCGAATTCTACATTGCGGCCTACTACGCTTCCCCGAATATCACCGTGCTAGACGCCGACCGATTACGCAAGTCCATCCAGCCGGGCGATTACCTGCTGATGAATTCACGCGCTAACCCCTCCTTGCAACGTTACCGCGACCCGCGCCAGATCGTCCTGCGCGTAGGACGCGACGGCGCCCTCTTCTGTGTAACTCAAAGACAATGAACCCTACCCACCGCGAACGCTTACAAGCCTGTCTGGCAGGCGAACGGCCCGACCGCCCGCCTGTTGCCTTGTGGCGGCACTTCCCCGTAGACGACCAATCGCCCGAGGCGCTGGCCGCCGCCACCCTGCACTGGCAGCGCGCCTACGATTTCGATTTCGTCAAGGTAACGCCGGCTTCATCTTTCTGCCTGAAGGACTGGGGCGCGGAGGATGCCTGGATGGGAGACAGCGAAGGCACTCGCCGCTACACGAAGCGCGTCATCCAAAAACCGCAGGACTGGGAAAACCTGCCCGCGCTCGACCCCTCCGCCCCGCATCTTTCTGGACAACTGGCCTGCCTCCGTTTCATCGAGCAGGGACTCGGCCCCGGCACCCCCGTCATCCAGACGGTGTTCAGCCCCCTGGCGCAAGCCAAAAACCTGGCCGGCAACGACACGCTACTCGCCCATCTGCGACTCTACCCCGAGGCGGTGATGAAAGGCCTCGAAACCATTGCCTACACAACGCGCCGCTTTGTAGAAGCGGCCCTCGAAACCGGCATAGACGGCATCTTCTACGCTGTCCAGCACGCGCAGGCCTCCCTCCTCTCGGTCGAGGAATACAAGACCTTTGGCCTGCCGTTCGACCGGCAAGTGGTCGAACCTGCCAAATCACACTGGCTGAACATGCTGCACCTGCACGGGTGCGATGTCCATTTCTCGCTTCTTACCTCTTTCCGTTTTCCGATTATGAATTGGCATGATCGCGAAACGCCGCCCTCGCTGGCAGAGGCGCTCCAGGCTTACGCGGGGGTCGTATGCGGCGGCCTGGGGCGGGATACGCTGGTGTACCGGGAGCAGGCTGAGGTCCAGCAAGAGGCGCGCGAAGCCATCCAACAGACCGGCGGGCGGCGCTTCATCCTATCCACCGGCTGCGTAGCGCCAATCATCGCGCCGCATGGCAATCTGCTGGCAGCGCGCAGGAGTGTGGAATGAGTCTGCGCGTTATCACCGGGCTGGCGAAAGGCCGCAAGTTGAAGTCGGTGCCAGGCGATACCACCCGCCCCATCACCGACCGCGCCAAAGAAGCCCTGTTCGACATCCTGGCCGGCGACGTGACCGGCTCGGCCTGGTGGGACCTGTTCGCCGGCACGGGCGCAGTAGGCATCGAGGCCCTCAGCCGCGGCGCGGCTTTCGTGCGCTTCAGCGACCTGCACCGCGCGCCGATTGAGACGATCAAGTGGAATCTAGAGCATTGCAAACTGACAGCCAACGCAGAGGTGCGGCGCGGCGATGCTTTCAATATGCTGGCAGCCGAACCCGACCGGCAGTTCGATTTTATCTACATCGCGCCGCCGCAATACCAGTTACTATGGTCGCGGGCGCTGGCAGTGTTAGACGAAAACCCCGCCTGGCTGGCAGCGGATGGGCTGGCAATCGCGCAACTTGCGCCCAGAGAATATCAATCGCTGCCGCTAGGAAGTCTCGAACAAATCGAGGAGCGTAAATACGGAAATACTCTGCTGGTATTCTACCAGCGCAAGTTGTAACGACTACCCTTTCTCCCGTAGGACAAGTCGTAGGACAAGTCTTAAGACTTGTCCTACAAAAGCAAGGCGTGAATGAGGAGGCTTGTTATGGAAATCAAACTCATCAAAATCGAGAAGCCGGAGTCAATCAATTTTGTCCTCGGCCAGTCGCATTTCATCAAGACAGTGGAAGACATCCACGAGGCGCTGGTGACCGGCGTGCCGGGCATCAAGTTTGGGCTGGCATTCTGCGAGGCTTCGGGCGACTGCCTGGTGCGCTGGAGCGGCACTGATGAGGCCATGCTCGAGCTAGCGCGCAAGAACGCCCAGGCCATCGGCGCAGGTCATTCGTTCATTTTGTTTCTAGGCGAGGGCTTTTACCCGGTGAATGTGCTGAACGCCATCAAGGCCGTGCCAGAAGTAGCGCGCATCTTCTGCGCCACCGCCAACCCTACCGAAGTCATCGTAGCCGAAAGCGAGCAGGGACGCGGCATCCTGGGCGTCATAGACGGCTTCTCGCCCAAAGGCGTGGAGGACGAGACAGGCATTGCCTGGCGCAAAGACTTCCTCCGCATGATTGGCTACAAAGCAAAATAAATTCATGACCACTCGTCGCGCCCCCAGCAAAATTATCCCTCGCGCCTTTCCCGGCATCACTGTGGATGAGGTAGAGGAATTGGTTTCCAACAGCCAGGTACATACTTACCCGGCCGGCGCGGTGTTGTGCCGCGAAGACCAGGTAGAGACCACCTTCTATATGATTTTGGAAGGCGAGGTAGAAGTCACCAAGGAAATCAACAGGGCTGAAACGCGCCTGCTGAAAACGCTCATGGCAGGTGACTTCTTTGGAGAAATGGGCATCATCCACAATGCGCCGCGCGCAGCCACCGTCACTGCCAAAACCGATGTCACTGTGCTGGAACTCGACAAAGAAGCCTTCGACCGCGTCCTCAAACAAAGCCCTAGCGTGTCTCTGGCAATGGTGCGCGAAATCAGTGGCCGCTTGCGCGAAAACGACGAAATGGCCATCGAAGATTTACGTCTGCGAGCGCGCGAACTGGCGCAAGCCTATCAAAAACTGGCCGAACAGGAAGTGGCGCGGCGCGAATTCTTAACCCAAATTGCTCACGAATTACGCACCCCGCTGACAGCCGCTAGCGGCTACCTCCAAATCCTGCAAAGCCACTCCCTCCCCCAAAAACAACTGGAACAAGCCATCGCTATCATTGGACGGAATGTCCAGCAAATCGTCAACCTGGTAAACGACATCCTCTTTCTGCAAGAACTGGACCTGGTGCTGCCTGAGTTTACAGCAGTAGATATGAGCGAAATCGCCCACAACGTTCTGGAACAATACCAAGCGCAAGCCGCCGCCCACCAGGTCCATCTTAGCCTGAAGGAAGAGCGTCATCTGCCGCCGGTATCTGGCGACCCTAAGTCGCTGGAGCGGGCGCTCGTGGCGCTGGTAGACAACGCCATCAAGTTTAGCCCTCAGGGAGGAAAAGTTGAGATTCGCCTGAAGCGCGCCGGCGACTACCTCCAGGTAGCCGTCCAGGATCACGGCATCGGCATCTCCGCAGCCAACCTCTCGCACATCTTCGACCGCTTCTACCATCTGGATAAACAAGGCGAGCATCTTTTCAGAGGGATTGGGCTGGGGCTAGCCATTACGCGCCAGGTGATCGAACAACATCACGGCAAATTGGAGGTGGAAAGCCAGCCCGGAGAGGGTAGCACCTTCTCCATGCGCTTGCAAACCTGGAAGCCCTAACCCAGACAATTAACACTCATCTGCAAATTGCACAACCAGAATTCCCCTCTCATTGCTAAAAGAACGCGCTGAAAAGGGCCTTTCTCCGCGCCGCATGGCATGGATGCGGGACAATAGAATGGGCAAATCGTCTACTACCGGCAGCCCCGCCAGCGCGTCAAAACGCACCCATTCGGCTGTCCCCTCTACAGAAGATTTCAACTCGCCCCCCAGACCTTCTCCGCTAAAGACGAACAAGCACACGCCAGGGTTTCGTCCTGTATCGGCCACTACCGTGCCGCATAGCCACAAGTCAGCCTGCAAGCCGGTCTCTTCCATCAATTCGCGCCGCGCCGCCGAAAGGACATCTTCACCCGCCTCCACATGTCCGCCCAGCCCGTTATACTTGCCGGCCCACAGGCGTTTTGAAGGTGCGCCCTTCAATAACAGGTACGAATCGCCGCGCCGCAAGAAAATGAGCGTGCGGGGGATGAACATGTAACGATCGAGGCTGACGCCCTGATTGAATGACATTGGTCAACTCCAATTGTGGTAAACTTTACCAGATATTTTGCCATCATAACGCCAGTTTGGGGTAGTCAAAACCAACATCCCAAAGGTTTGTTTTTGTAAAACCTTCGGGACGTTTCAACGGTTATCCTAAACTCAGGGGTATCATACTCTATTTTTTAGGAGACAAATATGTCGAAAAAATGGGTCTACCTGTTTGAAGAAGTGGCCGAGGCGGAGAAATACGCTGGCAATTGGGAAGGCGTGCGCGCCTTGTTGGGAGGCAAAGGCTCAGGGTTGGCCGATATGACCCGCGCTGGTGTGCCGGTGCCGCCCGGTTTTACCGTCACAACCGAAGCGTGTAACGAATTTCGCAAGAACGGCAAATTCCCTGAAGGCCAATGGGAACAACAACTAGCCGCCCTGAAAGAAGTGGAAAAGAAGACCGGCAAGAAATTTGGCGATCCAAGTAACCCCTTGTTGGTCTCATGCCGCTCGGGCGCCAAGTTTTCCATGCCGGGCATGATGAACACCATTCTCAACATCGGCCTGAACGATGAAGTGGTGGAAGGTCTCGCCAAATTGACGAACAACCCGCGCTTTGCCTGGGATTCGTACCGCCGCCTCATCGAAATGTTTGGCACGACCGTCTTTGGGCTGGACGACGAGGTGTTCGAACATCCAATGGCAGATTACAAAGCCCAAAAAGGCTACAAACTGGACACCGAAATGACCGCCGAGGACTGGAAAGCCTTGGTCGGCATCTTCAAAGCAGCCTACAAAAAGCATGTGGGGTCTGACTTCCCGCAAGATGTCTTTCAGCAACTCGAATTGGCAACCAAGGCCGTGTTCGAGTCTTGGATGGGCAAACGCGCCGTAGATTACCGCCGCGCTACGGATATTCCCGACGATTTGGGGACAGCGGTCAACATCGTGACGATGGTCTTTGGCAATATGGGCGAAGATTCCGGCACCGGCGTAGCCTTCACCCGCAACCCCTCCACCGGCGAGAAGAAGATGATGGGCGATTACCTGCTGAATGCCCAGGGCGAGGACGTAGTGGCCGGCATCCGCAACGCCGATCCCATCGAGAACATGCAAAAGGCGATGCCCGAAGTCTACGCGCAATTCATAGACATCACCGACAAATTGGAAAAGCACTATAAAGAAATGCAGGATGTTGAGTTCACCATCGAGCGCGGCAAACTGTGGATGCTGCAAACCCGCAACGGCAAGCGCACTGCCAAGGCGGCCGTCAAGATTGCGGTAGACATGGCCAACGAGGGGCTGATCTCTAAGGAAGAGGCCGTGCTGCGCATCAGCCCAGAAAACGTGGATGCGCTTCTGCACCCGCAATTCGAGGATAAAGCCAAGAAAGAGGCCGAAAAAGCCGGAGCCTTCTTTGCCAAAGGCGTGAATGCTTCGCCCGGCGCAGCCGTTGGGCAGGCCTATTTCGATGCCGATACGGCCGAGAAAATGGCCAAAGAGGGCAAGCAGGATGTCGTCATGGTGAGACCGTTCACCAAGCCCGACGACGTGCATGGCATGATTGCCGCCAAAGGCGTGTTGACCAGCGAAGGCGGCGCCACATCCCATGCGGCAGTTGTAGCGCGTCAATTTGGTATTCCCTGCGTAGTGGGCGCCTCGGTCATCAAGATTGATCTCGACAAGCGTCAAATGACCGTGGATGGCAAGGTGGTGAAGGAAGGCGAGTGGATTTCTGTAGACGGGACGACCGGCGAGGTTTTCGTCGGCCAGATTCCGACGAGCGCGCCTTCGCTCGAAGAACAAACCGAACTGATGACTCTGCTGAGTTGGGCCGACGAGATTTGCGCCCGAGAAGGCATCCGCAAAGGCCCCAAAGGCTACCCCACGCGCGGTCTGCAAGTGTGGACCAACGCCGACTACCCCAAGGATGCGCGCCGCGCCCGCTCCTACGGCGCAGTGGGCATCGGCTTATGCCGCACAGAGCATATGTTCTTCGAGCCGGAGCGGCTGCCCATCGTCCAGAAAATGATCCTGGCCTCCACCAGCGAGGAACGCACAGAGCAATTGAACAAACTGCTCCCTTATCAGCGCGCCGATTTCGACGGGCTGTTCGAGGCCATGGACGGCTACCCGGTCATCATCCGCTTGATTGACCCGCCGCTGCACGAGTTCATGCCCGACGAAGAAGCCCTGCTCGAAGAAGTCATTGCAATGCGCATCAAAGGCGAGACGAAAGGGTTGCAAGAAAAAGAGAACCTGCTCAAAGCCATCCGCAACCTGCACGAATCGAACCCTATGATGGGTCTGCGCGGCGTGCGTTTGAGCATCGCCATGCCCGAAATCGTCGAGATGCAGGTGCGCGCCATCTTCGAGGCCGCTGCCAATTGCACCAAACGCGGCATCGTGGTCAAACCCGAAGTCATGATTCCCTTGACCGGCACGGTGAAGGAACTGGAATGGATCCAACCGCGCCTGGAGCGCATTGCCTCTACCGTCATGCAAGAAAAAGGCGTCCAGTTCGAATACAAATTCGGCACCATGATCGAGATTCCGCGCGCCGCAGTAACGGCTGGAGAAATCGCCAAACTGGCGCAGTTCTTCTCTTTCGGCACCAATGACCTGACTCAGATGACTTTTGGTTACTCGCGCGACGACGCCGAGCGCAACTTCTTGGTCACCTATGTAGAGCAGGGCATCCTCCCCAAGAATCCCTTCCAAACGCTGGATCGCGAAGGCGTGGGCAAGTTGATGGACTGGGCCATTTCCGAGGGTCGAAAGACTCGTCCCGAATTGGAAGTGGGCATCTGCGGCGAACATGGCGGCGACCCCGACTCCATTGAGTGGTGTCACTTGATCGGCAATAACTACGTCTCCTGCTCGCCTTTCCGCGTGCCGGTGG
This sequence comes from Chloroflexota bacterium, assembly GCA_037440925.1. Taxonomy (GTDB): domain Bacteria; phylum Chloroflexota; class Anaerolineae; order Anaerolineales; family Villigracilaceae; genus JAABUE01. The sequence continues at coordinate 64,218 of JBBITF010000016.1, forward strand.
CGCGGCTGTCGGCGGCTCATGCGGCCCTCAAACACAGCGGCAAGAGCATCGCCGAAGATAAATA
>JBBITF010000017.1:0-13121 GCA_037440925.1 Chloroflexota bacterium
CCGGAGGCGTCGAAGCGCGAGCCGTGACAGGGACAGGCAAAGCCGCCCTCGGCCGTCTCCACGGTGCAGCCGAGGTGGGTGCAGACCAGGCTAAGGGCGCGGAAGCCGGTCTCGTCGTGGATGAGCAGGGCCGGGATGGAGGCGATCGGGGTGCGCGAACCGAGCGGGTAACGGTCAGCAGGCCCGAGGTCGAATTGGCTGCGGCGGACCGTTTCGGGGGTGTAACTCAGGAAGCGCAGGATCGCGCCCAGGCCGAGCATCCCGCTCAGGATGAGCAGTCCGCCGGTCAGCAGTTTGAGAAAGTCGCGGCGGTTAAGGGTGGACATGTCGCTCCACAGCGTGGCAGGTGTGACAGTAGGCCGAGGACTGGTTTTCGCCCGATTGCTGGCAGCCGCTGCCCATCACGGGGCGGAAGGTGAAGTATTGGCGGGTGGCTTTGCCGTACATTTCGTAGGTGATGCCCTCGCCCTCACCCTCACCCCCATCGGTGGAGGGGAGCAGGCGGATGTTCCAGAGCGGCTCGCCTTGCTCGGTGATGAGGATGGTGTCGCCGAGTTTCAGGTCAATGACGGGGTTGAGGAAGGCCAGTTTGAAGGCCAGGTCTTCGGGGTCGGTGAGGGTTTTGGTGAGGGGCAGTTCGGTCGGCGTGCCGTGACAGGTTTTGCATTGGACGTATTGGATGCTGGCCTGGTTGAGGTGCAGGTCGCCGTCGCCCATGGCTTCGATGCGGGTATGACAGTCCACGCAGTCGAGGGTCCATTCGCAGAGGACAAATTGGGCAATCGGCTGATAGTAGTCTTCGATGCGGGTGGTGGGCTGGTCGGTGCGCTCGACAAAGGTCATCGTGCGCAGGTCGTAGTTGCCGCGGTTGTGACAGGTGTTGCATTGGGTGTAGGGGATGGCGGTGGTGAGGCGGTGGCCCCCCCCGCCCTCACCCCCAATCCCTCCCCCAAAGGGGGAGAGGAGAGGCGTATGGCAGGCGGCGCAGCCGGTGAAGCGGGCGTAGGCTTCGCCGTCGCGCGGTTTGGCCCATAGGTGACAGGTGAGACATTCCTGCCCGAATTTCTGGATGGAGGGATGGGTTTCGGCCTGAGGGTCGAAGGCAGCCAGCGAGGAGATGCCGGTGCGGGTCTGGTCGTCGGTCACGGCCTGGATGCCGAGGTAGGCTTGCAGGTCGGGTTGGGCGCCAAAGGTGAAGCGGATGCTGGCAATCGCGCCGGCGTAGGTGGCCTGGACGCTGGTCAGCACGCGCTGGATGTGGTCGCGTCCCGCCGCTTCGCTGCCGGAGTGACAGTTGCCTCCGCCACAGGAGGCCTCCACGACGCTCAGGTCGGAGGGGTTGGCGCCGCCGCGCAGGGTGGCGTGGGCTAGGTCGGGGTCAAGGGCGAGGCGCTCGCCGCCGTGACAGAGGACGCAGCCAAACACGTCCACCGGATGCGATGGGCTGATCTCCGGCAGGTCGGCGTGACAGGTGAGGCAGTATTCCGTTTCGCCGGTCAAGACGGGGGTCAGGGCGACCGGCTGCGGGGCGCGAGAGGACTGCCACCAGGCGAAAAGCAGGGCGGCAAAAAGGAGGAGGGCGGAAAAAGCGAGGGAACGACGCATGGGGATTCAGTAATCAGTAATTGGTGAGCAGTAGCCGGTGAGCAGTGAGCAGTGGGCAGTGGCCGGTGATTGGCTGTGTCATCTTTTTACCTCTTACCTGCTGTCGAGTCTCGTAAAGTCGTATCACTTTGCAACTTTGCACGTCAAAAAGTCGGAATTCTGCACGGTTGCACATAAGATTTTACAAATGGTGGCTGTATCTCCACAGAAATCTCAGAAAATAAGCCCAGTATTTTCAAAACGGCCAAAATCAACCAAGATTTCGAGTTTCACTGTCAGAAGCGCACCAGGGTTAATACGACTTTTCGAGACGATTACAGAGGTACCCATGATACGACTTTTAATGAGACTCAACAAGGTAGGCGTAGGCAATTACAAAATCTCCAGGTTTTGCTCAAAAGTCAGAGACTTTTGACTTCGCGCTTGACAAAATTTGCCTGCAAATGTTTTGCAAATCAGGCAACCTTTACCTGATTTTAATGTATAATATTGACAAATACACAAGATCGTTCAGTCCGTTTTAGCCGCCTGCGGCGGCCTGGCTTGCTTATAGACTCTGGAAACCTTTGAAACATCCTGTCTTCAGGAGATTTTGGAAATTGCGCGTCTGGTTGTAGATTGCACTTAATCCAGACGGAGCTTTCATTGTCACGGTATCTATCGGACAAATTGATCTTCCAGGCGATATGGATTCAGCGTGACGTAACCGGTCACGAGACTTAATCTACCTGTACCCGTCCCGCTTCTTTCAGGACCCGGGGCTTGCTTCCCGAACCCAGACTCTCTCTGCAGCCGAGGCCGCTCAGCTGTGCTTCGGCTGCGTGCGTTTAACCCTCCTCCTGCACCTCTCTCCCAATGGGAGAGGGGATGGGGGTGAGGGGCATAGAAATCATGAAAAAAATAACGGCGATTCAGGCTCAGCGGAAAGATCCCAACCGCGTCAACATCTACCTAGACGGGGAGTTTGCCTTTGGGCTGGCGCGCATCACGGCTGCCTGGCTGCAAGTGGGGCAAACGCTGGATGAAGCCAAAATCGCCAAATTGCTGGAAGAAGATGCCCGTGAGCGCGCTTTGCGGCAGGCCTTGTTATACCTGTCATACCGCCCGCGTTCTGAGGCCGAAATACGACAGAACCTGCGCAAACATGCCCTCCCTGAACCGGTCATCGAGGAAACGCTCGACAAATTGCGCCGGGAGGGGTTTGCCGATGACAGTCAATTTGCCCGCGCTTGGGTCGAAAACCGCGCCGCTTTTCGCCCACGCGCACGCCGTCTGTTGGCGCTAGAACTACGTCAGAAAGGCCTCACAGACGAGGTCATCCACTCTGCTTTGCAGGGGGTGGATGACGAAGCCCTGGCCTACGAAGCCGCCTCGAAAACGGCGCGCCGGCTGCGGGTCCAGGAAAGAAGCGTGTTTCGTAAGAAACTGTCTGATTTTTTGATGCGGCGCGGATTCTCCTATTCCGTTATTACAACCGTCGCCGAGCGGTTATGGCAAGAAATTCGCCCGGAAGGAGAACTTCATTCTGTGGATACTGAGGAAACTCCATGAACCCAATCGTTGTTTTGATTACCGATGTCCTGATACTGGCAACAGGCCTGGTCGCCGGCTATTTCTTCCATCGCTATCAGGCCGATAAAGCCATCAAAGACCAGCAACAAAAGGCCGAGAGTATTTTGAAAGGCGCCAACGAACAGGCGCGATTGATCGAGGCCCAGGCGCGTGAGAGCGCCACCAAAATCATCCAGGCCGCCGAGAGCGAGATCAAGGAACGGCGCGTAGAACTCAGCCGCGAGGCCGAGCGCCTGGATAAACGCCGCTCGGAACTGGATAATCGCGCCGAGCGCCTCGAACAGCGCGAGCAACATTTGAACAAGCGCCAGTCGGCCATTGACCGCCGCGCTAACGAAGTAGAGAAAATTGTCGCCACTCAAACTCAAAGGCTGGAAGAGATTTCGCAATTGACGCAGGAAGATGCACGCAAAGAATTGTTTGCGGCCGTCGAAAAAGAAGCTCGCGCCGACATGGCACGCATCTATCGTCAGATCGAGGCCGAAGCGCGCGAAGAAGGCGAAAAGCGCGCCCGCAAGTTGATTGCCGACGCTATCCAGCGCGTAGCCTCTGAACATGTAGCCGAGGTCACCTCCTCAGTGGTGCCGCTGCCCAACGAGGAGATGAAAGGGCGCATCGTGGGCCGCAACGGGCGCAACATCAAGGCCTTCGAGCAGGCGGCCGGGGTGGACGTGATCGTGGACGATACGCCCGAAGCCGTGACCATCTCATGCTTCGATTCGGTCCGCCGCGAGGTGGCGCGCCGGGCGCTCACCCGTTTGACGGTGGACGGTCGCATCCACCCTGCCCACATCGAAAAGATTGTGGAAGAAGAAACCAAAGCGGTGGAAAAAATCATCAATGAGGCTGGCGAGCAGGCCGCTTTCGATGCCGGCATCGCTGGGCTGCACCCCGAAGTGCTGCGCATGATGGGACGCCTGAAATTCCGCACTTCCTACGGGCAAAACCAACTGGCGCACGCGGTCGAAGTGGCTAAACTGGCGGGCATCCTGGCGGCCGAACTGGGCGCGAACATCGAAATCTCCAAACAGGGCGGTTTCCTGCACGACATCGGCAAAGCCATGGACCATAATCAGGAAGGTACCCATGCCTTGCTAGGCGCAGAGTTTTGCAAACGCTACGGCGTACATCCTAAAGTGGTCAATGCGATCGCTTCGCATCATCACGAGGTTGAGCAAGAGAGCATCGAGGCCGTCATTGCCGAGGCAGCCGACGCCATCTCCGGCGCGCGTCCTGGCGCGCGGCGCGAAGACCTGGAAGCCTACATCAAACGCATCAAATCGCTGGAAGAACTATCCCAATCCTTCGCCGGCGTCCAGCAGGCCTTTGCCATCCAGGCCGGGCGCGAAGTGCGCGTCATCGTGCGCCCCGAAGAAATTGACGACCTGACCTCTACCCGCCTGGCGCGCGACATCGCCAAGAAGATCGAGGAGACCATGCAGTACCCCGGACAAATCAAGGTGACGGTCATCCGGGAAACGAGGGCGGTGGATTATGCGAAGTAAGCGGCCGGGCTAGAGCACGAGTCTACGAGTTAAAAACCTCCCGCCGGGATTTCGGCGGGAGGTCGCCTTTCAAACCACAATCTTCTCGAACACTTCGGGGTCGTCCTGGTATTTCAACAGACGCAAGGCTTCGGGGAAAAGCGCCCGGTAGATGTTGCAGTTCGGGGATTGGACATCGTAGCGTCTGTTAGCCCAATATGCCGTGACCAACATAGCGCGACTGTGCCGCAAACTTCAGTGTGCGCTTTAGACAAGAACGAACTGAAGTACTGTGCAGAATCTTCGCGGTTGAATAGATTCTCAAGAGTAATACTATAGTGTGCTTGTAAAATGTCTCCCAGGTTGATACAATTCAAACGGTGAAGTATTTAGACACATCGTAAGCCCTCGAAAGGGATGCTATGGACAGTGTTGGCGCGCCTAAATCAGCTGTGAAGAACTTCCTGAGAACCTGTTGGCAATGGCTCAAAGCGCAATTCTCACCTGCGTTGACCTTTTTCCTGGCCTTCCTGTTTGTGGCTACTTTCGTCTGGGTCGTTTTTGCTGCCATTGTTTGGCCAGCGCAAAATGCTCGCTTTTTTCGACAAGTGTTGCTTGTAGATAAAAATCGCATTCTTGAAGTGTGGGGACCCTCGATTCTCCCTGCTGAAGAAACAGCCGCGAAGATTGAATTCGCCCTTCATCAAACCGATATCTCCAACAAGCTATTTACGATCACGGTAACGCTTCCTGATGAAATCATTCACTCTGAAGAAGACAATACTTTTACCCGCCAGGTTGAACTCCATTTTTCTGGCACTTTGGCCGATGAAACGCAAACCTTGACGCTTGTCAATGCTCGCACAATCTCAGGGCTGGTAATCCTGAAAAGCAAAATTCTTCTCAACGGTCAGGTAGCGGGAGAGGAGGTTGCGCTGGAAGAGAGCATTGATTTAGGCGTGGAACCCACCTGGCGAGCCGTCCTGCGCCGTTATGGAGGCGGCGGGAGCGAGGTGCCACTGTTCCCTCTGGCAACTCTGTTCATCTCTGTAGCCGGTTGGCTTTATCAGGAAACCAGGCGCAAGAGAGAAGAAGAAGAAAAGCAAGAAGAAAAAAACCGGCAATCTGCACAAGAAACCTGGCAAAGGTTTCGAGAAGAAATCAGAAGTGAACAGATAGAGCGAGCAGCCATCACCTTGACAAGTCTTGAACAAGGCAACCTGCGGCCATATTTGCAAGAGAATGATGTGCATGTTGCCCAGCAGATCCTGGCGATGGCCGCAGGAAATTTCGAGCAAGTATCGGGCAAGAATTTTCTTGAGAACTGGCTGGAAGAGGCCGCCGCCGCCCTGGCTTATGCAACCGAGCACAACCCCACCAATCGCCAGGCGCTGGAGTCATTGCTGCGTCAATTCCCAAAAGACAAACTGCAGAACGAAGGACTTCGCAAGCGACTGGAAACGGCACAGAGCGTGCTGGGAGTTAGGGAGCCGCTCCAGGGATGGGATTGGCCTCCTCCTCCTCCTGAAGTCAAACTTCCGCCTCCCGGCACTGTCATCGCCGGCATCGAGAGAAATCCTTTCCCCTTCGACACCGCAGAAGACGAGGAGATGTTCCTGTTTGCACAGGGAAGACCTCTTTTTTGGGCCGAGCACCCTCTTCACGTCACGTTGAAAACTCTCCAGGGCGTTCTCCTCGTCCAGGGTGAGAAGGGCAGCGGCAAGACCGCTCTGGCGCTGGCGTTAGGAAAATATTCCTTGCCAGACAGGCGGGTGTTTTGCTGCTACCTGGCCGGCGCTCCAGACCCTGCGGCAATCCGCAGCGCCCTGGCAAACCGCCTGTTGGCCTTTGTAGAACATCTCCCATCTTTCCTGGCTTTTCTCGGTGAGGAGCAGCGCCGTCTATTGGCGTGTACGCTGCTTTCTGAATTGCCTCGTGAGATTCTTCTTGCTCGTCTCGAAAACGCTTCTGAATTCAGACACTGGAAATGGCTTGAAAGAGCCCCTAGTGATGAGATAAGGTCTATTTGGAAAGCAGAAACAACTGCCCATTTACGTCTTCTCCGCCAAGCCGTGACAGGGCAATCCCCTGTTTCTTTTGCTGAAACGCAATGGTGGCTGGCCTTGCAGAGTTGCCTGCGCTCGCTGGGCTTTGAGAGAGAGATATATATCGTCCTGGATGCTGACGACAAATTTTCTTGGGCCTGGTGCGAGGAGATGATTCTCCCTCGCCGTCATCACTGGGCTGATCTTGGAATTCATCCTATCATTTTCTCCTCGCCCTTGCCTGCTCGCCAAATCAAAGAGAAGAGCGGTTTACGAACTTTTGAATTGAGGTGGGAGGAGGAGCATCTGAAAGCGATGATGAAATGGCGCTGGGATAGCCTTTATCACCCAAAACCGTTGGAAAGTCTTTTTAGCGGCCAGGGCTTGAATACTCTCTTGCAACTGGCCAATTCCAGTCCGCGCCGCCTTATTCGCCTGTGGGATGCAGTCTTGAGCGACAAAAAAAACCTGCCCATTTCAAAAGAAGATGTTCAAAAGGCGGCGGAGCGTTTGCAATGAGCGTACATTTTGAACGCTGGCCGTTTGCGCCGCCTGCCAATCGCCTTCCCGAAGAGGAAGAACGCTGGTGGGAAACCTGTCATGTGCCTCATCCAGCATTGGAAGTGATAGAAAGTCACTCGCAATGGTGTGTATTGAGAGGCGGCGCCCAACACGGCAAAAGCACCTTGCTGAGAGCGCTCAAAAGACGGCAAGATGCCTCGGCATTGATCTTGGAGGATGAGGTCTTCAGCGATCCAAGGGAGGAAGCGCCACAAGGGAATATCCTTTACCGCATCCTGTTTCACGCTTCCTGGGCACTTCGCGACCGGCTGCGCACGCAGCCAGAATGGTTCTCTCACCTTTCCAGAACCCAACTCGAATTCCTGCGCTGGGCAGTTGAAAAATTTCACGGGCCGCGTGCCTTTCTGCGCTGGCTGGATGGTTTGCCCGCCGATCACGCTCAAGCGATGGAGAAAATACCCTTTGAAGACCTTTACCCGACCCAAACAGCCAGCATGGACGTGGATGGACAACTGGAAGAACTGGTCAACCTTTGCCATCGCCTCGGTTACCAGCAGGTTTTGATTCACATTGATACCCCTCCTTTTTTGAGCGCTGGTCAGCAAAGCGAAATTCGGGCCATGCTGGGATGGTTGAAACCCATGCAACGATATGGGATCAAGGTCATTCTGGCAGTTCCCTCACTTTTCTCGAAAGAAGAAATTTCAGAACTTGGGCGTGGACGTCTGACTCTTTTGGATCTTGAAACACCGCCTGACTTCACTAAGGAGGTTGTTGAACGTCATCTTTTGGCTTCTACGGCGGGACAATTTCAGCGCCTGGAACAACTCTGCTCTCCAGATTTGATGAGACAATTGGAAAACATGCTTGAGGAGGAATTCGGCGACTTCCCCCCTGGCGCATGGCTCAAGGTCGCTGAGATTGTCCTGGAAATAGCGGCTAAAACGGAGCAAGTCCCCTTAACCGAAGAAACGTTTTCCGTAATCAGGCTGGCCTACGCTGCTCGTTGTCAACCTTTACGCTTGGGCGCGCCGGATATGCCACCCGGCGTCTGGAGAGGCCGTCAATGGCTCAACCTGGATCGCGCTCTTTACGAATTTCTAAGGCTCTTGATGGAGCGAAAAGGGAAATGTGTCAACCATAAAATGCTCCACACCTCGAAAAGCAACCTGCACACCCTGGCCAGCCGTTTGAAGAAAGTCATTGAGCCTGGGCCTGACTATGATGTTTACTTGAAAAATCGTAAGGGGGAGGGATATTGGCTCGAAAACTTCATTTCTTTACAAACCCATCGTCCTTGACAGGTTTCTGTCAGATTAAAGTCAGTTTGGCCTATGGCTTTTGAAAGATACGAAGGCTTATACTGAAATCACCTTTCATAATTGTTTAGACAATATTGCTGCTTGTGTGTGACGAAAACTACACCAAGCACAGGTTTTCTTTAACGAGTATTGCTTGATGGACGAAAAAAATCCACGGCTTCGTCTTCTAAAATATTTTGGCCTCACCCACGACCCGTTCGAAACACCGGTTGCGGAGCAAGAACTGGCACGAGTACAAGATATTTTTTATACCTATTATTCCCCTCCTGCCTCTCAAGAAGAATTCATTGCTCGTCTGCGCGCGCCCAATCATGCGTTTGTTTTTGGTGTTCCCGGCAGCGGTAAAAGCACCCTGCGGCTGATGGTGGATGCAGATTGCCGCACTGTGATGGACGGCACTTTGCCAATTACTTACCTGCTGGGAGAGGACATTCAACGTCCTCTGTCTTTGCCAGAGCATGGACAAAGGCTGTCTCAAGCCTTTGCGGTGGATTTAACCCTGGCCATCATCGAACAATTCAACCCTTTGAAGCCCGCTCCTTCTCAGGAACAAATCCAAGCGTTACAAGAGCAGGTTCAAGCAGGGGGACGTCCCTTGAGACGCTTACTGCAAACCGTATTGCGCAAGATCAAGGGGGAAGAAGACATCGATTCTACCTGGGGACTGAGCAAAGATTGGCATATCATTGGGAAAGCCCCGGTCAAATACGTCAGCGGTTCGGCCGAACTCGGAGAATTGATCGCCGCCTTACTTTCTGAGACCACCCACTCTTCTGCTCCAATTGGGTGGGAAACGTTCTGGAAAGGTTTGCAAACCGCCCGCCTGTGGCATTTCACCCGCTTTCTTCTGCTGGTAGATGAAGTAGATGCCCGCCAGCGAAAAACCGACGAAATGGCTAGGCTGGCCGCTCCTTTACTGGAAAGCCTCTCCCAAATGGAAGACCAACAAGTATGGGGGAAATTCTTTCTTCCCCCGGAGTTGAGAAAAAACATTCGCTCGATTCTCCGAGAACGCTATTCCAAAGACTTGAATTCCCCGCCTTTTCTCTCTATAATGATGAAGTGGGATGAATATGCCCTGCGGCAACTTCTAATTCGACGTTTACGCGCTGCTCGCCCGGCCTCCGGCGTACCCTATACAGGGCTAGATAATCTGGCAACGGCCGGTCTGAATCTGGATGCGAAGGTCCTGCAAGCCGCAGAGGGGTCCCCACGCCGCTTACTCTCAATCGTCAGCGACTTGATTGACGTTCATACCCGCCGCGCGCCAGATTCGCCGTTCCTGAGCCAGCAGGACTGGGAAGGATACCTGCAGAAAAGGAAATGACCATGCCAACATGGATGTATTCGCTTTTTACAGCCTCCTTTCTCTTATTGCGGCATTGCAACGCGGAAGGATGGGGATGGATTCATGTCAAATGATTGGGACACCCGACTAGAGAAGTATTTCGTTGATCGTCCTCAGGCAGAAGAGGCCATCCAGAGATGGCTAGATTCTCCCTCCGAGAAACGCATTTTCTCTCTGGTTGCGCCACCGGGCAACGGCAAGACCTGGACTTTGAGGCGACTCTATCAAAAGTGGGGTAATCCCGGAAATCGCCTGGTCGTCTGGTTGGACGCGCCAGTTCTGATTCGGCGGGAAGAAACGCAAGATGTCAACCGGATGATTGATGCAGAATCTTTCAAGCAATGGTTTGACGAGATAAAAAGCCGCGCCACCCAGCATTGCCGCTCTCTTCAACCAATCAGCACATTGGCTGATTTGCCTGCGCAGATAGGCGCGCTGGTTGAGATGTTATGCAACTGCAGCCTTCCTGCTTCGCCGCTGCTGATCGTGGACGGCTACGATGAAATCACCGAAAAACAAGCCGAAACGCTCGGTTTGCGCATCCTCAAGTCCTTCTTAGAGAGGGAATGCACGCGACTGATTCTTGCCCATCGCGTGGAATGGAAAGTCCACGGCCTCCCCCTTTACAAACGGGAGGTGCTTTTCCTTTCCGAAAAGGCCCCTCTCTCGCCGGAATTCGCTCTGTGTCAGTTCGAAATTCTCTTCAAAGAGAAATGCCCAACCGATCCTGCTCTCGATCCCAAAGACTGGATGGAGCAACTCAAACACTATCGCTGGAATCACCCTTTCATCAATCACTTTCTGTTCCGGCGCGGATTGAAAGGGGAGTGTCCCCGTCTGCTTCCACTCACTCCTCAAGATTTCTACGAGTGCTGCCAGGCAGTGATCGAGCGGCCAGATGCACCGGGCGGCCCGCGGTATCCACGTTTGACAGAGGACGAATTTCGCCTCTTACACCGAATCGCCAAAGAACTCGGTGATCAATGGCCAGAAACCGATTGCACGTCTTTGTTAGGGATCCCCTCCCTTTGGGGAAATGCCCACATAGATCGGTTGTTCAATGCTGGTCTGATTGTCCCGACCACGCCATTTTTCCAGATTAGCGATGGCATTCGCGGAGTATTGAGGGAAATTGAGAATCTTAATGACATCAACTTTGGAGAGCCAAGATGAGCGTAACCACATTCCTTGCGGCCAACCGTGCGCCGCGACTGATCAATCGGGCGCAAGAACTGGAAACCATCCGCCAAGCAATCTACCAACCCGAATCCGATTGCCAAATTGTGCTGATTCGCGGCAAGGGCGGCATGGGCAAGTCGCGCCTGGTGGAAGAGGTGCTCTGGCGCGGCGGCAACCCTGCTCTACGGGAGTCAAAACAGCGCGGTCCTATTCCTAATTCTCATCCTGAGTGGGATTGGAGCCAGCACGGCGCGGCCGTTTTTGGCGACCTGATTGATATGAGCGACCCGCTCTTGCACAGCCGAACAACCTTTTTGCGCGCCGTAAGAGATGCTCTGGTCTGGCGTGAGCAGGCCGACTTTACCCGCTACGATGCGGCCTTCGACACCCTGCGCCGTCATCAGGCCTATATGGGCGATTATGCTTACCTGCAACAACTCGAGCAAGAGGCGGAGCAAAAATTTCTGGAAGATTACCGCGCAAGCGCGCAGCGCGCCCGCCTGGTGTTGACTCTGGACACAGTAGAGAAACTACAGCCCAGCAAAGGCACAGAATTACTGCTGGGAGAGAATCTCCTCCGCGCCGATGAGATGAAATTCTACACCTACCAGTGGCTGCTGCAGCAAATTCGTGCCGGCGGTTTGCCCAATACCACGCTGTTGCTGGTCGGCCGCGCCGAGGAAGGGAAGAGATTCTTCGCGGCCATCGAAAAATCTGCTGCTGAGAACGCTGCCTGCACGGTGACGCCTTTACCGGAAATCGATTCCTTTTCTCTGGAAGACACGAAAACATATTTTTCCACGCTGGTTGAGGACTGGAAAGAAAAAGCCCGCGCAGACGCAGGATTCGAAGCCCTTGCGGCTGCCCTGGAATCGCTTGCAAACGACGCAGAGCGCGTCGAAACCCTTTGGATTTATACCGGCGGACAACCCGTGCGCCTGGCCCTCTATACCGATTTGATGCTCGAAGACTGGATGCCGCAGGAACGGCTGCAAGAATCTCCTGCCGAGGCCAGAAAACTGCTCGCCCAGGAAGAAGAAATAGAAAAAGCCCGTCGAGAAATCGAGGCCGGCTTCATCCGCTTACTCTTTGGGCGGCCCACCTTGCGCGCCGAGATTCTCAAAGCCCTGGTGCGAGCGCCGCGCGGCTTGAGCGCCGAGCAGTTACACTACGTCTTGACTGCCATGCAAGACGAAACGCCCCAGGAATGGGAGGAAAATAGCCAAAAGAAGGCAGAACAAGGAAAGTCACTGCAGGAAATTCAGGCAGAACTTGACGCTTTACAGTGCTTGGCAATCATCAAAATCCGAGCGGATGGACGGTTGGGGTTACAGGATGAGGTCTATCGCATCTACAAGAACGCCCTCAGCCAGGGAGAAGCCGAGCAGAAAGCCGAAATAGACGCCCGAAAAGCGCTTTATCGAAAACTGGAAGAGTGGGCGCGGCACCAATTCGAGATACGTTTGGAAGAGTTGATCAAACGGCAAGCCCAGGATGAGCGTCAACTCAAGTTCGAACGCCCCTCCATGGCCCTGGAAATACGCTTTCCCATTCTCCCCCGCCGAGAGCAGGAGGAGCGCGACCGCCTGCGGGCCGAAATACAACGCTGGGAGTTCGAAAGCCTGCACTACGGCTTGCTGGCCGACTTCAGGTACAATTTCAATCACATTCTATTCGAAATAGCCGATCAGAAATGGATCGCTAACAACGAAGATGCGATTGCCATTCTGCAAGCCGAGCGCGGGCAGGTGCTATCGGACCCGGCCTATGCCCTGGCAGAATTTGGGGCGCTTCACCCCTGGGCCTCCTTGCAGCGCCGCGGAGAGTCCCCGCTGGATGCTTTGCGGCGTATTGCTTTGCAAGACGAGATAGCCACCTGGATCAAACTTCTTGCCTTGCGCGGCGACTATGACCGCGCTGTCCAGTTTGCCATCGAGGTAGAACAAGCCATTCGAAAATGGGTAACGAAGAGAAAAGACGAAAGCGATTTCCTGCCGGCCTCCTGGCTGCATACCCTGGCCCGGCATGAACGCGCTTTGTGGCG
>JBBITF010000017.1:13221-62250 GCA_037440925.1 Chloroflexota bacterium
GTCACCCGGCCGAGAGCAAAGTGCGTCGGCTCATCGCCCTATATTACAACTACCTCGGCTACGGCTATGCCAACCAGGGCGTCACCTCTAAAGCGGAAAAGGCCTATGGCCAGGCGCTGCGCGCCATGCGCGCTGTAGAATTCCCTCATATGGAAGCAACGACGCGCAACAATCTTTCCCGCGTCCTTTCGGATCGTGGTCACACCCGCGGGCGGCGGCTCTGCCTGGACGCCCTGGAATTGCGCAAACAGCAGGGGGCGGAAATCCCCATTGCCTTTGCCTATAACACGCTGGCGCTGATTGACAACGACCACATGCGCCCCGACCTGGGCTGGCGTGAAAGCGCTATTGCAGTAGCCTATTTTCGTCAGGCCAACCACCCTCGCGGCTTGGGCTTAGCCTTGCTCCAGTTGGGGGAGGCTTTGCGCCGCTTAGCCATCCATGAGAGCGAAACCTATTACTTACAAGGAGACTTACCCGAGGCTGTTTTGGAGACGGCTGAACGAGCCACTAACGAGGCGTTTGCCATTTTTACCGAGGGGCCTGCCAGCAAGGAAATCCTGCGCCGCGTGGAGGCAATGATCGAAAAGGGCAGTTTGGAACGAGACCATTTGCATATAGAAGAGGAGACTCAAAAAGCAAAGCGCTATCGGGAGGCTCTCTATTACTTCGATCAGGCCGTCCGCCTGGCACGAGAAATCAAAAACAACCGCCTGGAATTGGACGCCACAGTGAATATTGCCTGGACACATTACTATTTTGAAAAGTATGACCGGGTTGGGGAAGCCTTGCAGGAGGCTGAAAAACTTCTTCCTCCAGATTGCCAAATTACCGGAAAACCGCCCTTCCCCTCGTCGGAGCGCGACGACCTGTATGTCTACCAGTTGTTGAGCAAGATGCATGGCTTGCGCGGCCGCATGGCGCTTCACCAATTCCACAGTCAGGGAGAAAAGTTGAAAAAAGAGGTAAGCGACAAAGAGGCTCGCCGCCGTCTCCTGCGTGAAGATTCACAGGCTCAAAAGTACCTGCGCGAGGCTGCTCAAGCCTACGTTCTGGCGCTGGCTTATGCCCAGCTACTCTCGCCGCGCTCCAGCGCCTTATCAGTGATTTACGATGCTCTCTATAACTCCCTGAAGGAATTCAACCTGACCGAACTCGAAGACTTCCAAAAATATGTCCGTGAATGGCGCAAGCATTACCAGGTAAGAAAACTTCGGACTTCAGATTTGGCAGACGCGGATGTCTTCTTGCAACAAACCTTCGGCCTCGAAGGAGTCGCTCAAGCATGATTAAGCCCGTTCCTAGCACCCCGCTGCTGCTGACCGATTCTCAGAGCGTGCGCGAGGATGACTGCGCCTGCCCTGAAAGCCCGCGTCTTTTCACCACTGAACAGACCCATTTGTTCGAAAATGACTGCGCCTGCCCCCACCCAAGCCAGCATACGACTGTGCCCAGCATTGCTCCTTGCTACAAGCAAGCCACACCGATCTATAGCGAGACGCTGAACGGAGAGTTTGCGCTGCTTTTCAGCGCCTACGCCCCGCAAGGTCCAAGCGTCGTCAACCGCTCGGCGTGGGAACGCTGGCAAGAATTCGCTCGCCCCCAACCGCTTTCCCAACCCATAGATGTCCTCCTGGCGGAACAAAACCTTCTAATACCAGTCGGCACTTCTTTCCATGTTCCGGTCTTGCAGCCAGAAACCCTAACCGTATGGCTGCACATCACCAACGCTTGTAATCTGGACTGCCCGTATTGTTACGTGCGCAAGTCGTCTGCCTCCATGAGCGAGGCAATTGGCTTGCAAACCATCGAGAAAATCTTTCAAACCGCCCAGCAACGCGGCTTCCGGCAGGTCAAACTCAAGTATGCTGGCGGTGAGGCCACCTTGCATTTCAACCTCGTCAAGAGGCTGGTTCTTCAAGCCCAAAAACTTTCAGCCGAAACGGGCATGGGCTTAGACCAGGTTGTTCTCAGCAACGGTGTTCACCTGCGGCCCGAAGATGCAAAATGGCTCAAGACTCATGGGCTTCGCCTCATGATTTCGCTCGATGGCATCGGAGCAGTCCATGACCGACTGCGCTTCGACCGGCGAGGCAACGGCTCGTTTGCGCGGGTCAGCCATACAATTGACGATGTTCTGCTGCCTGAGGGCGTGATACCAAACATCACCATTACCATCACTCGTCAAAACGTCATGGGAATCGCGCAGGCTGTCCGCTGGGCGCTAGAACGGGGGTTGCCAGTTAGTTTAAACTTTTATCGTCAGAAGACCGATTCTGTCAAAGACCTGGCAGCCGAAGAAAACGCTTTGCTGGAGGGAATGCTGGCCGCTTACAAAGTTTATGAAGAAATGCTGCCAGAGCGACCCTTCCTCAACGGCCTGCTCGACCGCGTCCAATTTGGCACACATCTTCATACCTGCGGGGTCGGGTCATCCTACCTGGTCGTTACCCACGAAGGGGCCATCGCACAATGTCAGATGTTGCTTGAACAGGGAGTGCTGCCGAAAACGGACGACCTGCTCTCTCTGGTGCAAGAAGGTGCTATTCAAAATTTGGCGGTTGACCAGAAAACGAACTGTCGCGAGTGCGCCTGGCGCTATGTTTGCTCGGGTGGCTGCCCATTGGAGTCTTATCGCGCTACAGGGAGATGGGATGCTTCCAGTCCCAATTGCCGCATCTACAAGGCCTTGTTGCCGGCAGCCCTGCGGCTGGAAGGGTTGCGTTTGCTCAAAGTGAACGGTTACCTATAGGAGAGACTTTGCCGTAGATAAGGACTCCGAAGTCTCACGACTTCGGACGAAATGGGGAGATTTCGCACTCAGAAAGGTTGTCTAAACAGCATTGTCTTTAGGAACGGCCTGAAAAACCTGACTTGCAAGACAGGCTTGTGACAGAAAACGGGAAGGGTAAGTCACCTTCCCGTTTTTGATTGGTCGGCTAGCCGTCAGTGTCATTTAAGGCCAAAGTCAGATATGACGCTTGGCTATGACAGCATGAATGAATATAGTTACAGTAGATTTGAAAACCGGCTTCAAGAGTTTGATCAGGAGTGTGCAATATGACCATATTCAATTCTATGAACGTAAATGTGTTAATCATCCTGCTCATTGCAGGCGCAATGATTGGCCTTTTTACCAGCGGCCCCGACCTGCTCAACCCGGTCACCAGCCAAGCCGAAGCCGAACGGATGCGGGCCGAGACCCGCCACCTGGACGCGATGAATCAATTCGAAGAACAACTTACCGCTGCCAAGGCGAAAGCCGAGATCGATAGAATTCATCACGAGATGGACCTGGAAGAGGCCCGCTATCAGGCCGAACTGGCCCGCATCGCCGCTGACCAGGCCCATTATGAGAGAATGCTGGAAATCAAAGCGAATCTCTACGAAGCGTTTATGACCTTGCTGGTGATCCTGGCCGGTGCATTAGGAACAATGCTCATCCTCATCGGGACAAAAGTCGCCTTGCAGCGCATCCATGTCCCCGCCGCAGCCGCCCTGTCCACAGCAAACCATATCGCCCCCGCAGCGCACCCCCGCCGTCACTCCCCCAACGGCTACGAGCAGATGCGCATCCAGGCTCGCCAGCGCGAACTTTTCGAACGCGCCATCATGCTCAGGCATCAAGACGCCGCCGCCCCCAGCATCTCCAAAATGACCAGCAAGCAGTATCACGACCTGCCGCTTGCTCGATAGTTGAGCCTACCGAGTCAGGGATACGGTATCCGTCCCAGCCCTGCCTGCCTCGCAAGCAAGAAAAATTCACCTACAAAGGAGTTTTGGCCCCATCGGTCTGGCCCACCCTAAACTCAATCAAGAGAGGAGAAACGCAGAACCCAAAACAATTGCCCATTCGTCCACTCGCTGACAAAATGCCAAAATAAGGAGGTTCGCTCAACCACAATTGAATATCTGCTCGTCCACCGAAGACGGCCTGTACACACAGGCCGTTTTTCTTATTGCCTCTTATCTCCCTTGTCTTTTCCTTACAACCCAATTGCGAATTCCCCCTCCTGCCTCCAACAATGCTACAATTGAAACCAGCGCAGGCACCAGGACTCGGCATGAAGTCCCAGAAGAGATTATCCCTTTTCCTCACCAAATCGCCCGGTATCAAATGGGGGATCGTATTGGGGTTGACGGCTGTATACGTTCTGGCGTTCAGGGCGATCCTGGCAGCCTTTGGCCCGGCCGGGACGCCATTGATTGCATTACCGGTCATCGCTGCCGGCTGGTTCTTCGGTTTGCCGGGCGGCATCTTGGCCAGTTTGCTTGCTATTCCCCTAATCATTTCTTTATTGGTGATTAGCAACTATGGGCCACTCTTGAAAGTGGTAGGTGAGTCGATACCAGGGCTGTTTATTTTGTTGTTCGTGGGAGCCATTACCGGCGGCTTACGTAAATGGGTAGATGATACTCTGCGAGCCGAAGCAGCGCTTCGTTCACGTGAACGCTATTTTGCTTTGAACAACATCATGACCCAAACCATCCTATCAGGCAAGGATATGGAGGAAGTTTATGAACATTTGCTCTTTCATATTACGAACCTGTTCGAGGCCGATTCCGCTTATTTGACGAGATGGGATCAAGAGCAAAACCAAAATATTCTGGTTACAGCCACTCTTTCTGCAGAGGATTCTCTCAAAAGCCTGCCTTTGCCGCGCGACGAGACCAGCATCGTGGAGATAGTCATGCAAAGCGGGCATGCCCTGACAATAGACGATACGGCTCATTCTCCTTATGTCGTCACCCCGGCTGGAATGGCCCATTGTTCGAAGGCGCGTTCTGCGCTGGGCATTCCTATCATGGTTCAAGAATATACATTTGGGGTGGCTGTCGTTTGCTTCGATGCCCCCCATTCTTTCACGGAGGAAGATGTAAGCCGCGCCGAGCAAGTCGGCAAGAACATTTGCCTGGCCCTGTGGAGTATTCTACAAAGAGAGGAAATCCAAACCCGTCTAAGGGAAGCCGATGCGCTGGCCAGCATCGAGCGTGCCTTGAGCGAAACCGAGCGGATTGGTTTGCAGACGGTGCTGCAAAACATTGTCAACTCGGCGAAAATGCTGATTTCCGGCTCGGAGCAAGCGGTCATTCACTTGCTGGACGAGGAGCGGAAAGTCCTGATGCCGCAGGCAGTGGCTGGTTTTGATGCGCCGCAAGCAACCAGAGCCAACATGCGCCTGGGAGAAGGCGCCGCCGGCCAGGCCATTGCCAGCGGGCAGGTCATCAACATTGCCGATATTACACGCGATGCGCGTTTTGTTACTCCCTCTGCACCGCCTGCATATCGTTCTCTGCTGGTGGCGCCCATCCAAAGCGCTGGAAAGCCCATTGGCGCTATCAGTGTACAGAGCAATCGGATATTAGGATTTTCTCGCCGGGATGAACGGCTCATTCAAACGTTGAGTACCCAGGCGGCCATTGCCATCGAAAATGCGCGCCTATTGGAGGCCACCCGGCAAAGTTTGAAAGAGGTGGAGGCCCTGTACCGCATCAACCAGTCCCTGGTTGCGTCGGTCGAATCGGGACAGTTAATGAAGCAGGTGGTCAACCTGCTGCAAAAGAATTTCGGCTATTACCACGTACAGGTCTATATCGTTGACCCGGAGAGCGGCGATCTGGTCTTACGGGAAGGCACTGGCAAGATCGGGACCAAACTCAAACAACGAGGCCACCGTCTCCCGGCCGGCGCGGGCATCGTCGGTCATGTGGCAGACACAAGCCAGGCCTTCATGACGAACGATGTGGATAAAGTGATCTTCTTCTACCGCAATCCCCTGCTCCCCGATACAAAGGCCGAACTAGCTGCGCCCATCAAGATCGAAGACAAAGTAGTGGGCGTGCTCGACATCCAGCAACAGACGCCAGGACAACTCAATGAGCGCCACCTGCAACTGGTCAACGCCGTGGCCGACCAACTGGCAGTAGCCTTGCAAAAAGCGGACCTGTACGCCGACTTGCAACGCGCCCTCGACCAGGAAAAAGCCATGCGTGCCCAGTTGCTCCAGAGCGAGAGACTGACCGTGATGGGACGCCTGCTGGCCTCTGTCTCACACGAGTTGAACAATCCTTTACAAGCCATTCAAAATGCCCTCTTCTTGCTTCGAGAGGAACGCGGTCTCACGCCCCAGGGACAACAAGATTTGGAAATTGTCTTGTCCGAATCCGAGCGCATGGCCGCCATGATTGCGCGCCTGCGCGCCACATATCGGCCGGCCCAGGATGAAGATTTTCGGCCGGTAGACCTCAACAGCCTGGTGGAGGATGTCTATGCGCTAGTGGCTACTCACTTGCGTCACAATGGGATTTCCTTTGCGTTCCATCCCGACCCAGACCTGCCAGCCATCCCTGGCCTGGCCGACCAACTGAGGCAGGTGCTCCTCAACCTGCTCATGAACGCGGTCGAGGCCATGACAAGCGGTGGAAAACTGGATGTTTGCACCCTTTTCTTGCCAGAGGAGGACAAGGTCTTTCTATCGATAGCAGACAACGGCCCCGGAATTGAGCCATCTCTCTTGCCTCACATCTTCGATGCCTTCGTAACCGGCAAACAAAGCGGCACCGGCCTGGGCCTGACCATCTCTTATGATATTATTCTCAAACACAATGGACGCATTGAGGCCAAAAACAACCCCGAAGGCGGCGCTGTGTTTAACATCTGGTTACCGGCTGGAATGGAGAAAAACGTGTGAATCTTACCGGTCATATCCTGGTCATTGACGATGAACTTTCCCTGCGCAAAACGTTGGCGCGCATTTTACAGCGGGCCGGCTTCCAGGTTACCAGCGCCGAAAGCGCCGAGCAGGGTTTGGCCTTTTTGGAAACGACCCATTTCGATTTGGTTTACCTCGATATTCGTATGCCGGTCTTGGCCGGCCTGGATGCCTTGAAGATGATTCATGCCAAAGATGCCAGTCTGCCGGTCATCCTGTTCACCGCCCAGCCTGACCTGAACTCTGCGGTAGAGGCCTTGCGTCGTGGGGCAACTGATTACCTGTTGAAACCGCTCAAACCAGAGGTCATCATCGAACGTACGAAAAGCGTTCTTGCGCTCCAGCAAAAAGAGCGGCGCAAGCGTGAAATCCAGATGCAAATTGAGGCGCTCCAGGCTGAACTCAAAAGCCTGGAAAGCAGTGATGAGAGTGAATCTGCGCCTGCTTTCCAGGTTACGCTTTCTGATCGTTTTCTGAAGCGCGGTGTCTTGCTGCTCGACTTGCATACCTATCGCGTTACCGTTGGCGAGCGAGTTGTCAGCCTGCCGCCCACTTCTTTCGATTATCTTTTGGTGTTAGCCCGACACGCTCCTCACGTAGTGGATTATCAAACCCTGGTAGCCGAGGCACAGGGGTATCAGACCGAAGCGCGCGAAGCGCAAGAACTGGCGAAATGGCACGTCCATCTCATCCGCCAGGCCATTGAGCCGAACCCACAAAGTCCGGCTTACATCATCAATGTGCGGGGAACGGGATACCGTCTGGTGACAGAATAAGACGCGGGGTAGATTCGCTTTCTCGCGCGGAATCCCGCTTCGGGTCCGGACCTGAAGCGGCTGCCGTTTCCCAACTTTTGCCAACTTTTTTGCTCCCATCCCTATCGTTTGACCGGGGGAGTTCGAGGAAAATGGGAGCAATGGACAACTCGACCTCTTCTGCCCCTCCAATTCAAATGCGTATTTTGGTCGTAGACGACCATCCCGGCACAGCAGATACGCTGGCACGCGCAATTTCACAATTGGGGCCTGGCATCCAAGTGCTATCTGCTTGCAGCGGAAAAGAAGCCCTCGAGCAGGTGGGCAATGAAGCAATAGATATTCTGATTACTGACATGATGATGCCAGGCATGAATGGCCTGGAATTAATCGAGCGGATGCAATCGCACCCGGCTGGCAAGCCGGCACATTCGATTCTCATCACGGCTTATGATGTCCCCGGCCTCAAAGAGACTGCCCGCCGCCTGAAAGTGGACGAGACTCTCGTCAAGCCTTTCCGCCCCGAGCGCATTTGTCAGATTGTAAGCAACGCCATGCAAAGCATGGAACGCTATGCGCCGGTAGCGCCCCCCTTAGAAGCCGAGGCCCAGCCTTTTACTATTTTGATTGCCGATGATATGCCTGACAACCTCACCTTGTTGTCTCGCTACATGGTCAATGAAGGTTTCAACTATATAACGGCTTCCAATGGCGTCGAAGCGTTGGAGAAAATACGCGCTCAAATGCCCGACCTGGTGCTGCTGGACGTCAACATGCCGGAAAAAGACGGCTTTGCCGTGTTGGAGGAGTTGCGCGCGGATCCGGCCATCGAACACACCCCGGTGATTATCCTGACCGCCGCCCGTTTGACCGCAGACGATATCCACGCCGGGCTGAACCTGGGCGCCGATGATTACATCACCAAACCCTTCGACAGGCGCGAGTTGTTTGCCCGCATCCGCACCAAATTGAGAGTCAAAGAAGCGGAGGATGCGCTGCGCCGCCGCAACAAGGAACTGAGTGTCCTGCCGGAAATCGGAAAAGATTTGAGCGCCCGTCCGGATATCAACGAGTTGACCAATATCGTTTTGCGCCGCACGGTGGAAACGCTGGGGGCAATGCTTGGGCATATCATCATTTTTACGCCCAAAGGGCCGCTTCATAAAGAATATCGCATTGCTGATCCTGCTAAGCCCGGCCCCGAAACCCACTTTCCTCCGCTCAATGGTTTCCTCGACCAAATCAAGGAAACACGCCAGGGGCTGATCGTGAACAATACGCACGAAGATCCCCGCTGGCAGACCTTGCCCGGTGATCCAACCCGTTCGGTGTTGATGGCCCCTATGTTTGGCCGGCTGGATTTGATCGGCTTACTGGTGCTGACGCATGAAAAAGTAAAATATTTCAACACAGACCACCAACTCTTGTTACAAGCCATTGCCAGCCAGGCAGCCATCGCAGTGGAAAATGCGCAGTTATACGCCAGCGTCTCGCACGAACAACGACGGCTGGCGGCCGTGTTGCAAAGCGCGGCCGATGCGATCTTGATGTTCGACAGGGATGGTTGCCTGGTGCTGTTGAACCCGGCTGCTCAAAAACTGTTCACAGATTATGAGACGAAACTCGGCCTGCCGCTTGCCAGGGGACGCGGGTACGACCGCTTGATTGACCTGGTGGGGGAGACTTGCGCCTCTGGGGAATCCCGCAGAGGAGAGTTCGACTGGCCGGATCATCGCACCCTCACAGCCATCATTACGCCCATCGAAGATGGTGGTTGTGTGGTCGTCTTGCAAGATGTGACCCATTTCAAAGACCTGGAACGGGTAAAGAACGAATTCATCTCCACCGCCTCGCATGATTTGAAAAATCCAATCAGCGCCATTGCCGGTTTCAGCGACTTGCTTCCCAAAGCCGGGCCTTTGACCGACACCCAGGCTGATTTCGTGCATCACATCCACACTGCGGCCTTGAACATGAACGAGTTGGTTCAAAACCTGCTCGACCTGGCTAAGATAGATATTGGTCTGGACTTCAAGCGGGAAAAGGTAGAAGTGAATGCCCTGGTTTCTGAGGTGGTAGAGGAGTTCCAACCGCAGGCGCAGGCTAAAAATCAAACCCTCACGTTCAAAGAAGCCAGAAGCAGCCTCCAGGTCGAGGGAGATACGCTGCAACTGAAACAAGCCTTGCGCAACCTGGTAGGCAACGCGGTCAAATATACCCCCTCTGGCGGCGTCATCAGCATATCGGCTGAGAAGGGCAATGATGCGGTGAACGTCTGTATTCAGGATACCGGCTACGGCATTCCGGCGGAAGACCTGCCCTTCATCTTCGACCGTTTCTATCGAGCCCATAATGACCACGTCAAGGAGATTGAAGGGAATGGGTTGGGTTTAGCCATTGTCAAGTCTGTTGTCGAAGGGCACGGCGGACAGGTCAATGTAGAAAGTGAATTGGGAAAGGGTTCCCGTTTCAGTATTTCATTGCCAGGTGTGGCATAAAAATTTTGTTCTGAACAAAAGGAGAAATTCCATGAAATACCAGCGCTTCCTCTCTTTTCTTCGCTTGACCGCTATCGTTGGGTTATTGTTGCTGACTGCTTGCGGCAATGCCGGTCAAACCAAAGCGCCGAGCGTGGACGTGGTGCGGGTGGGCGTCCTCTACCCACTCAGCGGCGATTTAGCAGGCACAGGTCAAGATAACCAGAACGGCGCCGTGCTGGCTGCCGAAGAGATCAATGCCGCCGGCGGCATCCAGTCTTTGGGCGGCGCCAAATTGGAACTGGTCTTTGGCGATACGCAAGGCAACCCGGATATCGGCGCCCAAGAGACCGAACGCCTGATTCAGCAAGAGAAGGTGGTGGCTGTCATTGGAGCCTATCAAAGCAGCGTCACCAAGCCTGCTACCCAGGCGGCCGAACGCCTGCAGACGCCCTTTATCATCAACATGGCAATCTCGGATATCATCACCGAGCGCGGATTCCAGTATACCTTCCGCGTATGCCCCAAGGCGCAATACTATGGCCGCGACCAGGTACTCTTCTTGAAGGACCTGGCAAAGTTGGCTGGCTATCCTGTCCAGCGCGTGGCCTTACTATACGAGAATACCGACTTCGGCACGGCCACTTCGCTGGCGCAAAAAGCCGCCATTCAAGAAAATGGCCTGGAGGTGGTGGCGGAGGTCAGTTACACGGCCGAAGGGGCAACGGACCTGAGCAATGAAGTCGCCCAGGTGCTGGCTGCCAACCCGGACGCGATTCTGGAAGTCACTTACCTGAACGACAGCATCTTGATTGCACGCGCGTTGGCCGAAGCGGGCGCAACCATCCCGTTGGTAGATGCCGCCGGCGGTGTGGTCTATCCCGAATATGTCGAGCAATTGGGTGACATGGCAGAAGGTTCCTTCACCCTGGTTGAGTATTCCAAGTATGCCGCCGGAGGCGAGGAGCTGAATGCGCGTTTCCACGAGCGCTTTGGGGCCGATATCACCGGCAACAGCGCCTATGCCTATCAAGCCGTTTACGTTCTTGCGGATGCTCTGGAACGGGCCGGCTCGGTGGACAAGGAACAATTGCGCGCCGCCCTGGCCGCCACCGACATGCCGAAAGGCCCCCACATGATTTTGCCTGCCGAGCGCATCCGCTTCGATGCCAATGGACAAAACGAGTTCGCCACGCTGTTCATGGCTCAAATTCAAGATGGAGAATTGGTGCCGGTTTGGCCGGCCGACTTTGCTGCCAGCCAGGTGCGGTTGAATCCGTAACGCGGAATTTATTCCGCAATCAACTGTAGGACAAGTCTTCAGACTTGTCCTACAGAATCGCAGTTGTTAGAGAGTAATACTATAGCGCGGCTCTAGGAGTTTTATGAAGCAAAAAAACACAAGCGACGCTACAAGCGGCGCACGTCCCATACGATGGTATCAAAGCCTGACGTTCCAATTAGGGCTTACCTGGACGTTGATCACTCTCTTGTCTACCCTGATTCTAGGGGTGATGCTGATTGGAACGGCTCGACGCACGCAGCAAGAGAATATTTTACGGCAACAGGAAAAGAGCGCCTCCCAAGTGGCCTTGCTGATCTCGTCTTACATGAACGGCGTCGTCAACGAACTGTCGCTCTTCGAAGGCACTCAATCGCTGATGAGCCTCACCGCCAATGAACAAAAAAGCGCCTTGGAACAACTGCTCATCCGCCGCAGGACGGTATTCAGCCAAATTGTGTTGTTGAGCAAGAGCGGCCGCGAAATGGTCAAGGTTTCAACAACGCGCACCTATGCGCCTGGCGACCTGGGCAGCCAGGCCAACAGTGAGGCCTTTCGCATGGCCGCCAGCGGGGAGACATATCTCAGCCCAATCTTCGTGTCACCCGAAAGCGGTCTACTCTCGGTGCAGGTGGCTATTCCGGTCAAAGCGGCTGGGGGACAAATCGCCGGCATCCTGGCTGCAGAAGCCAATGTGGCTCGCCTGTGGCAAGATGTGGCACGCATTGAGATCGGCGAGAGCGGTTATGCGTATCTGGTAGATGCCGAAGGACGCTTCCTGGCGTATCAAGAACCAAGCGCCGTGTTGCAACGCTATGGCGAAGACATGAGGCAGACGCCGCCCGTGTCCGATTTCGTGGCCGGCCTGCAAAAAGAACAAGCCTTGTTGGAATATACGGGATTGAATGGTCAGCAAGTGGTTGGCCTATATACGCCCATCCCAGGCACAGGTTGGGCAGCGATCGTCGAATTGCCCACGCAAGAAGCCTTTGCCTCTGTTCGGCAAATGTTGATTTACTTGATCGGTCTGACGGCTCTGGGCTTGCTCATCGCGGTCGGACTCGGCTTTGTGCTGCTCAATCGCACCCTGCGCCCTATTCTGGAATTGACGGATGTGGCGCGCGAGGTCGGGCAGGGCAACCTGGCAATCGAGGCGCCGGTCAGGACGAAGGACGAGGTAGGGGTGCTGGCAACGGTCTTCAATTCGATGACCACCCAACTAAGGCAAACGCTGGAAGGGTTGGAACAAAAAGTAGCCGAGCGCACGCGCGCCCTGCAAACTTCTACCGAAGTCAGCCGCCGCCTGTCCACCCTGCTCGATGAAGGCCAACTGGTCAAGGAAGTGGTCGAGCAAGTGCAATCGGCTTTCAATTATTACCATGCGCATATTTACCTGTTGGATACAAAGAGCGAGGACCTGATCATGGTTGGCGGTACAGGGGAGGCCGGGCAAACGATGTTGCGTAGAGGTCACAAGATTCCTAAAGGCAGAGGCTTGGTAGGCCGCGCGGCAGAAACCAACAAGCCCGTGCTGGTTCCAGACACATCCCAAAATCCCGATTGGCTGCCCAATCCCTTGTTACCCGAAACCAAATCCGAAGTTGCTGTGCCAATTTCGATCGGCGAGCAGGTGATGGGCGTACTGGACGTGCAGCATAATGTGGTAAACGGGCTGAAGCAGGAAGACGTAGACCTGCTGCAATCCATTGCCAATCAGGTTGCTATCGCCTTGCAAAACGCGCAAGCCTACCGCGAAACGAAGAGACGCGCAGAACAGGAAGCGCTGATCGGTGATATCAGCCAGCAGATTCAAAACGCCACCACAATCGAGAAGGCTATGCAGGTCGCGGCACGCGAACTCGGTCGCGCATTGGGAGGGAAACCGACGCTGATTACCCTCAAATCCGAAGCCCTGGTTGACGAACCCGGAAGTAATTAGGAACTGTCGAGGCAAATTAACCATGACTACTATAACAAATTCCAATCCCAAAAGAATGAATATCCCAGCCTTGAAGTTCGGGTTTCTGTCGAACATTTCCATGGCTTGGAAAATGGTTTTATTGACAACCACCCTTTTTCTGGGACTCCTGGGTATTACTCTGACAGGATATTTCGGTCTGAAATCCCTGAGGTATCAGATTTCCAATATCTATGACTTTATGCTAATCCCAATCGTTGCCATTAATCATGCCGATACTGCGCTGGCAGATATGCAATATGAGATTGAGAACTTAAACGAACTTTCCGCGGGTGAACTCATACAACGTACCGAGATCATTCAAACCAATATCAAAACAATAAGCGAGATTATCACTCGTTATGATGCGGAATGGGTGACGACCGTCAGCCCGGAATTTACCCAAGCCTTGCGTAAGGCAGGAAAACTAGACCTACAAGAACAGGAAGTTGCCGCATTAGCAAGATTTCATTCTTCTTTTGAAGCCTTCCTGGGCGTTTATGATGCATACGTTACGACCCTTCAAACGGGAAAAGAGGCAGAAGATCTGGAGAAAAAGACCTACGAATATCTGGCATTAGCCCGCGCCGATTTGCATGAATTGATTGATATCAGCGATCAATATGCGGATTTCTCGAACCAGCAAGCCCAGGAGGCATATCGGCGCGCATTATCTACTGGTGGCATCGTTTTGACAATCGCGTTGTTCCTGAGCCTTACAATACCTTACTTGATCGCCACTTCCATTACAAGCCGTCTGGGCGAATTGACTCAAAGCGCGACCGCCATGCAACAGGGCGACCTTGATCAAGTGGTGTCCGTGACCGGGCGTGACGAAGTCGGTCTTTTGGGGACCGCCTTCAACATCATGTCTCAGCAATTGAAAGAACTGTTTGGTATGCTCGAACAACGCGTGGCTGACCGCACCCGCGCACTGGAAACTTCCACGGAAGTGAGCCGTCGTCTGTCCACCATTCTCGATCAGCACCAATTGGTCAGGGAAGTAGTCGAACAAGTCCAATCTGCATTCAACTACTACCATGCACATATTTACATACTGAATGAAACTGGAGATGAGCTCATTATGGCTGGCGGCACCGGCGAAGCCGGCCAGACCATGCTGGCCAAAGGCCATAAACTCCCCAAAGGCAAAGGCCTGGTCGGGCGCGCCGCAGAGACCAATCAGCCCGTTCTGGTCCCTGACACATCCAAAGATCCGGACTGGCTGCCCAACCCCTTGTTGCCCGAAACCAGGTCCGAAATCGCTGTGCCGATTTCCATTGGCAGCCGGGTATTGGGCGTTCTGGATGTCCAGCACAATATCGTTGAAGGGTTGGGCCAGGATGACGCCACCCTCCTGCAATCTATTGCCAACCAGGTCGCCATTGCCTTGCAAAATGCGCGCGCTTATACCGAGACACAACAGCAGGCTCATCGAGAAGCATTGATCAGTTCGATCGGCCAGAAAATCCGGGGCGCGACTACGCTCGAAAGCGTTTTACAAGTGGCGGCGCGGGAATTGGGGCGTTCCCTTGGGGTCCGTGAGACGCGAGTCATTGTGAATCTCGAAAAATCAATCCCCTCTTGATCTTCGAGAAGCAGTGAAGGAGTCATCCTGATGAAAAAGAAACATATCTCTACCGAGGAAGAGGGCCAGATTCTCAAAGAGAAATTGCTGGCACAGTTCAAGCGTTTTTTCCCAGATAGTGAAATTCCGGCTGATATTGGGCTGCGCGAGATCGAAGCCATGCAAACGCGCATCCGCGCACTGGAAGAAAAACTGGCTGCCCAGGAAAAGGTGCGTTCAAACACTACAAACCAGATCACCCCTGTTGCAGCGGAAAATTCATCCCTGTCCCAAGGCAATATATTGAACCTGGAGACATCTATTCAAAGCGAAGAGCCTCGAGAATTGCCCCCCTTGCCGCCAGCAGCCGGCATGGGGATTGCCCTGGCAACCGGCCTGATTGCCTATTGGCTATCTACTTTTTCGTCGTTGGAAGCCCTGGCCGTGGCTCTGATTCTAGGGATGATTCTACGAGGTGTACTAGCCAACCGCTTGAATTTTCAAGCGGGTGTTCAATTGGCGATAAAAATCTTCATTCCTCTGGGGATCATTCTATATGGTACGCGGCTGGATATCCCACGCTTAGGGAGTTTGGCCCTCCCTGTTGTACTCCATGTTATCGTCACCATTGCCTCATTTTTCATCGTCGTTTTCCTATTGGCCCGTTGGTGGCCCATGCGTCGAGCCACCACGACCCTCCTGGCCTCCGGCTCGGCCATTTGTGGCGCATCGGCCATCGTTGTCCTTTCACCTGCTGCCGATGCAGAACCTGAAGATACATCGGTATCGCTGCTGGTGGTAACGGCCATCGGATTGTTTGGGGCTATGCTCTTTCCCATTCTCAAGGCTATATTTGGATGGAATGAGCAATTCTTTGCGATTCTGGCTGGCAGCACCCTGCACCAGACGGCCACGGTCAAACTGGCTGTCGAGAGTTTGAGCAAGGAATTTATTGACTATGCCCTGACCGTAAAAATGGTGCGGGTCGTCATGTTGATTCCGGTGGCAATCGGCCTGGCATGGTTCCAGCGCGCCAGGAAAGGAAACTGGCAGGAGGCGCTTGGACAGATTTGGTTCGTGTTCGTCTTTGCTCTGGTAGGAGCCTTGTTCTCCTTCACGGCTCTGCGAGCCTATGGAGACTCTCTGGCATCCTGGTCCACTCTGGCTTTGACGTTGGCGATGTCTAGCATTGGTCTGACCATAGATTTCAACACAGTCGTGCATGCAGGCATTCGCCCTCTTGTCATTGGCCTGGCTGCCTGGTTGATTGTTTTTACCCTTTTCATACTATCGTTGAGCATCTTCCCGATTTTGTAAGTTTGCGTGGCAAAAGTTTATGCTTGTAACAGGATTGAATATGTCGAAACGCACACATACGCTTTTATCCAGGGTAATCCTTTCCTTTATGGTAGTGGCAGGTGTGGTTGCATTTTTGCTACCTCTCAATCTCGTCATCGCCATACAAGGTGAAGTGAGCCAGGCAGGTATCCAGGACGAGACGCTCTATACCATCCTTTCGCTTTCCCATCTCAGCGGGCGTTTGCTCACCTTGTCTTTCTATGCTGTTGCACTGGCCTTTGTAGTTGGCCTGTTTGCAGCCAACGCAATCCTGAAGCCTTTGCGTCAGCTCGAAGAAGCGGCCAAAGAATTGGAAAAAGGCAATCTGGCTTATCGGGTGCAAATCGATTCCAGGGATGAATTCGAACACCTGGCAGGACTGGTGAATCGTATGGCAACCCGCTTGCAAGATAGTTTTGCCTTTTTGGAGCAGCATATCGCGGAACGCACGCAAGACTTGACCATCGTCTCCCAGGTTGGCGCGACCATTACCGAAAAAGTGTCTAACTTGTACGAAATGATGACAGAAGCGGTAGAAATCATCCGCTCCAGGTTTCACCTTTACCATGTTCAGATTTATTTGCTCGATCCATCGGGCCGCAACCTCATCTTGAACGCAGCAACCGGAGACATCGGTTCTCAATTGTTGCGCCAATCCCACCGTCTGCCGGTTGGCCGGGGTTCTATCAATGGACGTGCTGCCAGTGAACTGCAAACCGTCGTTGCCGAAGACACACGCCTCAGTGCCGATTTCTTGCCCAATCCCTTGTTGCCTCTTACCCGTTCCGAAATGGCAATCCCTCTCACAGTGGGCAAGCAAACGATTGGCGTGCTTAATGTACAAAGCGAATATCCTGGCGCCTTGAGTGATACCAATCGGCCTGTCTTCGAACTATTGGCAGGACAATTGGCCGTCGCTATTCGGAATGCTCTGCTGTTCATGGAAACTGTGCAAGTACGCGACGAACTGGAACAACACTCCCGCCGCCTGACCGCAAAAGGCTGGCAGGAATTCCTGGACGGCATTCAACGCAGCGAAAGGATTGGCTTCAGTTATGCACAAGAGGAAGTCATCCCCTTGGTCGAAGTGGATTCTGCCCCAGCGCAAGGCGAGGATATGCTGGTGGCGCCTATCGAACTGGCAGGCACAAAGATCGGCGAGATCCGCCTGGGGGACGAACCCGGCCGCGCATGGACAGCATCAGAACGTGAAATCATCCAGGCTACTGCCGCCCAGGTTGCCCAACACCTCGAAAACCTGCGCCTGTTGGCCCAAGCCGAAAGTTACCGGGCCGAAGCCGAGCAAGCCATCCGCCGCTTGACGCGCGAAGGCTGGGATGAGTATCTACGTCAAAGTCGGGAAATGCAAACCGGTTACCTCTACGACGGCGAAAGAGTATCGCCAACGACTCAACCTGACGACCTGGACGCAGCGCTGTCTTGCGATATCAAGGTGCGCGGCGAATCGATCGGCCAACTGAGCATTCTCGGCGATACCACCGCGACCCTGTCGGATGAAGAACAGGAATTGATCGCCTCTGTTACAGAACGGTTGGGCGCCCATATCGAAAACCTGCGTCTATCCGCGCAGACCGAGGAAGCGCTGGCAAGGTCGCAAAAATTAGCGCAACGCGAGCAGGCCTTACGCCAGGTTACAGCAGCGGTACGCGGTTCAACCAACCTGGAAACCATCTTGCGCACCACCGCCCGTGAATTGGGGAACCTGCTAGGGCGTCGTATCCTGGTACAACTCACCCCTCCCGCAAAGAATGAGCCAGCG
Organism: Chloroflexota bacterium; assembly: GCA_037440925.1. Classification (GTDB taxonomy): domain Bacteria; phylum Chloroflexota; class Anaerolineae; order Anaerolineales; family Villigracilaceae; genus JAABUE01. The sequence continues at coordinate 31,091 of JBBITF010000017.1, forward strand.
GCCTCAGGGTCAGGGAATGGAAGTTCTGCCGACCGTCTGGCAGATTAGCCCCTCGACGAACGGATGAACAGATTATGACTACTCCAACTGTAACCAGAACAGACCCCTCTACATTCAAAAAAGAGACCACGATTCGGGAGAGCGAGGCTTTCTTCCGCTCGGTGTTCGAACAATCGGCTGACGCTTTGTTGCTGTTGGAAAACGGTATCTTTACCTATTGCAACCAGGCGGCAGTCGAAATGATGCGGGCAAAAAACAAGGAGCAGTTCCTTTCCCTGCATCCATCCAAGTTGTCGCCTGAGCGTCAGCCCGATGGCCGTCTATCGTCCGAAAAAGCGGATGAAATGATCCGCATTGCCCTGGAAAAGGGCAGTCATCGCTTTAATTGGATTCATCGCCGCATAGACGGCAGCGACTTCCCGGTCGAGGTGCTGTTGACGCCTATCACCTTGAACGGCCGCCAAGTGATTCATACGGTGTGGCGCGATATTACCGAGCGAATGAAGATCGAGGATGCGCTGCGGGAATCAGAGGCCCGCTATTCGGCTGTGGTCACACAAGCAAAAGACGGAATCGTCATCATCCAGGACAATCTGCTCAAATTCGTCAACCAGGCCCTGGCCGATATGTTGGGGTACACCCCAAGCGAGATGGAAAACACCCCCGTTATTGAATATATCGCTCCAGAGAGCAGGTCCCTGGTTATTGAGCGCATCCAGGCCCGCCTGGCAGGCCAGGAAGTGCCAACCACGTATGAAGCCCGCTTGCAGCGTAAAGACGGTACAGCCATTGACGCCGAATTATCGGCCGGCGTCATCGAATATTTGGGAAAGCCAGCCGATGTGGGCGTGATTCGCGATATTACCGCGCGCAAAGAGACGGAAAAGGCGATCCAGGAAAGCCGCCGCTTGCTCCAATTGGTGATGAACAACATTCCCCAAGCCGTATTCTGGAAAGACCGGAATCTCACTTATCTCGGCTGCAACAAGGCCTTTGCCGAAGATGCCGGGCTGGATTCGCCGGATCAGATCATCGGAAAGACCGACTACGATATGCCCTGGAAATCAGAAGCCGAACTCTACCGCGCCGATGACCGGAGCGTTATGGAGGCAGGCCAGGCCAAACTCAACTTCGAGGAACCTCAAACAATCCCCACAGGCGATACCATCTGGCTGCGCACCAGCAAGATTCCCATGGTGGATGCGGATGGTAAAGTGTTTGCTGTATTGGGCATGTACGAAGATATTACCGAACGAAAATTGCTCGAGCAACAAGTTCGGACAGCCTTCGAGCGACGCGGTTACCAGGTGCAGGTCAGCACCGAAATTTCCCAGGAGATTTCGCAAGCAGCCGCGTTGAATGAACTCTTCGAACGTGTGGTAACACTGACCAAGGAACGCCTGGGCTATTATCACACACAACTTTTGCGCTACGATGCAACGCAAGACGCAGTGGTGTTGATCGCCGGGTATGGCGAAACAGGCTCGAAGATGCTGGCCATGGGGCACCGCATGGAGATGGGACGCGGTCTGATCGGTACGGCGGCTGCCTCGGGTCAGACGATGATGCGCCCCACCCTGGCGGATGATCCCGACTGGCAGCCCAATCCCCTGCTTCCCAATACCAAAGGTGAGATTGCCGTTCCCATCAAACTAGGCGATCAAGTGCTGGGTGTGTTGGATGTGCAAAGCGATCGCGCCGGCGCCATCACCGATGATGACCGCCTGCTTTTGGAAGGCCTGTGTGGGCAAATTGCGGTCGCCATCGAGCAAACCCGTCTGCGCCAGGAAATGGAAGAACGCCTGCAAGAACTCAACCGCCTGTACAGCGCCATGAGGCATGAAGGTTGGCAGGCTTTCCAAGAATCGTTGGATGTCTCTACCGGCTATATGTTCGAGCAAGGCGACGTCAAACCGGTCAAGCAAATTGGCCTGGTAGAAGAACTCTTTTCGTCCATCCCTATCGCTTTGCCTGACGGGGAGGTGCTTGGCAAAATAGCAGTTGCTCAAGATGCTCATCGCCCGCTGACCTCCGACGACCAGATTTTCCTGGAACAAGTGGCCGAGCAGGTGGCGCTGGCATTGGAAAGCGCCCGCTTGTTCGAGCAGACGCAATCGGCATTGTACGAATCCAAAGAGGCGCAAAAATTGATCCGCAGCGTGATCGACTCGACCGATGACTGGATCTTCGTGAAAGACCGGGAGCATCGCTATCAACTGGTCAACCAGGGCTATGCCAATGCCCTGCATATTTCGATTGAAGATTTCATCGGCAAGAATGACCTTGAACTAGGCTTCCCGGAGGAACTGGTCAAAGGCAATCCTGAAAAGGGCATCCGCGGATTTTGGTCAGATGACAACTTGGTACTCGAAACAGGTATGCCACAACATTTCCCGGAAGATCCCGCTACCATTGATGGGCAGATACGAATTTTCGATATGATCAAGATCCCTCTGCGCGATGCCAGCAACAATGTGTGGGGTGTACTGGCCTTTGCCCGTGATGTGACAGAACGCAAACTGGCAGAGGAAACTGTGGCCAAACGCGCCACTCAATTGGAATCAGTTGCGACCGTCAGCACCACCGCCTCCACCGTGCTGGACCCGGAAAAACTCCTGCAAGCGGTAGTAGACCTCACCAAACAGCGCTTTGACTTATATCACGCGCACATCTATTTGTTAGACCAGGCCGAGCAAACGTTGTTGCTGGCCTGCGGCGCCGGCGATGTGGGACGGAAAATGGTGGCTGAAGGCTGGAGTATTTCTCTGGATCATGATAAGTCCATTGTGGCTCAGGCTGCCCGAACCCGCCAATCTGTCGTGGCTAACGACGTGGTACATGACAAAGATTCTGTACACCTTTCAAATCGCCTGTTGCCCCACATACGCTCGGAAATGGCAATCCCAATGGTGGTTGGCGATACACTCCTCGGCGTTTTCGATGTCCAGTCGGATCAACAGGATTACTTCACACAAGAAGACGCGAACATCTATACCACACTGGCTGCCCAGGTAGCCATTGCGCTTCAAAATGCGCGCTTATATCAAGAGCAAGCCGCCACTGTGACTCAACTGCGCGAATTGGATCGCCTCAAATCATCCTTCCTGGCAAACATGTCGCATGAGTTACGCACCCCGCTCAACTCCATTTTGGGCTTTGCAGACGTGATGCTCGAAGGTTTGGACGGCCCACTCACTGAGAACATGAGCAACGATTTGCAACTCATTCAAAAGAATGGCCAGCACCTCCTTCACCTCATCAACGACGTGTTGGATATGGCTAAGATCGAAGCCGGGCGCATGAATCTCAGCCCCGAAACCTTCCGCTTCCACGAAATCCTCGAAGAAGTGACCAGCATTACCTCCCCGCTGGCCAGCGAAAAATCGCTCGCTCTGTTTATTGAAGCCGATTCCGACCAGGAAGTGGAAATCTTTGCCGACCGCACCCGTATCCGCCAGGTGATGCTCAACCTGGTCAACAACGCCATGAAATTCACCGAAAAAGGTAAAATCAGTATGCGCGCCACCCGCACACCAGAAGGCATCCTGGTCACAGTGCGTGACACGGGTATAGGCATCCCACCCGACAAACTGGAAGCCATTTTCCAGGAATTCACCCAGGTCGATTCTTCCTCCACGCGCAAAGCCGGCGGCACCGGTTTGGGGTTGCCTATCAGCCGCAAACTGGTTGAGATGCACGGTGGCCGCCTGTGGGCCGAAAGCAGCGGTGTCCCCGGCGAAGGCTCGACTTTTTATGTAGAATTGCCTCTGGAAGCCCGCCTAGAAGATACCATCGAGAAAAAGGAAAAATAAATGGCGCTTCCCTTGTTCTTGCAATGCAACCTGTGCGGCCACCAGCAGCCTTACGAGCCTTTTACCCCAGCCGTTTGTAAGCAGTGCGATTCGCACTGGCTCGAAGCCCACTATGACTATCAGGCTTTCAAGCGCGACATCTTGCGTGGACTGCCAGGCCGTCCATTCAATATGTGGCGTTATTGCGACATCTTGCCGCTGAACAACCCCGCCTCGTTGGACCTGTACCCGGCCGGCGGGACTCCTCTTTGGCTCTCACAGCGCTTCGCTCCCGGACTTGGACATGCCCACGTTTACATCAAGGACGAACGCTACGGCCCCACCTCCTCCTTCAAAGACCGTCAGGCGGCGGTGGCGGTGGCTGCCATGCTGGAGGGCGGCATCCGCGAGGCGGTTATCGCTTCTACCGGCAATGCGGCAGTGGCCTATGCAGCCGCTTGCGCGCGGGCAGGCATCAAGTTGTGGGTCTTCATGACCAGCCTGGTGCCGCAAGAGAAACTGCGCGAAGCCGCCTTGTTCGGCGCCGAGGTCATCCGCGTCAGCGGCAACTACGACCAGACGAAGCAGATCGCTTCCCAGTTCGCCCAGCGCCGTCACCTGCTGCTGGACCGCGGCGCCAGTTCCATCCCGGCCAAAGAATCCATGAAAACCATCGCCTACGAAATCGTGGAGCAATTGGGCTGGCGCGCGCCCGACTGGTATATCCAGGCCGTCAGCGGCGGGCTGGGCCCGCTGGGCGTCCACCACGGCTTCAAAGAGTTATTCGAGATGGGCCTGATAGACCGCATTCCCAAACTGGCCATCATCCAGTCAGAGGGATGCGCGCCGATGGTCACTGCCTTCAAGGCCGGGAAAGATGTCGCAGAGCCGGTGGTGCCAAACACGCGCATCATCATTCTCTCTACCGGCGACCCAGGAAAGACTTACACTTATTTGTGGAACCTGACCCAGGCGTATGGCGGCATCATGGAATCAGTCAGCGACGCCGAAGCCTTCTCGGCCATGCGTGCGCTTGCTAAAAGCGAGGGAATGGCGGTCGAACCCGCCTCCGCAGTGGCCTTTGCAGGTCTGGAAAAGATGCTCAAAAACCGTGTCATTGGCGCGGAAGAAACTGTCGTGGTCAATTGCACTGGTCATACGTTCCCGGTTGAAAAGCATGTCTTGGGTGATCAATTTGCAGTAGATGTCCACTTGAGCGAGGATCAATCCCCTGCTCCGCGTGAAGGCCTGCAAGCCGCACTGGAAAACCTGGACGAAAAGACCACCACCGTCCTGCTGATTGATGATAACGAAGACGATGCTTTGCTCATTCGTCGCCTGTTGGAAACACATAAATCTTATCGTCTCTTCCACGCCAAAGATGGGTGGGAAGGGTTGACCTTGGCACGCCAAAAACTGCCGGACTTGATTGTCACCGACTTGATGATGCCCGGTATAGACGGGTTTGGCCTGGTCGAGGAACTGAAGCTGGATCCGCGAACGCGCGATATTCCTGTTGTAGTCGTCAGCGCAAAAGACATTACTCCAGAGGAAAGAAAGCGGCTGAACGGCCATATCGAAGCGGTATACCAGAAAGGCTCATTGCCTGTCCGTCAGTTTGTTGATCAGGTTATCCAGGTTATCGAAGAGAAGAATGGAGAGTGAATAAGGAGACTATTATGGGAAATAATGTCCTGTACATTGAAGACAATGCGGACAACATGATGTTGGTAAAACGCGCGCTGGAAGCACGCGGCTATCGCTTGCTCGAGGCGGTCAAAGGCCTAGATGGGATTGAAATAGCAGAAACACAGGAAGTAGACCTGATTCTGCTCGATATCAACCTGCCCGATATAGATGGATATGAGGTGGCCCGCCGGCTGCGCGCCAGTGTGGTCAAGCCGACCCTGGCTTATACCCCGATTATTGCCATTACCGCCAATGCCTTGCGAGGCGATGCAGAAAAGGCCCTGGCTGCCGGCTGCGATGTTTACATGTCCAAGCCCATCAACATCCGCGAATTGTGGGCGCGTGTGGAAGCCTTTGTACCTTCTCCACAGCATCCGTCTTGAGTGAGCAGAGTCCATCATGCGTAAAACTGCTCATTTTACCTGGCCTGGCATCTCGAAAGTTGTATCATATCTTGCCAATATAGAATGTTCTGACTGCGGTAGCCTCTTCTCGGCCGATGAAATACACACCTTTTGTCCTGATTGCCAGGCGCCTTTACTGGTCAATTACGATTTAGAAGCGGCCCGAAATTACATTGACCGAGACAAAATTCGCATTCGTCCCAAAGGAATGTGGCGTTGGAGTGAACTGCTCCCTGTACGTGAACCTCAAAATAGAATCACTCTTGGCGAGGGGGACACAGCCTTGCTCTCTTTACCTAGAGTAGGAAAAGTTTTAGGCTTATTCAATCTTTTTGTCAAAGATGAAAGCAGCAATCCCACGGGGTCGTTCAAGGCGCGCGGGCTGGCTGCCGCTGTCTCCAAAGCCAAAGAATTGGGTATCGAAAAAGTCATCATTCCCACAGCGGGAAATGCTGGCGGGGCTATGGCGGCCTATGCCGCGCGCGCCGGTATGAAGGCGCTTATCTACATGCCAAAAGATACACCCACCGCCAATATCGAGGAGAGTAAAATCGCCGGCGCAGAAGTAGTGTTAGTAGATGGTTTGATCAGCGACGCCGCCGGCATGGCAGGCATCAAAGCCCGCGAGGAGGGCTGGTTCGATGTTTCGACTTTCAAAGAGCCATACCGCACCGAAGGCAAGAAGATCATGGGCTATGAACTGGCTGAGACATTCGGTTGGGAACTGCCGGATGTAATTATCTACCCAACTGGCGGCGGGACCGGGCTGGTTGGCATGTGGAAGGCTTTTGCCGAGTTAGAAGCGCTGGGCTGGCTGGAAAAGTCTAAACGCCCACGCATGGTCTCGGTGCAGGCGGAAGGCTGCGCTCCTGTCGTTGCGGCGTTTGAGAGGGGCGCCATGTTCTGCGATTTTTGGCTGAATGCGCATACTCTTGCTTCTGGGCTACGCGTGCCAAAAAGTTTTGCCGATCACCTGATCCTAAAAGACCTGCGCGAGAGTCATGGAACGGCGATTGCAGTCAGCGATGAGGCCATTTTAGAGGCCCAAAAACAATTGGCTTCGCAAGAGGGTCTGTTTGCTTCCCCCGAAGGCGCAGCCACGTTGGCGGCAGCCAAGCAATTGGCGCGCACGGGTTGGATTCAGCCAGAGGAACGTGTAGTATTATTCAACACTGGTTCAGGACTAAAATATCTCGACCATTTGGAATGAAATTGTTTCGTCCGTCGGCGCTGTTCCTCAAGCATAGGCAGCATTCATAACACAACCAACCGTGGGACAGGTCGGAGACCTGTCCAGACAGACCAAAGGTCTGTCCCTCGACATTTGCGCATTCAATACAGTTGCGCGGTAATACTATATTGCCCCACGGGAATATAAGAATTGCTGAGACAGTTACCAAAATTTCGTATTCATCTGTTCGTTTTGTAGTATAATGTAAGCGCAGTAGTTTGGCCGAGGGATTTTATTTCGTCCCTATTAACACCTTCGAGGAGTGTGAAGCGCAGTTCTTGTCGTTTCGTTCATTCTGTTGGTCTTTCATTTACGGTTATCCTCGGCTGAGTCTGCATAAGAGCCGAGGATTTTTTTGGCAAAGATTTCCTCTCGAAGGAAGGAGGTGAACGGTTTGACAATTGTGAATTTACGCTCTGGTGAGTCGCAGGACTCTCTGCTCAAACGTTTTCGCAAGAAAGTGGTCAAGAGCAGCGTTTTGAGCACTGTGCGGCGCAAGCGCTGGTTCGTTTCTAAGAGTGAGCAGCGACGCATGGAGAAAAAGAAGTCGGCTCGACGTATCAAGCGGCGACAGTACACCCATGAAGTCGAGTAGCATAGCGGCGCAGCGTATCTGCGCTTGTTGGAAAGATAAATGAAAATCAGCAGATGACCTGGCTGAAGCAAGAAAGAGGCGTGTATGGCGAAAGACGATTCAAAAATCAAAGTCGAAGGGACCGTAATCGAGGCCCTGCCCGGCACCCAATTCCGCGTGAAGTTAGATAACGGCCATGAGGTGCTGGCATATTTGTCTGGCAAGATGCGAAAATATTACATCCGCATTTTGCTTGGCGATCGGGTAGCCGTCGAAATGTCTCCCTACGACCTGACGCGTGGGCGCATCACGTTTCGTCATCGAAAAGCAGTGCCTGTTGGCGTCGAAGAATAAATGCCATCCGCTTGGACTTATCGAAGAGACCCCTGTGTTTTGCAGGGGTCTCTTTCTACGCTACGCGAGTTTTACGCCAATTTCGTGACATCAGGCAGCGCCTGGCGCCGGCCAAAGGCTGGCTTGGATGTTATGGCAAGTAACGGAACGCATGGAGTATCTTGATGTAGTTTGCGCGCTCGAAGGCAGCCGGCTCGGCTACCGCTTGCTGGCTCATACTGCCTTGCATTTGCTGGATGGATTCATACTCATGCGCCTCCATCCATTCTTGCATCTCCGCCAAAATAGCGGCAGCGCGCGCTGGGCCCTCTCTCAGCAACGCAGAGGCGGTCATGGCTACTTTGGCGCCGGCCATCATGGCTTTTAGCACGTCTTGGACGGTGTGAACGCCACTCGTCAGGGCAAAATCTGCCTCTATCTTTCCATACAGGATGGCAATCCAACGTAACGGCAACAATAAGTCTTGAGAATGGCTCAATGTGAGCGATTGGGTGACTTCTAACGCCTCCAGGTCAAAATCGGGTTGATAGAAGCGATTGAACAGCACCAGCCCGTCGGCCCCGGCGGTGACCAGGCGGCGGGCAAAGTGAGGCAAGGAGGTCACAAAGGGGCTGATTTTAACCGCCAGCGGAATCTTGATGGAGGCCTTTACTTCAGCCACCAGATCTACGTAACTGTCTTCCAATTCTTGCCCGCTCAGGTCGGGATCGGCTGAAAGGTAGTACATGTTCAATTCAACGGCATCCGCCCCGGCGTCTTGCATGAAGCGCGCGTAACGCACCCATCCGCCTTTAGAGACGCCGTTCAGACTGCCAATGACCGGCACACTGACCACTTTTTTCACGGCGGCCAGGTGATCCAGGTACTTGTCAGGCCCCATATTGTATGTTCCCAGGTCAGGCAGGTAGGTTTGGGCTTCGGCAAAAGAATTCGTCCCCCGCGTCAGATAGTGGTCTAATTCGAGGCTTTCATGGATGATCTGCTCCTCGAAAAGGGAGTACATGACGATGGCGCCGATGCCGGCTTCCTCCAAACGTTGGACGCTCTCGATTTTTTTAGACAGCGGGGATGCCGAGGCTACTAGCGGGTTCTTCAACTTCAAACCAAGATAGGAAGTGGTAAGGTCTGTCATGGGTTCTCCTGAGAAGAGAGTAGAGAACAGGAATTATTCACCTCCCTACTCTCTACTAATGTCTACCTATCTTCTCCGTTATAGTGCATGGAGGCCATCTGTTGGTAGAGCGTCCAGCGTGATTTGATATCTTGCTTGGCCTCTTGCAGGAGTTTTTCGGCGCGCGCTTCGTCGCTTTGCAGCAACATCCGATAGCGGGTTTCGTTATACACGTAGTCTTCCAATGATGTGGTCGGCTCTTTTGAGTCGATGATGAGCGGATTCTTGCCCTCGGCTGCCAGACGCGGATCGTACCGATAGATCGGCCATGCGCCGGAGGTGACGGCCAGTTTTTGCTGCTCCAGGCCGCGCGCCATATCGTAGCCGTGATTGATGCAGTGGCTGTAGGCGATGATGAGCGACGGCCCATTGTAGGATTCTGCGTCCAGGAAAGCGCGCAGCGTCTGTTGATCGTTGAAGCCCATTGCCACCCGCGCCACATATACGTAGCCGTAGGCCATGGCAATCAGCCCCAGGTCTTTCTTGGGCATGCCCTTGCCGCCCATGGCAAATTTGGCAACTGCCGCGCGCGGCGTGGACTTGGAGGCCTGCCCGCCGGTGTTCGAGTACACCTCGGTATCCAGCACCAGCACGTTAACGTTGCGCCCGCTGGCCAGCACATGGTCTAAACCGCCGTAACCGATGTCGTAGGCCCAACCGTCGCCGCCGATGATCCAGACCGATTTCTTGACCAAACTGTCGGCAATGCTCACCAGGTCCCTGGCGCGCGGGTCGCTGGATGTCGCCAGTTTCGCCTTGACTTGCGCCACCCGCTCGCGCTGGGCGGCGATGCCGCTCTCGCTAGACTGGTCGGCATTGAGCAGGCCGTCTACCAGTTCTTGCCCCAGTTCTTTCTTGAATTGCGCCAACAACTCTCTGGCATATTCGGCTTGCTTGTCCAGCGTCAGGCGCATTCCCAGGCCAAACTCGGCGTTATCCTCGAACAATGAGTTCGACCAGGCCGGGCCGCGCCCCTCGGCGTTCACCGACCAGGGCGTGGTCGGCAGGTTGCCGCCGTAGATGGACGAACAGCCGGTAGCGTTGGCGACAATCATGCGGTCGCCAAACAATTGCGAGACCAATTTGACGTAAGGCGTCTCGCCGCAGCCGGCGCACGCGCCGGAGAACTCGAACAGCGGCCTGAGCAACTGCGAGTTCTTGATGGTGGTGGGATTGACCAGGGCGCGGTCGGGATCGGGCAGGGACATGAAAAAGTCCCAGTTTTTGGCTTCTATCTGGCGCAGCGGAGGCTGAGGCGCCATGTTGATGGCTTTGCGTCCCACCTGACTCTTATCTTTGACCGGGCAAACCTGCACGCACAACGTACAACCAGTACAGTCCTCGGGCGCCACCTGCACGGTATAAGCCATGCCGGGGAACTCTTTGAATTTGGCGGCGGTGTGCTTGAAGGTTGGCGGGGCGTCTTTCAGCAACTTCTCATCGTACACTTTGTGACGGATAACGGCATGTGGACAAACGAACACGCATTTGCCGCACTGGATACATAAATCTGGCTCCCATACCGGAATTTCTAACGCCAGGTTGCGCTTTTCCCATTGCGTGGTGGCGGTGGGAAATGTCCCATCTGCCGGCAGGACGCTAACGGGGAGGCGGTCGCCTTCGTAGGCAATCATGGGCCCCAGAACGTCTCGAACGAAGGCCGGGGCTGCTTCCGGTACCGGGGCGCGGCGCGTGGCCGAAGAGGTGATCACGCCCGGCGTCTCAACCTCGAATAGATTTTCCAGGGCGCTGTCTACCGCCGCAAAGTTTTGCTGCACTACCGCTTCGCCGCGCTTGCCGTAGGTCTTCTTGATGGCCTTCTTGATTTGCTCGATGGCCTGCTCGCGCGGCAAGATGCCGCTGATAGCAAAGAAGGCCGTCTGCATGATGGTGTTGACGCGGCTGCCCATGCCGGTCTTCTCGGCTACCTCGTAGCCATTAATGACGTAAAACTTGAGTTTCTTCTCGAGGATGGCTTCTTGCACCTCGCGCTGCAAGTGATCCCACACTTCATCTGGGCCGTACAAACTGTTGAGCAGGAACACCGCGCCTGGTTTGGCATATTTCAGGATGTCGTAACGTTCCAGGAAAGTGTATTGATGGCAGGCCACAAAATTGGCCTGGTTTGGCTCGATGAGGTAGGGCGCCTGGATGGGTTTGGGGCCAAAGCGCAGGTGCGAGATGGTCATTTGTCCCGATTTTTTGGAATCGTACACAAAATATCCCTGGGCATAGTTGTCGGTTTCTTCGCCAATAATCTTGATCGAGTTCTTGTTCGCGCCTACCGTGCCATCCGAGCCTAGCCCAAAGAAGACACAGCGCACCGTTTCGGGATGTTCTACCGAGAAGGATGAATCGTAGTCTAAACTAGTATGGCTGACATCGTCATAGATGCCAATGGTAAAGTGATTCTTGGGTTCGGGTTTGCCCAATTCGTCTAGCACGGCCTTGACCATTGCTGGCGTAAATTCTTTGGAGGAGAGTCCATACCGCCCGCCAATGACTTTGGTGGAGGCGCGCCCGGCTTCAACCAGCGCCGTGACTACATCCAAGTACATTGGCTCGCCGCCCGCACCAGGTTCTTTGGTACGGTCTAACACGGCTACTGCTTTGACCGACGGGGGCAATGCCTGTACAAAGTGCTGGATGGAAAAGGGACGATACAACCGCACGCGGATGGCTCCAACCTTCTCGCCTTGCTCCGCCAGGAATTTGACCGTCGCCTCGGCTGTCTCGCCGCCAGAGCCCATCAAGATGACCACACGCTCGGCCTGCGGATGCCCGCTATACTGGAAAAGTTCATACTTGCGGCCGGTAATCTGCGCAAACTTCTCCATGGTTTCTTGCACCACGCCGGGACAGGCAGCATAATAGGGGTTGACCGTCTCGCGCGCTTGAAAGTACACATCTGGGTTCTGAGCCGAGCCGCGCAGCACGGGGCGTTCAGGCGTTAGGGCGCGGGCACGATGCTCTCGGATGAGATCATCATCAATGAGCGCACGCAGGTCATCGTCGGTGAGCTGAACGATTTTGGTCACCTCATGGGAAGTGCGAAAACCGTCGAAGAAGTGCAAGAAGGGTACGCGCGCCTTCAAAGTTGCGGCCTGCGCAATGGCGGCAAAATCGTGCGCTTCTTGCACACTGCCGGAGGAGAACAGCGCCCAGCCCGTTTGCCGTACAGCCATCACATCCTGGTGGTCGCCAAAGATGGAAAGCGCCTGAGCAGCAATGGAACGCGCCGCCACATGGAAGACCGTGCTGGTCAACTCGCCTGCAATTTTATACATGTTGGGTATCATCAGCAGCAGGCCCTGGCTGGCGGTGAAGGTGGTGGTCAACGCCCCGGTTTGCAACGCGCCATGCACTGCTCCTGCCGCGCCGCCCTCGGATTGCATCTCGATCACCAGCGGCACTGTCCCCCACAGATTCTTTTTCCCTTTGGCTGACCATTCGTCGGCAAACTCGCCCATCGTGGAGGAGGGGGTAATCGGGTAGATGGCAATGACTTCGTTCAGGCGATGCGCCACCGATGCGGTAGCCTCATTGCCGTCAATGGTAACAATAGGTCTTTTCATCCAAAAACTCCTTTGGTAGATAACTCATAGCGCGGCTTCCAGCCGCAACCAAACGTAGCACAGGTCTCTGATCTGTCTGGACAGACCAAAGATCTGTATCCTACGACATTTGCGCATTCAATACAAATGTTGCACGGTAATACTATTGACTGCACTGCAAAAACCATGAACCGTCGAGAGCGCAAAGCCCGCGGGCTTGGAAATTTGCAAAACCCGCATTAAGAGAGCCTTTTCTTTGTGAAATCGGTAAAAAATTCTTGGCGGCTTTGCGCCTTTGCGTTAGAAACACCCTTTTTGCAGTAGAGTCACTATTGCAAAAAACTTTAGAGTCTGTAGGATCAAGCGGGTAGGCAGTTACCAAATGATTAAGAAGATGGTGTGTGAATTTTTGCACAATCATTTGCGCACCAATGAATCTGTCTCAGTTTACGCCCCAGAGCCAAAAAATGAAAGTTATGAATGACCTGAATTGCCCTGCGGGTTGTCATATTTCGGACAAGGATGGTAGGATTGAAAATCCTCCCTATGCAAGGCAAGACGCATGGCTCTGCCAACGCTTACTCAGACAGAATTTCCCCGCTCTGTCGAATATCGGCCTGGATTTGCTCTAACAGCGCCTCTACGCTCGAAAACCTCAATTCGTCGCGCAGGCGCCGCACGAATTCAAGCCTCACCGTCTGACCATACAGGTCTCGATCAAAGCCCAGCAAATGCGCCTCCACGTTAGGCGTTTGCTTGTCGGGCGTAAAGGTAGGGTTAATGCCAATGTTGGTCGCTGCCTGGATGCGCTCGCCGCCTACCCACGCCCAGGTGGCGTATACGCCGTTGGCCGGAATGATTTTGCTGGGTGGATAATCAATGTTGGCCGTAGGGATGTTGATTTTGCGGCCACGACCATCGCCATGTACCACTGTTCCGCTCAAAGCATAGTAGCGTCCCAACGCTTGGGCGGCGGATTCTACTTGTCCGGCGGCGATGCGCTGGCGAATCAGGCTGGAAGAGAGCGTATGGCCGCCGTTTTGCACTGCCGAGAGCGTATGGACTTGATAGCCAAATTCTTTTCCTAGAGCGGTCAGACGCTCCGTTGTTCCCTCGCGCCCGCGCCCGAGGGCAAAGTCATACCCTGTCCATAACGAGCGCAAGCCCAGGCGTTCGGAAACGAGGCGCATAAAATCCCGCGCCGAAAGGTTGGCTAATTCTGGCGTAAAGGGCTGTGTGATGACCACATCCACGCCGCACTCGCCCAACAAGTAGGCGCGTTCTTCTGGCGTGGTCAGGCACTTCACATCATCTCGTTTGCCTAAAACCACAGCCGGGTGCGGCCAAAAGGTAAGCACCACAGCCGGCGCGCCATAGGTATGGGCGCCGGCTGTTAAATGCCGAAGGATTTCCTGATGTCCACGATGGACGCCGTCGAAAACGCCAATCGTCAGCCAGGATTCTTGCAAGGCGACTTCTTCAATAGAAGAGTAATGAATCATCGCAGTAACGGTTTCATCCGTTCAAAAGCGGCCCACTCGTCACTATCTCAGGCAGACTGAAAGAAGACTTTCTTGGGCTGCCACTCGGGCAAGCCATCTTCGCCTTCTTTGCATTCTAACAGCGCTACCAATTCTCCCTGCGTGCTGACACCGCGCACCATCTTCCCCAATTCGGTACCCGCAGCGGCCTTGACGCGGTGTCCATGCCGAACCTCTTCGACCTCATCCGGATTGAGCTCGACGGCCGGCCAGTCTGACAGGGCCTCGGCTGCTGGAATGAGATATTGATACCAGTTGCCTGCCTGGAAGGCCTCCTGTAACTTGCGCAGCGGCACAGCGTCGCGCAGCGTAAAGCGCCCGCTTTTGGTACGACGCAAACCAACCAGGTAAGCGCCTGTGCCAAGCGCCTCTCCCAAGTCGTTGGTCAGCGAACGGACATAAGTTCCAGAAGAGCAATGAACATCCACCACCACTTCGGGCGGCGCCCATTCCAGCACCTCCAGGTGATGCACCTGGATAATACGCGGCTCCAGTTCGACATCTTCGCCTTTGCGGGCCATTTCGTAGGCCTTGCGTCCTTGCACTTTGACCGCCGAGTACGGCGGAGGGACCTGTTCGATTTCGCCCTCGAACGTCTTGAGAACTTTCTCGAACTGTTCCTCGGTCACGTTGACGGGCGTTTCCTGGCGGGTGAATCTTCCATCTGCGTCGAAAGTATCCGTAGAACTGCCTAAGCGAATGATGGCTTGATAGCGCTTGTCTGAAGCAGAGACGAACTCGCTCAAACGCACCGCCGGCCCAATCAAAACGACCAGCACACCAGAGGCGCGCGGGTCAAGCGTACCGGTATGCCCGGCGCGGCGAATGCCTGTTCCAGCGCGGATAGCCTGCACTACATCATGCGAAGTCATCCCAACAGGTTTGTCTACCACAAGAACGCCGGAAATCGCGTTCTTTACGTCCTGACTGTTCATAGTCAAATTCCTCCTTAAATTCACACTTTCTCTATCTTAATTATGGCATATTTTCTCTCAAAGTCCTAGCATTTCGCGAGTGACCTTAAGTACTAAGGGTTGGACTTCTTCCAGCGCACCGGGTACGTCGGCGCCGGCAGCCGCGGCATGGCCGCCGCCCTGAAAATATTTGGCTACCGAGGAAACATCAATGCCCGGCTCCAGCGCGCGCCAGGAAATTTTCACATGAGAGTCGGGTTGTTCCACAAAGATCATGCCTACTTTATGGTTGTCTATGGCTGAAATGGTGTTGATGAGGTCGGCATCATCATTGCCTGTATAGCCGCACAGTTTTCGATCCTCGAGAGTGAGCGTTCCCCACACCAGGCCGTCTGAGTGTTCCAATCTGGATAGACCCGCCCCCCAATAACGAGTAGCCGCAAAAGAGCGGCGAACCAGGCCGCGCATGTACAGGTCTGGCATGTCTACGCCGGTATCCATCAAAGCGGCTGCCTGGCGCAAGGCCTCAGAGGTCATATTGGATGTGCGGAAGCCCAACGTATCGGTGATGATACCGGTCAACAAAGCCGCTGCAATCGGCTGCGTAATCTCAAATCCCCATAGCGGAAGGTGATTGGTCAAAATGGCAGAAGTAGCCACCTCCTCCCCCTCGATAAGATTCAACTTGCCAAAACGTTCGTTGGTGATGTGATGATCTATGTTGATATCTGGCGCGCCCAAGGCCTGAAACGGCTTGCCGGTGCGTTTGAAGTCGGCGCAATCTACTGTGATGAAGGTATCGAAGGCGGCGCTCGGCTCTTTCTGTACCTGGTCGCTGCCCGGTAAGTGACGGAAGGAGGCCGGCACCCCGTCGGCCAGCGCCATCTGGACGATCTTGCCGGCTGCCTGGAGCGCCAACCCCAGGCCTAGCAAGGAACCGACCGCGTCGCCGTCGGGCCGAACGTGCGAAACAACCAACACACTGTTTGCCTTGGCCAGGCGCGTCTGGATTTGTGCATCAATGGAATCGGTCATGTTTGCTTTTGTGATCTCCGTTCTGTTTTACTTCTCGCGCAGACGAGCCAACAAACGCTCGACTGCATCGGCATTTTCAGGCGTAGGGTCCCAATGAAAGCGCAGGCGGGGAAAAGTCCGTAATTCGATGCGCGCCGCCAGAGCGCGCCGCAGGAAACCGCTGGCGCTTTCCAGTCCCAACAGGATGTCTTTGGTACGGCCGGCCCCCTCTACCGCTGAGACGTATATATCCGCGTAGGCCAGTTCCCTGTCTACCTCTACGTCCGTAATAAAGATGAGTTGCAACCGCGGGTCTCTGACCTCGCGAATCAACATCTCCGAAAGTTCCTGCCGGATGCGGTCGGCAATACGCTGTAAGCGAATTCCAGTAGGCATGATTCTCTCTATAGTCTAATCAACACTCGCCGCCGCTTAGGGTGCCGCTTTTTCCACCACATAACATACCAGTTCGTCGCCTACTTCGATATCGTGGAAGTTGCGCAGCCCAACGCCGCATTCAAAGCCGGTGCGCATCTCGCGGACATCTTCCTTCTCATGTTTCAAGGAAGCCATTTCGCCCTCAAAGACAATCTCGCCTTTGCGCAATAAACGCACCCTGGCATTGCGGCGCAATTCGCCTTCACGCACACGGCAGCCGGCCACCTTGCCTACTTTGGAGATGGGGAAGACGGCCAACACATCAGCCCGACCGATGACTTTTTCGCTCAATTCCGGTTCCAGCATCCCTTTGAGGGCCTTCTCGATATCTTCCGTCATCCGATAGATAACATCGTACAGGCGGATAGAAACGCCCTCGGCTTCGGCCAGGCGGCGCGCTGCCACATCGGCCTGAATATTGAAACCGATGATAATCGCTTGCGAGGCCGAAGCCAGCATGACATCGTTTTCGCCGATATTGCCCGTCTCGGCGTACAACACTTTGACGCCGATTTCACCCTGCCCTAATTTCTCTAACTCCGTCATGATTGGCTCCAACGAGCCTTGCACGTCGGCCTTGACAATCAAGTTGAGTTCCCTGGCCTCGCCAGCCTGGTAAGCGGCGAACAAATCTTCTAGAGAGACCTTTTTAGCGGCTTGCTGAGTTTGCTTTTGCGCCTCCAAGCGTTGATGTACAATATCGCGCGCCTCTTTATCGGAATTAACAACCCTGAACAGTTCGCCTGCTGCCGGCACATCGTTCAATCCCATCACACGTACCGGCGTAGACGGGCCGGCCTTCTTGACAGGCTTGCCGCGAAAATCGAACAACGCCCTTAACCGGCCATAAGCGCTGCCGGCGACGACAATATCGCCCGCTTTGAGCGTGCCATTCTGTACCAAAAGCGTAGCCACAACCCCTTTCGCCTTATCTAACTCAGCCTCAATCACCGTCCCAATGACGCGCCCATTGGGATTGGCGCGAATATCGGTATTGTCGGCCACCAGTAAAATCGCTTCTAACAAATCATCTATGCCTTGCTTCTGCTTGGCAGAGACCGGGATGACCATCGTGTTGCCGCCCCAATCATCAGGGACGAGTTCCTGCTCGGCCAACTGTTGCTTGACGCGCTCTGGGTTGGCATTGGCCTTGTCCATCTTGTTGAGCGCCACCACAATCGGCACTCGGGCGGCTTTGGCGTGAGCAATCGCTTCTCGTGTCTGCGGCATTACGCCGTCGTCCGCCGCCACCACCAGAATGACAATATCAGCCCCCTGCGCCCCGCGCGCCCTCATCGCAGTAAAAGCCGCATGACCGGGCGTATCCAGGAAAGTAATCGGCCGTCCTTTCATCTCGACTTGATAAGCGCCGATATGCTGTGTAATACCGCCTGCCTCGCCGGCCGCCACATTTGTTTTGCGGATGACATCCAACAGCGAGGTCTTCCCGTGATCTACATGTCCCAGAATGGTCACCACCGGCGCGCGATTGACTAGTTTGGATTCATCTTCGTCGGCAATCATTTTCCGCCACAGCGGTACTTCGCTCTGTTCTTCCTTAAGCGCTTCTTCGGCTACCTCAGGCGCCGCATCGAAGCCATATTCTGCGACCACAACGGCGGCCGTATCGAAGTCTATCGTCTGATTGATACTCGCCATGACGCCGTTGGCCATCAACTTCTTGATGATGTCAATCGGACTTTTCTCGATTTTCTGCGCCAGATCGCGAATCACAATATGCGCTGGAAGTTCAATTTTTCGCCCATTATCGCTCATAGCAGCCTCCTCATAAATCAATTCCACCGCTTCGCTCCCCCTGGCGAAGCCTTTATCGGACGGAAAAGACGCCTCATGAGCGACAACGTCCCATTGGGGCCGAAAACCCCTGGGGGATGGGTCTATCGTTTACATGTTCGCCTTACCGTCCGTATCCATTTCAACGGACTCTACCGGCAGCGTTTCCAGGAAGGCCTGTAATCGCTGCCGATCCTCAGGTGACAACTCCACCTTCAAAGCATGAGCCAACGCCCCTTTCAAGGCTCGCTCCCAGCACGCGCGGCGGTCATGCAAGTACGCTCCCCGCCCGGCCAACTTGCCGGTCGGATCCACCTGCACGCCCTCCGCTGTACGAACCAGACGGATGAGTTGACGCTTGGGCAACATCGTCCGGCAGCCCACGCAGGTACGCTGAGGAATATGCTTTACTCGTTGCGTTGGTTTCCTGGTCACCTGGTTCCGCCTCTCCCCTTACCCCTTCGAGGCAAGCCACAGCCTGCCCCAAAAAGTGGAAGAGGGCCTAAAACTACCACGTCTCGTCGAAGTCTTCATCTCCGCGTTTATGCTTTTTTCGTACAACCACTTCACCTAAGTCCTCATCGTACTCGATTTCGACGTGCTTTTTCTTTTTCTTCTTGCCTTTCTTCTTCTCTTCAGCAGCCTCTTCATCGTCTACATCAACGGTTTGGAAAATTTCCTTCAAAGCAAACATATCGTCCAGCGATACGGAATCCTTCACACGATCGAAATCTTCGATTGCCTCTGGCTTTTTCTTCTTGGGGACTTCCTCGACGATTGCCTCCGCCCCTCCGGCCGGGGATTCCGCGCTCGCTTCGGACTTGCCCGTACTTGCTCCCGTTTCCGCAGCCTCTTCAAGCGCTTCGGCCTCTTCTGCTGCCGGCTCTGGCGCGGGGAATTGCAAAACCGACAACGTCTGCTCGATATTCTCCATGGCTTTTGGCCCAATGCCCGGCAGCCCCAGCACCTTGTTGGGATCTACCTTCATCGCCAACATCAAATCGCCCACCGTCTCGATCTCGGCTTCTGTCAAGATGGTATAAACATGCTCCTTCAAGCCAGCCTGATCGAGCGGCATTTGGAAAGCGGCCGGCGGAATATCCGCGCGGGCAGCCGATACCCGTTCTTCCTCTTCGCGGGCGGCGTCTTCCTGAATCTGAATGGTGCGGCGTTCTACGCGGTCCACGAACTGCGCCAGCATAGTATATTCCTCGGGCGTTACCGGACGTCCCTCGGCTTTCTTAGCCAGCACCTGCTCGACTGCCGGAATGTTTTCAACCATGCCCGGCAAGAGCGCAGCCAATTCGGCATCGGTTTGCAATTTTTGAATGGCGTCGCTGCTGGCTTCGAGCAATGATTTGATGTCTATACGCCAACCGGTCAACTTAGCCGCCAGGCGGGCGTTCTGTCCATCACGACCAATCGCCAAACTCAACTGATCTTCTTGCACCACCACCGTTGCCGTGCGGCCTGCCTCAGACGTTTCAGACAGATATACCCCGCTGACACGCGCCGGGCTAATGGCCTTGGAGATATACACCACCGGGTCCGGATCCCACTGAATAATATCAATCTTCTCGTCATGCAACTCTTTGACAATCGCCTGAATACGCACGCCTTTGATGCCCACACACGCTCCCACCGAGTCCACACCGGGCTGAGTAGCCATCACAGCCACTTTAGCGCGCTGCCCCGGCTCTCGCACTATTGCGCGAATTTCTACAATACCATGATAGATTTCCGGCACCTCGTTCTCTAACAAACGGCGCAAGAAGTTGCGATGCGCGCGCGAAAGAATGATTTGCGGCCCGCGCGAACCGTCTTTGACCTCCAACACGACTGCACGAACGCGGTCATGCAAGCGAAAACGCTCGCCGGGGATGCGCTGATTGGCCGGCATCACGCCCTCGGCCTTCATGTCCAGACCCAGGGTCGTATATTGATTGTTGGTCGCTTGCACCACCCCGCTGACAATCTCGCCTACCTGACGCTGGAAATACTCCATCTGCGCTGCCCGTTCAGCCTCACGGATGCGCTGTTGGATGACCTGACGTGCCGTTTGAGCCGCCACGCGGCCAAAGTCGGCCGGCGTGGACTCAACGATAGCCATATCCCCCACCTGAACCTCTGGATTGATCCTGCGCGCTTCTTCCAACAAGACCTCGGTGCGCTCGTCTTGCACATCTTCCACGACTTCTTTTTCGGCGTAGATGGTTACTCGCCCTGTCTCAGGATCCACTTTGGCTTCGATATGCTGCGCATTGGAAGCGTTGACAGCCCGCCGGTAAGCCGAAACCATGGCGGACTCGATAGCCGAAACAATGACCTCTTTCGGCAATTGTTTTTCTTCCAACACTTCGTTGAAAGCCAGGGTGAATTCGTTCTTGGTCATGCTCTTTCTACTCCAATTCTACACAAGGCATCCTCTCAACAGCGCACGCCGTCTCTACAAGCAGAAAAGTGGGGGCTGCCCACTTTTCAACGCTTTCAATATTGGCGTTCGTTGCGGGCTAGATTTTAGCACACCTGAATGAAAGATGCAAGGTTTGTAAGAATGACTCTACTGCAAAAAGGGTGTTTCTAACGCAAAGGCGCAAAGTCGCCAGGATTTTAAGGTCTATTTCTTTTTTCTGCATTGTCCAAAACAAAAAACGTAACTATTCAGCAGGCCCTAACAGCCTGTCGGAGAAGACTTGAAAATTGCCCTATTGCTCCATTGGGATTTTCTGTTTTTGCAGCGGAGTCAATAATAAGATAAATTACATCCAAAAATGAGATAAAAGTCACACCGCGTTGCAGCAAGAAAGGGCTACAATAAGAACATGGACCTACTGACACAATATCTTGCTCCCAAAACAACCGCTCGGCAAATTGCTTCCACCAAGACGACCACTGCTTGGGCTGAAGTAGATGAACAAAGCCGCCTGATCTTGCCGGCCGAGGTAGCCCAGCGCTATGGCATTCGGCCTGGTAGCAAGGTGCGGCTCGATGAAGGGGATAACTTTATCCGCATGCATCGTCCGGTGACTCATCTGACCAAAGTGTATATCGAGCCGACCGTAGCCTGCAACCTGGACTGTATCACTTGTTTCCGCAATGCCTGGGACCAACCTCTTGGACGCATGAGCGAAGAGACCTTTCAGGCCATTTTCGAAGGGTTGCAGGCGCTGGATCCGATTCCAGACGTATATTTTGGCGGTATTGGCGAGCCGCTTTTTCATCCCAAAACGACTCAATGGATTGCCAGAGTCAAATCGCTAGGCGTCAAAGTCGAATTGATCACCAACGGCACGATTTTGAACGAGAAGAAATCGAAAGAATTGATCGAAGCCGGGTTAGACATTCTGTGGGTTTCCATTGACGGCGCCTCGCCCGAAACATACGCAGACGTGCGCCTGGGAGCCGAATTGCCCACTATTCTCGAAAATTTGAAGCGCTTCGCCAAGATGCGCCCTGCCCACCATTTCCCCAAACCAGAAATCGGCATTGCCTTCGTCGCCATGAAACGCAACATCGCCGACCTGCCCAAAGTCATCAAACTGGGTAAGTTGCTCAAGGCCAAATATTATTCTGTCAGCAACATACAGCCTGCCACCCAGGAAATGCAGGCCGACCGTCTCTACATGCGCACCATTCACAACATTGCCTATTTGCAAGCCCCTCATCTACCGACGCTCAATCTTCCCAAGATGGATTTCGACGAGACTACCCAGGCGGCGTTGTTCGAGGCCTTCAACAGCCAGTTGAACGTCAAATTTGCGGGCAACAATTGGGGAGGTGCGAGCGACACCTGCAATTTCATCGAAAGCGGGACGATGTCCATTGCGTGGAACGGTGACGTCAGCCCTTGCTGGCCCTTGATGCACACCCATCAGAGTTACCTGCACGATAAGCCGCGCCTCTCCAAAAAGCACGTCATCGGCAACGTGACCGAACGGTCTTTGCTGGACTTGTGGCTGGATCCCGCTTACGTAGCGTATCGTGAACGGCTACATAATTTCGTCTTTGCGCCCTGTACGTTTTGCGGCGGCTGTGAACTTGCAGAAACCAACGAGGAAGATTGCATCGGCAATACTCAATTCCCAGTCTGCGGCGGGTGTTTGTGGGCGCAGGGTATCATCCAATGCCCCTAAGTAACTCACTGTGATAAAACGTGGTCATAACACAGCCTAACTACCCCAGCATTTTCAATGATGTGATCGGCCCGGTCATGCGCGGGCCATCCAGTTCGCATTGCGCCGCCGCCCTGCGCATCGGGCGGATGGCCAGGGCTTTGATGGACGGAAAAATCGAAGCGGTACTTATCGAATTCGACGCGCACGGTTCGCTGGCAACCACCCATGCCACGCAAGGCTCGGATATGGGCCTGTTCGGCGGTCTCCTGGGCTGGGAGGCGGCCGATGAACGGCTGCCGGAATCTGCCCGCGCGATCCAGGAGGCGGGTATCCGCATCCAAATCGAGATCAAGGCTTTGGGCGACAAACATCCCAACACCTACCATCTCACCCTCACGAACGCGGCAGAACAGCACAGCCTGACCGCCATCTCCATTGGCGGCGGGATGATGGAAATTGTGGAGATTGACGGCGTCGAAGTGTCACTGGCCGGCGATTATTTTGAAACGCTTATCTATCTCGAAGCAGATGATGAAGCGATGGCCGAATATCTGCGCAAAAATATCGAGGCCGACTA
Organism: Chloroflexota bacterium; assembly: GCA_037440925.1. Lineage (GTDB taxonomy): Bacteria > Chloroflexota > Anaerolineae > Anaerolineales > Villigracilaceae > JAABUE01. The sequence continues at coordinate 54,252 of JBBITF010000017.1, forward strand.
TATCCTGCCCTTGGGCGGCGCGGATACGCGAATCATCCAAATCAAGGCGCAGAGTTTTCTGGATAGTGGCACCCTCTCCGCACTTAAAGCGCAATTCGACATCAAAACCGTGAAGGCCATTCCGCCGGTATTGCCGGTGATGTCGCGCCGAGGTGTCAGTGTGCCGTTCATCACCTGCGACGAAATGCTGAACTATAACGCCGATAAAAACCTGGCGTTATGGGAATTAGCGATCCATTACGAGAGCGCCCGCGGCAACATATCTCATGCGCAGGTTTTCCAGCAGATGTCTGAGATCGTGCGCCTCATGCAAAAATCTATTCTCGAAGGGATTGCCGGGACAAAATATGCCGACCGCATCCTCGGTGATCAATCTGGCCTCTTCAAGACACGCATGGCAAACCGTCAACTGCTCGATGGCGGAATGTTGAATCAGATCATTCTGTACGTGACTGCCTTGATGGAGGTAAAAAGTTCGATGGGCGTAATCGTCGCTGCGCCTACAGCCGGGTCATGTGCAGGGTTGCCCGGCGCCTGCATTGGCGCGGCAACTTCGCTGGGATTATCTGTGGATGAAATGACAAAGGCCATGCTGTCCGCAGGAATGATCGGTGTATTCATCGCGGCTCACGCCACCTTTGCGGCAGAGGTGGGAGGATGCCAGGCAGAATGTGGTTCCGGTTCGGGCATGGCGGCTGCGGCGCTGGTCACATTGGCGAACGGCACGCTCAAGCAATCTGTGGATGCCGCATCTATGGCGCTCCAAAACGTCATGGGCATGATCTGTGACCCGGTAGCCGCCCGCGTTGAAGTTCCTTGCCTGGGGAAAAATGTAATGGCAGCCAGTAATGCCCTGGCATGTGCAAACATGGCGTTGGCTGATTATGACGCCGTCATCCCGTTGGATGAAGTGATCGAAACGATGGATCGCGTCGGCAAAAGTATTCCTCAAGCATTACGCTGTACGGCGCTGGGCGGACTTTCAATAACAAGGACTTCAAAAGAAATCGAGAAAAGGTTGAATTCCTCCGTCAGATGACTCATTCACAAGCCCTGTCTTTTGTTGTCAGAGCGTCATCCTCACCGGCACATCTACCTCGCTAGAACAGTTGGGGTGTAGCGCATACGGTCGCTCCACATGCTGTGAAATTCTTTCGCTTGGGCATGGATTTTCTCGAACGATGCCCCAACCTCTAAATCCTTATCCACTAAAATCGCCCTCTGCGTTTATAATTGTCATCAAAAAGCGCAGAGCCACACTCCTATGACTCAACTTGTCGAATGTATCCCCAACTTTTCTGAGGGGCGTCGGTCAGAAGTGATAGACCAGATTGCCGCTGCCATTACCGCGGTGCAGGGCGCGCGTTTGCTCGACCGTTCATCTGACCTCGATCATAACCGCACCGTCCTCACCTTTGCCGGCCCACCCGAAGCAGTGGAAGAAGCCGCTTTCCGCGCCATCCAGACCGCTGCCGAATGGATTGATATGGACCAGCACAAGGGCGCTCATCCACGCATCGGCGCTACCGACGTTTGTCCTTTTGTCCCTCTGAGCGGCGTCACAATGGAAGAGTGTGTGGCCCTGGCAAGAAGGGTGGGCCAACGCGTTGGCAACGAACTAGGCATTCCGGTCTACTTGTATGAGGCGGCGGCTACGCGCCCCGAGCGAGTCAACCTTGAAAACATCCGCAAAGGTCAATATGAAGGCCTGAAGGCTGAAATCGAGACCCATCCCGACCGCCAGCCTGACTTCGGTCCCAGCAAGTTGCCCAAAGCCGGCGCCACCGTCATCGGCGCGCGCAATCCTTTGATCGCCTTCAACGTTTATTTGACCACCGATGAGGTAGAGATTGCCAAAAAGATCGCCCGCGCCATCCGTCACGCTACCGGAGGCTATCGTTACCTCAAGGCGCTGGGTTTGCTCGTAGAAGGCCGCGCCCAGGTTTCTATGAACTTGACCAATTATCACGAGACGCCCCTGCATCGGGTTGTCGAGACCATCCGGCGCGAAGCGGCGCGTTATGGCGCAGCCATCCATCACAGCGAGCTCGTTGGCCTGGTGCCGCAAGATGCTTTAATAGATGCGGCAGTATGGTACACCCAACTGGACGTCTTCGACAAAGGCCAGATTCTCGAATCCAGACTCTACTTAGATGGCGAGGCAACCTCCCAAAGTGGAAAGACAGGCGCTTCATCCTCGGCCGAGAATTGCCCTTCGTTCATCGAAGAACTAGCCGCTCCCACACCTGCGCCGGGCGGCGGTTCGGCCGGGGCCTACGCGGGGGCTATGGGCGCGGCCCTGGTATCTATGGTGGCCGGGCTGACCATAGGCAAAAAGAAATATGCAGCAGTCGAAGCCGAATTTCAAGCCGTGCGCGTCCGCGCCGAGAGCCTGCGTAAAGACCTGACTCAGGCTGTAGAAGATGACGCTGCCGCTTTCGAAGCGCTGATGGGCGCTGTCAAACTACCCAAAGAAACTGAAGAGCAGCGTATCGCCCGCGACGCCGCCATCACCAATGCCACCCTGAACGCCGCCCACATCCCCCTGCACGTAGCCGAACATGCTGTCGAAGTCATGCGCCTGGCGCTGACATGCGCCCACAAAGGCAACGCCAACGCCTTGAGCGACTCGCTGTCCGGGTTTGCCATGGCGCGCGCTGCGTTGACCGCCGCTGCCAGCAACGTCCGCATCAACCTGAACACGCTGGAAGATAAGTCTCTGGGCGAGAAGATGCTGTCCAAACTGACCGAACTGGAAGAGCAGGCCGATACGCTGGAAAACGAAATCCGCTTCGTTGCGCTGTAGCCGAGCAAGCGCAGATGACAAGGCGTTGTGCCGGCATCTCCCCCAAGTCGCTTTCTCACAGGAGGACCCATGACCGACGATTCGATCCATGATCCTGTCAAACGGTTACGCACCATTCTAACAGACCAAGAGAGCGAAGCGGCCCAACAGCCCCCTCCTCGCGCCAGGCCAGGAAGCCCAAGCCCTACCTCAGGCGGCCAGGCGACAGACGGCCTGCTTTCTTCCTTGCCTTTGGCGCCATCGTCTTCTCCAGCCTCAGAGCAAGCGGCAGCCAGCATCGCTGGAGCCCCCTCTCCAACGAGAAAATTGAAAATCGGCCCAGCCTTTTGGACCGTGACCGGTATCCTTTCTTTGATTACCAATGCCGTGTTGATTGCCATTTTGCTCATTGTGATACAAACATTGGGCAAAATACAACTGACCGCAGGCGACGCCACTGTCGGTATTGTAAGTGGGTTATACGACAATTTCGATAAAATGAAAAACGCCCACATCGTCACCACCATCCCTGTTGTCTTGACAGACGTGCCGGTGAATTTTGTCCTCGGCTATTCCACCGACACAGAGGTCGTCTTGACTACCGATGTTCCCATCCAGGCCAATGTCAGCATTAATGCCGGCATCATCAACATTAACGGCCCTGCCAATATCGTGCTGCAACAAGGTACACGCCTGCCCGTCCACCTGGACTTGCAAATTCCGGTGCAGACCACCGTAGACATCAACCAACAATTGCTCGTAGACATTCCCATCGCCTCCACAGAACTCAGCGTCCACTTCCAGGGTCTGCAAGACACCATCAAACCCATCTATTGCCTGCTCGAACCCAATGCGCTCGACCTTAACAACAACCTGGTTTGCAAGTAAGGATGACATCTCTCACCCCATCAGGAGCTCCATGAGCGAAACTTTTACCCAAACGACCCTTTCCAATGGGTTGCAAATTTTTTTCAAAGAAATCCACACCGCCCCATTGATTTCTTCCTGGCTGTGGTACCGCGTTGGCTCACGAGATGAGCCGACCGGTCACACGGGCATCTCTCATTGGGTGGAACACATGCAATTCAAAGGCACGCCCCAGTTTCCGGCCAGCGTGCTAGACAAAGCCATCTCACGCGAGGGCGGCGTGTGGAACGCCTTTACTTACCTTGACTGGACTACTTACTTTGAAACCATGCCGGCCGACAAAATCGAACTTGGCCTGCGCCTCGAAGCCGACCGCATGGTCAACAGCACCTTCGACCCCGAAGAAGTAGCCTCCGAGCGCACAGTCGTCATTTCGGAGCGCGAGGGCAATGAGAACGAACCGCTTTTCTTGCTTGGCGAAGCAGTACAAAGTGCGGCTTTTCGCGTCCACCCCTATCACCACGAGGTCATTGGCGACCTGGCTGATTTGCGCTCCATGACGCGCGACGACCTCTACCAGCATTACAAAACCTACTACGCCCCCAATAACGCCGTCATGGCCGTGGCCGGCGATTTCGACACACAATCTATGTTGGCGCGCATCGAGGCTTATTTTGGGGACATCCCGGCCGCCCCGCCCCCCAGCCGGCTGGCCCGCCCCGAGCCGGATCCACGCGGCGAGATTCGACTGGTGGTGGAGGGGCCGGGCGAAACCACCTACGCTCAAATCTGCTACCGTTTCCCGGCCGCTTCGCACCCCGATTTCTTTCCGTTAAGCGTGCTAGACAGCCTGTTGGCCGGTCCGAGCAACCTCAACATGTTCGGTGGCGGCATTTCCAACAAGACCTCCCGCCTGTACCGCGCCTTGGTCGAAACCGAATTGGCCGTCAGCGCGCACGGGTCGGCGCAGGCTACCATTGATCCGTTCCTCTACTCCATTACCCTCACCATTCACCCGCGCCGCCAGCCCGAGGAGGCCCTTACCGCGCTAGACGATGAAATCAAACGGATACAAGACGAAAAAGTGAGCGAAGAAGAAGTGGCCCGCGCCATCAAACAGGCGCGCGCGCTCTTTGCCTATGGCAGCGAAAGCATCACCAACCAAGGCTTTTGGCTGGGATACGCCAATATGTTTGCCGATTACCAGTGGTTCTTGACTTATCTCGACAAATTGACGGCCGTCACGCCCGCAGATGTGCAGCGCGTGGCGCAGCAATATTTCCAGCCCAAGGCTCGTGTGGTGGGTATCTATCGTCCCACCGCAGGAGGGTGAAAAATGTCCAGGCACATTGCTGCTGTTTCTGCTCGAAATTCGCTGCCAGGCGCTGACGATATTTACCGCCGCGTGCTGGGGAATGGCATCATCGTGTTGGCGCGCGCCAATTTCAACAGCCCGTCGGTGGTGATCAATGGCTACTTGCCGGCCGGCGGTTTGTTCGACCCTGATGAAAAACTTGGCCTGGCCGACTTCACCTCTGCGGCTTTGATGCGCGGCACGCATAAGCGTACCTTCCAACAGGTCTACGAAGCCCTTGAATCAGTCGGCGCCAGTTATGGCTATAACGCCGCCACACACAATACCTCTTTTAGCGGGCGTTCCCTGGTAGAAGACCTGCCACTCTTGCTCGAAATCATGGCCGAGACCCTGCTTCAGCCGTCCTTTCCTGCCGATCAGGTGGAGAAATTACGCGCTCAGTTGTTAACCGGTTTGGCCATCCGCGCGCAGGATACCGCCGAGATGGCCTCCATCAGGTTCGACGAAATCCTGTTCGAGGGGCATCCTTACAGCCGCGTGGAGGAAGGCTGGCCAGAAACTATCCAGGCCATCACGCGCGACGATCTGGTCGAATTCCATCGCCGTTATTACGGCCCCAAAGGGATGGTTATCGCTATCGTGGGCGCGGTGGAGCCAGAAAAAGCCGTCAGCCAGGTAGAAAGCGTCTTGGGCGGCTGGCAGAACCAGGTCCAGCCTGATGCGCCGCAGGTGCCCGAGCCTCGCCGGCTGGCAAAAACCGTCCGACGCCATCACATCATCGCCGAAAAGTCCCAAACGGACATCGTTATTGGGACGAACGGCCCCAAACGCCGCGACGCTGAATACCTGTCTGCTGCGCTGGGGAACAACATCCTGGGTCAGTTTGGGCTGATGGGGCGGATTGGCGATGTGGTGCGCGAGCAAGCCGGGCTGGCCTATTACGCCTATTCTAGTTTGAGCGCAGGGATTGGACCTGGCTCATGGCATGTGAGCGCCGGCGTCAATCCATCCAATGTGGACCGCGCTGCAGAGTTGATCGTGCAGGAGTTGAAGCGCTTCGTGGACGAGGGTGTTACAGCCGAGGAACTGTCTGATAGCCAGGCAAATTTCATCGGCCTGCTGCCGCTCTCGTTAGAGTCGAATTCTGGCGTAGCCAGCGCGCTGCTCAACATTGAGCGCTACGACCTGGGGCTGGACTATTATCGCCAATATCCTGACATGGTTCGGGCGGTGACAGTGGACGAGGTGCGCGAGACGGCGCGCAAATTCATTGACCCGGCGCGGTTGGCTGTTTCTACCGCAGGGCCGGGAGAGTGACAATCTACTACGATTTGTACATTTCGGTTGACGATTGGTGGTTTCCCAAGAAGGCTTATGAAAATCCAAACCGGCATAGACCTGCTCGAAATCCAGCGCATCCGTGACGCGCTTGCGCGGCATGGAAAGCGTTTCCTCGATCGGGTCTATACGCCGGCCGAGGTAGCCCTGTGTAGCCGGCGCGCCGAGACGCTGGCAGGCCGTTTTGCCGCCAAAGAGGCCGTCTCAAAGGCCTTAGGTTGTGGGATGGGGGAGGTAGGGTGGAAAGAAATCGAGATTTTGGCCGATGAAAAAAAAGCGCCGCAATTATGCTTGCACGGAGCGGCGGCGCAAAAAGCGGAGGAGTTGGGCCTGGTGAATTGGTCGGTCAGTATCAGTCACAGCCGCGATTATGCGGTTGCGATGGCCGTAGCGACGGGTAACAAAGGATAAATGCGCCGTGGCCTGTGGCGCTGCAAGGGTATAAACGTGCTGGCGGGGAAGTTTCCAAAGCGATTTTGTGCGGCAACTCACGCAATATCGGTTGGCTAGTTCTTTTCCTCCACCCCAATCCACAGATGTCCCGGCAGCACCGGGCGGTAGGGGCGCACTGTCACTTCGGCTATGCTCGGCGTGGATTTCTCGGGCCAATCGTTTTCCATCATGCTGGGATGGATGAGGCACACATTGGGTTGACGCCCATACTTCTGACGGTAGTACTCTGCCGCCCGCGCAATCTTGGCAGGTAGCGCCGTCTTGGGGTCATTGTCGAACCATAGCATACCGCTATTCATCGTTCACCCTCTTTCTAACCGATTTCTGGAATCCAAAATTTCAGCCAGCCATCGCCTTCACGCAGGGCAAATTGCAGCCCGGCCTGCAAGGTGCGCAGGGTGAACGCCGGAGCGCCTGCCAACCTTTCGGCCAGACGGCTATCCTTGACTTGTCCAAAGATGCGCGTGCGGAACGCTTCCAACCAGACCTCAACCTGCCCGGCCCTCTCTACGTTGAGAGTAAGGATGGGCCATGCCTTCCGCGCCGGTCCGCGCAACAATAGCCAGCGCAGCGTTTGACGGGCTTCGAACGTTACTTGTTCTACGCTTTCTAGGTCATCCAACAGCAGCAGGACAGATTGCTCCCCGCCTTTGTTGGCATGCGCCCAGCCGGAAAGTGAATGCAAGAAATCTATGGCCGAGGCATGGTAAAAGGGAAAGATGCCCACGCAATGCTGCAGGCCGGCCAGATTGTCCCATTCGTCGGGATAATTCGTGATGACGCCAAACTGCACTTCGGCTGGAGAGTGCATCTCGGCTGCAGCGCAGGCAATCAGTTGCAACAAAGCGGTCTTCCCCCCACCGGGGTCAGACAGCACAAGAAGCGGCCCCGCATGGGGGTCATGCAAGTTGAGCAGCACAGGCAGGCCATCTGACGCCAAACCCAGCAACAGGGCCTCGCGCGGCAAGAGACCGAGCTCTGCAAGCGAATCGGTCAGCGAGGGCGCGCTCGCCAGTGGGATAGTCTGCGCCGCTTTTTGCTCGGTTTGGAGTTCGGTTAATGCTTCTAGGGCCACAGAGAAATTGCGCAAGGGGTTGGGCATGGAAGGTATCCTATAAGGCTGTTGGATAATAGAACATTTATTCTAATTTTATAATTAAAAATCTTCCTTGTCAAGTCCTTTTTGCTGGTGATTGCCCACATCTTGAGGGCAGGGCGTATTCTCTAAAATTACGATGTAA
>JBBITF010000018.1:0-6423 GCA_037440925.1 Chloroflexota bacterium
GCGTAGCCGTACGATAACGCTCTTTGAGTTCAGCAATCAAATCGAGTACCGCGGCTTCCACGGTCACATCCAGGGCAGTGGTGGGTTCATCCATGATGAGCAGGGATGGATTGTTAAGCATGGCCATCGCGATCAACACGCGCTGCTGCTGGCCGCCAGAGATTTGGTGGGAATACCGCTCCATCACGCCCTCGGGATCGGGCATATAGACCGACTTGAGCGCCTCCAGCGAGCGGGCATAGGCCTCCCGCTTGCTCATACCTTGATGGACGATCAAACTCTCGGCCAACTGGTCCTTGATGAGCATGGTGGGGTTGAGGGCCGACATGGGCTCCTGATAGACCATGGAAATCTCTGCGCCGCGCAATCTGCGCAGTTCCTTTTCGGAACGGTTAGCCAGGTTCTGGCCGCGAAAGAGAATCTCGCCGCGCGTCACGCGGCCGTTTGGCCCCAAGAAGCCGACAATCGAATACGCCGCGGTGCTTTTGCCGCAGCCCGATTCGCCGACCAGGCCCAGGTTTTCACCGGCGCGAATTTCGAAGGAGACGTCCCGCACGGCATCCACGTCCCGTTTACGGGTCTTGTAGGTGACAGCCAGGTTCTTGACGGAGAGAATAGGTTGGTCAGTCATGCTCATCTCCGCTTCTACTGATAACGCATACTTTCTTCGCGCAAGCCGTCGGCAAACAGGTTCAAGCCGATGACCAGCGTGACGATGGCTACGGTGGCCGAAAGCACCGGCCAGACGTTGGCCATCATGCGCGAATGACCTTCCTGCACCATGCCGCCCCAGTCGGGGGTCGGCGGCGGCAGTCCCAGGCCCAAAAAGCCAAGCGTGCCGATGTAGAAAGCGGCATAGCCGATACGCAGCAGGAAGTCAACGATCAGCGGTCCTCGACAATTGGGCAAGATTTCGAACAGCATGATTTGAACATCGCGGTCGCCGCGCAGTTTGGCGGCCGCCACATATTCACGCGTGCGGATGTCCATCGTCAGGGCGCGCACCAGGCGGGCAATGCCCGGCGCGCCGCCAATGGCAATCGCGATGACCACGTTGAAGGCCGAGGCGCCCACTGCCGAGATAATGATCATATAGAGCAAGATGGTGGGAAAGGACATGATGGCGTCCAGGATGCGCATCACGGTTTCATCCACCCAGCCGCCGTAATAACCGGCCGGCAGGCCCAGCGCAATGCCAAGCAGGAAAGCCACGAACACCGAAAGCGGACCCAGCGTCAGGATGGTGCGCGCTCCAAAGGCAATGCGCGCCCAGACATCCCGTCCGAGATGATCGGTTCCCAGAAAATGCTCCGGCGAGGGGCCCTGGTTGATGGTCAAGTAGTCCTGCGCAAGCGGATCATAGCGCGTCAACAGGGGAGCGAAGATAGCGATCAGGACCCAAATCAATACGATAGCCAGGCCAAACACGGCAGTCTTGGAGGCAAATACAACCGTAATAGCCTCCTTCGTGCGCTCCCACCGCCGGGCGCGGTTAGCCGCGCGTAAATCCCTCAACGTACCCGTCATTTGCGCCATGGCCGTCTCCTAGTTGTACCGAATGCGGGGATTGAGGAACGAGTAAATAATGTCTGCAATCAACTGAGTTGCCACCGCCAACGCAATCAGCACCATCGCGCCAGCCTCGATGGAATAGACATCCTTGTACAAGGCAGCATTCAGCAGGAAGTTCCCCAGGCCGGGGTAACCGAACACCGATTCGACCACCACCAGGCCGCCAATGAACCAGTTGACATGCAACATGATGACCGTAATAGGCGCCATCATCGCGTTGCGTAAGACATGCCGCACCACGACCTGACGGTAGGAAAGTCCCTTGAGGATAGCGGTACGCACATACGGGCTGTTCATCACCTCCACTACACTGGCGCGGGTGATGCGCAGCACGTAGCCAATCTCCACCAGGCTGGCCGTCAAGACCGGCAGCACCAACAGGCGTAAATCTTTCAAAATCGCGTCTTCCGAGGTGAAAACCGCTGCCCCCGGCAGCACCTTCAACCAGACGGCAAAAATGATGATCAGCAAGATGCCAGTGGCAAAATCAGGGGAGCCGGCGGTGATCAAGCCGCCCACCGAAATGACCCGATCCAGCCACTTCCCTTCGTTCAAGCCGGCAATCAACCCCAAGACAACCGCAATTGGGATCGAAACCAAAATGGCCAGCGCCGCCAGGATGAACGAGTTGGTCATGCGGCGGGCCACAATCTCGGCCACCGGCGCCTTGTAACGCAGAGAAATCCCCGCCTCGCCGCGCAGCAGTCCTTTGCTCAACGGGATATATTCAACGGGCGAATCCGTCTTGGCAATCCAGCCCGTGTATTCATAGCGATACTCCACCCCGCCCTGGCCTTTGACCCATTTGGCCGCCCGGTTGGCTGTATCCACTCCCCAAAAGTAAATCTCTCCTTCAGGGCTGGTCAACCAGGCATCCTCGTCCGGCGCTTGAACGGTGCTACCGTCTGGCTGACGAGTCAATTTGACCAGCACGCCTTCGACGACATCCCATTGCGCCAAACTGCCATCCGGTTCCTGCGCCCACCATTCCTGCGACTTTTCCACCAACCCCTGCCGGGTGACCGTTTCGACCAGCGGCAACCTCACCACGCGCTCAGCCTGCCAATCCGAGCCAAACAGCCAGGAAACATAACGAATCAACGGCGGGCGGGTCAATCCCAATTGCCTGGCCATAGAGGCCTCTTGCTCGGGAGTAGCATACGCCCCCAAAATGTTGCGCGCCACGTTGCCCGGCGCAATTTCGACCACTGCAAAGACAATGATCGAAACCAAAAACATCGAGAGCAGCATGGTCAACAACCGTCGGACGATGTAACGGGCCATTGTCGCTCCTGCGAGGAAATCAGGCGGCGACAGTCGCTTTCCAGAAAGCAGCGACCGTCGCCATAAAAAGGCATCTACTTCTTGCTATCAATCCAGGCTTGCTCTCGTTCGACGATCGAACGAATCTTCTTTTGCGCCTCTTCAGGCAGCGGCTCGACCTGATGAGAAGCCAAAATCTTATCTACTTGTTCGGCAGCGCGCTGCTCCATGGTCGTGCCGCCCTTCTTCATCCACACTGCGTAGGGGGCCTTGTCGGCCAGTTTAGAGTAATACGGTTCCTTGAAATGCGCCAGCGTATGCGGATGATCGAGATAGTTGCCGGTCGGACCGAGTTCCTCGATCACATCCAACGCCAGGGTTTCATCGTTGACCACCACGCCGCGCGTCATGGCGCGGATAAAGCCCAGCCAGTCATTGCACAGCGCCATCAGCACCAAAGAACCCTGCAAACCCGCGTCCATGAAACCGACATCGTGGACGATGTTTGCGCCGTGCAGCAAGGCAGTCATCAGGCTGATGGTGGCCTCGAAAGCCGCCTGCTGGTCGAGCGCTTTCGAGTCGGTCGAACCGCCCAGGCCAAAGACGGGCAGGCCATAGTACTTGCCCATGGAGGTCGGTACGCCCTGCTCATCGGCCAGGACGTAATTTCCAACCATCGTCTTGAGGTTATAAGGCCCACCGTTCCAGCCAGGCACAGCCACCGGCGCTCCGGGCCGCACCAATTGTGAAAGCACAATTCCGAGCAAGATACCGGCATTCATAGAAGCCATGCAGCCTGCCGTAGTGACCGGCGAATTCACCCCGCCTGCGTTGAGCGGGATCCACAGTTGCGGCAGCCCTTTTTCGGCCAGGAACATGTTCTTCTGCAAGGCTTCCTGGTTCATGGTCATACCGCTCGTAACGTTGATATAACACGTAGCAAACGGCTTCTTCTGGAAGGCCTCGGCCGACCCTGCCACCGCCTCACACATTTCCACCGCCGCCACGCAGCCCTCGAAGTCCGGCGTCACGAACACTATCGGCTTGGTGGTATTGTTCAGCATGGCCTCCATTTGATAGCGGTCGTAGATGTTCTGGTCCACGTCCACCGGCAGAAAGGCCGACATCACGAAATCAATCTCCGGCAAAGCATCGAACAGACGCGCCGCATTCTTCACATCTTCCAAAACGGGCTTACGACGCTCGCCGGTCTTGTGGTCGAGAATATTCAAGCAATCCGAGCCGCCGCCATAGTAGGTGTTGTAATCGCGAGCGCGCATGGCCACCTTGCCCTTGCGGTCATACAACGTAATCGTCTTGGGGGCTGTTGCCAGCGCCTTTGCTACCATGTATTCTGGAATGCGCACGCGGATGCCATCCGCCTTGGCTCCGCCCCCCACCAGGACTTCAATGGCTTTCTCATCATGGACATCAATGCCAATACGCTCCAGGATTTCCAAACTGGCTTTGTGAATCTTGTCGCACTCGTCGTATCCCATACGGGCATAGTGCGCGCTGGTCATGCTCCAGCCATGAGTTTCGATCATCGGGGAACCTCTCTGCTTGGATGGATTCTAGATCATACGCCAGACGGTACATCTGGCTAAAAAAATCAAGGAAAATAAGAACAAATCAACAACGCTTCTTTGCCGGACCTGTGACCTGCGTTGCGCTTCGAGGAGGTTGTTGCGCGCCGTGACGAAATCCCGTCACAGGTCCGGCAGGGCATATACCTGCGACCGCCCTGGCTTCGTTGCTGGCAGCAAGGGACGGTCACAATTTTATCGAACTAGGCATCCTTCCATGTTTCGTAGAAGACCGCGTATTCATCGGGCAAAGGCGGGACGTTATGCACGTTCTTGGTGTAGACCTTCCACACATTCATGAAGAACGGGATGCAAACCGAGCCGCGTTCTTTTTGAATCACTTCGAGTTTACCTACCAACTCCTTGCGCTTCTCCAGGTCGAGGGTGGCTTCCGCTTCCTTGAGGATCTGGCTGAATTCTTCGTCCACCCAGCGGCTCTCGTTCCAAGGCACGGGGTTGCCGTCTGCATCGGCGATGTAGGCTAACGGAAGCAGCATGGGAGCCAGGGTGCGATGCGCCCACCAGGTGATGCCGAGATTCCAATCGGTCCAGCCGTCCCAGTATTGCGAAGCGGGCATGGTCTTCAATTCGATGTTGAAGCCGCCGGCAGCCGCATCCTCTTTCAAAGCCTGGGCGTAGGCCATCGATTCGGGCCAATCGCTTGCTACAACCAGTTCGACCGTCAAGCCGTCTGGATAGCCAGCCGCAGCCAGCAATTCTTTCGATTTGGCAGGATCGAACGGGAAGGGCGGAATGTCCACGTATTCGGGGTGCGCCGGGGAGACATGACTGTCGTTACCGATCACGCCCTGGTTCTGGAGCGCCAGCGCCAGGATTTTCTCGCGGTTGTGGCAGTGCTTGAGCGCCACGCGCACATCGTTGTTCGTCCACGGCTCCTGGTCCACGCGCATACGCAGGACGCGCGTCGCGCCGGTGGGCGTGCCAACGACCGTGAAACGGTCATCATCTTTCACGGCTTCCCAAATGGCAACCGAGGGTTCGATGATAGTGTCCACTTGTCCACTTTGCAGGGCGGCCAGGTCGGCGGAACGGTCCTCGCCCAACTGTACCATGATGATCTCATCCAGGTAAGGAAGGGGCTTGCCGTCTTCGCCCATGCGCCAGTAGCCTTCGCGGGCTTTCAAGCGGGCGCGCTCGCCAGGCACATACTCTTCCATCGTGAAAGCGCCGGTGCCAATCGGCTCTTTGGTAATATCGCCGCCAAAGCCAGCCGGAACGATGGCCGCCGGATACTGACCCAGGTGCTCGGGGATAAAGATCGAAGGCGAGTTCAACTTGAGCGTAACGGTGTAATCGTCCGTCTTTTCGACGCCCTCCGGAGACAGATAGGACAACGAACCCAGCATGGACGAGCCAACCTCTTCGCTCAGCCATTGCTGGAAGTTGAAGACTACATCCTCGGCAGTCAATTCCTTGCCATTGTTGAACTTGACGCCCTTGCGGACGAACAACGTCCAGGTCAACAGGTCGTCGCTGACTTCCCATTTTTCCAACAAGTAGGGTTCGGTGATACCCTGCGGATTGGTGTAGGTCAGGTATTCGAAGACGTGCCGCCAGGGGTGCGAGGCGCTGACCAGCGAAAACCGCGCCGGATGGTCAACACGCTCGATGCGGGTGGCAGCCGTCAGGGTCCCGCCCCGAACCGGCCCGGTCATGGCAGGGGCTTCGGTGGCTGCCGGGGCTTCGGTCGCTGCTGGGGCTTCAGTGGCCGCGGGGGCCTCGGTCGCAGCCGGGCCGCAGGCCGCCAGGAATTTTGCGCTGGCTAACGACATGCCCAGCAACGTGGACAGCCGCAAAAAATCGCGGCGAGAGATCGTTCCCTTGCGAAGTTGCTCATTCGCTTCGACGATCAGCGGGTGAATCTTTTGGGTTTGCATGAACTTCTCTCCCTTTCTTGGGTAGAATACTTGGGGAATACGAACAAACAGAAAAACAGGCTGAATTGGGTATAATGAACCGGCACCTCCTGATAGAAATAGTT
>JBBITF010000018.1:6523-57110 GCA_037440925.1 Chloroflexota bacterium
GTTCGATCATCATGGGACACCGTGAAGCGGGAGAACGTCTCAATATCGATTCACTCGCGGAAGAATACAACACCAGCGTGACGCCAGTGCGCGACGCCTTACAGATGTTGAGCCATGAGGGGCTGGTAGACATCCGGCCCCGTTCGGGATATTTTGTGGCGCACATTACGTTCAAACAACTCAGGGATTTGCTGGATGTGCGCCGGATCCTGGAATTGAACGCCATCGAACGCGCCGCCCTGCGGGTGACGGACGCACAGTTAGAAGAAATGCGCCACGTCCACGCAGGCTACACGGGCGATGACGATGAATCCTATGATCGCTACACAGACGAAAACCGCCGCTTCCATTACCTTGTTGCCAAAGCCAGTGGGAACAACGAATTGGCTGAACTGGTAGGTAAATTGCATGATCAACTAGCGCGTTTTATGGTCATGCGCCGGGCTGGCAAGACGATGGAAGTGACGCACGAGCGCATTGTGCGGGCGCTGGAAACACACGATGTGGAAGCCGCGCGCCAGGCTTTACTGGATGACATCGACCGCGCGCACGAGGCTATCCTGGATAGCATCATGGCCGAAGACGCAAAAGCATGGCGACTATGATTCAAGATTCTATACCCTGGCTTTTATCCAACGCCAGGGATTGAATTTTCAAAAGACCTATCGAGGAGATTCGCATGGATCTGAAGCAAATTTTCGAGAACGTAATCGAGGGACAGGCGCCCGAGGTGGAAGCAGGGGTGAAAGCCGCCCTGGCCGCTGGCATGGAAGCAGGCACTATTTTGAACGACGCCCTGATCGCTGCTATGGATGAGGTAGGACGACGCTTCGAGGATGGTGATTTCTTCGTCCCCGAAATGCTCATCTCAGCCCGCGCTATGCAGGCCGGTCTGAGCCTGCTCAAACCATACCTGACCGCCACCGACGTTAAAGCCTCTGGCAAGATTGCTATTGGCACCGTTAAAGGCGACCTGCATGACATCGGCAAAAATCTGGTGGCTATGATGTTGGAAGGCGCCGGGTTCGAGATCATTGACCTGGGCGTGGACGTAGCCCCCGAAGCCTTTGTGGACGCTGTCCACGAAGGCGCCAATCTGATTGGTATGTCGGCGCTGCTCACCACGACCATGAGCAACATGGGGGCCACCATCCAGGCTCTAAAAGCCGCCGGTTTGCGCGATAAAGTCAAGGTGATGATTGGCGGCGCGCCGGTCACAGAAGAATTTGCAAAGTCCATTGGCGCCGACGCATTTGCCCCCGACGCTTCTAGCGCCACGCGCATTGCCCGCCAATTGGTTGCATAATCTTCCCATCCTCTCATCCCACAGGTATACTAGGGATGAACAGGAAGAGAACCCTATGGAAACCAAACTCAGCCTCAAAGAAAAAACTGTCATCATTGGCCCCAATCATCCCTTCGTAATGATTGGGGAGCGCATTAACCCAACCCGCCGCAAGAAATTGGCCTCCAGCATGGCCGAAGGCGACTTCAACATGGTGCAAGAAGATGCGCGCGCACAAGTCGCCGCCGGCGCTCAAGTTTTGGACATCAACGCCGGCATTCCCGGCGCAGACGAGCCTGCCCTGTTACGCGGAGCGGCTCAAGCGGTGATGGGGGTAGTAGATATACCGCTGTGCTTCGATAGCGCCAACCCAGACGCCCTAGCCGCCGCCCTTGCAATCTATCCTGGGCAGGCCCTCATCAACTCTACCACCGCCGAAGAGAAAATGATGGACACGGTACTGCCCCTTGCCAAACAATATGGGGCAGCCGTCATTGGCGTCATCACCGACGACAAAGGCGTACCGCCTACGCCTCAAGAGCGGCTCAAGGTAGCCGAAAAATTGCTTAAACGCGCCGGCGACTATGGCGTGCCGCCTGAAAACATCATCATAGACCCTCTGGCGCTCACCGTCAGCGCTGATCACATGCAAGCGCGCATCACCCTGGACTCGATTTCCCTCATCCAAAAAGAACTTGGCGTCAACATGAATCTGGGCGCTAGCAATGTCTCCTTTGGCCTGCCCGACCGCAAAATTATCAACGTAGCCTACTTGGCGCTGGCTATCTCGCGCGGCCTGACGATAGCCATCACCGATCCGACCGTCCCTGAAATCCAAACCACCATCCTGGCTTGTGACTTGTTGATGGGACGAGATGCATACTCCATGCGCTGGATCAAGGCCTTCCGCGCGCGTGAAAAGGCCAAAGCGGAAACTGCATAGCCCATTCCCCGACCAAGCATTTGCAGGCCAGTCGCCAGCCGTTTATAATGGATGTGCACTGGCCTGTTTTTCTCGAGCGTGATAAGTCAACGAACACCTGTTTGTGTACCGCCAGGCTTTGCAAGTGTCACCTGTGCCATTTGTACTATGAAATGGTATAAATAGATTATGGTACGAAGTGGTGCGGCCAAGGCCGACCAAAGGTCGGCGGTACAACCCCTCGATACAAGGAGTACCCTATGACCGACCGCAAGAAAATCACCCTACCCTACCTGTTTCAAAAAGTGCAAGACAAGGAACCTATCTCCTGGCTGACTTGTTATGACTATCCCACCGCTTATCTTCAAGAACAAGCCGGCGTAGAAATGATTTTGGTGGGCGACAGCCTGGGCATGACCATGCTGGGCTACGACAGCACCCTGCCCGTCACCATGGACGACATGATTCGCCATGCCTCCGCCGTGCGACGCGGCGCGCCTACTGCGTTTGTGGTCGGCGACATGCCTTACATGACCTACCAACCCAGCAATGAACTGGCCGTCAAGAACGCCGGGCGCTTCATGGCCGAAGCCGGTTGCGACGCCATCAAATTGGAAGGCGGGATCGCGATGGCGCCGCGCATCCAGGCCATTGTGGAGGCGGGCATCCCGGCCATCGGTCACCTGGGGCTGACGCCGCAGTCGGTGGCGGCGCTGGGCGGTTTCCGCTTGCAAGGCAAATCGGCTACGCTGGCAAAGAAAATTGTAGATGACGCCAAGGCGTTGGAAAAAGCCGGGGCGTTTGCTATCCTGCTTGAACTGGTTCCCGACCGCCTGTGCCAGTTGATTACCGAGCGCGCAGAAGGCTGCATCATTATGTCGCTCGGCTCTGGCCCTCACGCGCACGGGCAACTGCTCATCTATCACGATATGTTTGGCCTGTACCCCAAATTCAAGCCCAAAATGGCCAAAGTTTTTGGCAACGCCGGCGAGGTCATTCTAAACGGCTTGAAACAATACGTCAGCGAAGTCAAGTCGCAGACCTTCCCGGCGCCAGAAAACTGGTTTGGGATGCCGGACGAAGAATTCAACGAATTGAAAAAGATGCTGGACTGACGATGACATTTGCCCACCGCACCGCCCATCTCAAACCCGAAGGCGCCTACCAGGTGCTGGCGCGCGCTAACCAATTGGAGGCCTCGGGCAGGAAAATCATTCACCTGGAAATCGGCCAGCCAGATTATCCCACCTTCGAGAACGTCAGCCGCGCGGGAATCGAGGCCATTCGGGCCGGCAAAACCCGTTATACGCCGCCAGCCGGCATCCCGTCGCTGCGCGAAGCGTTGGCCGAAGACGCCGGCCGCAGGCGCGGGATCAAAGTCCATCCTGACGAAGTAGTTGTCAGCCCGGGCGGCAAGCCCAATCTGTTCTTCCCCACCCTGGCGCTAGTCGAGCCGGGCGATGAGGTGATCTACCCCAATCCCGGTTTCCCGACTTACGAAGCCATGATCAAGGTAGCAGGCGGGATACCGGTGGCTGTCCCCTTGCTGGAGCAAAACCAGTTTTCGTTCGATTTGGAAGCGTTCGACAAACTCATCAACAAGAAGACGAAACTTATCATCCTGAACTCGCCCTCCAACCCAACCGGCGGCGTTATCCCGCTCGCAGACCTGGAACACATCGCCTCTCAAGCCGAACGATTCAACTGCTGGGTGATGTCTGATGAGTTATACACCCGCATCGTCTACGACGGACTGGAAGCGCCCTCCATTGCCAGTTTGCCGGGCATGAAAGAGCGCACCATCATCGTGGATGGCTTCTCCAAGACCTACTCGATGACCGGCTGGCGGTTGGGTTACGGCATCATGCCGCGTGAACTGGCGGCGCGCGTGGACTTGCTGCTGACACATTCCATTGGCTCGACTGCCCACTTCACACAGTTTGCCGGCCTGGAAGCCATTACCGGCCCGCAAGACATGGTGAATGTGATGGTAGCCGAATATCAGCGCCGACGAGATGTCATTGTGGAGGGGCTGAATGCCATCCCTGGCTTTACCTGCCAGAAACCGCAAGGCGCGTTCTACGTCTTTCCCAATATCACCGCTACAGGCTTGAATTCTACCGATCTGGCTAACCTGATTCTGGACAAGGCCGGCGTGGCGCTGTTGCCCGGCAATTCCTTTGGCGAATATGGCGAGGGTTATTTACGCCTATCTTATGCCAACTCGATTGAAAACATTGAAAAGGGATTGGAGAGCATCGAGGCCGCCCTGGCATGACAATAATCACACCATTTCATAGCGTGGCCTCCAGCCGCAACCAATTTTGGAGTCCGACAACTCCAGTTGTCGGTATGCCGAAGTCTGGAGACTTCGGACTCCAAACATCTTCGCGGTTGTGATAGATTCTCAAGAGCGACTCTAAAGGACTCTCCCATGCCCGATACACGTGTTAACAAACTGGCGAAAGTGATGGTTCACTATTCGCTGCAATTGAAGCCCGGCCAGCAAGTTCTGTTGCAAACTACGCCGCTGGCAAATGAACTTTCGTTGGCTTTCCTGGAAGAAGCGGTCAAGGCGGGGGCGCATGTATTGACAGTAAACGCAGTCCCAGGCGCGCAGGAGATATTCTTGAAACACGCTTCTGAGGCGCAACTGGACTTCTTGATGCCCGTCCGCCGCATCATCTATGAGACCTTCGACGCGCGGATGGTCATCGAAGCCGAGGCCAACACGCGCGAACTGGCCGGGGTCGAGCCAACGCGCATCGCTCGCTTCCGCAAAACCCATGCCCCCTTGTTCAAAATCCTCTCCGAGCGCCTGACGCGCGGCGAAATGAAATGGTGTCTCACCGTCTATCCTACCCAAGCCATGGCGCAGGAAGCCAACATGAGCCTGGCCGATTACCGTGAGTTCGCCTATGCCGCCGGGATGCTGAACGAGGATGACCCGGTCGCTTTTTGGCAGCAAGAGGCTCAACGGCAGCAAAAACTGATAGGCTGGCTGGCAGGGCGAAAGCAGGTCGTCTTGAAAGGCGAGAATGTAGATTTGTGCTTCCCCCGGCGCGCGCTATCTGGGCGAATGGGGCATCGGCACCAATTATGGCATTACCCGTTTTACCAAGAATATGCTCTTCGATGAAAAAATAGGCGGCACTATCCATTTAGCCGTTGGAATGGGCTTCCCCGAAGCAGGCGGAGGCAACGAATCGGGGCTGCACTGGGACATGCTGTGCGATATGTCGCAAGCGGAGGTCACAGTGGACGGAGACCTGTTCTACAAGGACGGGAAGCCGCTCCTATAACGGAAGCAAGCCAGGGTGAGTAAGAACGCGAGGGCGCTCGCTCCTGAATGCGCACAACCCTTAGATTCTTTTTCCGTATATCAGGCAGAAGCATCTTCTCAAACATCAGGGGAATTTATGAGATGATGCAGACATAACTTGGCTTCAAGACAAGAAATGGAGAGAATGCTATGTCACGTATCCAAAAAATCATTTTGATTCTTGTGCTGGCGGCTTTGCCAGCGCTAGCCCTGACCGCCCCAGCCTATGCCTTCGATGAGCGCAGCGGTGAAAAAATTGTCATCGCTGCGAGTGAGGTGGTGGAAGACGATTTATATGTCTTCGCCGCAGAGGTCGTTGTGGATGGCACGATAAAGGGCGACCTGATTGCCTTCGGCAGCCAGATTACCCTCAACGGGACGGTAGAAGGCGATTTGATCTCCGCCGGGCAGGTGGTGATTGTCAACGGCGTTGTTGCCGACGATGCTCGAATTGCCGGCGCGGGTTTGCAACTAGGCGAAAACGCTCAAATTGGCGATGATTTGCTGGCCGCCGGCGCAAGTTTGGAACTCAAACCCGGCAGCGTGGTAGGCGGCGACGTGGTCGTCGGCGCGGCGCAGGCCTTGCTGGCCGGTCAGGTCGAAGGCAATGTGCTGGCCGGAACAGCCGCGCTCGAACTGGCCGGCTCGTTTGGAGGCGACGTGAAAGCCTACGTAGACCAAACCGAGGAAACCGTCAACGAGCCCTCTCCCAACGTGTACATGCAGCAAAACGTTCCGCTGACTCTGCCCAGCCTGACGCCCGGCCTGACCGTCAAGGAAGGCGCTAAAATCGCCGGCGATCTGGAATACAGCAGCACCTATGACTTGCAATTCCCTGAAGGGGCCGTCGGCGGTAAAATCACCCGCGTAGAACCCAAAGTGGACGAGGCTGCTTACATCCCGCCGACGCCTGCTCAACAGGTGGGAAAATGGGCGCTCGACCTGCTGCGTTCCATCGTGACCCTGGTCTTGTTCAGCCTGTTGCTGGCCTGGCTGGTGCCGCTGTTCCTGCGCACGACCGCCGCAAAGATCCAATCTCAACTCTGGCCAAGCCTGGGATGGGGCGCGGTAGCCTGGGCCTCCTTCTTCTTTGCTGTGCTGGTCATTCTGGTTGTGATGATCTTGGGCGGTATCCTCTTCGGCTCGCTTACGCTGGGCGGCATTAGCGGCACCATTGTCTGGGTAGGCATCCTGGCC
Source organism: Chloroflexota bacterium (assembly GCA_037440925.1). Classification (GTDB taxonomy): domain Bacteria; phylum Chloroflexota; class Anaerolineae; order Anaerolineales; family Villigracilaceae; genus JAABUE01. Next base: position 13,250 of record JBBITF010000018.1, read on the forward strand.
TTATTCGCTCTGACAGTTGCCTTTGTGCTGGTCACCGCCTACCTGACCAAAATTGTGGTCGGCGCGGCCCTAGGTCGTTGGGTCCTGAGCAGGTTCAACCTCGACCTGGCCGAGCATAAATTCTGGCCGGTCATCGCAGGCGTGACCATTCTTGCCCTTGTGGTGGGTCTGTTCAAATTCCCGCTGCTACCGTTGGTATTTTTTGGCTGGCTGATCAACTTTGCAGTGATTCTATTTGGCCTGGGCGCTCTGTGGCTGTGGGGACGCGAACGCCTCCGCATGCAGCCGGCTGGATAATAAAGCCATTTCAACCGCAGTTCGATTGCGATGTAAGTCTATACAAAACGGACAGGCGTGCGCCTGTCCGTTTCATCACTCAACATCCTAATCGTGGATTCCCATCCAACCTGTTTGTCACAGTTTGACAGCGAGCAGATTTGATTACGGGCAATCAATGGTGTACGAAATCAAGTCCACAATTTTCTCGGTGCGACCCACCACCTGCCCCAACTTGTTCATGCCGACAAATTGCAAGTCGAACCAACCGAAGTCCTTGCGGTTGTCGGGCTTCACGGATTCGCCGGAATAGGTCAGCCAGAAATGGTTGCCGCCATCGGTTTCCAACGTGCCGCCTAGGGACCACTCAGGGACATAGTTCGAATGTTTGTCACGAATGCGGTAATAAAAGTCTACCCGTGTGATATAGATGTCAGTAGCGTACAAGTCGAAACTAATTTCTTTGGGCTGGCAACGCAAGGAAAACGTGTTAGTAGAAACGGTGATGTTCGCAAATACCGGACCGTTGAATTCTGCCGGAACGCTGACGGGACCGCTGGCAGCCGCCTGCGCAGAAGTCGGGGCCGCCGCGGCGGGCTGAGTCGGCTCGACTGCCTGAGTAGGCACTTCGGTAGGCGGCGGCAACGGCGTGACCGTCGGGATGGGCGAAGGCGGCGCCTGGGTAGGCAGCACCGGCACTTCGACGGTAACAATCACCACCTGCGGCGTGGGCGGGACAAGCGTAGGCTGCGGCGCCGGCGGTTGGGTAGGCGCTGCGCTGCACGCCGTCAGACCCAAGACAAGGAAAAAGAACAAGATTTTCTTCATGGCGACTCTCCTTCTCGCATAATTTATATTGAGATTCTAAGCCAATTATGTCATTTCCTTATAACCCTTTTGGGCTAAAGTTCCTTAACAATTTTGTAAGGCCACCGCCCCAAATGTTAACGACGCATCTTCACGACTCCCAGAGTGGAGTAGTATTACAGCACAAAGTTCGCGCACGGCGCCTGTCATCCTTCTTCGCTTGGGATACTGTGCAGATTTGACAATCCGCACGAGCAAAAAGGTTGTCAAGCCACAGAAGCAGCCATCGCTGGCTTGGATTGCCAAATCCAAGCCCCTTTCCTGCGGGACGCTCAAAAACGCCTGCCCAACCTCGCGCTGTAAATGATAAGTTATCCATCAGAATTGGACAAAACTTATCAGGTATAATCGTACCTATGCTGACTCCTCAACAAATCGAAACTCGTCTCGAACACATCCTGCTCAAAGTAGAAAAACCCGGCCGCTATGTTGGCGGCGAACTGAACAGCATCCTCAAAGATTGGGACAGTGTCCAAACAAGAGTTGCCTTACTCTTCCCCGATATTTACGACATCGGCGTTTCTAACGTTGGGTTGAAAATTCTCTACGACCAAATTAACCAGCGGGAGGACGCGCTGGCTGAACGCGCCTATGCGCCCTGGGTAGATATGGAAACGGAAATGCGCGCCGCAGGGATTCCGCTCTACGCGCTCGAATCGAAACGCCCCCTGGCCTGCTTCGACCTCCTCGGCTTTTCTCTACCCTATGAGACGCTCTACACCAACGCCCTCAACCTGCTCGACCTCTCTGGCCTGCCCGTCCACGCCGACGAACGGGACGACTCGCATCCCATCGTGATTGCCGGCGGACACGCCTGCCTCAACCCCGAGCCGATGCACGCTTTTATGGATGCGTTCGTGATCGGGGAAGGCGAGGAAGTGATCCATGAGATCATTGATATAGTGCAGGCATTCCAAAGAAAGAAGAGAGATGAAAAAAGCGCCCTCTTTTCTCTTCCTTCTCCTGCAAAGCGTAGTGACCTCTTGCTTGCCCTCGCAAAACTCCCCGGCGTCTACGTGCCTCGCTTCTACCGGCCGCATTACCTGGAAGACGGTACGCTCTCGCATATCGAATCCCTGGTAGAAGGAATCGCCAATCCGGTCGTCAAACGCATTGTGGGCAAATTGCCACCCCCGCCCACTCACTTCATTGTACCGAATATCTCAGTGGTGCATAACCGCGCCTCGGTAGAAATCATGCGCGGCTGTACGCGCGGCTGCCGCTTTTGCCATGCCGGCATGATCACCCGTCCGGTGCGCGAGCGGGGCGTGGACGAAATCGTCGAAGCCGCCGTGGCCGCGGTCGAAGCCACCGGTTTCGAGGAACTGGCTTTCCTATCCCTGTCTTCATCTGACTACACCCACATCATCGAACTGACCGATGCCGTCAGCCGGCGGTTCAAGGGCCAAAAGTTGACCATTTCCCTGCCCTCCTTGCGCATTGAGTCTGTTTCGATTGACTTAATGGACAAATTGCGCGAACACTTCTCCGGCGGCTTCACCCTGGCGCCAGAAGCCGCCACCGAACGGATGCGCCGCATCATCAATAAACCCATTGCCGACGCCGACATTCTCGAAACGACGCGCGAGATCTACCGCCGCGGCTGGACGACCATCAAACTGTATTTCATGATTGGGCATCCCAGCGAAACGCTCGAAGACGTGCAAGCCATTGCAGACCTGGCAAAACAGGTCATTGCGGAAGGTCGCAAAGTCATCGGCATGAAGGCTAAATTAAACCTGGGCGTCAGCACCTTCGTCCCCAAGCCGCATACCCCCTTCCAGTGGGTGGCCTGTGACACGCGCGCAAGCGTGCTGGAAAAACAAGAGCTCCTGCGCCGCAGTTTGCGCGACCGCAACATCAAACTTTCGTGGAGTGACCCAAACGAGACCCTGCTTGAAGCCATCTTATCGCGCGGCGACCGCAAGGTGGCCGAAGTAGTTTACACCGCCTGGAAGAACGGCGCAAAATTCGACGCCTGGGGCGAGCAAATGAAATTCGATGTCTGGATGCAGGCTTTCGAGGAACACGGCCTCGATCCCGCCTTTTACTCCCACCGTCAACGCCGCACGGATGAAGTCTTCCCCTGGGAACACATCTCCACCGCCGTGCGCAAAAATTTCCTCTTCCAAGATTTCCGCCTGTCGCTCGAAGGTCATATCCGCGTAGATTGCCGCCAGAACTGCTACGCCTGCGGCATCCTGCCGACGTTTTCCAACCTGCGCCGCGCCCATCCCGGCCAGGCCTGGAAATGCCCGGAAGTGAAAAGCCCACAAAAAGCCAGTGTTCCGTCGTCAGCGATCAATACTCAGTAGACAACATAGCACATGTTGATACTTGGGGCTTTTGCGTATCATGCTATAATCATGCCTCGTACTTGAGCCTTTGCCAAGCAACTGGAACGAGAAGCATGGCATTCTGGCAAAGGCAAGAGACTATTTCCCGACGTGCTGGAAATTGCTGGAGTAAGTTTCTTCCATGCGTATCCGCTTTCCATTTTCTATGCAAGGTACGCTGCGCTACAAGGGTGTTCCGGTTTTCTTACTGATCATATCGGCTGCAAACCTGCTATTTGCCTCCTCCCTGCCGGAAGTGTACGCCTATCGCACGCTCGCGCGGCCAAGTCCCGTCATCTTGCCGCTCGAATGCAGCCAGCCCGTAGACGCAGAATGGATGGCAAGAGTCAGGCGCATTCGCTGGGTAGCCTACAGTTCGCCCAGTCCATCGGCCTCGCTTACCGCCGAAACGATTGCAAGAGACTTGATTGTTTTGAAAAAAGCCGGCTTCAACGGCCTGGTCACGTATGGTTCTTTGGGGAAAATGGGGAAGCCCTTGCTCGCCATTGCCCAGGCGCTTGGCTTCAAGGGAGTCATCATGGGCATCTGGAGCCCCTCCAGCCAGGGTGAATTGAAAACAGCCCGTGAGGTCGCCAATATGCCGATTGTGCTGGGGTACAGCATCGGCAACGAGGGCCTGTATCAGCCCCGCGAGCGATACTCTCTACATGCACTTTGCGATGCCATTGCCCAACTTCGCCGGGACAGTGGCAAGCCGATCGCTACCTCAGAGGAAATAGACGACTACCTGCTCTACCCCGAATTGCTGCTCGTGGGCGATTGGCTCTTCCCTATCTCGCACTCCTACTGGCACGCCGTAAAATACCCTTTGCCGGCAGTGCAATGGCAGCAAGCCTACTATTCTGCCCTGTCCGAGAAAACGGAGCGTTTCATCCTGTTCAAAGAAGTGGGGCTGCCTACGCAAGGCGCGTATGGTCTCTCAGAAGCCAACCTCGACCGATATTATCGAGAACTTGCCAAAACGCAGGTGCAATTTGTGTATTTCGAGGCCTTCGACCAGCCCTCCAAAATCGCTTCTTCTGTAGAGCCTTATTGGGGCCTTTTTCACGCCGACCGCACCCCAAAAACATTGGCCTGGAATCTGATGGGCTATTGCGCGTTCAACGCCATAGGGACTTCCGACGGTTGGATTCTGGAATGTTCGGCACATAGCCATCGCGGCTGCGAAGTCCACACTCAAGAACTTACTTTGCGGGTAGGAGAAGATGCGCAAAATCGTCAATATCGCGCCTTTCTCTCTTTTGATACTGCCGCCTTACCCGATGATGCCGAAATTACCGCTGTAAAATTGAGGGTGAAATCTGCCCGCATAACAGGCAGCAGCCCTTTCAAACGACTTGGAGAGTTGCAAGTAGAAATCTGCAAGCCGATTTCAGCGTTTGCCTTTGGCCTATCAGCGCCAGCCTTTCAAAACAGCAATTGCGCCCGCGCAGGCACGTTCCAGCCAGAGCCAAATGGCAACTGGTATCACGTCGAATTGTCTTCCTCCTCCTTCCAAAAGATCAACTTAACAGGCAGCACCCAATTCCGCTTGCAATTCAGCCAGGAGAACCACAATGACAAAGCCGAGCATATCGAATTCTATAGCGGCGACGCCAGCCTTGCGCAACAGCCCGTGCTGATTGTGTGGTATGACTTGCCGTAAGCCTCATGAGACTTCGTATCACCTTCTCCAAACAAGGCGCCCTGCGCTACATTGGCCACCTCGACCTTCACAAAGTGTGGGAACGCAGCCTGCGCCGCGGCCGTCTGCCGCTGGCATACAGCCAGGGCTTTCATCCGCAGCCCAAAATTCAACTCGCCGCCGCCCTGCCCTTGGGATTTGCTTCTCGCGCTGAAGTGCTGGACCTCTGGCTGACCGAAGACCTCGACCCCGCCGGCCTGCCCGCGGCCTTGCAAGAGGTCATGCCGCCCGGCCTGATCATTTTAGGCGTCGAGCAAGTGGACGAACGCGCGCCGGCCCTGCAAACGCAAGTGATTGCAGCCGAGTACCAGGTCGAGATAACGGAGGCGGTCCCCGCTTCAGAACTGAACGAGAGGCTGGCTTCCGTTATGGCAGCCGAATCCCTGCCTCGAGAACGCCGCGGCAAGCGCTACGACCTGCGTCCGCTCATCGAGGAACTGACCCTCACCCCTTGCCCCTCTGCCTCAGGAGGAGGGACTGAAGCCGTGATTTTCATGCGCCTGAGCGCCCAACCTGGCGCCACCGGGCGACCAGAAGAGGTGCTGGCGGCGCTGGGCATCCCATTAGAAGCGGCGCGCATCGAAAGGACACGGCTGCTATTTCGATGACCCGACAATCAAAAAAACAACTTGACGCCTCACGCACATAGTGGTATGCTTACTCGAATTATGAAACAAATGCCTGCCTGCAACAACGTCAATGCTACCCGCAATACTACCCGTATCGCACCGATGACGGGACGTTGGCGCATGGAACAGGTTGAACAATCACAACAAAGATAACCCACAGCATCCCAACGCCCCGAACCAGTCGGGGCGTTTTTCTTAAGGAGAATACCTATGTCCTTTTCTGACACCACTCCCGTCTACGCCGTCCCAGAAGAAAATCTGGCGCCGGTCAGCAACCATCTCTCCAAGATGACGGATATCCCCCCCTCTCGCATGTTTCTCATCAACAAATCCCTGAAAGTCTATCTCGAAAAGAACCCCGGCGGCAAAATTTTCGACGCCTCGCAAGGCGACGGCGGCGCTTCGCTGCCAGGCGTTCCGCGCGAACTCTTAGAGCGCGCCGCGCAACTCCAAATAGAACATGGCACCTCTTATGACATGCCTTTCGGCACCGAAGCGTATCGTAAATCAGTTGTAGAGCAATACTGGCAACTTGACTCCTCCCTGGGCTGGGGGCCTGCCAACGTGCTTGGAACCTGCGGCGGGCGGGATGCGTTGGTCAAAGCCTATCAAGCCATGCTGGCGCTTGGCTATGGTCGGCAGGGAGATGTGATTGCGGTTTCGCGCGTGCCGTGGATTTCGTACAACTGGGGTCCCTATGGCATCGGCGCGAACGTACTCTGGATGCCGGGCGAAGCCTCGCAGGGTTGGGCCTATTCTGAAGAGGGGATCAAGGAAAGCGTCGCGTTTGCTGCCCGCTCAGGGCGCAAGATTGCCTGCCTGGTCATCACCAATCCCGACAATCCCACCGGCTTGACCACCTCCACAGAAAAGATGGCTTTACTTGCCCACACTGCGCTGGAAGCGGGAGTCGCCTTTGTATTGTTCGACTGGATGTATCACTACGTCACCGATGAACAGCCTAACGATTTGAACGCCTTCCTGAAATTGTTTACCGCCGAAGAGCGCAAACGCCTGTTGTTCCTGGATGGATTGACCAAGTCGCTGGGCGCGTCGAATATCCGCAATTGCCACCTGCTGGCCGATGAGCAGGTCATCAAATTCATTGTAGCGCGCGCCTCGCATACTGTCATGCCCACTTATTACTCGCTGGCGGTTGCCATGGCCGCCTACGAAATGGGCTACGCCAAGGCTTGCCAAACCATCACCGAGCCGACCAACGCCAGCCGCATCGTGCTAAACAAATTGTTAGCCGAAAGCGGGATGCGCTACATCATCGGCAAGGGTTATTACGCCTTCATCGAAGTCGGCGAGTTTCTGCGCGCCAAAGGTTGGGCCGACAGCGAACCGCTTGGACAATACCTGGCCGAAAATTTTGGTGTAGCCATTGTGCCAGGCGCGTTCTTCTCCCCTTTTGGCGGCGATTGGATACGCTTCTCGTATGCCACGCCGGTCGAGCGCACGCAAGGCGCTTTTGAGCGACTGGTAGCCGGATTGAACTCATTGAAGGGATAAGGCTCCCGTTACGTAAGGAGTTTTCCATGGCCTACGACCCTCTCCAATTTGCCGAAAAATACCGCCTAGCCCTCGAGACCGCCCAAAAGGACAAACCCTCAAGCGGCCTAGGTGGTTTTGAGTTGGAATGGAACCTGCTCGACGAACATTTCCGCCCGCTGCGCACGGTGGGCGCCGGCCCGGCCGAGCAGTCCTTTGTAGACTATTTGCGCGCTGAAATCATCCCGCCGGGACTACGCCCCTTCTCTCAATTAGAAGTCTTTCACTGGATGATTGAATGGGCTACCCGCCCCTACTATACTCCACGCGCGGCTGTCTACGAAGCGCGCCTGATGGAGGCCGCGCTGCTCAACGCGCTGGCGCGCGCCGGCAAACAGTTTGGAGAACGCCTGTATCACTGGCACGGCAATCTGCTCTTCCTCACCCCCATCGGCCACGAGAGCATCCCCGGCAAGTGGGGCATCGCCAAACGCCGCTACCTGGAACGCTGCGTGGACATGTACGGCGAGGCGCTTGCCACCGCCGGTATCCACGCCAATCTATCGCTACCCGACCCGCTCTTTACCTGGGACTTCATGTACCTGCCCGCCGCTGCGCGCGGCGACCGTCATCTTGACCAATACAAATCCGAATTCTACATTACCGCCACCCGCTTACTGCGCGCTTTCACCCCGCTCTTCATCGCTACCTCGGCCTCCACTCCGCTGCAAGCACAGAATCGCGGCGGGCGCGCGGTAGTTGCGTTGACCGAGAACGACTCGATTCGCAACCTCACTTTCCCCAACCCGCCTGAAATAGACCTGCCCGATCTGTACCGTTCCTATAAGGACTACAAACGCCTCTCCTACGACCTGGTACGGCGCGGCGTCCGCTTTGGGAACAACAACTGGACGCCCGTCCGCGCCCGCTCGTTTGCCGAACCTGTCGAGCGGCTCATCTCGACCACCGGTGAACAATTGACGCATCTTTACACCCGCGGCCTGTATTCCGTAGGTGAAGCGCCCCCAGCCGAAGAGATGGCGCGCCAAATCGAACAGCAAAACCTTCTGGCACGCATCAACTTGCCGATGGGACGCGTCGAAGTCCGCACCGACGACGGCGGCAACCCACTCGACCTGGACATCGCCAACTTGACCTTCAAGCACATGTTGCTCTTACGCATCTATGCCGACCCCGAATTTGCCCGTTCGTTCCGCTATGATAGCGAAGACATCAGCCGCGCCCGCCGCAATGAGCAAACAGCCGCACAACAGGGATTGCGCGCCAGCATCGAAAATCCGCTGACCGGCAAACCCATCGCATTACGCGCCTTTCTGCAATGGACGCTTGGTGAAATTCGTCCCTTGGCCGAAGCGTTAGGGATGTGGGATGACCTGAATCCGCTGGCCGAGATGGCGGCCGGCGCCCCCAATACCGCTGAGCGGATGCGCGCCCGCCTGCGCGTAGAATTGGGCGTCAACGACGAAGTGCCGCTCTCCTTGTTGCGCGAACTGGCCGAGGAACGCGAGAGTCAGGTCATGTCCGAAGTGGAAACGATTGCAGCCCGTTACACGAACCTGGGAAGCGACGCGGCAAAATTAGGTGAGTTCCTACAGCGCGCCCGCGAAGACGCCCGTCAGCATCCTGAACTGCCCGTGCGGTTCCGCCCCTCAGCCAGCATCCTGCTCGAAAGCCGCTACCCCGACAAAACTGCCGAAATCGTAGACCTGGCGCAACATCTCATCCGCATTCCGTCGGTCACTGCCTGCCCCAACGAGCGTTTGGAAGAAGTGCATCGCGCCGCCACCTTTGTCTACGATTATCTGCGCAATCATGGCCTGACAGTGCGCTACTTCGACGGCAAGTATCCGGCCGTGTATGCGGAATTTCCACAACCAAAGAGGCCGCATGTCGAAACACGCTCAGCGCCCATTCTCCTCAGCGGCCACTTCGATGTAGTAGAACCCGAGCCAGACGACTCGCAATTCATCCCACGCATCGAAGGCAACTACCTGTGGGGGCGTGGCGCAGCGGACATGAAAACGGTCGTTGCCACCTACCTGGTCTGGATGAAAGATGCGTTACAGGCTGGCGAGCCGTACCCCAATCTTTCCCTGCTGCTGGTAGGGAACGAGGAGAATGGCGAAGCCGAGGCCTGGGGTACTCCCTTTGTCTTGAAAGAATTAGGGCTAACGCCCTCTCTATTCATTGCCGGAGAGCGAACGGGAGAAAAAGGGGACGAACTGTTTGGCGAAATTTGCACCGAAAACCGCGGCGTCATGCGTTTCGAGGTGCTTGCCAAAGGCACAAAGGGACATTCCGGCGTGGCCGGAGCCGCAGACCTGAGCGAACGTCTCATCACCGCCCGAGCGGCTCTGAGCGAAATGTTTGCCAAGCGGCTCACCCTCAAAGCGGCGGATGGCTGGCAGTCGCAGGCCCGCTTCCCGTTTATCCACGTTGGCACGCCGGGGGTGTACAACGTCACTGCCAGCGAGGGCATCCTGGGCGTCGAAATTCGCCCCATTCCTCAAGACGACATTGCGCGCCTCCAAACTGAAATCGAAACCTACTGTTCAAAGAACGGTTTAGAAGTTCGTTTTTCGGTGATGGAAAGCGGGGTGGCCTGCAGCCCTGACAATCTGGCTTTGCAAGCGCTCCTCCAGGCGGTCAGGCAGGTTTCGGGAGAAACGCCAAAGGTAGGGCGAAAACTGCCCGGAACGAGCGCCCGTTTCGCGCCCGGCGGGCAGGCCGTAGTATGGGGCGAAGCGGGCATTGGTCCTCACGCCAAAGACGAACGGCATTACCTCCCCAGCATCGAACCATATTATCAGGCTCTGAATGCATTGGCCGAAAACTGGAAACAATAAAGTACGCAGCAGTGCCGACCTGTGGTCGGCACAGAGACGCAATCGCAAAAGCGCCGCTTTATGAGATGTAACGCCGACCTGAGATCGGCCTTACCAGTCATAGCCTGGCGGTACGATGGCGCGGAAACCTCTCTCTGCTGTAGAGACTTGCCCCCAAATTCGGTAGTCTGCCCTATAATTGACATAGATGAAAACCGTCGAGAAGATTGGCCGCGCCAGTCTCATTGAGCATTGGGCGGCAGGCGCTTTGCTGCTGACAGGAGTGATGCTGCGCCTGCGACAATATCTCACCGGCCGCTCCCTGTGGTTAGACGAGGCCATGCTGGCGTTGAATATTGTGCAGCGCAGCGCCGGCGCATTATTTCTACCTCTAAACTATGACCAGGGGGCGCCAATTGGCTTTCTGCTGGTCGAAAAGGCGTTGGTTGCGCTGCTGGGCCAGCATGAGCTCGTCCTGCGGTTGTTCCCGCTGTTGACAGGAATGGCTGCGCTTGGCTTGTTCTACCTTGCGCTGCGTCACTTTTCGAGCGGCATTGGCCGGCTGACGGCTCTGGCCCTGTTTGCCGTGGGACCGGCTCTGGTCTATTACGCTTCAGAAGTCAAACAATACAGCGTGGACGTGTTTGCGGCAACGGCGCTGCTTCTGCTATCCCTGCCGCTGTTCGACCAGAACGCCGATCCAGAGAACCTGAGATTCTGGCGGCTGGGAGTCGCCGGCGCGCTGGCTTTATGGTTCTCTCACCCGGCATTATTCGTCCTGGCTGGCATCGGGAACGGGTTGGCATGTAAGTACATCGGGGAGCGAAAAAAGTCATCCCTTCTGAAAACGCTGTGGATAGGCGGCATCTGGCTGGCAAACCTGGCAGTGTTGTATTGGATCTCACTGCGCCATTTGAGACAAAATCCTTTCCTGCTGGAATTCTGGCAGGACAACTTTATGCCACTGACGCCATACTCACAGCCTGCCTGGTTTGCAGGGGTGTACAGCAACCTGATACGCACGCAAGCAGGCATCTCCCTGACGGGCTTGTTTGGCTTTACACTGCTTCTTGGATGGGCCTTTCTGTGGATCAAAAATCGGCCTCTGGCGATAACGATGCTGGGCGTTTTTGGATTTACCCTGCTGGCTTCGGCGTTGAGGATGTATCCGTTTGGAGGCCGCCTTTCTCTGTTCCTGCTGCCTTTCATGCTGGCGCTGGCCGGTCATGGCATCTCGGCGCTGGAAGAACGTCTGCGCTCGCGGCCCCCTCTTGGAAGTATTCTGGCGTTGCTGCTTGGACTTGCCTTGTTGTACGCGCCGGCCGGCGAGTCGTTCCAAAACTTCGTTGCGCCCAAGTATTTCGAGCATATACGACCCGCTATGGCGAATCTGGCCCAAAACTGGCAGCCGGGCGATGTCTTGTTCGTTTCCAACGGCGCCGCGCCGGCGTTTGACTTCTACGCCGCGCGTTACGGCCTGGGCGAAGCCACCTATATCACTAACCAGCCTGCGGATTATTTGAATCCCCAAGCCCTGGCAGGCAGACTGCAACCGCTGGACGGCCACCCGCGCGCATGGATCTTGTTATCGCATGTGTACGAACAGAGCGATTTCAACGAAAAAGAATTCCTGCTAAAGACGCTGGACGAGATGGGAAAGAAAAAACGCGAATTTCGCACCCCAGGCACTTCAGTTTATCTGTACTTGTACGATTTGAGATAGAGGAGTGCCCTTCACTGCCAAACAAGAGAGACAGGATGCCCAAAATCAAACTCCTTCCCTTCATCGAATCCCTGTTCGCCGTTATCGTCTGGGGTGCATCCTTCATTGCCACCAAAGTAGCCCTGCAAGATGTATCCCCTGTCACTGTGGTGTGGATGCGCTTTGCGATGGGTGTGGTCATCCTGGGCATCATAGTAGCAATCCGCAAGCAATTCGCGCTGCCCAAACGGGAAGAATGGCCCTACTTCGCGCTGTTAGGTTTCCTGGGCATCACCTTCCACCAATGGCTGCAATCCACGGCCCTGGTGACCTCGCGCGCCAGCACCACCGCCTGGATCGTCGCCACCACGCCGGTCTTCATGGCCGTGCTGGGCTGGCTGATCCTGAAAGAAAAACTGACCTGGCTGCAAACCGGCGGCATCCTCCTGGCTGCGTTGGGTGTCATATTGGTGGTCAGCAATGGAGACCTGGCCTCCCTCGAGTTGGGCAAGTTCGGCGAACCGGGCGACATCCTCGTCCTCATCAGCGCATTGAATTGGGCGGTTTTCTCGGCGCTTTCGCGGCGTGGGCTGAAAGCGCACCCGGCCACGCGCATGATGTTCTACGTAATGACGTTCGGCTGGCTGTTCACGAGCGTTCTATTCTTCAACGGGCCAGGCCTCGCCGAAACCCCGCAACTGACGCGAGACGGCTGGCTGGGCGTGGCCTTCCTGGGCGTCTTCTGTTCCGGGCTGGCCTACATTGCCTGGTATGACGCGCTGCAAGCCCTGCCGGCCGCCCAATTGGGCGCTTTCCTGTACCTCGAGCCGCCCGTAGCGGTGATCGTGGCAGCGCTCATCCTGGCAGAAACGATCACCTGGGCAGCCGTCGTAGGCGGGGCGATCATCCTGCTGGGTGTCTGGTTAGTGAACAGGCAATGAGACCGCACACCACCCGCGGCGCAAGCGTGGACGCCATCCCAAACGGATTCCGTTTGACGATCCCGGCCGGGGACGACAAACGCTATCGCGTGGCGCAACTGGACGATTACACAAGTCTCGCCCGCAGGCATTTCCCCGCGCATCCTCCCCGGACCCTGAGCCTGCTGGCGCGCGCCTCGGCCTCTTCCCTGCCCGGGACATGGGGCTTCGGGTTGTGGAACGATCCATTCGGCCTGTCGCTGGGGTTTGGGGGCAACCCCTGGCGGCTGCCTGCCCTACCCAACGCGGTCTGGTTCTTCCACGCCTCAGAGGAGAATTATTTATCGTTGGGGGACAAACCAGGGAACGGATTCCTGGCACAGGTCTTTTGCTCGCCCGCCATCCCGCCTGTTTGGTTGGCGCTGGCAGGCCTGCTTGCGCTCCCTATACTCCCTGTAATCCCTGTACTCTCTGTACTCCCTATTATGGCTACGCGAAAAGCAAGAATCTCCCTGCGCAAACTGGCGGGGCGCGCGGTACGCGAAGACGGAGTCCGCCTGGGGGTGGATGTGACCGCATGGCACGGGTACAGGTTCGAGTGGAGTCCGAAGCGGGTCGCTTTTTGGGTGGACGAGGCTCTCGTGCTGGAGTCGCCCGTCAGCCCGCGTCCGCCGCTGGGGCTGGTCATCTGGATTGACAACCAGTATGCCGCCTTCACCCCCGAAGGAAAGCTCGGGTTCGGCGTCCTGGCAAACACCGAACCCGCGTGGTTGGAGATAAAGGATATAAGGTAAGGGCGACTTTTACAGTCGCCCTTTTACAATCGCCCCGCTGTGTTATACAGGCGGCCAGTAGCGGGCGATCAGGTCAGCGGTAAATGGGATGACGTGTAAGAGCGCATCCACCAACAAGCCCAGCAAGATATACCCGCCAAACTGACGGTTGTGCTGGAAGGCAAAGCCGGCAAACCAGACCGGCCAAGCCGGCCAGCCTTCGGGCGCCTGGGCAGGTTTGGGGGCGTTCAATACTTTCACGAGCCGGATGGCGTCTTTCAGCGCAAAGAACACGACCAGCATGATAGGCGTGAAGTATCGCGGCAGGAATACCAGGTAAGCAATGACCACGTAGATCATGAGGACGGCAAACTGGTCGGTGCGGCGGGCAGCCGCCTCCCCTACGCGCACGGGGAAGGTGCCGACACCGCGGCTCTTGTCGTCATCGAGTTTGTCAATGTGCTTGGCCATGTTGATGCTCATTACGCCCAGCCCGTAGGGAACGCCCGCCAGCACCGCGTTCCAAACAGTGGAAGGTACGATCTCTTTGCCGCTGACCAGAGCCAGGACGAAATACACGCCCCCAATCATGATCGGTCCCCAAATTAGGAAGATGGACAGTTCGCCGATGCCCCAATATTTGAACGGATAGGTGTAAAAGAGAAGGACAATTGCGCCAAAGGCAAACAGGCCGATCACCACGCTGTTGAAGCCGGTGTTTACCAACGCCCAAATGCCCGCCAGGGTTGCCAGCGCGCCGCTAACGACGAACCAGCGGAGTTGCTGCGGTTTGGTGAAGAAGCCCTGCGCCAGGGGGTGGACGCCGTATTGGGTACGAAAATAGTTGCCGTTGTCCAATCCACGGCTGAAGTCGGTGTAATCGTTGAGCAGGTTGTTGGTGCCGTGCGCGAGGAACAATCCGAACGTCAGGATCAGGAACGGGATCCAGGAAAAGTAGTCGTCGCGCCAGGCCAAGATGCCGGCAATGACGCAGGAATAGACCGTCACCAGCGTCACGGCTGAACGGGTGGCAATCAACCATTTGGAGATGACATCCAGCGCATCCCACTCTTTCTTGTCGTCCATTTTGATGAGTTCCCAGGACGCTCTCTTCCACATGGCAAAGTTGATTTTCATGGGTTTGTTCTCTTTTCGTGGCAGGGATTATACAATGTATTGTAGCATTGTCCTGTAGGACAAGTCTAATAGACTTGTCCTACCAAAGGAGCAGCCTAGCGCCAGAAGGCCGGGAAAACCAGCCGCAGGGCCACGTCCAGCAGCAGGCCGAGCATGAACAGGCTCCCGAAGGAACGGTTGTTCCAGAAACCCATCGGGGCAAAATAAAGCGGCCAGCCGCCTTGTCCATTCGGGAAATCGGCCGGTCGCTCGGCAGGCTTGGGGTGGAGGAAGGCCGGGTAAATCTTGAAGAAAGTCGGCAGGGCGAACAAGACGATCCCCATGACCGGTGTGAAGAATTTGACCGCCACCAGGTACGCGGTCAAGAAATACGGCAGGATCATCATAGCCAACACGCTATAACGTGCGGCCTGCTCGCCGATCAACACCGGCAGGGTATAGATTTTCTTGGCGCGGTCAATGTCGCGTTTGTCAATGTGTTTGCCGAAGATGACGGTCGTCACGCCCAACACGTAAGGCAGGCTGGCGATGACCACGTTCCAGTCCCAGGTGTGAGCCAGCACATAGTAACCGCCGCCGATCATCAACGGCCCCCACACGATAAGCACAGCCACTTCTCCCATAGCCAGTCCCTTGAGAGGCCAGGTGTAGAACAAGACGAAGAACGCGCCCAAGCCAAGCAAAATCCATATCACGGGGTCCCAACGGTTGACGGCAATCAAGTACAGTCCGGCTGCTAAGGCCAGGAGACCGGTGACGGCGAAATACGTCAGGTGCTGGCGTTTGGTCATCAGGCCGCTGGCAATCGGCTGCGCGCCATAGATGGTGCGAAAGTAGTTGTCCTTATCCACGCCGCGCACGAAATCGGTAAAGTCGTTGAAAATGTTGTTCGTGGCATGGGCAAGGATCAGTCCCAACGTCAACGCCAGCCAGGGCAGGAGAGAGAACGAACCGTCGCGCCAGGCAAAAAGCCCGGCCAGGGCCGCGGAGATGAAAGTCATGATGAGGACGGCGGCGCGGGTCGAGATCAGCCACTTTGAGATGACATCCAGTTTGTCCCACTCCTCTTTCGAGACTTCGGGGATGACGTTCAAGGCTTTCTTCCACATTGCGAAATTCATAAGAGACTCCTCATG
This sequence comes from Chloroflexota bacterium, assembly GCA_037440925.1. Taxonomy (GTDB): domain Bacteria; phylum Chloroflexota; class Anaerolineae; order Anaerolineales; family Villigracilaceae; genus JAABUE01. Next base: position 29,071 of record JBBITF010000018.1, read on the forward strand.
AGTAAAGTGTGGGCGATTATAACAACATCTATCATTTTTGAAAAAACCGCCCTCTAGTAGAAACTTGGGGGTTGGGAACACTCTGCCCGGCGTTTTTGCCAACTCAACGCGAGCCCAGCGCGCCAATCGGGTGGTCAATAAAGAAATTGAAGTACGCCGACGCTATTCGCCTACTACATGGGTGGGCTTGTGATGCAAAGGGATAAAGCCCTGCGCAGCCAGCGGGGGCGTAGGCAGCGAGGCCTCATCAGGTTTGTCGCTCAGGCCAAAAACCAAAGCCCCCTGCCTGCGCCACTCTTGCGCCAGGTCGCGCACTTCGCGGGTAAGCACAATTTCCTCGCTCAACAATTTCTCCACTACCGCCTGCTCTGGCAGCCAGCCCATCCGCGCACTGGTAATACGAAATTCATTGTAACGGAAGGATTTGAAGGGCGTTGGGTCGCCAGCCTGCACATTAGTCAAGATTTCTTTGTGAATAGCCTCTAGGCTGGACGGAAGCACAGAGGAACGGGCATCCACCTCGGCGATGAACTGCCGAAACGCGCGTATCTTCCCACTCCTGATTCTGCTGACTAAACCCTCGAGCGTTTCCAGCCCGCTGCCTAGAATGAGACAGACATAAGCCAGGTAGTCCTGGTTGTCGCCGGTAAAGGGATGGAATTCTGGCTGAGCGAGCAAATCATAAGCGGCGCGGAAGCCCTGCGGGGCAAAGGCGCTGCCCAACAGGCTGGCGACAGTTTCCTCCACCGCCTGGACTCGGGCATTATCAATCACCGCGGCGTTGCGCCCGCGCGCACCCAGGGCAGTCTTATCCATGTCAATCAACAGGGCAGTGTGTTCATCAACAGGGAATCCCTGGTCGGCAACAAACTTGCGGAAGGCGTCGTCCAATGCTGCCCAGCGGTTGGACAGGTACAAAACCTGTCCGCCAGGCATAGGTTCCGTCTGCGCCGCAAATGGCGCGGCGGTTTCAGAACCAATAAACGCAAGGCCAGGCCAGCCGCCCGCCTCGCAAAGGTTAGCAAAGGCGGTTGAGTCGAGCAGGCGCGTGTCGCCCAGGAAAATGATGCGGCGGATTTCTAAGCCGGGGGATGCCAAAGTGCGGGCCTGTTTCAGGATCTCGACCACCACGCGAGCGTAGTCGGTTTCGTTCTTGCGGGGGACGACGCCCAGAGAAAGATTCAGTTTACCCCGCAGGTCGTCGAGCGCAGGCAGGCGCGGGTCAGCAGGTTTCAAGTTGCGATAGACGATGAAATCGCCCCAAAGGTCGGTCAGGGCAGAGAGACCATAGCATTTCATAGCAGATTTTCCTTTACAAGAAGTTCGGCGTTGTAGATGGAGCCGCCAGCCGCGCCGCGGATGGTGTTGTGGGAGAGAACCACGAACTTAAGAGTCAGCAGCGGGTCAGGGCGAATGCGCCCGACGACGGTGGTCATGCCATGACCGGTCAGACGGTCGAGGCGCGGCTGTGGGCGGTCGGGTTCGTCGCGCACGAGCAGGATGGGATGAGGCGCGGAGGGCAGGTCGCGGGCGGAGGCCGGGGCCTGGTAAGCGGCCAGAGCAGCGGAAGCCGTTTCGGGGGAGACCGAAGCGCGCAGTCCCACGCTCAAGCAAACGGTATGGCCGTCGCTCACAGCCACGCGGTTGGCCTGCGCTGAGAGTCGCAGGTCCGCCAGTTCAATACCCGCCTCCCCCAGACGGCCCAGCATCTTGCGCGGCTCCCATTCGATCTTTTCCTCCTCGCCGCCAATATAAGGGATGATGTTGTCGGCCACGTCCAACGAAGGCACGCCTGGGTAGCCCGCGCCAGAAAGCGCCTGGAGCGAAACGGCAAAGACTTGTTGAACGCCAAAAGCCTCGTCCAGCGCCTTGAGGGCCACCGTCATGCCCGCGCTGGTGCAGTTGGGGTTGGTCACGATACAGCCGCTCCAACCACGCTGCCGTCGCTGTTCGCGGACAAGCGCAATGTGCGGCGCGTTGACTTCGGGCATGAGCAACGGCACGTAGGGGTCAGCGCGATAGGCCGAAGCGTTGGAGCAGACCGCCACCCCAGCGCAGGCAAATTGCGATTCGATATCCAACGCCTGCTCAGAAGGCAGAGCGGAGAAAACGATTGCGGCCTGGATGGATTGCGGCGCAAGCGGGAGCAAGGTCATGCCGCGCGCCCAATCGGGCATTGGAGTGGGAAGTATCCAGCGGCAAGCCTCGGCATACGGGCGGCCGGCCGAGCGGTCAGAGGCGGCCAGCGCCACCACTTCAAACCAGGGATGACCGTCGAGCAGGGAGACGAAGCGCTGCCCGACCGAACCGGTGGCGCCCAACACGGCGACAGGAATGCGGGACATCAGGCCTCCTGGTTCACAAACAATTCATGCAGGGCCTCGACGGCGGCTTCGGTATTGGCCGCATCCACCACCATCGAAATAGATACTTCGGACGATCCCTGGGCAATAGCCAGGATGTTGATGCGCTTTTTGCCTAATTGACTGAAGACCTGCCCAGCCACGCCCGGCGTATAACGCATCCCAGCGCCGACTACTGTAATAATAGACACATCGTCGGTTGCCCAAATGCTGTCAATGTCGCGCTGCGAAAGTTCCACCGAAAAGGCCGCTTGAAGGGCTGCCAACACCGAGGCGGCAGATTCTGATGGAATGGCAAAACAAATGGATTGCTCGGAAGAGGCCTGAGTGATGAGCGGTACGCTGGTATGCGTAGAGGCCACCGCCCCAAACGCGCGCGCAGCCACGCCCGGCACGCCCAACATGCCGCGCCCTTCGATGGTGATCAGTTTTTGCTTACGAATGGCGGTGACGGCCTTGACAATTAATCCGCCATTGGGTTTGCCAGCCTGATTTGGCACCAGCCGTGTGCCGGGATGAGAGGGGTTAAAGGTATTGCAAATGCGCAGGCCGATGCCGGCTTCCACTACCGGGCGGATGGTCTTAGGGTGCAACACTTTCGCGCCGTAATAGGCCAGTTCGGCAATTTCATTGTAGGTAATCTCCGGCAGCGTGCGAGCGGAGGGGACAAGGCGAGGGTCGGCAGTCATCACGCCGTCCACGTCGGTCCAAATCCAGACCTCATCGGCCGGCAAGGCGGCGCCCAGGATAGCGGCCGAATAGTCAGAGCCGCCGCGCCCCAGCGTGGTAATCACGCCCGCAGGCGTCGCGCCAATGAAACCGGTCACCACCGGCGTGAGGCCGCGCCTCAAAAGCGGTTCTAACCGTTGGCGCGTTTTTTGTGTAGTGAGGCTTAAGTCAGGGTGGGCATTCTGGAAATGGTCATTGGTCACGATCAACTCGCTGGCTTCGACATACTCCGCCGGCGCGCCGTGCTCCTTAAGGAGGGCCGAGAGCAAGCGTACACATATGCGTTCGCCCAAAGAGGCGACGGCGTCCAATGCGCGCGGGCTGGCTTCACCAATGACCGCCATAGCGCGGCACAATTCGACGAAAGCAGTCACCAGGCCGCCAATTTCGTCTTTCAAGCGGGCAAGCGCGGCCGGGTCGCGGATAAACGTCTCTGCCGGCTGGAAATGCCTGGCGCGCAATTTTTCAGCGGCTTCGTCCAACGACTGCACGTCGCCTTGCGCGGCGCGCCGGGCGCTGTCGAGCAGCAAGTCGGTCACGCCCGACATGGCCGAAGTGACCACCACCACGCGCGCCCAATCGGCCCTGGCGGCGCGCACGATGCCGGCCGCTTGAGTCAATGCTTCTGGGCTGCCTACCGATGTCCCGCCAAATTTCATTACCAGCGTGCCTTTCGATGGTTTTATATCTTTCATAAGAACCTCCTCAAAAAAAGCGCCCCACGTAAGGTGGGGCGCTTGGTGTACCGCAAGATAGGTTTGCTGCTTCTAAACCCGTCCAAACGCTACTGCCCCACGTTGGGTGGGGGATGTAGTAGTAGTACCGTTGCGCTCTGACAGGTTCATATTGGGCGCAACTATACCACCGCTGATGGATAAAGTCAATTGTAAAGGCTCTGGTGATTGCCCCCAAGGGAGGCATGTGCGGATTTGGCAATCCGCACGAGCAAAAAAAATGGTGGCTTGGACACCGCTGGCTTGGATTGCTTCCGCTGGCTTGGATTGCCAAATCCAAGCCCCTTGCTGGCGGAGCGCTCGAAAGCATTCCATCGTAATTTTAGAGAATACGCCCTGCCCTCAAGATGTGGGCAATCGCCAGTAAAGGCTGCTTCACTTGCACACAGGTCTGGGATAGTCATATTTTGCCGCTCCCCGAACAGCAAGAAAGCGTATAATGGGGAAAACATCACGCCAGAGAGGATGCAAACTCACTGCCTGCGTATGCAACCTAAAAACTCCATTCCCTGTAAAAAAGACATTCTGCTGGGTCTTTGCCTGGTCTTGATGACTGCAATCGCCTATTATGTGCAATGGGGTTTCTACCTGAGCGAGGTCACCGGCTCCAAGGTGAACATCTACGCGCCACAAAAATATTTCTGGTGGGCCGACGACTCGCGCGAGTACCGCGCTACCGGCGACTGGTTCTTCGGCCATTCTCAAGAAACATTCATTGAATTGCGCCCCTGGTTGTATCCGCTCTGGGTAGGAGCCTTTCGTGCAGCCCTGGGAGCAAGAGCCGAAACTGTCTTATGGCTTGGCCAGGCCCTGATGTGGCTGACCAGCACTGCTCTCCTCTACCTGGCTCTATACAACAGCACAAAGCGCCCTGCTCTGGCTATTTTGGGGAGCGCGCTGTTCTTCTCACATCCTTCAGCGCTTGTCCTCACCTTTCACGGTCTAACCGAGACGCTCAACATCCTGCTGCTCGCTGCGCTGATTTGGCTGCTGACCACGCAGAGAAAACAAAAGTGGTTCTACGCCCTACTGCTTCTTAGCCTGCTGACGGTGACCAAACCGACGTATCAGATTCAACTCGTCTTGCTAGGCCTGTATTTGCTTTTCAAGAACGCCAAACTGCCCAAATTGAAACTGACCTGGCTGGCTGCGCTGGCGCTTGTGCCGGTTTGGGTGCAACTTGCCATCTCGCTGGCCTATAACGGGCGCTTGAGCATTTCGGGCATCGGACCCTATACATTCAAAAACTTCTTTGTAGCAGTTGTATATTCACACACCGAAAACCTGCCCTGGCGCGATAGCCTAGCCGTCATCGAAGATTGGAGCCCGAAAGAGCAGTTCGACTATCTGGCAAGTCATCCTCGTGAAAGTCTGCGTACCTTTCGAGATAACCTGCTCGACCGCAACTTGTGGATAGGTTCTTTCTTTCTGATTGGGGAGGGCAACCGCATGGCCGGCTTTGCGCAGTCTTTCAACGCTCTGGCGCTCTATGTGCATCTCCTCATGCTGCCGCTTACTTTATACTTCCTGCTCTCCCCCCAATATCGGCAACACAAAGAACCAATCGCCATGGTCTACTTCATTTTCTTGATTCAGACGCTGGTCACAGGTATTTCTACCGGCCAGGAAGACCGCTTGACGATTACCGGACTGCCGCTGTGGATCTTCACTTACCTGACAGTGTTGCCCGCCCTGTTGGGACACCCAGAAGGAGAAGAAGCCTGAGATGCGTTTCTCCGCTAAGAGCATCCCCGTCGTCATCCTCCTGGTGACTTTGCTCACCTACGGGACAATGCTGCCCTGGACCGGATTCTATTGGGACGATTGGCCGTTTGCCTGGATTGCCGAATTCCTCGGCCCACAAGAATTCATGCCGGCTTTTGCGCCCTTTCGGCCTTTTTTGGGCCCGATCTTCTTCGGGACGACCAGCCTGCTTCCGCCAAAACCGCTCTTGTGGCAGTCTCTGGCGCTGCTGCTGCGCTTTGCGACAACCCTATGCGCCTGGTGGATCTTCAAGACCCTCTGGCCCGCCGCACGTTGGCAAACGCTGAGCGCCGCTTTGTTCTTCCTGGTTTTCCCGGCCTATAGCCAGCATTGGGTTGCCTATACGCATATCAATCAAGAATGGATTCCCTTTCTTTTCTATCTCCTTTCACTCGGTTGCACCGTACAAGCCGTCCGCACCCCCTCCAGGTTTGGACGCTATACCTGGCTTGCCCTGACTTTCCTGGTGTTGGGCGTCTTTCCAACCGAATACTTTGCCACCCAGGAGCCTTTACGGCTGCTCTTCTTATGGACGTTGGCGGCAGAGGACCATCTATTGACCGGCTTGAGGCGCGCCCTCAAACTGTGGCTGCCTTATCTGCTGGTGTGGGCCTGTAACGCAGCCTGGTTGGTCTATTACTATAAATTCGGCGGTTACGCCTCGTACAATGTAGCCGCCGAATCGCCGGTCGCCTTATCAGAAAATCCGGTCTTGAATTTCGTCCTCACCATGGGCGAGGCCATCTGGAAAGTTGGCGTGTATGGTTGGGGCCAAATTCTGCCGCTGGCAGTGCGTTCCTTAAGCAATCCATCCACACAAATGGCGCTGGGGGGCATCGTCGTTGGTTTTACGTTATTGACTATCTGGCTGCGCGGCGCTTCGAGCCGGCTCGGCGTAGATGCGGACTTGACAAGGCACAGAAAAAGCCTGACGTGGGGCCAGCAGGCCGTGATGCTCGGTTTGACCGGCATCCTGCTTGGGCGCATTCCCTCTTGGGCAGCCGGCTTGCCTTTGACGCTACAGTCCATCAATGACCGCTTCACGATTTCGATGATGTTAGGCGGCAGTCTGTTTTTCGCCGGGCTGGTGGAACTGGCCGTGGGCAAATACCGTTTCCGCGCGGTTGCAGTAGCGTTTCTGCTGGCATTAGGCATCGGCCAGCAGGTATACACCGCAAACGACTTCCGCCGCGATTGGGCGCGTCAGCAAGAGATTTTCTGGCAATTTGCCTGGCGCATTCCCGCGCTGCAACCTGGGACGCTCATCCTGACCCACGAACTGCCGCTCAACTATGAAACCGATATGAGCATGACCGCGCCCTTGAACTGGATGTATGCGCCTGACCACACTGGCGGCGACCTGCCGTATGCGCTGCTATACACCCGCACACGGCTGGGAGGCGCGTCGCTGCCCGCCCTGGAAAAGGGCGCGCCGGTCTCATTCCAATATCGCACAGTGAGATTTGTCGGCTCGACAGATCAGGTTTTGACCGTGCTTGTCCCTGCTAACGCTTGTCTGCGCGTGCTGGACGCGCGTTATGCAGGCGGCGAAACCTATGAACGCCAGCCACGCTATCTGCGGGATGCCATCCCGCTTTCTAACCTGGACTTGATTCGGACAGATGCACCGCCGCACATGCCCGCTGCGCCCTTTGGCAAAGAACCGCCGCATACCTGGTGTTACTATTATGAGAAAGCAGAATTGGCGCGCCAGAGAGGAAATTGGGAAGAAGTGGCTGCGCTGGGAAACCAGGCGCGCGCCCAAGGTCTCGTTCCCGGCGACGCGCTGGAATGGCTGCCTTTCATCGAGGCTTACGCGCTGACCGGCGAACCGACCTCGGCGCGCGAGATTTCGCTGCTGGCCTATGCAGACGACTCGCGCCCCCGCAAGGGACTATGCTATACCTGGAAACGCATTGCAGAAGAAAACCAACATCAGCCAGATATCGAAAGCCTGGCCAAAGAAATGCTGGCAGATTTCCAATGTGCGCGCTGAAACAGCCTGAAAGCTTTCGGAATCGGGACGTTTCAACTGCTCAACTCGTTCGAATTTTTTTGAGGGCTCTGCGAGGGGGCGTTTTCTGGCTCAGTTTGTCGAGCAATTCTGCCAGTTCGGCTTCTTCTCCCGCCTGGTTATGAATGTACTCCGTCATGAATGGCGAGCGGCGCAGGCGCAGGCACATGGGGGCAACGGTTTTCAAATCTTCCAGCGTCACGTCAGTGCGTCCATCCGCAGCGGCATAGGCGCGCGCCGCCTCGAACCAGGTGATTTCAGCGCGCAGCGAATCAATGCCCATTTTCTGTACCAGGGCAATGGCAGGGTTGGCTACCTCATCCGAAAGAGTCACTTGCCGCAGGCGCTGGCGCGCAGCCGTGACTTCGGCGCTGGCGGCCTGCATTTCCGCGTTGAATTGGGCCACCATCAAACGAGGGTTGGTCAAGTAAGCCTGGACACGGCGATAGGCTTCGAGACGTTCGGACTGCGTTTCCAGGCCTTTGACAATGACGCGCAACCCAAAGCGGTCTAAAATCTGCGGGCGCAGGCGGCCTTCTTCGGGGTTCATCGAACCGATTAATAAGAAGCGCGCACGATAGGTGGCGCTGACCGGCCCCCGCCGCACCGTATAAGAGCCTTGCGCAGCCGCATCCAGGATGGCATCTACGATGGCATCTTCCAACAAGTTGACTTCATCAATATAGAGCAGGTTACGATCTGCCTGGGCTAAGATGCCGCGCCGCACTTTCATGCGCTCATGTAAGATGGCAGCGCGCTCGTCTATACCGCCAACAACATCTTCCAATTGAGCATTGAGCGGCAATTCCACCAGGCGCACGCGGTCGGCGATTGTCAGCGGCTGTCCTTCGGCATATTTTTTGGCACAGTCGGGGCAGACAGCGGTCATGCCGCCGGTCTCGATGTCTTCGGGCAGGCAGCCATAGTAACAGGCGCTGCGCTCCACTTGCGGAAGTAAGTCAAGCAGGCTGCGGACGGCGGTGGTCTTGGCGGTGCCTCGCGGACCAATGAGCAGGATGCCGCCAATGTTGGGATTGATCAGCCCAAGCACAAGCGCCAGTTTCATCTCGCGCTGCCCAATGATAGCCAGGAAGGGAAAGGGAAGCGGTTCAGCCAGCCCGCTGTCTTCCTGCGGCAATTCGGTTAGCCTCTTGCCCGAGACATGTTCGACCAGTTCGCGCAAGGAACGAAACGGATGGGCAATGGGTTCCTTTGAGTTGGCTTCTTCGGTGTCACTCATAGCGCATTACTTTTTGGAGAGACGATATTCCTGCCGTTTTTGGGCTTGATCCAGCCGCCATTTTTCGCTCTCGGTCTCGGCAAATAGCGGCGGGACAGAGGCCGGCTTACCATCTTCGCCGAGGGCGACATAGACTATATAGGCAGTGTTGGTATGGGTCTGTTCACCGGTGACAGGGTTTTCGGCTATTACTTGCACCTCTGCCTCCATCGAAGTGCGACCGGCATACGTCACTTCGGCGGTGAGGATGACCAGGTCGCCAATGCGGATAGGTTGACGAAAGACCATTGAGTCAATGGCAACGGTGACGACCCGCCGCTGAGCATGACGCATACAAGCCAAGGCGCCGGCCTCGTCCACCAGTTTCATAATCCAGCCGCCATGCACATTGCCCTGACTGTTAGCGTGTTCTGGCTGCATGAGTTGGGCAATGCTTATGCGCGAAGCGCGGAGGGGTTTGGCTTTCAAGGAAGCAGGCATTTCAATCCAAGTCTTGGCGGAATTCACCGCTATCCAGGGTGTGCAGACGTTCCGGCTCTTCGAGCAAAACGTCTATCTGGCTGTGAGTCAATTCGCGCATCATGGGGGGCAGCGGGACGGTGGCTGGGGGGGAAACTTTGCCCGGAGGCGGAGGCGGCTGCAAGCGTGGTTTGAGCGTGCTGGTAGCGCGTTTGCGCAGGATGCGCCGGTCGTCGGTCAGATATCCAACATAGTAGCCCAGCACAGAGTAGACTTCTCGTTTGGGCGTTACAAAGCCTATCCATTCGCCCAGCAGGTTGAACAGGTAAGGGTATAGCAAAAAGGCTTCAGCGTCTCCGCGGGAGGTATAGATGGGAATCAGTTTTCGAGCAGATGAATCCATAGCGCGACCTCCAGCCGCAACCCATTTTGGAGTCCGACAACTCGAGTTGTCGGTGTGCCGAAGTCTGAAGACTTCGGACTCCAAACATCTTCGCGGTTGAATGATTCCGCTTCTTAGGGAGAGGGTATATCTATATCATTATACGTCCAATAGCGGTTAACAAAGAAATTCCAAAGCATTACAATTCCGACAGCCAGGGCCAGGGTCAGATTCTTGGCAAGCAGGTCAGGGTTGAGCGGCAGGCGAAATTTGAGGCTTTCGAGCAAGCGCAACAGGGGAGGCTCAACAAAATGCAGGATGGGGATGCGGATGCCAACGCCGGCCACGTTGACGGTAAAGAACATCGCCAGTTGATGGGCAATGGCGCGGGAGCGCGATTCAGGGTAGGTCCAGTACCGGTTCCATATAAAATTGCTGATGACCGCACAAACAAAAGAAAGCGTTCCTGCCACAACCAACGGCATGGCGACCGTTTGAGTGAGCAAGTTCATCACGCCAAAATCAATCCCTGCGCCAATTGCGCCAACGACGGCAAATTTCAAGAAACGCTCGCGTTCTTTGGCGTTGTTCAGTATCATGCCAGCCCCAATTTCTCGCGGAAGTAAGGTATGGTGTTGCGGATGCCTTCTTCCAGGCTGTATTTTGGCTCCCAGCCGAGGATGCGGCGCGCGCGGCTGATGTCGGGCTGACGGCGCTGAGGATCACGAGCAGAGCGCTCGCCCGGCAAGTAAACGATACCGGCTCGATTACCCGTGATGCGGTTGATGGCTTCGGCAAATTCCAGGATGGTCATCTCGTGAGGATTGCCAATATTGACAGGCATGTGTTCGTCGGAATGCAGCAGGCGGACAACACCTTCGATAAGGTCATCTACATAACAGAAACTGCGCGTTTGACTGCCGTCGCCGTAGACAGTGAGAGGCTGGCCTAAAAGAGCCTGCTTGAGGAAGTTGGGCAAAGCGCGCCCGTCGTCCAGATCCATGCGCGGGCCATAGGTGTTGAAGATGCGCACAATGCGCGTGTCCACGCGATGAACGCGATGATAAGCCAGAGTCAACGCTTCGGCGAAACGCTTGGCTTCATCGTACACGGCGCGTTCGCCGGCCGGGTCTACGTTGCCAGGGTAATCTTCAGCCTGCGGGTGAACGAGGGGATCGCCATAAATTTCGCTGGTAGAGGCCAACAGATACCTGGCTTGATGGGCTTTGGCAACGCCCAAGGTGTTGTGGGCGCCAAGCGCGCCGGCCTTCATGGTTTGAATGGGCAAGTTAAAGTACCCTACCGGCGATTTAGGGTTGGGACTGGCTGGTGAAGCAAAATGCAGCACGGCATCTACTTTGCCAGGCACATAAATATAGTTGGAAACGTCGTGCTTGTAAAACCGAAAGCGTTCGTTGCCTGCTAAATGGGCAATATTGCCCGGATTGCCGGTAATGAAGTTATCCAAGCCAATGACTTCGTGTCCATCTGCCAGCAAACGGTCGCATAAATGGGAGCCTAAAAAGCCCGCAGCCCCTGTAATCAGAATTCGCATTGTTTACCTCGAAAGTCAAAGAGTTTTTCGCATTTTTGACTCTACTGCAAAAAGGGTGTTTCTAATTTTCCAATCGTTTATTTCCAATCAATAAGGCTAATCAGTCCGTCGCCGGTGATTTGAAAAGCCTGCCCGCTACCCGAATCCACCAGCCATAGGTTGCCTTGATAGATAAGCGCCAAAAAATCGCCGCTTTGACCTTCGAGCGGCAGGGGCGCCCAGACCGGCGTTTGGGGTTCAAGGCCGGGAACGTCGGCAGGGGGGAACAAGAGACGTTGATTTGAACCGTCGCGGTCCATGACGATCACGCGGTAGCGGCTGGTCTCGCTTTGTTCGGGAAAGATGGCCTGCAAGAAAGCCACCTGATAGGATTTTTCCTTGCCGCGCTGGCGCAAGGGTGAAGCGGATGGATAAGCAAACATGCCGGTCTGTTGGATGAGGCGCACAGCGGCTTTGTTTGCCATAGAAATGGCTACTAAATCGAAATAGGGCGACTCTTCCTCGTTGACCAACGTGGGAGGCGGCGCATGAGTGACGAGGTACAGCGTTTGGCTATCTGCGCCCCAGACCAGCCCCGGCACCCATGCCCAGTCGCTGTGCGTTTGGAGGGGGGTAATTTCGAGCAGGGGGTCGAGTTCGCCGTTCTGTTGGTCTACCAGGCCAATTTGATCGGCGCGGGCATAGGTGAGCAGGCCTTCGGGCGAATAAAACAACTTCATCCCCCACCAACCATATACGCCGCCGCTATTAGCCTCCAATACGCGCTGAGGCGTGCCAGCCCAACCCGGTCCAACCACCACTTTGTAGATGTCGTTGTTCGCCTGCCAGCCCGGCGCGGTGGAACGCGGTTCGACGGTGGTGTAGGCTACATTGGCCGAACTAGGCGTCCAGACTGCCGAATGAACAACGTTCTTGACGCCTAGAGCAAAGGGCGCTATGTTGGAGCGCGTCAGGCTGGCAACCCACAAACTATTGATTTCTTCATCGGCGGCTTTTTTGGATTTGCGAGAAAAGAGCAGCCATTCGCCGTTAGGCGAGATGGAAAAAATCCGCCCGTCCAGGTCACCAAAGTTGACCAGCAGGCGGCGGTTGGCGGTGGTGCCTTCCATCACCCAGGCGTTGCCGCCCGCCAGGTAAGCCAATTTACCGGGGATGATGAGCGGCGCATAGGCCGATTGCGCCCCCACCATGATAATTTCAGGCACGGCTTCTTGCAAGGTAATGTTTTTGACAATCGAGCGGCTGACTTCTACCCCATCCTCAAACAGAATGCGATAGGTGCGTTCTTCTCGCCCATTGGAGCCAGGCTGGATGAGCCGGCGCTCCCCTTCGGGCAGGGATTCGTTGCGGACGATTTGTTGCTCGAAGGGAATAATCACCTGTTCGGTAGTAAACTCTTCGCGCACGCGCACCAGATGCACCTGGTCGCCTGCGCTGAGAACGGCATAAGCCGGAGGTTCGCTGCGGTCCAGGTCAGAAATCTGCAACCCGGCCGCCTCCAGGGCTTGCCCCGCTGTGCTGCCTTTTAAGACTTCAACCTCCCGCGTTTGCCCATCGGCAAGCACCAGCACCGTCATACGCTCGCTGTCTTGGCGGGGGGAGCGGCATCCGCCCATCGCCAAAGTCAAAGCGAATATAACGGCCAGCAAGCCAACGGGTAGAACGAAGCGAATTGGGCGTAACATGATGACTCTGGTATAATCCAACGGCTATTTAATGCGTCCTGTCAACGTCATGACCCCATCTGCAATCGCGATGGTTTCCAGGCGAAAGCCGGTCGCCACCGGACCAAGCGAGCCGGTGTAGGCCTCGGTGAGAAGTGCAGTGAGACTTTGTTTCAGCCCTTCGGGAGCCGGAAACGGTCCAAAGTCAGCCGAGGCGATTTCGAGGCTGGGCTTTCCCTCTTCGTCCACGCTTACGTTCAGGACGAGCAAAACATTGGCATTGAAATAGCCGCGGTACGCCCGGCCGTAAATGCGCATTTGACCCTCTCGCAGGTATACTTGCGGGTCGGTAAAGAGCGGCTCTTTTTGAGAAACCGTTTTGAGCGCTATGATGGAGGTTAGTTGTTCCTCGGTCATTTCGAGCGTTACTGTTCCGCTCTGGGCGCCGGCGAGGAGAGCCTGTTCGAACTGCGCCTTCAGGTCGGTCACTGCTTTAGCCGAAATGGGAATGCGTTCTTGAGGATAGTCTGGCCCACCGACAAAAACGGAGCAAGCCAGCGTGAAAAACAACACGGATAAAAGCGCAAAGAGACGATGTGATTTCATATTTTTTGATGGCGGAATGAACTCCGCGTTACGGGTTTATTATAGCATGAGCGAATTTGAGAATCAGGCAAAATTGCCTCTAACGGCGCAGGTCGAGGCCTTGTTGTTCGTAGCGGCCGAACCGGTGACAAGCAGCCAATTGGCGGCTGCATTGGAGACTTCTGTTTCCGAGGTGGAAAACGCTTTGGAGGAACTGGACGCTTCGCTTCGCACCCGCGGCCTGCGTCTACAACGCTTCAGCGGACGCCTGCAACTGACAACGGCTCCGCAAGCGGCCGAGGCCGTAGAGCGCTTCCTGGGGCTGGAGGCTACCAGTCATTTGAGCCGCGCCGCGCTGGAGACACTGGCGATTATCGCTTATCAGCAGCCGGTCACCCGTCCGCAAGTGGATGCTGTGCGCGGCGTCAACAGCGACGGCGTGATGAAAAGTCTGTTGAGCAAAGGTTTGATTCAAGAAAATGGGCGCGCAGAAGGGCCGGGACGCCCCATCTTATACAGCACAACAACAGCGTTTTTGCAGCATTTTGGTTTGAATTCGCTGACGGAACTGCCTCCCTTGCGCCTGTCAGAGCCGACTGAACAAGATGTTGGGCTTTTGAAGAGTTAAGATGACCGAAGAACGGTTACAAAAAATTCTGGCGCAAGCAGGATATGGGTCGCGGCGCGCTTGCGAGCAAATGATCGAAGCCGGGCGTGTGCGCGTCAACGGTCAAACGGCCAAATTGGGGCAAAAGGCAGATGCGGCCAAGGATACGATTGCAGTAGACGGTAAACTCATCCCTGCGACTACTCAATTTATTTATATCGCCCTGCACAAGCCGCGCTATGTTTTATCTACCGTAGAGGCTGAGCCTGGCGATACCCGCCAAACGGTGCATGACCTGGTAAGCTTGCCAGAGCGGCTGTATCCGGTCGGCCGTTTGGATTTCGATAGCGAGGGGTTGATTCTGATGACCAACGACGGCGATTTGGCAAACCGCTTGACCCATCCACGTTATGGACACGAAAAGGAATATCGGGTGTTGTTGGCGCGCCGTCCCAACGAGATGTTACTGGAAACTTGGCGGCGCGGTGTGGTGCTAAAAGATGGTTATCGAACGGCGCCGGCGCAAGTGCGCTTCGAGGCCGTTTCTGGTAAGGGAGCCTGGATTCGGATTGTTATGCGAGAGGGACGCAAGCGGCAAATCCGCGAAATTGGCTCTCTCTTGGGCTTGCCGGTGGTGCGCGTGGTGCGCATTCGCATTGGAAGTTTACGATTGGGGAACCTGAAACCTCGCCAATGGCGGTATCTCACGAGTGAGGAGGTCGCCAGTTTGAAGTCTTTGACGGGGGGACAATGAAAATCAAACGTCCCGAAGGTTTGCGAGCCTTCGGGACATATTGCTTATAGAGGCAAGGCAGTTGCTTATCTGCCTGCGCAAAATTCAAACTTCGCGGATATCCCAAATTTCCTTGGCGATGTCGGCAATAGCCTGTTTGACGGCCTCCATTTTTATGCCTTCCACTTTCATTGTCACCAGACGAGTGGAAGGATCTTCGCCGGCAAACTGCCCAAATGCCACAAAGTTGCCGCCTGCCTTGGCAATGGCTTGGGTCATTTTCGCCAATTGACCGGGCTTTTCTTCGATGAGGGCGGTAACGCGCACACCCTTCTCGCGCGCGCCCATCAATTCGAGGAAAATCTTGAACAGATCGGTCTCGGTGATGATACCCACCACATGATCGTCGCGCATGACGGGCAGGCCGCCGATTTTGTTATCGGCCATAATGCGAGCCGCCTCTTCGATGGGGGTATCTTCTTTAACTGTCAGCACTTTCTTGGTCATGACTTCTGAGACGGTAATCTTGCTCATCAAATAGTTCATTTCCCAAATGCTGAGGCTTGTCGCAGGAGAAGGGGAGGCGTTCAATAAATCCTTGTCCGAAACGATGCCGACCAACTTACCGTCCTTGACCACCGGAGCGCGGCGAATGCGTTCTCGTTTGAACAGGTTCAAAGCATCATGCACCGGCATATCGGGAGCAATGGAAATGATAGGATGAGACATTCTTTCACCAACTAACATAAGAGACCTCCATTTTTTTGCTTGCGCCAGCGGCGGGCAAGCCATCTTAGGGTACGGAAGGAAATGCCACGCTTCCCGGCGCTACAGGCCATGGATAGGCGCAGCCAGCCCTTTCAATTATAAACCTAGATAAGCCTCTCGTACATGCTGATCTTTGATGAGGTCGCGGGCTGGACCTTGCAGTTCAACCTTCCCTTCCGCCAGCACATACCCATAGTCGCTGATTGCCAACGCCATCTGGATGTTTTGTTCAACCAACAAAATCGTAATGCCCAGCTCGCGTAGTTGCCTCAGGCTCTCAAACAATTGCAATACCAGCACAGGCGCCAAACCCAGCGATAACTCGTCAATCATCAACACGATGGGGTCAGCCATAATGCCGCGTCCTACCGCCAGCATTTGTTGCTCACCGCCGCTAAGCGTGCCGGCTTTTTGCGCCTGCCGTTCCTTGAGGCGTGGGAACATCTCATATACCCGTTCCAGATTGTCTTTGAGCTTTGGCCTGGCGCGTTTGTTGGAGGCGCCCATTTCAAGGTTTTCATACACACTCATATCTGTAAAGAGCTGGCGGCCTTCTGGAACCATCACGAGGCCCATTTCTGCTTTGGTATAAGCAGGCAAGTGAGTGATGTCTTTACCTTGAAAAGAAACCGAGCCTTCCCACGGACGCAGCAATCCCATGAGGGTGCGTAACAAGGTGGTTTTACCCACGCCGTTACCTCCCACCAAGCAAGTCAATTTGCCCTCCGCCAATTCCAGGCTCGACCCCCACAGAATTTGCACTTCTCCATAGCCAGAGACCAGGTCTTTGATTTCCAAGAGCGCCATGTCAATTCTCCTGCAAGAGTCTTTCGGCCAACCTGGGATCGCCTAGATAAGCCTCGATGACTTTTTCATTCTGCGAGATTTCCGCCGGTGTGCCTTCGGCGATTTGTTGCCCATAATCTAGCACAATCACACGGTCAGAAACGTTCATCACCGCTTTCATCACATGTTCGATCATGATAATGGTGATACCTTGCTCGCGAATTTTCAGGATGGTTTCTACCATATTGCTGATTTCAGAAGGGTTGAGGCCGGCCAGCACTTCGTCAAGCAGCAGCAGATAGGGATGAGCAGCCAAAGCGCGCGCCATCTCTAAACGCTTCTTTTGCGCAACGTTGAGGCTGCCAGCGAGTTGGTCAGGTTTGGCAGCTAACCCAACAAATTGCAGGATTTCCGCCGCTATGTCGGCAGCATGTCGCAGCGGCTGATTTTCGCGCCCAAAGCAAGCACCCACCATCACATTTTCGTGAACCGTCAATTCGTTCAAGGGGCGCACAATTTGATGTGTGCGAGCCATGCCCATTTTAGCCAGTTCATACGGTTTTTTGCCGGTAATGTCCTGCTCGCGGAACAGGATACGGCCCTCTTCCGGGTTATACACGCCATTGATGACGTTGAAAAGCGTGGTCTTGCCTGCGCCGTTTGGGCCAATCAACCCTAGAATTTGTCCGGCAGGCAAATCGAAAGTAATTTGTGTCAGCGCTTGCAAACCGCCGAATCGTTTGGTCACGCCCTGAACTTGTAAAAGGATGCTCATACCAAATACCTCCGCAGACGCGCAAAACGCTGGCGCAACCAGCCAACCAAACCGGCTGGAATGAACAGGATGATGAGCAGCATCAACCCGCCCGCAATGACCAGTTGGAAATCTTTGAGAGGCAGCGCGCCAATTTTGACATCACTGGTGAGCAGAACGCCGCGCAGACGTTGATAGCCAAGCGCGCCAATGACGGGGCCCATCACTGTACCTTGCCCGCCCAGCATCATCATCACCAGCGTTTCGATAGAAAAGTGTAAACGGAAAGCGTCGCCCGGTTCCACGTTGCCGTTCTTAAAGAAGAACAACACCCCCAACATGCCTGGCAAGAAAGCCGAAAGAACGTAAGCCAGCGTCTTGGCAGAGGGCGCCACTACGCCTACTACCTCGGCGGCATCTTCATCCTCCCGAATAGCCATCAATCCCAACCCAAATTTGCTGGTTTTAAGGAAGTAACTGAAGACTACCGAGAAGGCCGCGATACCCACCACAGCATAATAGGTCATCCATAACGCCTGCGCCGCGCCGCCATACGGCTTATACACGCTGAATTGCAATTCGATGCCGGTTGGCCCGCCAAATGGAGCAAAATTCGAGACAAAGGTACGCATGGCCTCATTAATACCGATGGTTGCCAACGCGAAGTACGCGCCGCGCAAACGCAAAATGGCCTTGCCCAGTAAGAAAGCCAACACAGCGGCGACAGCGCCGCCTCCCAAAACCGCCAACGGTAGAGGCGCGTTCCATTTGTCTATCAAGTACATTCCAACGTACCCCCCCAAGCCGTAAAAGACCACATGCCCAAACGAGACATAGCCAGTATAACCGGTGATAATATTCAGGCTCGTGGCCATACTGATCGCCAGCAAGACGGTAAAACCGACCTCACGCGCCGCCGCATCCTTCGAGAAGACGGGCGCCAGCCCCATGCCAAGCACAAACAGGAAAACCAACCCAAAGCCAGGGTTAAGCCAGCGTTTCATTGTTTGCCTCCAAGCAGGCCATTGGGTTTGAGCAATAAAATCAGGATGAACAATAAGAACTCAATGACAGGCACCCAGGTGTTTGGCATAGCCAACGGCAGCACTCCCTCCAACACGCCAAGGATGAGGCCGCCGAGCAACGCCCCAAGTGGATTGCCTAATCCGCCCAATACGCCAATGATGAAACTTTTCAATTCATACACGCTGCCAGAGAGAATAGTGAATGAAAAGAAAGTCGCAATCAAGCCGCCGGCGATGGCTGCCAGCATCGTGCCGAGGCCAAAACTGAGCGCCAGGATGCGCTTGGAGGGAATGCCCATCAGTTCAGCGGCGGCGCGGTTGTTCGATACGGCACGGATAGATTTGCCGGCCCGTGTGCGATATAAGTAAGCATACAGCAGGCCCGTCACCAACAGTGTGATCAGCGTTGCCACCAGCCGCGTCCCCAGCAAAGTGACTGGCCCAGCCCGAATGCTGCCAAGTGAAAAGCCCGTATCTCGCGGCGTGGTGGTAAAGACCGCTGTTCCCAACCCAATGATGATCATATTGACCGAGAAGGTCGCCAGCAGGGTAGACAGGTGCGGCGCATTGATAACGCGCTCGATTGCAACATAGTAAATCGCAATACCGGCCAGCAAACCCAGCGCAGCAACCAAAATAAGCGCCAGGTAAGGATTCAAGCCCAGGCCGCTGAACAACAAATATACGCCAAACATCCCTAGCGCAATCAGCGCGCCGTGCGTCAGGTTGATGACCCGCATCACTCCCCAGATGAGGTTTAACCCCATAGCGGCAATCCCATAGACAAACCCAATGAGCAAGCCGTCTAGCAGAGAAGAAAGGATGGTGATTGCATCCATGCGTGATGACCTCCTCTATGTTCCCTGCAGGCGCAATGCGCCTGCAGGGAAGGAAGAAAAGGAAAATTATTTGATGGGATAAACCGGCTCGGCGGTCTTACCCTCTGCCGGCCAAACCACTTGCTTGACCAAAGCGCCGCTAGCGTCTTTTTGCCATTGGACGTAGACCATAGAGTGGCCAATCTGCAAGCCATGATTTTCGGGCGTGGTGTCGAACTTGATGCGGCCATAGAAGGTCATCATGTCCATGCCGTCCAAAGCAGATTTGAGCGCCTCGGTATCCAGCGAGCCGGCCGTTTCAATGGCCTTTTGCAGAATTAAGCCTGCCACGTAGCCGCCCGCTGCGTGATAGGATGGGTCTTCATTGTAGGCGGCTTTATAGGCCTCGATGAACTCGGCGCCCGTCGGACCAAAATCGGGCGTGAAAGCGGCCAGAGGCTCCCACTGACTGGGGCCGATGATGCCAAAGGCCGCGTCGCCAATCTCGGCAAAGGTCGGTTCGGGCGGCGCAACCAGCAGGGCTACAAACTTGGCGTTGACGCCCTTATCGAACATAGCCTTGGCAAATTGCTGACCGTCGGCAAAGTGACCGCCGCCCATGATCGCATCCACACCGGCCGGGATTTTGTTGATGATAGGCGCAAAGTCAGTTGTACCGCTATCGTAGCCTTCGTTCAAGACGATCTCATACCCCTTTTCGACAGCGTATTTTTCCAAAGCCGCCACTACATCGGTGGAGAACTTATCGTTCTCGTGGACGATGGCGATTTTCTTGGCCTCGGCGTCCAAACTGGCAAGCAAGTCCACTGCGCCGGTTAAATAATGGCTGGCAGGCGTATAGGCTTGATAAACCAACGTGTAACCCTTCTGGTAGGTGCCGTCAGAGGCTGCGCCGGTGGTAATCATCACCTTTCCGTATTGCTCGGCAATGACCGCCGAAGCGTCTGCCAGGCCAGAGGAGTAAGGGCTGATAAGGAAATCGGCGTTGTCTTCGGTGACCAATTTGGTATATAGTTCTTGCACGCGGTCCTTGTTGGACTCGTCATCGTAGAACTTGGAGGCAAATTTGACCACCGTGCCATCGGCCAGCGTGATGCCGCCTGCGCTGTTGACTTGCTCCATCCACAGATTGAAGCCATTGTTTTGGCGGGTAGATTCGACGTTCAGTTTGCCGGTCAATGAGGCCGTGAAGCCCACCACAACCGTCTTCTCCACCGGCGCTGGGGCTTCGGTAGCAGGAGCCTCAGTCGCAGGAGGGGCTTCGGTTGGGGGAGCCTCGGTCGGCGCCGGCGTGGCTTGCGGCCCGCAAGCCGCCAAAAGCAAACCGGCCGTCAACAATAGGGCAATCCATTGAACAAACTTGATTTTCATGGGGACACTCCTCCTTAGTGAAAAGAAACAAGGATGGGGCGGGCTTGCTGCCCATTAAGCAAACACAGCCCCGGCGCGTCAACGCAACGCGCTTCTTATAGTGTACCCATAGCACGCAAATTTCGACTAAAAAGACAGCAGGCTGGCATAAATATTGTGTAAAAATCAGCCGTTGAAGCGATAGCCAACACCCCGCTCGGTCAGCAAATAAAGCGGCGACAACGGGTTGACCTCAATTTTTTGCCGCAGCCGGCCAATGTAGACGCGCAGGTATTCCGCCTCGTCCCCATATTCAGGCCCCCAAACATGCTGCAAAATAACGCGATGAGGCAGCACCTTGCCGGCATTCCGCATCAGATACACCAACAAGTTGAATTCGGTGGGCGTCAAATCGAGAACCTGATTGCGCACCGACACTTCATGCCGCGTCAGGTCAACACAGATTTCGCCACGCAGGATGCGCTCCTCTGGCACGCTAGGCTCTGACCAGTGAGTGCGTCGCAGCACGGCCTTGACACGGCCCAGCAACTCGCCCACGCCAAAAGGTTTGGTCAGGTAATCGTCTGCGCCATAATCGAAGGCGCGCACCTTGTCTGCTTCCTCTCCCAGCGCAGTCAGGATAATAATAGGCGTAATCGAGGTTTGCCGAATGCGGCGGGTGGTTTCCAGGCCGTCCAAATGGGGCATCATAATGTCCAGAATGACCAGGTCAACTTTTTCCCTCTGAAAAAGCGCCAAGGCTTCCAGGCCGTTGGTGGCGGTCAGCACCTTATAGCCCCGCACCTCCAAATTGCGGCGCACAAAATCGCACAGCGCCTTTTCGTCGTCTACCACTAAAACTGTTTGCGCAGTCATCGTTCTACCTGCCTTTCGGTCAAAGTCTCGCTGCGAACCATCGGCTCGGCCAATAAGGGAATAGAAAAGGCAATACAGGCGCCTTTTTCTTGCTTCTCGACCCAAATTTCGCCGCCGTGCGCGCGCACGAAGCCCTGACAAATGGCCAACCCCAGCCCGGCCCCGCCGGCCACGCGCGTCAGACTATCGTCTATACGATAGAAACTTTCAAAGATGCGCTGATTCTCTTCGGGCGGGATGCCGGGACCATCATCGGATACGCGGAACACGATCTGCTCACCCTGCCGCCGGACGTTGACCTGAACGGAGACCTCGCTGCCGCCGTATTTGACGGCGTTCTCGATTAGATTGCGCAGGACGGTCTCTAACCTGGGGCGGTCAGCGTAGAATTTGGGCAAATCCGCTTCAATTTGGACCTCGAACCGGTTTCCGTCTGTCAGGCGGGCCTGCGCGGCCGCGCGCCGAATCAACCTCTCGATATGGCACTCCTCCCAAGAAAGGGCCAGCGAACCAGCCTCGATGCGCGACAAATCGAGCAAGTTGTTGACCAGAAGGGTGAGGCGGTCAGCCTCGTCGGAAATAATGGACAGGAATTCGTGCTGCGCGGCGTGGTCCCATTCCACATCTTCGGCCAATAGGGTGGTCGCATAGCCTTTGATAGCCGCCAAAGGGGTGCGGAGTTCATGCGAAACGGTGGAGACCAGGCTGGATTTCATGCGATCCAGTTCCTTGTCGGTAGTGATGTCGCGCAAGATCAAGCCGTGTCCAATAGGGACATGGTGTGTATCGGTCACCGAAAATTTGTCCAGGCGGAAATATTGAGTGCGGCCAGGGTTCAAGAAGGAAAATTCCACTCCTTTACTGCTCTTCCCCTCTAGCAGGTTCTCCACTTCCTGACGGACGCGCTGCGAATCGGAGGCGCGGGAAAGGATGCGGCTTAGAACACGCTCAATCGAAGCGCCGCGCAGGTCTTCGGGAGTCAGATTCGCCAGTTCCCCGATGCGGCGATTGGCATAGACAACCGTCCCTTTCAGGTCGCTGAGAATCAATCCGTCTTGCATGGATTGGATGAGGGCTTCGATACGGCGGGTCTGCTCTTGCAAGCGCATGTCGCTGCGCTCGTAAAGCACAGCGTTCTCAATGGCCATGGCGGCCTGGTTGGCAAAATTGGAGAGCAGTTGAATTTCGTTATACGTGAAGGTGTGCGGTTTGGCGTGCAGCACCAGCAAGGCCGTCGGCGGCGCATGCTGTGTGTTGAGTGGAACCGCCAAGAGGGAGCGGTAGCCCTCAGCGCGCGCACGCAAACGCCGCGGCGCATAGGAGGGGTCGGTTTCGGTGTCGCTGACCTGGATAGGTTCTCGCGCTCGCAAAGCGCGCATGGTGGCCGAGCTCGGTTCGTTTGGCTGGATGGTCAGTTGTTCGGCAAATTGCTTCGACAGCCCCCGGCTGGCGCGGATGCGAAAGGCGCCGCTTGTTTGATCGAGAGCGACAATGGCGCTCATGCGCACGTCGAGCAAGCGGCTGGCTTGTTCCAGGATACGGTCGAGAACGGTTGACAAGTCAAGGGAGGAGACAACCGCCGTGCTGGTCTCCAATAAAGTCGCCTGTTCTTTGAGGCGGTCGGCGATGGATTTTTCCATTTCCAGGATGGAACGGGTGAGGTGGCCAATTTGGTCGGCGCGTTGAGCCTGTTTTTCGATAACGGCGCGCTCTTCTGGAAGGAGGGGGCGATTCATGCCAATGGCTTCGCTGGCAGGCGCCAAGCGTTCGATAGGGACGATGACGCGCAAAGTCAACGCGCCCCAGAAGAAAAGCCCAATCAAGATAAACGTCACTGTGGCAATCAACACAATTTGGCGCAAGAAAATCTGCGTAGCGAATGCGTTGCTGGTTGGCCGGCTGACCAGCACCCCCCAGTTGATTTCGGCAATAGGCGCATACGTATAAAGGCGTTCCTGGCCGTTCAAATCTTGCGCAATATAGGCGCTGCTGGACGATGAATGACCCGTGTCGGCAATCAGGGCGCGGGTAACCTCTTCAGGCGCCAAATCGCCAATGGGATGCAGGAGAAGAGAAGGGTCGGGGTGAGCGATAATTTGTCCGCTAGAATCGAGAATGACCACTTGCAACGCTTCTGTGCTGTGGTGTTCGGCAACGATTTTCGACAGTGTTTTGCTCAAACTTTCCAGTTTGATGTTGGCGCCAATCAAACCCAAAAATTGATCATCTTCTGACCAAAGAGGCATAACAGCGGTAGCGACAGCCTGATTGGTGGTCGGCGAGATGCGCCCTTGAGAGACCAGGGGCTGATCGGTGAGCAAAGCACGCTGGTAATAATCGCGGTGTGAGAAATCTGTTCCCACCGTACTGCCGGGGCCGACCGGATAGTGATAGAGCATAACGCCATTGGCATCCAAGCGATAGACCAGATTGATATCGGGGCGGGTGTTCAGCACGGCGCTGAACAGTCTTTCTGTTTCTTCTTTGTCCCCTTCGACAACAGCGGGGTATCGCGCCAGGCCCTCTGCAACCTTCAAAGCGCTTCGAATAGTCAGGTCGGTTTCCTGCGCGATCGCGCGCGCCAGCGCCAGGTCGTTGGAAGTGATGTCGGTCTGAATGCGTTCCCCTACCAAACGGTCGAACCCCCACAAAGTCAAGAGAAAGGGGACGACCAGCAAAAGGTACAGGGCCAACAGTTGCCAGCCCAGGTCACGATGGAAGAGAACCCAGCGTCGTTTGGTCTTCATCCGCTCATCAGCCAGTGCAGTGAATAATAGCCTGCAAAGGCAAACAAGCCCATCTTAATGAGTTGGCCGCCCCAGCAGGCCAGGAGAAACAAGCCGACAGGCATTTTGAGGATACCGGCCACAACCCCGGCGGTATCGAAGAAAGGATTGGGAATCGCAGCCAGAACCAAAATTGTCCAGGCGCCGTATTTTTTTACCCACGGGCGAACGCGCTCGAAAGTTTCCGTTTTTTCCACAATGATTTGCCCGCTAAAACCGGCCAGATAAGCCGAAAGTTCTCCGAGGGCGCCGCCGGTGCCGGCCGCC
Source organism: Chloroflexota bacterium (assembly GCA_037440925.1). Lineage (GTDB taxonomy): Bacteria > Chloroflexota > Anaerolineae > Anaerolineales > Villigracilaceae > JAABUE01. The sequence goes on from JBBITF010000018.1 coordinate 53,351, forward strand.
AGCGTAACGCCCAAAGGATTCAACACGCTGCCCATGGCATATACAATGGCCACGCCAGGCGCCGGCAGCAAGACGGTAGCATTTGCCATCAGCGTCACCAGGAAGATGCCCGGATATCCCAAAGCGGCAAATTCATCGGCGCGGTCACGAATACGGTAAATGAAAACCGTGATACCTACCACGACAAGAAGCGCCAAAATACGCAACACGGTGTCACGGAAAGCGGCGCGGCGATTGGGCGGCGGGGAGACCGTTTTAGGGCTTTCAGGCGCTTTCTTCAATGGTAACTTTCTGAATCTGGACGCCAGGATATTCCGGGCGCATCGGATCGCGCGAGGGGATGGATAGCAGAACGTCCATCCCCTCGATGACTTGCCCAAAGACGCTGTGTTTGCCATCCAGCCAGGGCGTAGGGACGTGGGTAATAAAAAATTGCGAGCCATTTGTGTTTGGCCCGGCGTTGGCCATCGAGAGAACACCGGGTTTATCGTGTTTCAAGTCGGGATGAAATTCATCCTCGAATTTATACCCCGGTCCCCCGGCGCCTCTAGCGGTCGGGTCGCCGGCTTGAGCCATGAAATTTGCAATTACACGATGAAAAATAACACCATCATAGAATCCCTGACGAGACAAGAAGACAAAATTGTTGACAGTTTTTGGCGCTTTATCGGCAAAGAGTTCGAATACAATGGTGCCTTTATCGGTTTGCAAACGGGCAATATACTTCTTTTGGGGATTAATTTCCATTGCGGGCGGGGTTTTCCACTGTTTGATCACGTTTACTCCTCGGTAAGTTAGTTGGACGGCTCTGCAAGCAAGGATTCAATTCGCGCCACCACCATCTCCAGCGCCGCGAGGTTGAAGCCGCCTTCAGGAATAATAACATCGGCATACCGTTTGGATGGCTCTACAAATTCCAGGTGCATCGGGCGCACAGTAGCCTGGTATTGCTTGATAACGTTTTCGACCGTTCTACCGCGCTCATGGATGTCTCTCTGCATTCGGCGAATCAGGCGAATATCGGCGTCTGTATCCACAAAAATCTTGATATCGAATAAACTGCGCAGGGCAGGCTCGACGAAGATAAGAATACCTTCCACAATGATGACTCCGCGCGGATTGACCTTAAAAGTCTTATCGGTACGGCTGTGAGTGGAAAAATCGTACACTGGCACGGCTACTGCCCGGCCGCGTTTCAATTGCTCGATATGAGCAATCAACAAATCGGTTTCGAGAGAGTTGGGATGGTCGAAATTAACTTCGGCGCGCTGAGCAGGCGGCAATCCGCTCAGGTCTTTGTAATACGAATCGTGCTGCAAGAAAGCGATACGGTCAGGACCGACGCGCTGCAAGATTTCTTGAGCCACAGTGGTCTTACCCGAACCGGAGCCTCCTGCAATGCCAATGACCAGCGGAGGGTGACGCAACATAGCCCCATTATACCCTCTTCAAGGGTGAGGGTAGGTAACTTGACAATGTCAGATTAAGTAACTGCCTACCCTGCCTATATTTGAGCGCAAACCGCCCGCCGTTCACGAATACTGCACGAATACACGCATAACGCCGTCATTCGAGCATTCGTGGTTTATTCGTGGATGGTTTTCTCACTCGCTGTTGGCGAATCGCCGCATCTCGCGAGAATCCGTGTCCAATCGTGATGTATTATCATTTCACATCATGTCACTGATGCGACGCTGTTTGTGGATTATTTTGCCGGTTGGAAGACAGTTTTTAGAAATAAATTTCTGTGGCTGTCGGTAGTGGCTATAGCAATTGGAATATCTGTTTATCTGCTGTTTATCTCCCCAAAAACCGCTAATAAATCATTAGCGGTTGAAGCCAGATTACGGTATATTGTCCAGAAAACAAATTTTTGCCGTTTTAGCGGTTGGTGCAAAATCGACGATTATTACAGCTATTTGTTGACTCCGGTTATTGCTTTGGCCGCGTCGCCTCCTTCCGGCGGAGGGTATTACTATGCCTTTTTAGTACCTTATCAGTGAAATGCTTGCTTTTTGTGCAAGAATTTTTGAACCGCCAAGCACGCAAAGAGCGCAAAGAAGACTTTTTGAAAACTTCGTGTTCTTTGCGGTCTTCGCAGTGAGCCTTTTTGGTTTCGGCTCGTCCGAGTTAGGGCAGGGGGCAACCAATTGTCCGTGGGGAGAGTATATGGCTTATTTGTACTACCCGCCGGTGTGCTGGATGACGCCGGAGAGCGCGGAAATAAATGCGGGGGAGAATACAACTTTGACAATGAACATTTACGGCGGGACGGTAGATAGGACGGAGTTTGAGTCCGGCGATGGCGGGACGTTAAGCGTTACTACCCCCGACGGCTCCAGCCCTTATGAAACCACCGTGACCGGAATTAATGGCGGGATTGCGACGGTAACCGGCCGGACGTATATCGGTTCGACCAATGTTTGCACCGATACCAGCACGATTACCGTTACCGGCAGTTCTATTAGAGACCCCTGGTTTCAGGTGGTTGACGGTAATATCCACTCGGCCGGCAGTGTTGTTTCCCCGATTCCTTCGACCTGCACCGGCAGTTGTATCCCGACTTTAATTACCGGCGCCAGCGGCTTGGTATCTTATTCTCAAACTTTGTCTGTAGGCGAAGGCGGGATCAACGAAACCGGGGAAGAATGGCAAGCAGAGACTTTTTACCGGGGCAAGCAAACCGGCTATGCCTACTTTAATAGAGTTTTATAGAATAAATGTTTAGTGTGACATTGTCAAGGTAGACAGAATGCTCGATGATATAATGCAATCATCGCCGCGCAGGAAAAGTTTGCCATGTCCTTGGAACAGATTCGAAACGATGCCCGTTCAGGCGCTATCACCTTTGGACCGCATTTAATCGAGCGAATGGTTGAAAATGGAATTTCGATTGACCAGGTGATCGAGGTGATTTTGGATGGTGTGCTGCGTAAAAAGCAAGCCGACGAGCATTCCAAGGGCAAATTTACCAAGTACACCCTGGCAAAAGGGCGCCTCACAGTAACAGTCAAAGATTGCCGCCCCGCGTTCATCATCACGGCGAACAGGAGATGATATATGGAATGCCCAAACGGTTGTTCGAGTGCAATGACAACGATGCGCGTAACAAGGATTTTTTACCGCGACAATCAGCCTTATGTGATCAACGACCTGGAAATGAATGTTTGTCCCGAATGCGGCTGTGAAGCCATGCCAATGCACTCTGCGCGCCTGGTCGAAAATGTGTTGAATGGACGGGTGAAGCCCGTTGGCCAATTCTCCGCGCCGCTCTTTCGGTCAGCGCAACCGACCTGACCCCCTCTTTGGTTGGTCGTCCTGTCAACGTTTCCTGGAGGCGTGCCATGACCCGTGTGCTGCTGAACGCTCTGCTCGTCCTGTGCCTGTTGGCGGCCTGTGCGCCGGTCGCGCCGCCGCTCACGCCCACCCCCCTCCCCACACCCTCGCCTACCCCGCGGCCGGCCGATGCGCCGCTCGAACTGGCCGCGCCCGACCTGCCCGCCCAGATAGAGGGACTGGACATTCCCCAGGCAGAAGAGATGCTGCTCACGCTGTCGTCCGCCGCTTTGCCCGAAGGTTCGCGGCAGGCCAGGACGGACGTGGTGCGCGGCACGGCCTTGTTGGTGCCGGTGGCGACCGATGACGGGGTGCTGGCGGCCGAGCAGACGGATGGTGGGTCGGTTGCCTGCGCCGTCCTGCCGTCTATCCTGCGCCGGAACCCGGAAAATCCAGATGAACTGCAAGAATTGAAATTAGACGA
>JBBITF010000019.1:0-52481 GCA_037440925.1 Chloroflexota bacterium
GTCACCTCCGGTTGCGGATTTTGTTGCGGTAAACAAATCCTACCAGATTTACCAGCGCTCATTTTATTGTTTTGGCGAAACTACAGTAACTCTTTGCAGTGGCTTGCAAAAATAGACGTTATAGGAATGTAGCTGGGCAAGGTAACTGCCTACCCTGCCTATATTTGAGCGCAAACCGTCCACCGTTCACCGTTCACCGTTCACGAATACTGCACGAATAACGCCGTCATTCGAGCATTCGTGGTTTATTCGTGGATGGTTTTCTCACCCAAAAACCAAACCGATGCTAGAGGTAGGCAGTTACAGCAAATGTTTGATATGATGGGTAGGTAGTTATAAGAAAAGGCGCTCTTGATACGGGTTTTGCAAATTTTCAACCCTGCGCGCTCCACGCTCTCGGCGGTTAATAGTTTTTGCAGTGCGGTCAACATTGAAAAGATCAAACAGATAGGTCAGATTTCAACCGGTGTGCACTCGCAATCCAACGGAGCAATAGGGCAATTTTCAAGTCTTCTCCGACAGGCTTTTAGAGCCTGCTGAATAGTTATGAAAAATTATGGAAAAATCCGCAGGAATCTGTGTCATCTGGTTTGACAACCTTTGCATGCACACTTTCAACCGGCATCTTGGCAAGAATCTCGGTAAGCGATATATTCATCATAGCTCTGCATCCTGGGTTTGGTTCGTGAACTAACAAACCTTACCACAGGTGGCAGGGCTTTTCTACAATGCCTATATTTGTGGGCAATCACCAGTAATTCGTTCTTGACAGGAAGACAGAGGAGGTAGGGATGACTGCTTCGACCGTCTTACAAGCAGATGTGATCGTGGTCGGCTCTGGGCCAGGCGGGGCGACGGTAGCGCGGGAACTGTCGCGCGCGGGCAAGCGCGTCTTGCTGCTGGAGCGCGGCTGGGACCACCGTCCGCGCGGGTATTACGGGACGTATCTGGGCGCGCTCCTGTATTCCGACCGCGCCAGTATGCTCTTCACCCAGGAGGGCCTGAATATCGTGCGGCCGCTCATGGTAGGCGGCGCTACCAGCATGTATTGTGGCTGCGCCGCGCCGCCGCCGGATTGGATGAAGGATAAATACGGCGTTGATATTTCGCAAGAAGTTGCTGAGACCATCGAAGAACTGGAAATCGAACCGCTGCCGGAACATTTGCGCGGGAGGGCCTCCACGCGCATCGCCCAGGCCGCGCAGGCGCTGGGTTATGCCTGGGAACCGCAGTTGAAATTCATGAAACCGGCGCGCGCCCAAAAGTTCGACTGCGGCGCCAAGTGTATGCTAGGCTGCCGCTGCGGCGCAAAATGGAGCGCGGCCGAATACGTGGACGAGGCCGTCGCGGCCGGGTGCAACCTGCAAACCGGGGCGCGCGTGGAGCGCGTGCTGATCGAGGATGGACACGCAGCGGGGGTGGAGGGACGCCTGCGCGGGCAACCGTTCACCGCGCGGGCCGGAACGGTCGTCCTGTCCGCCGGCGGCATCGGCACCCCGCGCATCCTGCAAGCCTCCGGCTTCGAGCAGGCCGGTCAAGGCATGACGATGGACATTACCGTGATGGTCTACGGCGTCGTGAAAGAGCGCGGCATTGGGAATGAGCCGCCCATGACCTGGTCGTGGGAAAACCTGGAGGAGGGCTACATGCTCAGCACCTTGATAGATCCCTGGCTGCTCTATCCGCTGATCAATTTTCTCAAAGGGCCTGGATACGCTCTGACCTGGCCGCGCTGGAACAACACGCTGGGCGTGATGATCAAACTCAAAGATGAAATCTCCGGCGGCGTCTTCCCGAACGGCAAGATCAGCAAACCATTGACCGAAAACGACCGCCCGCGCATGCGCGCCGCCGAGCAGGTCTGCCGCAAGATTTTGCTCGAAGCCGGGGCCAAGGCAGACAGCATCTTCACCACGCCGCTGCGCGGCACGCATCCCAGCGGGACGGTGCGCATCGGTACGATGGTGGATGAAAACCTGCAAACCGAAACGCCGGGGCTGTACGCCTGCGACGCCAGCGTTTTCCCCGAAGCCCTGGCGCGCCCGACCGTGTTGACCATCATCGGGCTGGGGAAGCGCCTGGCCAAACTGTTGAAACGCTAACTCCCTCGAGCCATGTCCTCCATCCTTCAGATACAGGAAAGCCTGGATCGTTACCCCAGCATTCCGCTGGCGGCATACCCCACGCCGCTGGAGCGCCTGCCGCGCCTGAGCGCCCGCCTGGGACGGGACATCTACATCAAGCGCGACGACGGCATCGGGCCCGGCCTGGGCGGCAACAAGACCCGCAAACTGGAATACCTGCTGGCCGAAGCGCGCCAGCGTGGATTCCGCAAGGTGGTCACGTTCGGCGGGCTGCAATCCAACCACGTCCGCATCACGGCTGCGGCGGCCTGCAAACTGGGACTGGAACCGCATCTGTTCTACTTCGAGCCGCGGCCCGCCAAAATGGAAGGCAATCTCTTGCTGAACCAAATGTACGGCGCGCGTATGCACTTCATCCCCTTTGGCGGGGGCGGCGGCATGAGTCTGGAAGCCTCCAATCGGCTGGCGCACCTGGTGGCTTTGCTTTTTGTCGGACGGCATTACTTCATACCTGTCGGCGGGCATTCGTGGCTGGGCTGCCTGGGATACGTGCGAGCCGCGCTCGAAATCCACGCACAGGCAGAGGCGCTGGGGATTGGGAACGCGCACCTGGTGACAGCCGCCGGCACCGGCGGTACGCTGGCCGGACTTCTGGCCGGCCTCCGTTTAATCGGCTCCTGCCTGCGCCCGCTGGGGATTGACGTGGGCAAGTTGTGGAAGGGATTCCCCGTCTCACTGGCGCGCCTGGCTGCCGAAATCTGCCGCCGCCTGGGAGAAGAGCGCACCTTTGAGGCAACCGACATCCCCCTCATCGAAAATGTCTATGCCGCCCCGAAGTACGGACAGCCCTCGCGCGCCTGTGTGGACGCCATCCACACCCTGGCGCGGACGGAGGGCATCCTGCTCGACCCGGTGTACACCGGGAAAGCCTTCGGCGGCCTTCTGGACCTGATGGAGCGGGGCAGCCTCGGGGGTCGGGATGAGGCGGTCATCTTCCTGCACACCGGCGGGCTGCCGGCCCTGTTCGCTTTCGAGGAGCGCATCCTGAGCCATGATTGATTACCGCGAACTGATGAGCATCCTGTCTGTGCCGCGTCCCAACGGCAGCGCCGCCGAGCGGGCAACGGCGCGCGCCCTGAAAGAGTGGCTCGACCGGCGCGGCATCCCCTTTCGAGTGCAAACCTTCCGCCTGTATCCTTACTTTTTCGAATGCGTTGGCCTGTGGCTGATTCTCTCCCGCACCCTGCTGGCGGTTGCGGTCTGGGCGCGTTGGGGCTGGTGGACTCTGCCCATCGCCCTTCTCGGCCTGTTGGGCGGCACGTTGGACGTGGCTTTGCACTGGCCGCTGGTGACATGGCCGGGAGCGCGGCGTGGAGAGAATATCCTGGTCGAGTTCGAGCCGCCGGGCGCCAGGCGGGAAATCATCCTGAGCGCCCATTACGATAGTAAGACTGAACTGCTCGACCATCGCCAGCGCGCGTACCTGTTCCGATACATGAATCTTGGCATCCTGCTAACCCTGCTGCTGGGATTGTGGGGGCCGCTGGACGACTGGCTGGCAAGCGGCGCAATCCATTGGATCGGCGTCCTCTTGACGATACCGCTCTTGCTGCTGGCCTGGGGAATGGGACTGCATCTTTCGCTGGGGCGTACCCTGAAGCCCAGCCAGGGCGCAGTGGACAACGGCGCGGCCTGCGCCATCCTGCTGGGGCTGGCAGAAGCGCTCTCCCAGGGCGAGTGGCTGCCGCCGGAGACGAAAATCACCCTGGCGCTGTTCACGGGCGAAGAAGTCAATATGCAGGGATCGCGCGCCTACGTCAAAAGCCGCGCCTGGCCGCTGCCTGCCAGCGCGCTGAACCTGGAGATCATGGCGCAGGATGGGGACTACATCTACTGGGAAAGAGATGGGGATGCGTTCCGCTCCCTTCCCACAACCAAATCGCTGAACGAAATGTATGCGGCGGCGGTCGAGAAAGTGACCGGCGCTCCCGCACAACCGGCCGGCCTGGTCAACAGTGACGGAGGCTCGTTCCTGTTTTCGGGCATCCCGGCTGCAAGCGCAGGCACGCTCGACACCCGCTTGGGAGAAACCGGCTTTCACCGCTCTACCGACAACCTGGGGCGGGTGGTGATGGAGCGCCTGCCGCAGGGCGTCGAAATCCTGCAAGCCTTTTTACAGAGCGCGGCCTCCAGCCGCAACCAATTGTAGGACAAGTCTTAAAGACTTGCCCTACCAAATGTGGGACAAGTCTCAAGACTTGTCCTACCAAATGTGGGACACGTCTAAAGACTTGTCCTACCAACCATAGGAGGTAGCCATGAAAACTGACATCCTCAAAGACAAATGGGCGCTGGTCACCGGCGCTTCCTCCGGTCTGGGCGCGGACTTTGCCCGCCTGCTGGCGGCTGCGGGCTGCCATCTCATCCTGGTTGCCCGGCGGCAGGAGCGCCTGGAAGCCCTCAAGGAGGAGATCAACGCCCGATCTGCCGTGACGGTAAAAATCGTCCCGCTCGATCTGTCCCTGCCGGAGTCGCCTCGATCGCTCTACGACCAACTCAAAGCCGAAGGCCTGCAAGTGGACGTTTTGGTCAACAACGCCGGCTTTGGCGTCTATGGGGAATTCCTGCATACGGATTGGGAACGCACCCGCCAGATGCTGCAACTGAACATGCTCACGCTCGCGCACCTGACCTGGCTGTTTGCCCAGGATATGGTCTCCAGAAACTTTGGATACATCCTGCAAATCGCCTCCAACGGCGCTTACCAGCCTACCCCTTTATACGCTGCCTATTCTGCCAGCAAAAGTTTCGTACTCAGTTTCGGCGAAGCGCTGCACTACGAATTGCGCGGCACGAACGTCAAATGCACCACCCTCTCGCCCGGTATCACCGTGACGGAATTCCACCAGGTCGCCGGACAAAAAGAAGGCAGCCTGTATTACCGCCTGACCAAAATGGACAGCCTGACCGTCGCCCGGAAAGGCATCGAAGCGCTTCTGGCCGGACGCCCGAGCCTGGTTCCCGGTTGGATGGTTTCTCTCATGGCCTGGAGCAACCGCCTCGTCCCGCGGCGGCTGTCCACCGCGATAGCCGCCTGGTTGATGCGCTCGTAGCGTTGCTTACTTCTCCTCTGTAGCATACAACCGCCAGACGGCCAGCCCGAAGAACAGCAGGGCATATCCCGCCAGCGCAGCAGAAGGGAGCAGCACGGACTCGAATCCCAGCCCGCGCACGCAGATATTCTTGAAGCCGTCCATGCCCCAGGCGACAGGCGACAGGTGACCGATGGCCTGGAAGGCCTCGCCGGTGTATTCCAGCGGCATCCAGGCCCCGCCCAACCCGGCGAACACGAACATGGGGATAAGCGAGAAACTGATGGCCTGTTCTTCGCTGCGCGCCAGCACGCCGATCAGCAACCCCAGCCCGGCAATGCACGAGGCGGCGGTGAAGGCCACCAGCAGGGTGGCGGCCGGGACGCGCAGGTAAGCCACCCCGAACACAAATTGCCCAAAGCCAATCAAGAGCATGAATTGGATGAAAACGAGAATAAAGATCGCCAGGTAGTGGCCGAGCAGGACGTGGATGCGGCGCGTGGCGGTGGTCAGCAGGCGCTGGAGGGTGCGCGATTTGCGCTCGGCAACGATGATCTGCGCGGCGGTCAGCAGCCCGGCGATGGCAAATTGCAGCATCATGCCCGGCGAAGTGTGCGAAAGCGCCATGCGCTCGCTACTGGCTTTCTCGATGGCTGTGCTGGTTGTCTCCCTGACGGCAATGGGAGGCGATTGCCAGGCGGCCAGTCCCTGGCGGAAGATGTATTTGAAGGGCATACGGTCGGGGTCAATCTGTTCCAGGATGGCGGCCGTGCTGGCGGCGCTTTCCAGGCGGCTGGCGGCGGTCAGCGCTTCGGCCCGGATGGTGGACCAGGCCGAATGGTCAGGATCAGCCAGCAGTTCGAGACGAGCCGTTTTGTCCTGCCGCACGGCGCGGCCATAACCCGGCGGGACGATGATGGCGGCCGGCAGGTCTCCGTCCGCAACCATCCGTTCGAGATCGGCCTCGCTGCGCAGAGGATTCTCGTCCAGCCGGATGACGCTCGAATCGTCCAGTAGGTCGTGCAGGGCGCGGCTCACCCAGGTCTTGTCCTGATCCAGGTAGCCGACCGGGATGCGCGAGTCCGAGCCGCCGCCAAACCCACCCGAAGCGTACCCAAACAAGAAGGTGAAGACGATGGGCATGAACAGGAAGAACAGGAAGACTTTGAAGTCGCGCGTCAACTGCTGGAGGTCTTTCAAAGCAATGTCGAAGATGCGGATCATGGCTGGCTCCTAGGCGTAACGCCGATTGAAACGCCACACGCCGACGACGAAGAACAGCGCGCTCCAGCCCAACAGGATGAGCGTGTTGACCAGTACGCTGGAAAGCGGCTCGCCGTTCATGGCAAACAGCAGGCCGCGCAAGGCCCAGCCCTGCGGGACGAGCAGCGAAACGGTTTCGCCCATGCGCTCGGTAAGCGGTGAATTGGCAGTGAAAACGCTGATCAGGCCGAGCATACCGGTCACGGTCAGCACGCCGCCGAAGATGACGCCGCCTTGTTTGGTGGTCTTGAGGAACGAGTTGACGAAGATGCCGAATGAGGCGGCGCTCAAGATGACGCCCAGCGCCATCAGGCTTACCGGCAGGGGCGCGCCCCACTGTATGCCAAAGATGAGTTGCGCAGCGATGAGCAGGACGATGACCTGCACGCTGACCGTCAGGAAAACCGAGAGGAGTTTACCGCCCAGGATGGTCGCCTGGGAGGTGGGCGTGGTGAACAGGCGCGGCAGGGTGCGTTCCTCGTCTTCCTTGAGGATGCTCTCGGCCGTCGAAGTGCCGGTAAAGAAGGCGTAGAAGATCATCATCCCGCCCATGATGCGGCTGATGATGGACAACAGGAAGTCCCGCTCTGCGCCGCTCTCCTGCTGAGGGGCGCGGAAGGGAGCGCGCACAGCCAGCAGGTCGCCTTCCAGATCGTCGCTCAGGGCCAGGGAAATCTTCAGGTATTCGTCCACCACCTGCCCGGCCAGGGGCCAATAGGCCTCATCTGCCTCGTCTTGCAGCAGGTCCACGGCGATTTTGACGCCCGACATGCCGTCGGTGAAGCGGTTGAGGAAGGCGCGCATGATGGCCGGGCCGAGGGTCAGGGTCGGGTCCTGGTAAAACTCGATGACCGCCTCTCCGTCCTGGTCGGCGAACTGATGCGAAAAGTCCGCCGGGATGATGATGGCTACCTGGGCGGCCTGGCTGTCCACCGCCGCGCGGGCGGAGGCGGCGTCCGGCGCAAAGGACAGTTCCACCAGGTCGGTCAGTTCGTCGCTTTCCAGGATTTGCACGATCAGGTCGCCCATCGTCTTAGCGTTGCGCGCGTTGGGCAAGTCCTTGGGCTTGAAGCGGAAGCGTGGGCCGCCTTCGTCCAGGTTCGCGACGATCACTTTGGTCTTGGGCAGGTCGAAACCGCCGTTGCGGACGGCGCTGCCGAACATGAAGTAGAACATGCCCGTCACCAGCAGGGGGATGACGAACATGAAGACGAGGGCAAATAAACTGCGGAAGGAACGGGTCAGGTCCTTGAGGGCAATGTCAAGCGCTTTCATGGTATACGTGCCTACTGGTGTACCTGCCTGCCTAATCGCGCAAGGCGCGTCCCGTAAGATGCAGGAAAACGGCCTCCAGGTTCGGTTCGCGGATGTCCACCGAAGTGATGCGGGAGGCCAGGGCGGTGGCTGTTTCGAACAGGCGCGGCAGGACCAGGTTGCTGTCTTCTGCCAATACTTCGATACGATGACCATCTTCCTCATCCGCCGAAACATGCACCACCCCATTCAAGCCGCGCCAGGCTGCCATTACTTTTTGGGGCTGGGCGCTCACGGTCAGTTCGATGCGCGTCTGTTGGCCAACCAGTTTGATCAGTTCCTCGTGTGTGCCGCAGGCGATCATCTTGCCGTGATCCATGATGCCGATGCGATCCGAAAGTTCCTGCGCCTCTTCCATGTAATGCGTGGTGTACAGCACGGTCATGCCTTGTTCCTTGAGCGCCACCACGCTATCCAGGATGCTGCGCCGCGACTGCGGATCGATCCCAACGGTCGGCTCGTCCATGTAGATGACCTGGGGTTTGTGCAGCAACGCCACGCCGATGTTGACGCGCCGCTTCATGCCGCCCGAATACCTGCCCACCCTTTCCCCGGCTCTTTCTCGCAGCCCGATCACCTCCAGCACCTCGTCCACACGCGCCTTGAGCGCCCCGCCACGCAGGCCGTACATCTTGCCCCAAAAGGTCAGATTCTCGCGGGCCGTCAGGTCTTCGTACAGGGCGATCTCTTGCGGGACGACGCCCAGCACAGATTTGACGCTCATCGGCTCTGTGCGGATGGAATGTCCCAGCACGCGCGCCTCGCCCCGATCGGGCCTCAGCAGGCAGGACAACATGGATATGGTGGTGGTCTTCCCGGCGCCGTTCGGCCCCAGCAGGCTGAAGATCTCGCCTGGCTGGACGGTGAAATCCACGCCCTGCACGGCCTGGGTCTCACGGAAGGATTTGTGCAGGTCAAGAACTTCAATGGCAGGTAAATGAGACATGGGACTCCAAAAAATGAGATTTGCTGCTTTGTTCTTTTCCGATTTTGTAGAGTATGGCTGCACTGCAAAAACCATTAACCACCGAGAGCGCAGAGCGCGCAGGCTTAAAAATTTGCAAAACCCGCATCAAGAGCGCCTTTTCTTTGCGGAATCGGTAAAAAATTCCTGGCGACTTTGCGCCTTTGCGTTAGAAACACCCTTTTTGCAGTAGAGTCAACTATGCAAACGACGAGTATTATATCCCAGGTGCCATTTTTCGATGACGACTTGAGCCTCCAACAGGGAAGAGAACCTTTCGTGCTGCAAAAAGTAACTATTCACCAGGCCCTAACAGCCTGTCGGAGAAGACTTGAAAATTGCCCTATTGCTCCGTTGGATTGCCAAATCCAACGGTTTACAACGTAATTTTGCCCAGTTCGGCCTGGATTTGGCAATCCAGGCCAGCGATGCCTGAATAGTTACTGCAAAAATTCAGCGCAGAATTCGTCCTACAAGTTTGCACTCAGTCTATGCCTTTACGTTTTCTCACTATTACGGACGATGACGCAAAGAAGTCTATGGAAGAACAAAAGGCGCAGCGGCCACGGCCCATACCAGTAGAGAAAGCCGGCTGGGCCGCGCGGGGCAAAGAATACAGTCTGTGTCAAGCAGGTGAAGGTACTCTCTTGACTGACTTGCCATTCCAGCCACTCGTCTCCCCAGGTGTGCGTTTTGCGAAGTAAGATTTTTCGAAATGGTTCATTGGCTTCTATATGCCAGCCTGTTTTGAGAGCGGTCTGCATGGCTGTAGAAAAGGCCTTTTCTGGCGAGGTCTCTGCCTGCATTTTGCGATGGATAATGAAGAAGCCCTCGTGCTTGAGGTGTTTTGTGTCGTGCCGGCTATCATGCCAGATGCGCTCAACATGCAACGGCGATAAACAGCCAAGAGCGTTGCGCATGGCTTCGTCTATGCTAATCAATTTGACTTCGGGGAAAATGCGTAAAACCTGGTTATGTTTTACAACACTCTCTTTAGATAAACCGCCAATCAAGGCATGCGCGATGGGATAGGGGACGGGGGTCATCAAGGACACGCCAAAGGCCACAAACCAGACGGGAATATAAGGCAGCAAGAAAATGAAGCGCTTGTGTTTGCGCGCCTGGGCATAGCGAAGGATAAGTTCCCGATATTGGACGATTTCAGGGCCGCCAATCTCGAAGATATGGCCGCGTCCATTTGGATTGTTTAAGGCGACGGTGAGATAATCTATGACGTTTTGTATAGCGATAGGCTGGGAGTCATTCTGCAACCACCTGGAGCCTGGAACGATGGGAAAGAGTTCGGTCATAAAACGAATCATCTCGAACGAGATACTGCCCGAACCTAAAATCACGCCCGCGCGGAACTCGGTGACAGGCACTTTGCCTTGCCTGAGTATCTGGCCTGTTTCGATGCGCGAGCGCATGTGGGGCGCAAGATGTTGTTCAGGGTCGGCCAGCCCGCCTAAATAGATGATGTGTTGTATGCCCGCCTCTTCCGCTGCTTTGGCAAAGTTGCGCGCGGCTGCCAGTTCGCGCTTGGTGTAGCCGTGCCCGCTCGACATGTTGTGAATCAAGTAGTAGGCGGTGTGGACGCCTTCTAACACGGCGGGCAAAGTTGACGGAGTCAAGACATCGCCGGCCACCACATCCACATAAGGGAACCAGGTGCGGGCTTGTAGACGATACGGTTTGCGCGCCAGGCAACGCACGCGGTACCCCATGTCTAACAGACGGGGAATCAGGCAACTGGCGACGTATCCGGTTGCGCCAGTGACGAGGATGAGAGGCGTATTTGTCATGACGTTTGCGCCAGTGTATACGCGCGCGAGGCGATACCGCGCGTCAAGCCGGCAAAGATGAATTTGTGGAACGGCCACATCGCATACCAATAGACAACGCCCCAAAACCCGCGCGGTGCGAAATACGCTGTGGCCGTCAAGAGCGTTTTGCCTTTTTGCTCGTCTGGGGATGGGAGGGATTGAAATTCAAGCCAAGCCTTGCCCGGCAATTTCATTTCTGCGCGTAAGCGAAGCATTTGGTTTTGTTCGACAACTTCTACGCGCCAGAAATCCAGCGCCTCGCCTGGGCGTAGTTCGTCAGGGTGGCGGCGACCACGGCGCAGGCCCACGCCGCCGATGGCTTTGTCCATCCAGCCGCGTAAAGCCCAGGCCCAATCCCAATACAGCCAGCCGCGCGTGCCGCCAATTCCCATATAGGAACGAAAAACAGGCTCAGGATCGAGGTCGAGAAAGAGCTGGTGCCGTTCAATGAACATACCCTCTTCGACTTTAAATTCATACGGCTTGATATCCCCCACTGCTGTGACCAGCGCCCCTGCCCAAGAGGTTTCAACATTGTCATGCTGGAGGCGGCCCAGCGCAAGATGGACGGCAGTTTGGAAATCAATGGGGTGAATATTAGGGAAGAGCCGCTGTGCCGCGTCATCACGAACGATGAGGTTGGTGCGCAGTCCTTCGATGAGCGGCAGGGCAACCCGCCAGTGGATGGGCGTAACCATATGCACCCAATACGCTGACAGCCGCGGCGCATAGACCGGGGTGCGGATCAGCCAGCGCTTCAGGTTGCGCTCTTTGGCATAGCCCAGCAACATGTCTGCGTAGGTGAGACGGGTTGGACCGCCAATTTCAATGACGCGGCCAATGGATTTGGGCGTTTCCAATGCGGCAATGAGGTAAGACAGCACATCGCGGATAGCAATCGGCTGGGCTATGGAAAAATACCAGGCCGGGCAGACCAAAACCGGCTCGCGCTCGGTGAGGTAGCGAATCATTTCGAACAATACCGAGCCAGAACCAACGATCATACCGGCGCGAAACTCGGTAACAGGTACCCCGCCATAACGTAACTGATATCCGGTTTCATGGCGAGCGCGCAAGTATGGAGACAGATTCGTGGTCGGGTCTACCAGTTCGCCAAGGTAGATGATGCGCTCGATGCCGGCTTGTTCTGCCGCTTCGGCAAAGTTGTGGGCTATCTTCAGGTCGCGTTTGGCATTCACCTGTCCGCCTTGTTGGCCATGAATCAGGTAATAGGCAACCGAAATGTCGCGCATCAGTTCGGCGGCGCGCGCAACATCGCTCATATCACAAGTAACGATCTCAACTTGTTTGGCCCAAGCAAAGCCAAGCAACCGCGATGAGTCGCGCACCAGGCACCGCACCGGGTAGCCGGCCTCGAGCAGGCGCGGCACGAGCCGCCCGCCTACATAGCCGGTTGCACCGGTGACCAGGATTCGTTCCGTTTTTTGGTCCACGTTTCCTTTAGTATTGCTCCGCAAAAACTATGCCAATCGCAAAGATTGTGTAGGACAAGTCTTAAGACTTGTCCCACATTTGGTTGCGGCACAGTCGCGCTATGAATAAGATGTTGATAAAGAGTCGAAATTTGCTTTGTCAATCTTATAGACAGGATTCATGAGGGTCGTCAAACACTCTCTATTATAACGGCTGCCTTTGAACCGCTGTGATAGTTGCGCCAGCAGCCCCAAAGAGGATGCAATGGCGCTGCGTGGAGGAACAAGACGACACAGCAAAGCCACCTGACCGCTGCAACGGCATGACCGCAGCCCGGTTTCTCCAGGTGCGCTTCTCGACCGCCTATAGTATTGCTCTTGAGAATCTATCACAACCGCGAAGATTTTGAGCAGTGCTACGCGCAAACTGAAGTTTGCGACACAACCGCTATGAAATCAAAAAGGCAAGCGAGCAGCCAAACGCGCGCCTACACGCTTGCTCATGACGGCACACCAAGAAAGATTAGATTGAACGCGGTATAATCACCATAGAAGACAAACATGTGTCCCAACAGTTACCGTTGATGGGTTGGGAAGAATATGCAATTAGCGAATCTTCCGCAAAATTGGAAGAAATTACAAGTTAAGGAGCATTCATGCCTGAAACCTACGATGTTCTAGTCATCGGCGCCGGCCCGGGCGGGTACGTGGCCGCCATTCGCGCCGCCCAACTCGGATTGAAAACCGCCATCGTTGAAAAGCAATGGCTGGGCGGGGTATGCCTGAACGTGGGCTGCATCCCGTCCAAGGCGCTGCTCAAAAACGCCGAAGTTGCCCACACCCTGCGCGAGCGCGGTAAAGAGTTCGGCTTTTCCTTCGAGAACTTGCAACTTGACTACGGCGCAGCGGTCAAACGCAGCCGCCAGGTCTCTGACCGGTTGGTCAAGGGCGTCGGCTTTTTGATGAAGAAAAATAAGATTGACGTGTACATGGGAACAGCGCATCTTTCTGCGCCCGAAACGGCTACCGTTACCGATTCCGCCGGCAACGCCCAAACCTTATCCGCCAAACACATCATCGTGGCAACCGGCGCTTCAGCAGCAGCGCCGGCAGCATGGAAGATGGACGGCAAACGGATCATCACCTACCACGAGGCCATTTTGCAGGAGACATTGCCCAAGAGCGTCGTCATCATTGGAGCCGGCGCGATCGGCATGGAATTTGCCACCGTCTGGAACGCCTACGGAGTGGACGTAACCCTCGTAGAAATGCTGCCCCATGTCCTGCCACTGGAGGACGAGGAGGCCGCGGCGGAGATCGCCAAGGCCTTTGCCAAACGCGGCATCAAGGTCCTGGCCGGGCACAAAGTCGAGGCGGTCGAGGCGAACGGGAACGACGTCAAGGTGACGGTCTCCGCAGGGAACGAGACGAAAGTCCTGGAGGCCGAGCAAGCGCTGGTAGCGGTCGGTTTCCGCCCCAACAGTAAGGGGCTGGGCCTGGAGGAACTCGGCGTCAAGATCAACGAGCGCGGCTTCATCGAGATTGACGAGCGCATGGCGACCAACGTGCCAGGCATTTGGGCCATCGGCGATGTGACCGGCAAACTGATGCTGGCGCACGTCGGCTCGGCAATGGGCATCGTCTGCGCCGAAAACATCGCCGGCCACGAAACGGTCAAACTGGACTACGAGATGATGCCGCGAGCGACGTACTGTTCGCCGCAGGTGGCCTCCTTCGGCCTGACCGAAGCCCAGGCGAAGGAACGCGGCTACCAGGTCAAAGTAGGGCGCTTCCCCTTCCAGGCCAACGGCAAGGCGCTCGGCCTGGGCGATTACGCTGGCTGGGTCAAACTGGTGATAGATGAGAGATACGGTGAGATTCTTGGCGCCACGCTGGTCGGCCCAGAAGTGACCGAACTGCTGCCCGAACTGACCCTGGCACGGATGATGGAATTAACCCCAGCCGAGATTGCCCGCAACGTCCACGCACACCCAACCTTGAGCGAGGTGCTGATGGAAGCCGCGCACGCCGCCGAGGGCAGCGCCATCCACATTTGAGCGTTATAGTATTGCTCCGCAAAAACTACGCCAATCTCGAAGATTCTGTAGGACAAGTCTTAAGACTTGTCCCACGTTTGGTAGCGGCACAGTCGCGTTATGGATTACCACAGGTAAATGATGTTTCCCGAACAAGAAATTTCCGTTATCCACACCCCACAGGCAAATCGCTTCGAAATCCAGATAGAGGGCCAACTAGCCGTGCTAAAATACCAGATGCAGGACAATGTGATGGTCTGCCTCCACACCGAGGTGCCTGAAGCGCTGGGCGGACGCGGCCTCGGTTCAAAACTGGCCCGCGCCGCGCTGGAGCATGCCCGGCAAAATAACCTGAAAGTTTGGCCGCTCTGCTCGTTTGTAGCCGGTTACATCCAGAAACATCCCGAATACCAACCGCTCGTGAAGTAGGCGACTGCTTTTCTGAATGTCACACGTCCCGCCGCTCCTGGCGGGACGTGTGTTGATGAATTTCAAGCCGCGACAGTTTGTCAGCAGCGTTCAACCCCAAACGCACCGGCCACCCAAAACACTTCACATCCCAAATAATCGAGAGAAACTCTTATCTCGCTACTCGCATGAGAAACTGATGGTAGCCTGAGCCGAGTTGCCGGCGGCGTTGAAGGAGGATACGCCGTAAGAAATCAGGCCACCCCCACTGATGAATATATCCAGGTAAGCAGTCGTGTTGGCAGAGAGTTCGGCCACCAGCGTCCCGTTGCGGTAGACGCGATAGCCCTGTTCGTTGTCTGCGCGATCGGTCCAGGTCAGGTTAGTGGTCACTTCGCCGGCCAGGGTGCAAGAATACTGGTATTTCAAGGCTCCAGGCGGCGCAGGCGGGCTTTGCGTAGGCGCAGGCGGCGGCGTCATGGAAGGCACCGTCCAGTGGCTGCCGGTGGCAGTAGAGTATTCCCCCCAAATCCAGCATGTGCCGCCGTTCGGATTCTTGACAATCCAATAATTGTCTTGTGGGTAACGCCCTACAATTTCCACTGTTGCACCTGGCATGAACGTAATGAGGATTTCAAAGGATTGTCCCGGCCCTGAGCGGCAGTTGGTGCTTTCGTTGACCTTCAATATGGGTGTGGAATAGGTGGGGGTAATGGTAGGGGTAGGCGACTGAACCAAAGTGGGCGTTCGAGCGACATCGGTGTCGGCAGAAATAGGCATCGTCGGCGTCTCTAAATGCCTTTGCGCCTGCAAAGTGGCAGCCACCACCGTAGCGGCTTGTTCTTCCAACGAAAAGGGGGGTTGCACAGGGAAGTTACAGCCTACCAAGAGGAACAACAGCACGACAAAAATGAAGGACCGGCAGGAAGGCATTTTCGAGACCTCTATAACGGTATCAGACCTTCTTGTGAATGCGGCCGCTAAAACGGAACCAGGTCAGGCTGCCGTCTGAGGCGCGCAGAAATTCGCCGCGTTGGTCCTTGAGCGGCTCGTCCAGGACGATAATCTTGTCTTGTTCATAGAAGCCGATGCGCACCGGCGGCGGGACAGGCATAGGAGGCGAATCAGGAGTGGGAAAGCCGCCCTTGTGTTCAAAAGACAGCCAAGCCTTATTCTTTTTCCGGCTGAGGGTGATAATGGACTCGATGTTTTCGTATTTTCCTGTGAAGGCGTCCCATGTCTCCGGCGGAAGGTCGAGCAAGGCCGGTTTAGGAAGGGATGCGTTGAAATAGATTTCGAGAGCCTTGTCAAACAGGGCTTCGGTGCGCGTCTGGCTGGAATTGGTCAACCAGGTGAGCGCAAAGCCCTTTTCGGGAATGAGCCACAATCCAGAATGTTGACCGTTTGTCGCGCCGCCATGCTGAACAATTTTCATCCCATCCACTTCGCTCAGGAACCAGGAAAGTCCCATTTGCCAGAGGCCGGTGGCAGGTACAACGGGCTGCTGCATTTGACGGATAGAGGCGGACTTCAGGACTTGTTTACCATCCACTGTGCCATCTCCCATGTGGAAGCGAGCAAAGGTCAGTAGATCGCGGGCGGGAGCCAGCACGCCGCCAGCAGACCCTTCGGCGCGCGACATGAGCCAGGGACGAGAGACGCGGTTGCGTTTTTTGACCAGGTCATGCCCGACGGCGTAGCGAGCGGTCATGATTCGGTCATCGGGGAAGAAGCAAGACATGTTCATCCCCAACGGGTCGAAAACCTGCGTCTGCATGGCGGCTTCGAAGGTTTGGCCGGTCAATTTCTCGATGACCAATCCGGCAACGTAAAAAGCAGCGTTGTTGTAGGACCACGTTTCGCCCACAGGGGTCATCTGATTCAAGCGTGTCATTGAGGCGACCAATTTCGACAACGCATCATCGCCCCAGCCAAAATCGTTGAAATAATCGCCTTCCCAGCCGGCGGTATGGGTCAGCAGATGACGCATGGTGACTTGCTTAGCAGCGGATTTGTCTTTGAGCGTAAATTTGGGCAGGTATTTAACGATAGGCGTGTCCAGGTCGAGCGCCCCCCTTTCCACCAATTGCATGATGGCGGTAGCCACTATCGGTTTGGTGTTAGAGCCGATCTGGAACAGGGTTTCTGGCGTGACCGGCAAAGGATGTTCAACGCTGGTTTTCCCAAAGCCGGCAACGAATTCCTTACCCTTATAGTACACCCCTACCACACATCCGGGGATTTTCATGCGTTTCATCTCGGCTACGGCGAACTCGCACAGCCGCTTGAATTGGGGATCTTTGATATGCTTGAGAATACTCTTACGGTTCATGGTGATTTCTGTCAACCGGAAAACAACATAAACGCTTGCGGGCCGCTCAGCCGGGCCAGCGCCAGGGCAGCCTGAGCCTGTTGAATGAGCGTATCGGCAGCGATGCTCTTCCCCCCAGGGTGGGTGGCTATGCCAATATGAATATCGAATTTGTACATGCTCCCGTCCAGTTTATGAGTGCCTCTTAGGCGGCTGATTAAACGCTGGGCAACCGCCTGCCCTCCAACCTCGTCTGTGACGGGCAGTAAGGCCACAAAATCCTGACCATAGTGCGCTGGGATATCGGAAACGCGCAAACAGGTATTCAAGATGTTGGCAAAAACCTTCTGGACGCTCGCTGCTACTTGGGCATCTGGCTCTTTTACTTCGAGGGAGATATATAAGAGAGTCAATGGACTGGGATAACGCTGCGCTCGGGCAAGTTCATATTCGGTCAAAATCTTGAATACTTCTTCCTGATATAGGCCTGTATCGCTGACTTTATAAGAACGTGTTTCCATCCTTATTCCTCCTTCCCGCTCAAGCAAAAGCCGCACGGCTGATACAACAATTACAGGCAATAGAATTATATCATTAGCATAGGCAAATCACATGCCTACCTTGCTAGCCATAAGCGTTCCAATGTGGGTAATGCCTTTTGTTTCAGCATCCACCCTATGCGCCAGAAAGCGACAGCGGCCATGCCATGCGCCAAGATGGCAAACAGTGGCGGTTTCTGGTAGGTATAATAAGTCCAACACTCGCGGGTGGTACCCCATAATTCCAAAAAATAGCCGAGTCCAGCGCCTGCCAGAAAGGTCAGAACAGACAGCCGGGGAACAGTGGGCGTCAGAATGAGCAATCCACATAACGCAAGGGAGAGCAGGGTATAAGGCTTGTCTAGGGTCGGGGCAACAAAGAGCAACATCAGGGCGTAGAAAGAGACGAAGACGATCCAATAGAGAGTAAAGAATAGGGGGGAGAGAGCCGTTGCATGTTTGCGACCCACTCGTTCGATGAGCCAATTCAAAAAGCGCGTGATGCGGTCTATCGAGAGGCTGGCAATTGGCCAGGCCGGGATAATCCACAGCGGAGGGCGTTCGGCAGTGTAGTAGTGCCACAGGTTGGTTTGGGTTCCCCAAGATTCGATGGCCAGCCCGCCAAAGACACCTACCAAGACAATCAAGCCGTCGGTCTTCAAATCGGCGCGCGAGATGATGGTAAGCGACATGAACAGGAAGATGCCCACCAGCAGCCAATCCATGTAGAGCCACCAGGGACCGTCCCAATCAATGTAAGAAAGCACCTCTTCTGCCAACGGCCACCAGATATAGACGATGAGAAAAATGGTCAGCAAGAAGCCGCCCAGCAAAATGGAAGAATGTTTTGTCCAGCCAAAGAACAACAAAGCGCGGCGCATTGTTTGTATTCCCATATTCTCTTACCCATACACTTCTGGATTGACGCAATGCGGCAGGCGTTCTCCCTTCAAACCTGCAATCAGGTTTTGGGCGGCCAGCAGAGCCATATTATCGCGCGATTTCACGCTAGCGCTGGCAATGTGCGGCACGATGAGACAGTTATCCAATTCCAGTAAAGGACTATCGAGGGGCAGCGGTTCGGGATCGGTCACATCCAGGGCGGCGGCGAAGAGGCGGCCAGCCTTCAGCGCCTGGTAAAGGGCACCCTGATCCACCACCCCGCCGCGCGCAGGGTTGACCAGCACCGCGCCGGGCTTCATCTTCGACAAGAATTCAGCATTGACCAGATGGCGCGTCTGACTGGTGAGCGGAACGTGCAAGGAGACGAAGTCGGATTCGGCCAACAGCGTATCCAAATCCGTCGCAACGGCAGGCAAGCCTGGTCGCGAGGAAGAAACGCCGGGATCATAATATAGAATGCGCATATCAAAGCCAGTAGCGCGTTTGGCAACCGCCTGCCCGATGCGTCCAAACCCAACAATGACTCCACTGCAACAACCTGAACTTTACCAACCGAATTCCGGGTGTCGGTGCAGCTCGACAGCCTGAAAAGCCAGCCGCAAGGCGCAGAAAAAAGAAGAAACAGCCTCTTCCACTCGCTGTTGCAAGCGGTTTTGCCCTGATTGCAGCCCGTTTTTGGCTTTCTCTGCTCCCCGATTGGCTGCTAAGAACGTGCTCCTGCTCGTTCATGCGGTTGCTAAGAACGCGCTCTCGCTCGTTCATGCGGTTGGAAGGCAGGCCCCGCCTGCCAGGAAGTGTTCCAGCCGTTGGCTGCCTTCAGAAACTCCAAACCCACCAGCACGTTGACCGGCACATTCGGGCGTGACGGGAAATCTGTGTACAACACTTCAAATGGTTTCTCATTCAGGCGGCAAAAGAACTCGCGATAGAAGGTTTCCGCCCAGGAATTGTGCAGCCGTTTGCGCAGCGCGTCCGGCTGCTCATCCACATGGCTGGTCAGCGGTATTTGCAAGTGAGGGGAGTTTCTCTTGAACATGGCTACTTCCTCAGGATGGGCTGGCTGCATTATATTAAAGTTTCGCCATTTTGAGCAGGGTATTCGGATAAAATTTGTCCTCTCGTTTTTGCAGTGGAGTCCTTAATGCTTTTAATGGGGCAAAGATGGCGGTTGATGGCTCTGGCGGCAATAGCGGCGTTGGCCGGCGCCTTGTGACTGGGTTATGCCCTTAGTCTGCCGGCCTATCTGCAAGCGCTGATGAAGATCAAGGCGCTGCCGGCAGAGGCGCAGCGGCAAGCCTGGCTGAACTTTTGCCGGCCGGCAGAAAACCAGAACGGCGGCATCTTGGCTTGTGCCAATGTAAATGGCTTTGGCGCGGTCTGGCTGTGGGGCGAAGGAGGGCTGAAGCGTTACCGGGCGGGCGCAGGCACGGAGTTTTTGCACATGAAGGCAATCTGCGACGCGGATACCTTAGCAGAAGAAGCCGCCGCTGTTGGCCTTGACACGTCTATGTTTGACCTTGAAGGAAAAACGCTGATGTGGCAGAAGGCTTACCCAGATGTCAGACAGTGGCGGCAGGCGGCCAGGTCGGGCAGTTATGTGATCGTGTCACAGCCCGAAGCGGAGGGCGGGGAGGCGGCTGATGGGGTTGAGGAGATTGAGATGTTTGACTGGCTGGAGTTTTTACAGCCTTCCCCGCTATGCGGAAAATAGCGCGGCTGTTTTTCATCATCGGCTTGTGGGCAGGCCTGCTGGCCGGCGGGGCGCTGCCGGCACAGGCTGGTTGTTGGAATCCGTGCAATTGTCAGTGGGATGTAGAACGAGACGGCTGGTATAAAACATGCGATTGTTGCAACGACCCGCAGAAAAGCCAATTGTGCGGGCCGGGGAAGTATGTTTGCAACCGGGGGTGCTGTGATATTGGTGCGGAGAAAGAGAAGCCGGATAATAGGGGGTGCGATTGGGGGACCTATATAAGCTGTTTAGAAAAAGCCAGAAGGACAGCGTGCACTTGTACCCCGTGCGAGTATCTGAATGTGGCACCGGCCAATTTGCGGGCAACGCCGGTGTCGGACACAAAGGAAAGTAAAATGCAGGCATGATCGCTCTCGAAACCTTTCGCACCGACAGTTTGCAAGACGAGCGCATATTGCGCATCTTATCTGCCGCGTTGGAAGCGGTTGAGCCTGGCGCAGCCGTGCAGCGTTACCTCGAAACCCAGCCTCTGCCGCATGCCAGGCGCGTCTTTGCTTTGGGATTGGGGAAAGCGGCGCTGCCCATGGCTCAAGCCTTATCCCGCTTCACCGGCTTGAGCCACGCTCTGATCATCACCAAACACGCCTCCTCCCCAACCGATTTGCCTGCTACCGTTATGGAGAGCGGACACCCCCTCCCAGACCGCCGTTCCGTCGCTGCCGGGCAAGCCGCGCTCGAATTTGTCTCCGAACTGACAGCCGATGACTTGCTGGTGTGCCTGATCTCCGGCGGCGGCTCGGCCCTGATGACCGCGCCTCCCGTCCCACTCGAAGATTTACAGGCGCTCACCTCTGCACTGCTGGCCTGCGGCGCGCCGATAGACGAAATCAACACCCTGCGCCGTCACCTCGACCGCGTCAAGGGCGGCCGCCTGGCTCAGGCCACCCAGGCGCATGTTTTGAGCCTGATCCTTTCCGACGTGGTAGGCAACCCATTGGAAGCCATCGCTTCCGGCCCCACCGCCCCCGACCCGACGACCAAAGAGAATGCGCTGTCGGTCTTGGAGAAGGTCGGCCTGACGCCGTGGCAAACAAAGCGCCTGCCTCAAGCGCAGCGTGAGGAGAGCAATCTACTGTTAGGCCGCAGCCAGGAACGGATTCTCTCCTCCCTGCTCTCTGCGCCCGAAACCCCCAAACCAGGCGACCCGCTCTTTGCGCGCGTGCAAAACGTCATCGTGGGAGATAATGCCCTGGCAGTTCGAGCGGCGCTGGAACAGGCCAAGAAGGAAGGCTTCTGGGCAATCAACCTGGGCAGCGAGTGGCAGGGCGAAGCGCGTAAGGTGGGCGTGGAATTGGCTCATCGTCTGCGCTCGGCTGCGGCTGAAAGTTCCTCTCCCTTCTGCATGGCGGCGGGCGGCGAAACCACCGTCACTCTCTATGGGCATGGCAAGGGCGGACGCAACCAGGAGTTGGCCCTGGCGGCAGTCCCCGAATTAGCCGGGCTGGAAGGCGCACTGCTCATCGCGCTCGCCACCGACGGTGAAGACGGCCCCACCGACGCAGCCGGGGCTGTGGTGAGCGGGGATACCCTTCAACGGGCAGAAAGGCTGGGTTTAACGGCAGCGGATCACTTGTCCAGGAACGATGCGTACCCCTTCTTCGAGGCGTTGGGCGATTTGTTGAAAATCGGCCCCACCGGCACCAATGTCAACGATCTGGTGTTGATGCTGAAGTTGTAGTTTTTGCAGGCGCGCCACAGCGCAATTGCCGACATACGCAGAAAGGGTTTGCCCGGCCAGGTTGCTCCTGATTACGAGTTCATAGCGCGGACTCCAGCCGCAACCAATTTTGGAGTCCGACAACTCCAGGTGTCAGTATGCCGAAGTCTGGAGACTTCGGACTCCAAACATCTTCCAAAACACCCCGCTTCCCCCTTCTATAATAAAGAGCGTTGCGCTTATTTGCGCGTGGCACGGACAAGGCCAGTGCGCTCGATCATCTTGCCGAGCCACCAGCCGAGCAGACCGGAGAAGATAGCACCGGAGATCATGTTGATGGGGGTCGCCATCCAGTATTGGCCGACGACTTCGGGGGCGCTGTCCCAGCCGAACAGCCAGGCAGTCCAAACAGTGCCGAACTGCGAGGTCGCCATACCGGCCAGCAGGAAGGCCCACCAGCCGAATTTGCTGTAATTGCAAATAGCCATCACGATTTCAGCAGCCAGGCCCTGCGTGAAGCCCCAGCCCAGCGTAGCCACGCCGGAGGGGTTGCCCAGCAAGGCTTCCATGCCGGTTTCGAGCAAGCCGACGATCAGCATGGCGCCCGGTTTGCGTACCAGGTAGTAAGCCAGCAGGTAGGCCCACATAAACGCGCCTTGCAGGGCCGCGCCGGCCAGCGGGCCGCCGGCCGAGTTGGCGGCTGCCCAGGCGATGCCGGTGCCGGTGTTGACGACGCCGGCAATGGCGCCGATCACGGCCAGGATGATCAGGTCGGAGGTGGTGAAATTGAAATTCCAGCCGCCTTTGCCTTCTTCGTCAGCGCCAACTTTGACGAAGCGGGCAAGTAAGCCAAGAACGACCACGATCAACAGGTTGATGACGATCATTACTGGGAGAGTCATAGGTGAGTTCCTCCTTAAGGAATTGGGGTTTGACTCGATATCAGGGCCAGCCGCCCTGGGATACCTGTGGCAGGACTATACCTTTAAACCCATACCTTTCAATTCCGTTTTGACTTCCTCATACATCTTGAGCCAAAAGTCTTTTGGTTGGATGGTCTGCAAATCGTATACCTGATCGAAGGGCAGGCCGGGATTGCCATCTTGGGTGAAGACATGCTCATACCTGGGCAGCAATTTCAGGGCCCACTCGTTGGCTTCTTTCAGGGACATCTTCATTTTGTGGGAGGCCAGCGCACATTCGGCCATCCAGCGCGCTTCGAGGCCGGAGCAGTTGGGGGCGTTGCCGTCGGCCGAGCCGCAGCCTTCGAGATGGCTGCCGGTCACGGCGTTGACGATAGCGTTGGCCGCCGTTTCGTAGAGCAGTTCCATCGTCCCTGCGCCAGACTTGGGGTAGATGTCGGCCACGATGATGGCGGGCGCGTTGCGGGCAAAGGCCTGACCGGTGGCGCTGATGACCCACAGCACCTCGCGCGTGGAGGTGGCGACATGCCGCACGTGAATGGGATGCAGAATGTGATAATCGGCCAGACAGGTCAGGTTGGCGACCAGGTAAGAGGCCACGTTGATGATGGCCGAGCCAACCGGTCCGCCGCCCAGCCCGCCCACGATAACACATGGCAGCGAGGCGTTGATCATGCCGTATTCGAGCGAGTTGACTGCCCGCGAGATGTTGCGGTGATCCATCTTGAGTTCGTTCAGCACCGGGACGAGATGCGAATCGCATGGGCGCAAATAGTCGGGATGCGCCACAGCCAGGTCGCCCAACTCCGAGACGCTGGACTGCGCCGCCAACATGCCCATGCCGGCGCGCCCGGCGCGTTTGAGGCCCTCGCGCATGTATTGGAGTTCGCGGCGGGTGGACACAATTTCGATGGGGTTGCCGGTGCGCACTTCGCGCCCGTCCACTTCGGTCAATGTACCGCAGGTCGCCAGGTCAATCAACGGCTCCTGCATGTAGGAGATGACGTTTTGCAGGAAGTAGCGCTCCGGCACCGGCGTCCCCGGCGAACCGCCAAAAAATAACGGCGGCAGGTCATCGTCCAGGCGACGAGCGTGCAGGGTGCGGGCGTCCTTGCCCTCGCCCATCACCAGCGTCTTCTTCATATTTCGGATGCCCGCTTCGATCTCTTCCTGCGAAAGTTGGATAATGCGCTCGGTAGAACGACTATAAGCGCCCAACTCCACTGCCATTTCATAGCCGGCCTGGTAGATGGCATCGGCGATGGCGGGGTCGGAGGTAACGATTTCGTTGGGATCGTATTCGACTTTGTACTTTTTGACCAGGCGGCGGGCGGTCATGGCCACCTTTTCCAGGTCCCAATTTTCTTCGCTCAGGTAGGGGCCGTTGTTGGCGCGGTCGAGGATTTCCAGGTAGTTCAGCACGTCAGGCTCCAATCAGTTCGCGCGCCAGTTTGACGGCTTCGGCGGCGTTACGGGCGGTGCCGTCGGCGCCAATTCCTTTCGCCCATTCCTCGGTTACGGAGGCGCCGCCCACCAACACAATGTATTTTTCGCGCAAGCCGCGCGCTTTGAGCAGTTCGATGAGATCTTTGATGAAAGGCATGGAAGTGGTCAACAAAGCCGAGAGCGCAATCACCTGGGCGCCGAGTTCTTCGGCTTTGTCAATGATGGATTTGATCGGCACGTCTACGCCCATATCTACTACATCGAAGCCGGCGGCAGTAAGCATGGAGGCGACGATGTTCTTTCCGATGTCGTGAATGTCGGTTTGCACAGTGGCGGCGACCACCGTACCTTTGACCTGGCTGTCGGAGCCGGCGTATTTTTCGAGCAGGGCCGGCTTGACAATGTCCATGGCGGCTTTCAAGGCGCGCCCGGCCAGCATCAGTTCGGGCAGAAAATATTCCCCGCTCTCAAATCGCTTGCCTACGTCATCTGCGCCGCGCATCAAGCCCTCGTTCAGGATTTGCAGCGGGTCGAGGCCGGCCGCTAGAGCCGTTTGGGCGCTCTCTTCGGCTGCGTCGGCGTCGCCGTCAATGATGGCGGCAATAATTTTTTCCAGGTGCTCAGACATCGTTTCTCCTAACTCGGACGAGCCGAAATCGGCATAAAGTACACAAGTACACAAGTAGCGATTGTATGCGACAAAAATCGAATGGTCAATGGCAGAATGCCAGGCGCTAGATTGAAATTGCCAATCCCATTGCTGCCAGCATTTCTTCGTTGGTAGCGAACTTGAATTCTTCCAGTCCGCGCTTTTGGGCCTCTGCCGCTTCGATGGCTTCCAGGCGTTGGATATCTTCCTGGGTGACAACCGGTTTGTGGAGGGCTTTGATTTTAGTCTCCAACTCTGCCAGGTTGCTGCCTTTTGGTGGTCTGCCGCGAAGGTATTGCAAGACGGCTTGAGCCGCATTGATGCCGTCTTTGCGGGCGTAGCCGACCAAGCCATCGCTGGCCTTGCGCGACCAGCCTCCGACAAAGACGCCCTCGATAGGCCGGCCGGTTTGGGGATCGAAGGCTTCATACGACAAGCCGTTTACCGGGAAGGCAGGGTTGGGGTTCTTGACAAATTCGTTCCATTCAACCGGCAAGCCAAAGGTGTCGTCTACTTTATCGCCAATGGCAAAGATGACCGTTTCCACGTCTAAGAAGCGTTTGTGGCCGGTGCCTTTGGCTTTGGTGTCGCCGCCTTGCAAGACGAGGGTGGTATCTTCGATTTCGAGGCGCGTCAGCAAGCCGTTTTCGCCCACCATCTGCACAGGCGAACTCAAGAACTCGAAGCGGAAGCGAGTATGGGAGGTAGGGGGATCCGCCTTGGGAAGGGCCTCCAAAATCGAGGCGCGGGCAGTTTGCGGGTCTTGCCCGACCGCTTGCATGAAGGGGCTGACGCGGGCGATCTCGGCGTCCAATGCTGACAAGTCGAGGTTGGCAATGATGTGTTCCATCTCCTTCTTGTCGAATTTAACCTCCGCCGGACCACGCCGCACAACAGCAATGACTTCTTCGACCTTTTGTTCGCGAATCAGGTAACGGGCAATGTCGGCCATGACATTGCCGGCGCCTACGATGGCGCAGCGCTTCCCAAAGCGAAACTCCTTCTGGCTGTAGGGCGGCAATTGGTTGTAGTAGTAGACTACATCTTTGGCATGGTAGACGCCTGTCAGATTCTCGCCTGGCAACCCAAGCCATTTGGTGCCTTGTGCGCCAGCCGTGACCAGGATAGCCTGAAAACCGATTGCGCTTAAGTCATCGAGCGAGAGGTCGCCCTGTAAACCAATGTTGAGATTGCCATAATAGGTAATGTTGGGGTGCGCAAGTATTTGACGGAATTGACGGCGCAAGCCTTCTTTCATGCTGTGTTTGGCGGGATAGATGCCATACTCTGCCAGCCCTCCCGGTTTGATATCTCGATTGAACAAAATCACTTGCACGCCTTGATTGGCCAGTTCGCGCGCGCCAAATAAACCGGCCGGCCCAGCCCCCACGACGGCTACCCAATGTTTTAGAGACACATTTTCCTCCTTAGAGATGTGAAAATCGTAACCTCTCAATCCATTCAGGCGTGAGAGGATTACGGGCGTTTTGCACACGCTTCCCGCCCCTCCTCCTCTTCTTTGAGAAGATACTGGAAATCAATTCAGACAAAAACGGGCGGATTATAGTCAAAAAGTTTGTTCCAGACAAGTTAATTTACTTTACCTGCTCGGCGGCTGTGTGCGCGGCTTGCCCCGGCAATATCTCGCCTTTCAAAACGGATTCGATGGCTTGTTGGAAGGGTTTTCCTACAACCATGATGAGTTCGTTGGGCGGCAGCAGGCGGGCCGAGGCGCTGATCTCTTCCAG
Organism: Chloroflexota bacterium; assembly: GCA_037440925.1. GTDB lineage: Bacteria > Chloroflexota > Anaerolineae > Anaerolineales > Villigracilaceae > JAABUE01. Next base: position 26,347 of record JBBITF010000019.1, read on the forward strand.
TGCGGCACGCAAAGGGGGATCTTGCCAGGCGGCCAGGGCGGTAGGGCGCGGAGGCAAGACGCCAGCAGCCTGGCTCCATTCTGCCAGGAATTCGGCTTCGGAGAGGAATTCGGCCAGTTCTACTGCCAAGGCCTGGTTTTCAGGCCGTGAGCCGGCCAGCGCCCAAACGCTGCCGCGCGCCAGGGTAATGGAGGTCTCTCCGAGACCTGGAAGAGGCGCTATGGAGATGGCGGCCGGTTTTTCTTGCAAATGCTCGTCCGTCCAGACTATGCCCAGGTTAGCGTGCTGTTCTTCGAGCGCTTTCCAGGCGGCAGAGTTGTCGCCATAGGTCAGCACGGTCGAAGACAGGTTGCCTTCGGCCACCGAACGCGCATAGAACGAAAGCACACTATACAGGGCGCTTTCATCCAGATGGGGCTGTCCCTGCGCATCGGTCAAGGAGGCGCCGCTCGAGAGGTACATTGCCAGACCAAACGAGGCTTGCGGATCAGCAGCGGCAAACAAGTAGGTTTTGTCTTCGAGCGCAGCCCAACGAGCGGGCAAGGGATCTGCGTAGCCAGCCAATGCCAACACATCCCCGGCAAATGGAAGGCCAAAAGTGGTATTTTGAATTTGCGCCAATTGGCGGGCATAGGGATACCAATCGGGGCTGTTCAATACCAGGGTCAGGCCGTCAAGCGGATGAAGCAGACCGTTGAAGGCAGCCGCTTCCAGGTCGGCGCGCGAGAGGGCCACCAGGTCAGGCAGGATGGCTGGGGCAGCCGCGTAGGCGGCAGACAGGCTCTCGACCAGACCGTTTGGCCCAGAGGCGGCTTTGATGCGCACTTCCACTTGCAGGCCGGGACGGCGCGCTGTGAATTCGTCCAGGCGGGCCTGCAACAATCGGCCTGCCGGCGTGTCGGCAGAGGGATCGAATTGCGGCGGCAGCCACAGGCGCAGCAGGCGCGTTTCTCCAGCCGCAGATGGAAGGGTAGGGGGAAGAAGGGTGGGGGTGGGGGAATCTGGGGAAACGGCGGCTGGTTCAGGCGTAGCAGGAAGCGCAAAGGTTCCCACGCATCCCGTCAACAGGAGCAACACTCCAATACTACACAAAAGACGCAACGGGATTTTCATTCGATAGAAATAGGGCTGGTCAGCAAGAGGGCGAGCAATTGGACAGCGTTTTCAAGGTCGCTCAGGTGCATCCTTTCGGAAGGGGAATGCAGATAGCGGCAAGGCAACCCCAGGCTGCCGGCCGGTACACCCGCGCGCGCCTGGTGCATGGCGCCGCCCCGCTCTCCGCCTTCGCCGGACACGTGACGTTGAACAGGCAAGCCAGCCTGGTCGGCGGTGCGAATAATCCAGTTTACCACACGCGAGTCGGCAACGCTGAAGGCTTCTTTGACGACGACGGCCGGGCCTTTTCCCAAGACAAGGCCGCGCTGGTTGTTTGGAGGAGTATCCTCTGCCAAAACAGGGAAAAGCGACAGGCCAAGTTCGGGATCGAGAGCATAAGCAACCATGCCGCTTTCCTGCCGCACGGTAAAGGCGACCCAAACCTCGTTCATGCCCCGCTCGAGCCTTCGCAGCGTTTCGATAGCCACAGCCACCGCGGCGCGATTTCCCAGCGCTTTGGCGGTGACGTGTTGCCCGAAAAACAGGCAGGGTTGGTCGAAGGCGGCAACGGCTCCCACTTCAACGGGGCAATCGTGCGGCCCAGTTGCGCCCAGGTCTATGAAACGTTTTTCGATGGCCGGGGGCTGTTCGGTTTTTTGGGTATGGTCAGCGCCAATGACGCCTTGCGCGCCGTTGACAAAGCGCACACGCACGCCCGGCAGCAAAAAAGGCGAGGCTTTGCCCAGCGCCGTGAAGCGGACGAAGCCTTGCGCATCAATGTGATTGGCGATGAGACCGTCTTCGTTCATAGCGCAGGCCAGCAAGATGCGCTTGCCGTTAGCGGCCTTGTTACCGTGTCGGGCCAGCAAGTTGCCAAGCGCATCCACGCGGAGTTCGTCTACCAGGGGTTCAATTTCCCGCCGGATGACCTCCTGGATGGCCGCTTCGTAGCCAGAAGGGGCGCAGGTTTCGGTGAGGGTTTGGAGGAGAGGTTTCATAAGGTGAAAAGAGACAACAAATGAGGCGGTATAACGTCAAGTTCCAGAGTCCCGAAATCTCGCAGGCTTGCTATTCATGGCTGCTTGACGACGGTCAATATAGCTCCACTGCGCGCTATTACATGCACGATGGGCGCGGTGGGGTAGGAAGTCAAATCCAGGTCGTAACGGCTGGTAGCCACCACAAAATCGTAATGTTCGGCACGCTCGGCCTCGTAGGTCGAATACAGATTGAGGTCATCGCGCAGGTACATGTGGAGCAAGTGCGCGGGTCCTTCCACCCACACATTGGCCTGTGGGGGGGCATTTTCGTTCAGCCAGGCGGCTGCCTCGCGGTATGAAACGCCCCAGTAATCCAACTCAAAACGGCGAAAGGCGCCCTGCTCCCCACCCACGAATGAATTGTAATAGATGTATTCGTATGGATGCAAGCGGTAGATTCCGACCAGGCCCGGCAGCGCCGCCAACACGATCAACACAATTTGCCAGATATGCTGAATTCCCTCACCCCTGACCCCTCTCCCAAGGGGAGAGGGGAGATGGCCCTCACCCCTGACCCCTCTCCCAGAGGGCGAGGGGAGGCCCTCACCCCCAGCCCCTCTCCCAGAGGGCGAGGGGAGGTCCTCACCCCCAGCCCCTCTCCCAAAGGGCGAGGGGAGGCCCTCGAACACGACGCCCGCTATCAGGAAAACCGGCGGCAGGATGAAGAACACCTGACGGAAATTATCGTATAGAGGCGTGCGGGTGACGATGAAGCCGCTTAGCGGCAGGATGAACCAGAACAATGTCAACGCCAGCAATTCGACGTATCCCCGCCTCTTGACCAGGCCCCAGCCTGTCGCCGCCAAACCGGCGATGAATAACGCCCAAACCGGCTCCGTTAATTGGATGCCCAGCAAAACGGGCAGATAGGAACGCGGGATGTCGGTAGAAGCGTATTGCACGCCGTCGAAAAGCACTTCTCCTGGCCAGGGATATTGCGACATGACGCGCAGGCTCTCGATGAGATGCCCAAGCGGGTCGGGCCACAGGTAGGGCCAGGTAGCGTACGTGACCGCGAGAGTGAAGAAGGTATAGATGAGGAGGATGGGAACGGCTTTTGCCCCCTGCCTGCGTAACCCGTAAAGCGCAATGAGTAATCCTGCCAGGGGGCCGAGGATGCGGATGGAAACAGCAATGCCGAGGAAGAGGGCGGGGAAGAGAATAGCGATAAGAGAGTGAAAAGCAGCGGGGGCCAGGCGGCGGTAGAGATAGCCAAGTAAACAGGTGAACAGGTAAAAGAAGATGGCGCGCGTCTGGATGAAGAGGGTGAAATAGCGCTGGACGTAGACTTCAGGTGCGACTTTGTGCAAGTCGGAGGCCATGCGCGCGATGAGGTTGGGCGTCCCGGCAGCGGCAGCGCGGACGGCGTCTTCGAGCCAGGCGTGGATCAAGCCGACGCCCAGAAAAAGCCCGATAACGGAGGCAAGCCAAAGCGTGGTCAGAACGAGCAGAAGGCGTTTGGAGCGTGGAGAAAGCCCAGGGGGGAGAAGAGGCCGGGGACGGTCAAAGAGTCTCAATCCAAACAAAAGAGAAAGAAGAAAAAAGGAAAGGAAGGGGATGTCTTTGGGGCTGATGAAGGCATGACCCCAGAAGAGCGGCTGAGAGACAAACAGGCAGGTTGCGCCCAGGGCGGCGGGCAGAGAAAGCCAGCGTTGGGCAAGGGCATGGAAAGCCCACACGCCCGCCAGAAAGGTGAAAAAGTAGAGCAGATGGCGTAAATCGGAGAGTTCCCAGGGCAACAGGTGGCCCAGCGCACGCGCGCCCAGGCTGACCAGCATGACATAGGCCGGGCCGTAGTTGTCGTAGGTGTTGCCAAATTCGGGGACGGCGCCGCTCGTCGGCCAGGTAGTGTAGGCCTGGAGCGACAGATCGGCGTATTTGTAGAATTTGAGTTCGTCCCACGACTCGCCATAGTGGCGCGTAAGGAGGAAGCCCAGCAGGGCAACAAAGAGGAGCAGGAACAAGAGAAAGGGAGGTCTATTTTCCATCCAGCCACAGATAGCGTTCGATGGGGATGGCGATGGGAGTATACACGTATCCCTTGACGTAAGGTTTCACCAGTTCATACGACAGCCAATGAACGGTGAACAGCACGGGGGCATCGTCTACGATGATTTGTTCGGCCTGCTGGTACATTTGGATGCGTTTGGTCACGTCGCGTTCGATGCGCGCGGCTTCGAGCAGGGCGTCCAATTGGGGGTTGGCGTAGCCGCCGGTGTTTTGCTGGGAGGCGCTATGGAAGAGGACATCAGCAAAGTTCTCTGGGTCGGGATAATCGGCGCACCATCCGCCGCCAAAGATTTGCCCGTGTTGGCCGGCGTAAATGCGGTCATAGTAGTAATTGGGTTCCAGGTTTTCGACGGTGATTTCTACTCCTAACGTTTGCTGCCACATTTGCGCCAGGGCTGCTACGTCTGCGCTGACGTAGGAGCCGATGCCTGCATCGGTATAGGTGATGGGAGGCAGCGCTTGTGGGCTGCCATACCTGGACTCGGACAACAGTCTGCGCGCCTGGTCGGGGTCATGCGGCAGACCGCGCAAGGAAATGTTGAAGCCAGGCAAGCCAGGCGGAAAGGGGCCAATGGCCGGCAGGGCGCGTCCGCTCAAGACAACGTCAATGTATTTCTGGCGGTCGAAGGCCATCGAAAAGGCGCGGCGTACGTTGACATCGTCGAAGGGCGGTTGGGTAACATCGAATACCACATAACCGGTGCAAAGGCTTACACCGGTCACCAGTTCATTGTGCAGCGGCTCGGTGGGGTCGAGGAAACGTTCTACAGAGTACACGCTGGTTATGTCTACTTCGCCTGTTTCGTACATGCGCTGGCTGTCGCCGGCATACAATTTGACTATGATATAGGGGATGGACGGCGCGCCCAAGTAGAAATCGGGGTTGGCCTGGTATGTCATTCGCTCGAAGCGTTTCCATTCGACGAGTTTGTAAGGCCCAGTGCCGTTGGGGTTGCGGAACCAGTCGGGGCCGGATTCGACATTGGCACGGTCTACGACAAAGGCGGTGGGGTAAGTCAATTTGAGTAAAAAATATGGCTTGGGGGCATCTATGGTCACCTGGAGGGTGTGATCGTCCAATACCTGCACGCCGGCGAGGCGTTCCGTTTGTCCGGCGGCCAATTCACGGGCGCCTACGATGTCGCCCAGGTAAGTGAGGGCCGTGTCGGAGGCCAGGGCCGGGCTCAAGGCGCGCTCCCACGAGTAGAGGAAGTCGCCGGCGGTGACGGGGCGCCCATTGTGGAATTTGGCGTTTTGCCGCAGATGGAAAGTGTAAATCGTGCCGTCGGGGTTTAGGTCCCAAGTTTCGGCCAAATCGGGCATGAGGTTAAGGCGCGGGTCGAAGGATACCAGGCCGCTAAAGACGCGCTTGTCGCCGGAGCCATGCGTGGTGGCCGGGTCATATTCGCGCGGGTTGGTGCTTTCGCCTCCCGCCAGAATGAGAGCCTGCTGCGCTGATTGGGGCAGAGTCTGGCCGGCTAAGGCCCTGTGCGGTGTGACGCTCATCAAAAGAAAGAGGAGCAGCAAGGAAATTGCTGCCAGCGCAAAGGGTTTACCATGCCGCTGTCCCCAGGTTGGGACAACGCCGCTGGTATGGGTGGGAGGGCGGAGATGGGATGGATTATTTCGCAACATGGCGGTCTCCTTTCTTGGCGCGTCGCACGAGCGCCCAAACAAGCAGACCAACCAACAAAAGCAAGAGGCAGCAACAAGCCGACAGGACGATCGCCAAAAGAACGGTTGGGGTTTCCTCTACCAGCGGGGGAGCGTCGTCCAAAACCGAAGAGGTGGGAATGAAATAGGGCGTAGGCGTCACGGCTAACGGCGCGCCTGCAAAGGGGATAAAGGTGGGAACGAAGGTGGGGGTGGGTTGGGCAGTTGGCTGCGCAGAGGCAGAGCGAGAGGCTGCCCCTATTGATTGCCGCCAGGCGTCTTCCAGACCTTCTACGTCGAATCCGTAAATCGAGCGCAGAGCATCGTCAATGGTTGCGCCATCACGCAGGGCAATGAGCAAGGCATTCATCTTTTCTTGCCCATACGTTTCAATGAGAAAAGCAACCAGGCTATACGATTGACTATAAGACAAGTAGGCTTTGTCAGGCACTTCGGAGAAACCAACGCTCAGCGAGCGCACGCTAAGCAGTTGGTTGCTGCGAATGGCCTGATCGAGTTGTTTTTGGGAGGTAGAGTCCAACCCTCCTTCGCCGTACACAGCCAGGCCCTCGTTCAACCACGTTGGGACATCGCCCAGGCAGGAGAAGGTGAGGTGACCGACCAGGACGTGCGTAAGTTCATGGGCGATGGTGGAGCGTCCCCATTCCAGGTCGCGTGGGGAGATGCCGATGATGACGATGTCATATTCAGGAAAGGCCATGCCGCCCGTCCAGGAGGGTTCGTAGAGGATGGCGTCTTTCATGTCCTCGGTGTTGGCGTAGATGTACAAGTGGATGGGCTTTTCGGGCTGTAGGCCGGCATCGTTTTGCAAGCGGGCCAAACCGGTTTGGGCGGCTGAAAGCAAATCTTGAGCAAAGGCTTGATCGCCGGAATACCAGTGCAGGGAGAGAGGGCCGGAGGAAACGGTCTGCCAGTTGTGAATATCGTCCAGCCAGGTGACGGTTTGTTGGTCACTGACGAATTCCTGTCCGCCGGCATCCGTGTAGCGCCAGCGCCACCAGATGGTTGCACCGGGCGGCAAAGAGCCAGATTGTCGCATTTCCCACGTCCAGGAGGCTCGGACAGGATTGCCGCGCTCGAACTCTGGAAAGGCTTTAGCGACCACAGTGCCGCAAGTGAGTGTTTCAGCGCCGTACTCCAACACCACCGAGTCAATCGGGCTGCCGCCGGCAATGACAGCCTGAAAGGTGATACTGTTGGGGAAGTCGAGGATGGGTTGGTCATCGGTCACTTGAAGTGCAGACACGGCCAAGGCCGGGCGGGGCATGGAACAGGCCAGCAAGAGGGTCAGCAGCGCCAAGCAAGCATGCCCTGGCAGGCGAAGAGGCGGGGGGAAAGGATGGAGTTTCATAGCGGCTCCTGGTCGAAATGTAATTCAAGTCAGGGTGGAACGGGTCAAGCGCTTTCGTCTGGCTCTCCGGCCAGCGTGAAGACGGTGAAATAAGCAAGCGGGCGGTATCCCAGACGAATAGCCAGTCCCATCGCCATATCCGAGGGCACCATGATGATGTTCTTCATGCCCAGGCGAGCGGCTTCCATTTGGGCGCGTTCTACCAATGCCGAGCCAATTTTTTGATTGCGATAGGCCGACAGGGTGTACAGGTGATGAAGGTAGCCGACCTGCGGGTAAATGGTGACCAATTGCGCCCAACCGACGGCTTGCCCAGAAATTTCGGCAAAGAAATTGTGGATGTGCTTTTCCGGCAAACTGTCCAGGGGAATGCGCTCGCCTTCAGCGGTCAGGCTTTCGTTGGCAAATTCGGCCTGGCGAATGGTGTTTGCAGGGTGAATGCAGGTTACATCGTTTCGCCTGTGCTGGGTGGGCAGGTCACGCCCCAGAATGGGCCCGGTGCGGACAAAGTCATATCCTAGCGATTGATATTTGGCCTTGCACTCCAGGTCAGAAGGCAGGGTATGAAACACGTTGAGCAGGAACTTATCGGTAGGTTGCAGCGGGAATTCACGGATGGCTTCGGTGACGGCGCGCGGGTTGGCACGGAGCGCCAGAAATTCATATTGGTAAGGCACTACTGATGAAGCGCTATAGCGCAGCACACCAAGCGGTCCATAGGTTTCATAGGTAGCATGGTCAAGCACTTGATAGACATACGTATAAGAAGCAATCATCGCTTCTATGGCCCAGCGATCTTTGAGGTGTAAAAGTTCCATCATTCCGGCTCTTCCAGGGTGGCTTCGCCATGCGTCAAGACGTATAGGCTGCGCGGTCGAGGGGCCTGACGCTCGAAGAGAAAATCGGTAACGATATACCCCGCGGCAAAAGCGGTCTCAAAGACTTCGCGGGTAAAGAAGCGCCAGTCGCGCGCCAGGGCAAAGTCGGCGGTTTTGAGCGCCAGGAAATCGGTTGGGATTTCGGCCAGGAGCAGGGAACCTTCCAGCGGAGGCAAATGTTCGGGAGGGCAAAGCAGGTCAGAGGTCCTAAAAAGAGGCGTGTACAGGGGGCGAAATCCTGCTTTGTCGAATTGTTCCAGGGTAAGCGTTCGACGGGCGCGCTTGCCCAATCGCCGTTCGACGCGCGGGGTGGTCAGCCACCAATCCACTTGAAACCGGTCGGAGGGCAGGCCGGCGTTCAAACCGTCGCGCATGTCGCCGTATTCAGAGCGGCGATAGGTATTGCACACAGCGCCAAGTTTGGCGATGTTGAGGTAGGCATTGCGGCTGAGAAGAGGATCATAGGTCCAGGTGATGTGATCCAGCCCTTGATGGCGAACCATCTGCCACTGGGCGCGTTTGAGGGCAAAGCCCAGGCCAGAATCGCGCCAATCGGGATGGACGCCCATCTGATGAGAGCAGTGTTTGGGATGGGGTCCATCGGGCAGCATGTCGAAGCCGGGGAAGCCAAACACAAAGCCAACCAGTTGTGATCCGTCGAAGGCGCCCAACACCAAGCCGCCGTTGTGATGTACGGTGATGAGAAGATGGGCCGGGACGATGTCGGTTTCACTGCCAGGCCAAACGATGCGCTGGAGGTCTTCAACGGCCTCCATCTCTTCGGGCGTTTCTAGCAGGCGAATGACAGGTTTGGCCATGCTGAGATTATAGCAGAGGGCATAGAAACGCGGGGAGTATCTTCTCTAAAACAGAAAGAAGCGCCATCAACGCACACGGCGTTTCCATTCTTCTTTCAATTGTAGTTCTTGGGGGGTGATGCCCGACTCGAGCGCCAGGAAGTCAATAAGCAAACGGTTGAAACGGGCGGTCTCATCTATCATGGGAAAATGGCCGCAATTTTCCAGCACGATTTGATGCATCATGTGAGGCAAATTGAGCGACTCGCCGCTTGGAGGCGGGGTAATGAGCGGGTCGTTCTGTCCATATACCAGTAAGCAAGCAATCAAAGACTTGCGCATTTGAGCGAATAAGCCATCGGATTGAAAGCTATTTATTGAAGCCGCGATGGCCTGCGGATCGGCTTTGACGGCATCGGAGAGGGCGGTTGCCGCCTCGGGGGTCTTGCTTCCCAGCCAGTTGAGCAAATCGGGCAAGGTGGAAGTGCGCAAGCGAGGATGGATCGCCTCTGCCGAAGTAGGACAAGTCACTGCCATCATGCGGTCTACCAGTTCAGGCCAGCGAGAGCAAAAATTCAACCCTACCAAAGCGCCCAGCCCATGCCCCACCAGCGCCACTTTGCCAATGCCCATCTCATCCAAGAAATGCCTGAGCAGTTCAGCCTGCTGAGGAAGGCCGTATTGCCGCGCATCATGCGCCGTCTCGCCAAAGCCCCACAAATCGAGCGCATAGGCACGGAAGGAGGTAGAGGCTACCTGCATGGAGGCAATCCAATAACGCCATGAGCCAAGCCAACCGTGCAGGAAGATAATGGGGCGTCCACGCCCCAACACTTCGTAGTGTACGATCTGTCCTTCCAGCAAAATTGCGCTCATGGCTTATCCTTCGGACTATTTGCCGAATCTCGCCAGGATGGAACGCACCCGGTCGGTCAACTGATCAGGCGCAAAGGGCTTGAGAAGGTATTCTTCTGCGCCGGCGTTCATTCCATCTTGAATTTCGGACTCTTGTCCTTTGGCAGACAGGAAAATGACCGGCACGGCGTTTAAGACAGGATCGCTCTTGATGGCGCGGCAAGCGTCATAGCCGGTCATGCGCGGCATACGCACATCTAAAATAATCAAATCGGGGGACTCCTTTTTGGCTACCTGTACCGCTTCTTCGCCATTGGTAGCAGTCACCACCTCGTGGCCTGCAAAGCGGAGCGTGAAAGCGACCAGGTCTCGAATATCAGGCTCGTCTTCTGCAATTAAGATTTTTGTCATCGCTTCCTCACCCTTTCTTCAGTATAAGCAGGCAAGATGAAAGAAAATGTGCTCCCTTTACCTGCTCCTTCGCTTTTGACCCAGATACGTCCATGATGCATTTCAACCAACTGCTTTACAATCGCCAGCCCCAAACCGGTGCCCGGCGTTGCCAGCACGAGGGGGTCCTCGCCGCGGAAAAAGCGGTCAAAAATACGCTCCTGGTCTTGGGGCGGAATGCCTACCCCGGTATCTTCCACATCTACCTGGACGTGGTTGCCGTTCTCAGCATGGACACGCACTGTCACCTGCCCATTTTTGGGCGTATAGCGGTAGGCATTGTCTACCAGGTTGTTGATCACCTGACGAATGCGCTCAGCATCGCCATAGACACGCGGCACGTCCTTGGCTGCGTCTAATGAGAAGGCAATGGGTTTTTTATCTTGTTGGGAACGGCGCAAAGCGTCTGCCAGCACGTCTTCGGCCACATCGCGCAAATTGACCGGTTGCGGTGAAAGCGTCACACGCCCAGACTCAATGCGCGAAATATCCAACAAATCGTTGACAAGAATGTTGAGACGCTCGGTATTGTTCTTGACGATTTGTAAGAAGTGCATTTGATTCTCGTTCAAGGCCCCGGCCGCTCCCATCAGCAAGATGTCCACGTAGCCGCGAATGGAGGTCATAGGGGTACGCAATTCATGGCTAACGGTGGCAACGAATTCGGATTTCAACCGGTCTACCTCGACCTCACGCGTCACATCTCGAAAAATGGATACCGTGCCTAAGAAATCATTTTGCAAGATGACCGGCGCCAGATGCACTAAAGCGATGCGGCCATCCTCTAACTCCAATTGCTCGGCATAGGATTCCCCATCCTGATGAGAAGCCGGGTCGCTCGACCAGATAGAGATGGTTTTCAACCAAGCGCCAGCGGCTTTGCCGAATATGCCGCCAAAGGCATCCAGGGTCTGCCCCACCATCTCATCGGCATCCAGGCGAAGGATTTGGGCAGCCGAGCGGTTGAGAAAGGTGATCTTGTTCTCTGGGCTGGTGACCACGACGCCATCAGCCACCGCCTCCAGAATGGCTTGTGAACGGCTGGCTTCCTCTTGCTCTTTTCGCAACATGCTGCCCAGGCGCTCGGCTTGATCGCGAATCAACTCGTAGAGGTGGGCGTTATTGATGGCAATGGCTACCTGGCCGGCAATGGCCTTGACCAGATTCAAGCGATCGGCCCCAAAGAAGCCAGGCTGGCGGTGGAAAACCATCAATGCGCCAATGACATCTTCGCCTACCATTAAGGGGGTAGCGATGGAACTGCGATGTGAGTTCGAGACGGAGCCAGATTTGACCCAGCGCGGGTCTTTATGTAAGTCAGGCACCAACACCGATTCGCGATGTTCTACCACCCAACCAGCCAGGCCCTCGCCAATTTTGAGCGTAAAGCCTTGTCCTTCGGAGGGGATCTTTCCGGTCAGGTAGCCATAGCCGGCGCGGTAATGCAGCAAGTTGTCGTCCGCTTGCAAAAGCATGACGGTGCCCTGCTCGGCGCCCACGGCTTCGTTGAGCAAAGCCAGGGTGCGGCTGAGGGCGCGATCCAAGTCCAAACTGGCAGAAACTTCCGAGAGAATGCGCAGCAAGGTTTCGGTGTTGGCCTTCTCTCGTTCGAGTTCTGCGGTGCGTTCGACGACGCGTTGTTCAAGTTCCGCAGCCATGCGCTGAGTCTCGTCGAACAGGCGCGCGCTTTGCAAGGCAATCGAGGCTTGATTGGCAATCGTGATGCCCAGTTCGATCTCAGGCGGGCTAAAAGAGGTCTTTACCGGAGACTGGATGAAAAACACGCCGCTCAGTTCTGTTCCTCGCGTGAGGGGCAAGGCCCACATACTGGTGGGTTCTTTACCTAGCATTGGCGTAAGGGGGAGTAAATCGAGTTCACTCGAGGTGTCTTCGCGCGTAAAAACGCCTAATGAGTTACGGATTTGTTCAAAGATGGGTGCATCTGCCAGCGTAAAAGGCAAGTCGTGACTGCTTTTAGGCGCTGTATAGGACCAAACTGGGGCTTCGGCGTCCAGGTCTACCACCGAAACGCGCAGGGCCTTGAAGGCTTGCAACAGTTCGTCGGCAGTTACTTTCTTGATCTGCTCGGCGTCCAACAAACCGCTCAATTGAGCAGAAAAACGGTTAAGCAGGGCCAAACGCTGAGAACGTTGATCCAATTCGGCAGCGCGTTTCAGGCTCTCTTCATAGAGGTTTGCATTTTCCAATGCAACGGCAGCCTGCCCGGCAAAAGTGCTGCCTATTTGTGCCTGCTCTTTTTTGTAGAAGTGCGCTTGCCATTTTTCGAGCGTCAGCACGCCAATCACTTCGCCTTTTGAAATCAAGGGAAGCCCCAGCCAGGACAAGCGCGGCGCCTCGACCTTTGGAAAACGGGGGTCTTCACGGGTATCGCCAACCACAATCGGCTGACCGGTGCGAATCATTTCCTGGAACAAGGCGCTGTCTTCAACCAAAACGGTCAATCCCAGCCGCCGTTCCATATCAGAAAAGCCTCTGGCGGCAACCACTTGAAGGCGGTTGCCATCACGCAAGAGCAAGGTGGCCGTATCATAAGCCAAGACAGGGCTGAGTTGGTCGAGGAGGGAAGCGATGAGCTCTTCACTGCGCAAGTTGGCCGTCATAGCCACAGCAACATCGTTTAGCGCCTGAAGTTGACCGGCGCGTTCTTGTGAAGAATGAACCAATTGGACGTTTTCGAGAGAGAGCGCCACCTGCTGCGAAAGTGAAAGCAGCAACGCTTCGTCCTCTGGCTTGAAAGCCGCCTGAGTATTGAAATTGTCCAGCACTAAAACGCCCAACCCCTGCCCACTGGAAACAATGGGGATCACCAGGCTGGAAACCGGCAGGCGGCCACCGGTGGCCTGTCGAAACAGGAGTAGGTTTTCGGGAGAAAGAGCGTATTCGCGCGCAAAATCCAGTTCGTCAATGCGGCGCGGCGTCTTATGCTGGAAAACGGATCCTAAAAGGGCCTCGCCGGCGTGATACCGAATTTTCATCAGACTGTCGTTATCTGCATAGCCAGAAGCCACAGCGGGAGAGAGCAGCCTATCCACATCATCCCACAGCAAGACGGCTCCGGCATGGGCGGCCTGAATGACGCGGCGCGCGCTTTCGAGCAAGGTAGTCACAATGTGGAGAGGATCCAAACCGCTGATTTGGCGGCTGAAATCGAGCAGCAAGTCCACCTCTTGCAAACGGCGGCGGGTCTCGTTGAGCAAATAGATGTTTTGCAAAACAACCGAGGCTTGACGCGCAATTTGGCGATAAACATGCTGGTCTTCTTCTGTAAAAGCAGGCATTGGCTCAGGGCCGACAGCCAGAATCGCAGCCACAATGCGCTCTTCTACTTTGAGGGGCAGGCAGATGAAAGACTTGGCGCGCAGTCCGCTCAAGAGGGGAGTATCGCGCCACTCTTCGGTATCATCTATATTGGCAAACAGGATCGTTTCGCCCGTTTGCAAGCAGGCGCGCAGGGGGTTACGCTGCCCAAACAAGGTTTCGGGGTTGGTGGCGCGTGGGACACTGCCGAGGATGTGCAGCAAGCGAGGGCCTTCTGGCGAATCTTCTGCCACCAAAGCAACCGACATGCCCAATTGCGTCAAAATTTCGCGGCCCAGGGCTTGCATGGCCGAGGAAGCGTCCAGTTGGCGGCTGACGGATTCGGTGATGGCCAAGCCGGCGCGCATCCGCTGAGCTCTATGATCCAAGTTATGAATGGCAACCGTTTGCTCCAAGTCTTTGCGCAACAGCAACGGCAAGTCGTTTTGACTGACGTGCAGTAATCGCTGCTGCCGCTGCAAGCCGGCCGTAAGCGTCTCGATGCGGGCGCGCATTTCAGTAAAGCGATTTGCATTGGCAATGGCCTGCGCCGCCTGCGCCGCAAAGATTTCGATTGTCTCAATGGTGGCTCTGTCGGGGCGCAACCCATCGCGCGGAGCGTCCAGGCTGATGAGCCCTAAAGGATTTCCCTGAACATCTGTGATGGGGGTGAGCAAAAAATCGTCGGGGTCCCAGGCGTTTTCAGTGGCGCTTACTTTCGTCAATTCGAGCGCAACCGTGTTGAGGTCAGCCGGTATGATGGGAGCCTTATCAGCCGGAATGAAATAGGAGCGGCTAATACGAAACTCTGGCTTGAGGAGTTGCTGTACACTGGAATAAGATTGCTTGCGCGATAGAAGTTCGTTGAGAGTTGCTTGCGAGAATCCCATGCCAAGCACGCGGCGGAGCAGGCCTGTATCTGTTTCATAGACGCTAAATAGAATGGCCTGGAAGGGGGTAATCTCACGAATTCCCTCCCCAATCGCGCGTAATTGCTGTTCCAGAGGCTGTTCGGGATTCAGCGTCAGATGGATGGCAGTCAAGCGAGAGACAGCCTGCGCCTGCTTGCGCAAAAGTTCAGCCTGATGCCGCTCAGACTGGTATTGGGCGGCCGCATTCACAGCAATGGATGCTTGCACAGCCATCGTTTCGACCAATTCGACCACTTCGCGCCCAAAGAAGTTTGGCTGAGCAGCATGTAGATAAATCATACCGACTGCCTTGCCCTGATGGAGGATCGGCGTCAATAAAGCAGAGCGCACACCATCGTGAGGAGGCGGCATTGTCTCCTGCTGGAAATCTGGTATCAGCCTGGTTTGTTTATCTGCTAGCACCTGCGAGAGCAAAGCCTGCAGCGTATTGTCTAGCGGGCAGCCCAAAGAGAGCCCAATCGCAGGCTGTACACCGTTTCCTGATGGATCGAACAATAAAATGGTGCCGCATTCGGCGCGCGTGATGCGTATACTCTCATCATGGACGACTTCCAGTATTTGTTGCAGGTTCAACGAGGCAGTCAGTTCACGGTTAATGCGCATCAACGCCGTCAATTGTTCGATACGTGTGCGCAGATTTTCATCGGTCTGCTCAAGCAAACGAGCATTGTCCAATGCGGCAGCCAACTGACTGGCAGCCGTAGTGACAACTTGCAAATCATACGTGTTGAAGAACTCCACTTTGCGACTTCCCAGCATCAATTCCCCCAGGCTCTGATCGTGTACTACCAGCGGCACAACTAGCGCAGACTCTACCCGTAGAGCAGAGACAATGGGATGATACACGGACAGTACCCGCCGGTCACTACTCAGACGACCCGAAAGAAAAGGCTTTCGGCTGCCGGTGACTGTCAAATGGAACTGAGCGTCTGAAACGAACAAACGTGAAAGATGCTCAATTGTTTCGGGCTGCACCCCGTACAGGCTTCTGTTGTGGAGAACCAACTCACCTTTAGATTCATCTAGCAAGAAGATGGCAGCCGTATCGGCTTGAAACAGATTGGCCAATTCGCGCACAGAATGTTCCAACACTTCATCCAACGAAACAGAAGAAGAGGCCAGGCTGACAATACGTCGCAGCGCATCAGAACGATAAGCGCGCTGCTGCGCTTGTTGTGTTGTGACTGCATTTTCGATAATGGCTGTCGCCTGATTGGCAATGACCGTCATCAGACGCAGTTCTTCATCTTTGAACGAGGGACCGCCGCGCTTATGATTCGATAATTGCAAGAAACCAAGCAAGCGATGGCCCGAGACCAAAGGCACCAGCGCCGAATCTCGCAAACTGGCGGCCTGCGCCAGGGTCTGAATACCCAACGCCTGCCACTGCTCATCCTGTGCAGCGTCCAGCGTCAAAATAGGCTGACGGTTTTCGACCAAATCGGCGATAATTTCCTGAATCGCAATGTTGACGCGATACATCTCGACGATATGGGGCGGTAATCCCTGAAACGGCACTTGCCCCTCCAGCACCTGTTTGTCCTCGTCATAGAGCAAAAAACCAATGATTTCAAAGTCGAGCAGCGGCGCAATATTACTCACCAGCCGCTCAAACAGGTCCTTCATGCTCTGACCACTGCTAACGGCCTGTCCCAGATTCGCCAAAGCGGTCAATTCAGCCGTGCGGCGCTGCTCAGCCTCGAACAAAATAGCATTTCTAATCGCTACCCCTGCCTGCCTGGCCAAAAATTGAAGCAAGTCAACGTCTTGCTGGCTAAATCCATCTGCAACCAATCGTCCAGCCTCCAACAGGCCGACCAAATTGTCTCTGACCAGGAGAGGAATACCAATATAAGAGTAAAAGGCGCCGCCCTCTGCTCCCTCAACAGAGGCGTTTTTGCGCCCCAGGGAAACGCTTGGAAGGAAATGTGTTTTTCGTTCCTTCAACACAAACTGTGAAAGATCCCCAAAAGCAGACTTTTCCTTGCGAACCACTTTGTGAGCGTCGTTTGCATAATGTTCATACCCGTAGGGAATCAATTGCTGCCTGGCCTCATCCCACATCTGCACCTGAAGCAAATCTACCGAAACCAGGCGCTCTACATGATCCATCACCGCCTGTAGAGTATCCTCCAAACGTAGGCTGGCAGTAATCGCCTGCTCAAAATCAAGCACAACGCGCAAAAGAGCAGCCGACATTCCCGCTTGCTCGGTATCTGGCGTCGAGGCAAAATGAAAATTCCGCAGCGTAACCAGCATGAGCGGCGTCATGCCTGGAATGCGATACGAAGACACTTCTGTCAACTGTGCGCCAATGGTAATGCGCTTCTGTCCCTCCTGCGCACACAAGGCCAAGAAATCATCGGCCGGCCTTGCACGGCGCGCCAGGCGCTCCAGGTCAACAAGTTCATTTTCGCGCAAACCAAAGAATTGTCGCGCCGAAGAATTCAAGTATTCCACCCTGCCGCCTGGCTGTACAATAACCACCCCATCGTTCGTCTCCAACGTACCAGGAACCACCAAAGAAGCCAAAGGAATGGAGGCTTTGGCCTGATTACGGGGTAACAAACGCAGCAAAGCAAGCACCGCTAACACGGCTGCCAACCCCACAATAATCAAACCAAGTCCAAACCCCAAACTGCTCAACATAGGTTCACAGCCTCACCCGGTGCATCATTCCATTGAATCTTTGCGGCGCGCTTCTGCTCCCATCTCTGTAATCTCGCGAATATCGGCAAAATCTTGCTCAGAGGAAGCAATTATCCCTACCGCAATGGTCATGAAGGGTACTTTCTGCTGACCATTGGGAGTAGGCGCTAGCATATAGCCTTGCTGACGGTCAATGAAGTTGTAGTGCGTCAAAACTTCTTCTGCAAAACGAGCCTTCAATCTCTCCTTGATAGAAGGCGCAGCGTTTTCGGTTGTGATGATGATGAAATTATCTCCACCTGCATGACCGATGAAATCTGTCGAAGTGCCAGTCTCGTCCACCACTTCGCCGATCAGCATAGCGGTAAAACGCAGCACATCGTCGCCGGCCACGAAGCCATATACATCTCGAAACGCCTCGAAGTGATTGATACGCGCATCCAACAATGCCCAACCTTTTTCACGGATGATGCGGCGTAACTGTTCCTCAATCAAACGGCCGGCCGGCAACCCCGAGCGTGGATCCGTCAGGCTCTCACGTTCAGCGCGACGAATCGCGCCTTGCACCCGTAACTTCAGCTCCTCGATATCGAACGGCTTGGTGATATAGTCATCGGCGCCCAATTCGAGGCCTTGCAACTTGTCGCTGCGTTCATCCTTCTGCGTCAAAAAGATGACCGGGATATGGCTGGTACGGGTGTTGGTGCGCAAGGTGCGGCAGACTTCATAGCCGTCAATATCTGGCAGCATAATGTCTAACACAATCAAATGCGGCAAAACATGTTTGGTCTTTTCCAGCGCCTCAGAGCCGCGCACCGCTACGTCTACGTCATACTCCAGGCCGCTGAAATAGATTTTCAGCATATTCCCAATATCAATGTCGTCTTCAACGACCAAAAGGCGGGCCTTTCCCATAGAGCCTCCTTCTTCGTATCTTCTAGGTGCGCCTGACCCTCTTACGGGCATTCTGACGCACGGCTTCGATTTGTTCTGGCGTTACTTCACGCTCGAACGAGCGAAAACCGCTCAACCGAAAACCATGTTTTTCGGCAATAGCGGTAATTTCCTCAACACGCTCACGCGTAATCGCTTTACCCAAAGTGTAGTCCTCAAAACGGCCTTCCAGCGCCAGGGCGATCGTTTCAGCCATGCAGGCATACGACTTGCGCGGCGGAAAACCGAAGTTAAAGTGAAAATCAACGGGACCCGGCACATCTACCATGCCGCCGTCAATTACTAATATATCATTTCTTGCGGCGGCTACCATTGCAGAAACATCACGGGGACGCGCTACGTCACACACCACGCTGCCCGGCTGCAAAAATTCGGGTCGAATGACGTCCTCGATGGCGCTTGTCACCGTCAGAATCAACTGCGTCTGCGACAAGACCTCCATGCTCGTACTGACGACCACCTCGCTTCTTCCCGGACCCGCCAACTGCTCCCGTAACCTTTCGAGTTTTTCTCGGCTACGGGCGATTAGAAACAAACGCTGCACATCCTCGGCCAACAACTCAGCGCATACGCGACCAATCGAGCCGGTGGCGCCTACGACAGCCGCCGATGCCTGGCGCAATGGAATCTCCATCAAGCGAGCCGCCTCGCGCACTGATTGTACCGCTATAGCAATCGTATAGGAATCACCCGTTGTTACTGGCACGTCGAGCGCCCGCGCAATTGTCACGCCGGCATCGCCAATCACCGAAGTGAAAGCGCCCAGTCCCAAAATCTGAGCGCCCAGGCGTTCTGCCATGCGCCCGGCCTGAATAATTTTACGATAAACCGTCCCCTCAGGCAATTCTAGCATCCGCCGAGGCGTGTAAGGAGCCGCGATGAACCAACCTTTCACTTGCTTGCCGCTGGCAACCGAGACAATCCCTTCAATTTCCGAAATATAAACAGGAGGAAAGAAAGTCGAAAAAAAATCAATCTGCCGTTCGCTCAAAACACGTCCCAACAGCGGGTACTTCCGGCTGACATCTCGCTTGGGGTCAATCGGGTGAATGATGAAAGCAAACGTATCCATTGGCTTACCAAGATTCCACCGCTGATTGTTCGTCCTTTGGACGATAGAGAACTTGGTGCTTCGAAAAGCGGGGCGATTTGTGATGGTCGCTGTCTTCGAAACGAATATCACGATCTATAATGCGCCGCTCTTGAGATGGCACTAATACTACATCCGACTCAATAGTGCGCGCCGGGTACACAATCATCCCAGAGCCAATACGACAATTGTGTCCGACACAACTGCCAATGACAGGCCGATTGGCAATTTCCAACTTCTCGCTCCCGCTCCTGGCGCGGATGTCAAGAGGCACTAAATTGAAATCCGTAAACGTCGAACCGGCGCCAATAAAGGTATTACGCCCTACCACGCACATCTGCAAACAGGTATTTTGCGCAACCATGGCATTTTCCATGACCGTTGTCATGAACAAAGCCGCACGAAAAGGCAAAAAGGTTGCATCGCCAACCACAGAGAGCATCAACTGGACATCTTGTGAGATATTGACATTATTTCCAATAATACAATTCTCAATGACAGCCCCAGCGTTGATGGTCACATTATCTCCAATGGTGGTCGGACCATGAATAACAGCGCGCGGGTCAATGACACAATTCTTGCCCACTCTGACCAATTCAGAACATTCTAACAACTGCCGGCCTTCGTAGAGCGCCTTAGCAAAGATTTTCAATTTATACGCCGTATCTTCTTTCAGGCGCTTCTCGAAACGCGCGCCTCGAGCAAACAATCCAAATACGATATCGGCTAGGTGAATATGCACCCAAGAGTCAATCGCCATGAACGCCCGTAAGGGAACATTGAAGACCAGGTCGCCAGTTTGCCCGGCCATATACGATGGCACATGGTAGTATCCCATTTCCTGCGATTGCAGGTCAATCACCAGCGGTTCCGCATCCGCCACCGGGCCATTGGGGTAATACCAAAAATCTGCCAGGAACAAATCCCCTGCCGGCGTGTACGAAACTGAAAGCGGCAGAGCATGTTCTCGAAAAGCCGGATCGTTGACAGAAAAGGCTGCCCGCACAGGGCGTTTACGTCTGAGCGCCTCCTCCATAAAGGCTCGAACATAAAAAGCGTCAAAAAACAAGTTGTCGCGGTAGACAAGCGTTGGTTCACGCACTAAGGGCAGGCGCCTGCCTGGCGTCAATTCAATCTCTTTGGTCACATACGGCGCTAACAAATTGCGCTGGCGCAGCCAAAGCGGTTCATTTTGAATGCGCAAATCGCGGGCGCGTTCATTAAACGGCTTGATGATTTTAGTGGCCGGCAAAGATATACTGAGCATTGACTCTATTTTCTCATATTTTTCTGGAATCGAGTGCTACAATCAGGCAAGTCTTCCAAGTTCAAGATAAGGGAATTCGATCAAGGGCCACAATGCAAGCAGGATCTCCGCAAGCAATACAGGCTTCTTCCACCACATTATAAATTTTCCCCCCGCTTGCCCAATATGCGCCTTCCTGTAACATCCCTACCGTTAACTGGCACACCGGTTCGCTTTCATGGCGCCCCCAGCACAAGGGACAAGTCTCGGCGTACCACAAGACTTTCTGATCTGCTTCCAGGATTTGTACAATCTGGTCGGTACGCTGGTTGAAGAAAGTTGCCAGGGCATCTAAAACAGCCTTGACCCTTTTATCAACCGGTTGCAAGCGAAAAGCAGACGCAGTCAACCCCATTTCAACGCCATATTCACGCACCAAACGGTTGAAGAAAACTCTCCCAGAGCGCAGCGCCAGGCCACGTCCACCGCGCGGCCCATAAGCCAGTTCCAGCGCACCCTGCAAAGCCCCCAGCACCCCAAAGGAAAGGCCTTTCTCTTCGGCGGTGCAGGAAAAAGATTCCATCAGAGAAACAAGCCCGGCCAGGTTCAGAGCCGCGCTCAAACCGTTTTTCCCAATTACCTCTTCCATCGAACCCAAAATCATTCGCCCAATAGGATTAGGAAAGCAATGAGCAAGAGCAGATTCTTTCATTGTGGCAAAGGATGTGGCTCATCTAAAAAAGATTTCAACTTCTGCATGAATGGTTCTGGCTCTTCCAACATGGGGAAGTGCCCAGCCTTTGGAAAACGCTCGACACAATGCTGTTCTACGCCCAATGCAAGCGGTTTCCACTGCATGGGATGGACAATGTTATCTTTGTCGCCATAAATGCCCATCACAGGCACTTTGATTGCAGCTAACATAGGGCGCACGTCTGTGCGGCGCAGCGAAGCGATGCTGCGCAAAAAGGACTCAAGCGTGGTGCGGGAGAGATCGCGATCCATCATATCGGCAAAACGCGGGTCGCTGCAAATGAGCGGGGAAGCAATCCGCATACCGAGGCGAAAAGCGCTCATCATATTGAACAACAAAAAAGCAATCGGGCGATATCCGGCCAACTTCAACGGCAGAGCCAACGAAGACCCTACAATAGGCGAGCCAACCACGACCACCTTTGTTACACGCTGCGGATATTGAATGGCTACCAACAGGCTCACCGTACCTCCCATGCTATGGCCCACCAGAGGCGCGCGAATGATTCCCAGCCGTTCCATGAATTGATCTACCAGGCTGACAAAATCTTGCACAGCATAGGTATCACGTTTTTTCCCCGACTCGCCAAAACCCCAAAAATCCAGCGCATAAGTGCGATAGAAGCGCCCCAAATACGCCATGGTCTCCTGCCAAAGGCCCCATGAGCCTAGCCATCCATGTAACAGGATGACCGGGCGCCCTCGTCCATAGACTTCGTAATGGACAATGCCCTGGTCTGTCGTAATTGATGACACTGGCCTTCAAACCGGCGTTATCCCCCGGCCTCCATTTCCTCGAGGATGCTGTAGAGCAGCGCCAACAAAACAGATTTAACGCTTTCTTTCTCTGTCGCTACGCAGGGCAACAACTTCACCTTCTTGTCGAGCCGTAGAGCAAGATGCATATCTTCCAGATCCCAGGCGTCTTTTTTATCTTGCTTATTCGCCGCCACCACATAAGGAGTAGGAGCATAAGCGCGA
Source organism: Chloroflexota bacterium (assembly GCA_037440925.1). Taxonomy (GTDB): domain Bacteria; phylum Chloroflexota; class Anaerolineae; order Anaerolineales; family Villigracilaceae; genus JAABUE01. Next base: position 48,420 of record JBBITF010000019.1, read on the forward strand.
AAGGTTTCAAGAATCGAGCGCGCTTCCCGAAATGTTTCGGGACGCGTACTATCCACCAGTACGATGAAACCAAGCATTCCTTCCGAGAGAATTTCCCACATGAAGTCGAAGCGCTTTTGCCCAGGCGTCCCAAAAAGATATAGCACCAAGTCTTCATCCACCGTAATACGCCCAAAGTCCATCGCTACCGTTGTAGATTCTTTGACAGCGCGCTCCGACTCTGTGGAAATTTTACGTTCCGTAGCGACAACATCTATCTCGCTGACCGATTGGATAAACTGCGTCTTGCCAGCGCTGAAGGGGCCTGTTACAACCATTTTGACCGTTTGCATAATTCCAAATCCTTCCCAGAAAAATTGATTAGAGAGAACGGATGCGTCCAATCAGTTTGTTCATCATGGATTTTTGCTCTTCCCGATCCTGTGTTGGGAACATCTTCGGACTGACGGCTACGGTTGCACCCTCAGGCCGAACAATCTCAACCAGCCCGGCTTGCAACAAGCCATAGACGATACGCCGAATTTCCAGATCATTCATTTTATTGGCATGGGCAATCTGCTGTATGGTATTTTTGGGATTGATAAACGAAACGACCCGCCATTCCTCAACGCTCAAATTAATGTTCTTGAGCGGACGTTCGGTAAACTTGAGCGCCATTTCCAAACTGGGAATTTCATCCTGCAACTGCTCCCATTCGCGCAACTGCCGTGAACCTTCGATGATGAGATTCTCAAGGTCCAAGCGCACGCAAATGCGGTCTTCGGGAGGCATCATGTCTGGCTCGAAACGAAAGAAACCCTCTACCCAGGTATACAACCGCCGCACCACCTCGGTAAAATGCTGCTGTAAGTTAAGGAGGATATCTTCTTGAGTGACATAACCAGCGTTGATGAGCAACAATCCCAACTCCTTGTCAGTCATTTGCCCATCTCGCTCTACCAACACGCGATATTGATTGACGCTGAGTTTGTTAGCGCGGTGCAGGATAGTTGCCAGCCGATTGTCTTCCTGCCCAATACGAGCAAAGGCCAATTTTCCATCTCGAAAAGACAGATAGGCTTGCTCGGTTGGCCCGTCTACAACCAGGGTGCCAGTCTTACTCGCCAGGTTGATTAGGTTGAGCAATTGCGTGATCGTAAAATCCCTTAGATTGCCGCGTAAGGCCATAATACTCCTCAACAAGCCCCCCAAAGGGGGATTAATGAAGATTATACATGCAAGGCATGGATGCGTCAAACTCTATGACTTCACAATATTGAAAGGAGGCAATCTCTCTCCCTACAAGTTTTTATGACGAATGTCGCCCGCTTTGGTGACATTAGTGCCTGTTTACAGGTTTTGTCTTTCAGTATCATCTAAAGAAAGCCTTGTCCTTTTCTTCACAATCGCCAGCCAGGAGACTGTTATGAACATTCTTACCGATAAACCTATCCAAGTGGACCGAAAGGCGCGAATGAGCATCCCATTCCAGGATTTGGAATTGCGGCCGCCAGATGTGCGCATCCGTGATTTTGACGATGTTGTCATTCCTTTCGACGCTGAGCGCGCCATGCGAGAAGCCAGCCGCTGTTTACACTGCCCTGATCCCACGCCTTGCACCAAAGCCTGCCCAGCCCACAACGACATCCCTACCGCCATGTGGTTGATTGAGCATGGACAGTTCCTAGAAGCCGCCCAAATCTATCATCAAACCAGCACACTGCCCGAAATCTGTGGGCGTGTTTGCCCTCATGAGCAGCTCTGCCAGGGTGCTTGCCCGCGCAACAAACGCGGCGAACCGGTATTAACCGGCGCCTTGGAAGCCTTTGTGCTGGATTACGAGCGCCAGCATCAGCCGTATCACATCCCCGTAGGCGCGCCAAGCGGCAAAAAGGTTGCCGTAGTGGGCGCTGGCCCTGCCGGATTGGCTGCGGCCGAAGAATTGGTCAAACGAGGACACGAGGTAACAATTTTCGATTCCAAACCTGCCCCTGGCGGCTTGTTGCTCTATGGTATCCCCAATTTCAAACTTCCCAAGACAGTGGTATGGAACAAATGGAGCGATTTGGAACAAGCAGGCGTCAAATTCGTCCCTGAAACTTATATTGGACAGGATAAAACCATTGACCAACTGTTTGCCGAAGGCTTCGATGCCATCTTCTTGGGCGTAGGGGCCGGTATAGACGCCAAAATGGAAAAAACGCCAGGCACCGACCTGCCCGGCGTCTACGAGGCCACCGATTTTCTCATCCGAGGCAATGTGGATGCGAATTATTTGCCGGCAGAGAAAAGGCAACCGCCCCAAGTGGGCAAGCGGGTAGTCGTCATTGGCGGCGGCGACACAGCATCCGACTGCTTGCGCACTGCCTTGCGCTTGGGCGCGGAGGAAGTCACCTGTCTGTATCGCCGCACTGAAAATGAGATGCCCGGCGGTAAAAAGGACCGCCAAATGGCGCTGGAAGAGGGCGCAAAATACCGCTTCCTAACCCAACCCATCAAATTCATTGCCAGTGAAGACGGCCGCTTAGCGGCAGTGGAATGCCTGGAAATGGAACTGGGAGAACCAGATGCCTCTGGACGCCGCCGTCCGGTGCCAATAGAAGGTTCGAATTTTACCATAGCAGCCGACACTGCCATTTTGGCGTTGGGCTACTGGCCTGATCCCATCCTGGGTAAGACTACGCCCGAACTGGAAACCCGCGATTGGGGACTCATCAAAATCACAAATGAAGAAACTGGAGCAACAACTCGGCCGGGCGTATTTGCCGGCGGCGACTGCGTGACAGGTCCCAGTATCGTAGGCAAGGCTATGGCTGCCGGTCTCAAAGCGGCGCAGGCAATTGATGAGTGGCTGAAACAAAATTGATCCTCCGCCGTTTCCATCCCTGGTTGAGAAGACACAAAAAGGCAGCCGCGCCGGGCGGTTGCCTTTTGATGTCGCAAGACGACAATTCATTCCTCGAAGCGATACCCCCCATCTCGCACCGTCACGATGCGCTTTGGTTCTGCCACATCCACTTCAATTTTCTGCCTGAGCCAATGTATATGCACATCAACCGTGCGACTCGAGCCATGGTAGGACGGCCCCCATACGCACTCCAATAATAATTTGCGCGAAAGAGTCTGACCCTGGTGCGTAGCCAGAAAATGAAGCAACTGATATTCTTTAGGTTTGAGGCGTAGTAACTTTCCACCCAGGGTCACCTCGCCTCGTTTGACGTTGATTTCCAGATCCCCAAAACCTAGCCGATCTTGCACGGTAGGAATGTGAGCGCTCTGTTCTATTTCTCCCTGTGGCAAACAAACAGCCGGCAACCATGCCTGAACACGCTTCAGAAAATCTTGTGCAGAGAACGGCTTGACCAGGTAGTCATCGGCGAACCATTCCAATCCAACCAGACGTTCGACTTCATCCTTGCATGACGCCAGTAGTAAAACAGGGATAGACAATTCTTTACGCAAGATACGGTAGACCTCAAAACCTCCTAGGCCAGGCAACAGAAGATCTAGCACAATCAAATCAGGCTTCAACTTACGGGCCGAAGCAATGGCAAGCAAGCCATCTCCTACTGCTTCGACACAGTATCCTGCTTCTTGCAAGACTTGGGATAGGGACTCTTGCAAATCAGGTTCGTCTTCAATGAGCAGAATGGACACAGACATAAGCCTTATTTGGACTATACCATAAGGCATTCACTGTAGGCGGTGACTGTCAACAAATTGCAAGGATTTTGACTCTATACCAACATCAAGATTATCCCCCAATACTTTCCCGACGCTTGCCCCGCCAATCGGTTGCCAATCCTCTGGAAATATGGAGTATCTGTGCTACTAAGGCACCAGCTTACTGGTGGTCACCTTCAACACGTCTGCTGCTTTATGCAAATTGCTCAAGTAAATATGACTCTACTGCAAAAAGGGCGCTTCTAACGCCAAGGCGCAAAGTCGCCAAGATTTTTTAAGGTCTATTTCTGACTCTACTGCAAAAACCTTTTCTAAACACGAAGGACACAAAGGTCACAAAGATTCTGTAGTTTCGCCAAAATAATGAAATGAGCACTGGTAAATCTGGTAGGATTTGTT
>JBBITF010000020.1:0-25598 GCA_037440925.1 Chloroflexota bacterium
CTCGTGCGGATTGCCAAATCCGCACATGCCTCCCTTGTGGGCAATCACCAAGTATTTTGAGATTCATAGCTTTTCAACCACTCACAAATGCGCGGCGCAATATCTGTTAAGTCTTTCATCCCCTTGGTAAATTCATGATGTTGTCGCCCAATGACCAATGCTGGCACGTTGGCTGCTGTATGTCGTCGAGTGGACAGGTCTTCCAGGTTGCCGTGATCTGAGGTGATGAGAATCAGGTCGGTTGTCATGTCCCAGGCTGAGAGCAAACCTTCGAGAACGCTGTCTAGGGTATGCAGTTGTTCAAGCGCCTCATGCATCTTTTGTTTGTGACCGGCGTAATCGCTAGCCCAATACTCGAACAACGAGAAATCGTAGCCCTGAGCCAACTTTGCTAGTTGGACGCCGGCCTCTTGCGCCGACAGTAGGGGGGCGTCGGTCAAGCCAAGCATGGTGCGCCATCCCAGGCCGGTGAAATCGGCTGAAAGGGCCCGCCCGGCGTAAAGGTCGTTTTTTGTAAGCAACGGATAGCCTGCACTGATAACGCTCAACGGGATGGCTGAGTGCAGTCGTTTCCTGTTCTCAATGGCGGTGAAATAGCGTGGTGGGTAGGCATTCAACAGAGCGGCGGTTTTATGTTTTGCGCGTAGCCATGAGAATAAGGTTTGCCCGTTGGTCAAATAACGTGCAATGGCGGCGTCAGGCTTTGGACCGTAATGGTAGCCTAATTTAGCCGGGATGTTGAGGCCGGTCAACAGGACGGCTTGACCAGTGGCAGATTGTGGCAACCCGGCTACGCCCAGGACGGCATCCAAAGCCAGCAGGGAAACGTGTTCGGCCTCGAATGGCGCTGCTGAAGCGGTCAGGCTGTGACCGTGCAGCAGGGCCCGCAAGCAAGGCATTTCAGCGCGCACCAGGGGATTGATCGTCGCATCGTCAGCGCCTAATCCAACTCCGTCTAAGAAGAGGAAGAGCATGTGGGGCATACCCCTTGATTGTACCGCGTGTGTGCAAAAGAGGCATGTTTGGTCGTGCAAAAAAATGTCTTGCGGTAAAATAGCCAAAAACGGGCAATTGTTTTGCATGAGCCTGAGAAAACCTTGTCGAAAAGGAGCAAAAATGGCAACCGGATCAGCGTTTGGGAAAACTATCTTGATTGGCGATCAATTCGTATTGGAGGAGGTGCCGGCCATCGTATCCTCCATTCCATTCGAGACCATTGCCAAAGTAGAAAGAATTGATGGCGAGGGTTGGGTTTTGGAAGACAACCGCGTCGAAGTGCCGGGGTACAAAGAAAAGAAGAAAGAGCAACAAGTAGTCTCCATCAACCGTATTCTTGAAGTGATGAACATTGATGTCAAGAAAACGCCTATCAAGATTACTTTTGGCGGCAGTCTGTTGGCGGGCAGCGGCGTGGGCGCCAGCGCAGCCAGTTGTGTATCTCTGGCGCGGGCTTTGAACGCCGAGTTCAACTTGGGTTACACCATCGAGCAAATCAACCACGTGGGATGGGAGGGAGAGTTTGCTTATCATGGCATCCCTAGCGGTGTGGACAACACGGCGTCCACCTACGGCGGTCTATTGCTCTACTGGGTCAAGGGCCAGGAAAAGCACTTCGAGAGAATTGTTTCAAAAAAACCGTTGCATATCGTATTGGGCAACAGTGGTGTGACGGCCAATACTGCCTTGTTGGATGAATATATCGAGGAAATGAAGAAGAACGACCCAAGCGGTTTCAAGGCTCGTATGGAAGAGATTACTGCTCAGGTCTATGAGATGAAAGCCGCGCTGGAAGATGGCGATCTGGAGAAAGTGGGCGCTATCATGACGGCTAATCACGAGATTTTGATCGAGATGGGGTTGTCTCACGAAAAACTAGTCTACCTGTGTAACTTGGCCTTGAAGATGGGCGCTTTGGGAGCAAAGGTTACGGGGGGCGGCCGGGGTGGTTATATGAATGCCTTGACGACCGATGAAAAAATGCAAGAGGAAATTGCTGCGGCGATGGAGGCCGAGGGGTATAAGGTCATCCGGGCGACGATAGGCGTGTAATATGAGCAAAGCAGACTTTCTTGCAGAAATCCGCAAGGGTATTGGCCTGTTGAAATCTGGCGGGCAGCAGGTAGCCCTGGTACATCACAATGATGCTGATGGGTTGACCTCAGCAGCCATCTTGCAAACGGCCCTGAAGCGGGCCGGTTTTTCCGTTCACCGTATTTGTATCGAGCGCGTCCATCCTCCTATTGTGGCGCGCATTCACGAGCAGTTCGATGCCACCATTTTTTATGTAGATTTGGGCGCGCAGGCGGCCCCGGTCATTTCACAAGCCAACCAGGGGCGGCGTAACACCCTCATTCTTGACCACCATCATCCGCACCAACCTACCGACCCCAAGGTGCTCAACATGGCAACGGAGTTCTTTGGTTTATCGGGCGATATGGATATTTCGGCCTCGACGGCAGCGTATTTCTTCGCTTGTGAGTTGGATTCCGATAACCGCGATCTGGCTTATGTGGCTGTGCTAGGCGCAGTGGGGGACGAACACGATCGTGAGGGGAGGCTGATCAAGGAGAACCGCGATGCGCTGCAAGATGCTTTGACACAGGGACAGGTGCGCGTGGAGGTGGATAAGGAGGGAAAAGAAAAGTACACCCTCCTCTGTCTTGACGAGGCGACTCCTATGGCGCCATTGGCTATCTCGGTGACAACCCTGGGCGGCGTTGGCTATTATTCAGATGGGCCAGACCTGGGCGTGCGGGTATGCCTGGAGGGCTTCTTCCCTGAGGCGCAGCGCCGCTTGGAAGAATTACGTCTTATCCAGCAGACTGCCTACGAACGGACGACGGCGCGGCTCAGGAGCGAAGGCTTCCATGAAACGGAACACATTCAATGGTTCACCGTAGGAGACGATTTCTCGCCAATGGGCGTCAAGATCATTGGCGAGTATTGCTGGGATATCCGCAATGAGGATTTTATCAATCCTGCAAAATATATCGTTGGTTTCCAAAATATGGCGCCCAACATTCCCGGCGTGGGTACGTTCGATTGGGCGCAGACCAAGGCCTCCATGCGTTTGCCTACCCCATTGGAGCGCAAGATTCTGGTCGAGCGCGCCATGCCGGGCCTATCCTATCTGGTGCCTGAAGCGGCCCGCAAAGTGGGTGGCTCCATAGACGCTTGCCACGATTACACGGCTGCAACTATCGTAGATATCGGCCAGGAAGAACCTTTGGTAATGGAGATGGAGAAGTTGATTCAGGCTGTTTTGACCAACCAGTAAATGCCGATAAAATAGAGCCTGAATATCTGTCAGAAGGCAAGCGTGTGAAACAGTGTAACTGCCTAGCGCCTCGTTCTATTGGGCCGTGATAGCAGCGTAGCGCCGACCTTTGGTCGTTATCAGGCAAAGCCCGGCGTTACTCAAAAGATGGTTGCCTATTCTCAGCATCAAGATAGGCGCGAGGGTAGGCAGGTACGAAACAGTAAAAAAAACCGCCCCGATTGGCTTCAAAGAACCATCGGGGCGGTTTTCATGAAAAAAGGAATATTAGGGATTTAGCACCAGCACCGCTTCTTTGGAACAGGTGACCTGAGTCTTGTCGCCCAGCCTGGGCAGTTCCAGGAAGGGATTATTGAAAGTGTCCATGTAGAACAGCGCGTTGCCCAATTTTACCTGGATGCGTACAACGGACCCCAGGAAAGTGATGTTCTCGATGGTGCAATCGAGGACGTTGTCTTTCTTTTGTTCGCTGGCAAAACTCAGGCGTTCCGGCCGGATGGACATCAACACCTGCTCGCCTTTTTTCTTTTCTTTCAGGTTTTCGGCGCTTTTCAAAATCAGATTCTCCATCCGTAGCAGGTTGTTGGCTGGATCCTCCACCTCGACCGTAGCGGTATTCAACGTGCCTACAAAGTTGGCAACGAAGGCCGTTTTGGGGAAGTTGTAGATTTCGAAGGGCGAGCCAACTTGCTCGATACACCCGGAATTCATAACTACCACGCGGTCGGATAGGGAAAGCGCTTCTTCCTGATCGTGCGTTACATAAATAGCGGTGATGCCGAGTTTCTGTTGAATAGCGCGGATTTCAGCGCGCAGCGAGACGCGAATCTTGGCGTCTAATGCCGAAAGAGGTTCGTCGAGCAGCAACACATCCGGCCGCAGCGCCAATGCGCGCGCCAGCGCCACCCGCTGTTGTTGCCCGCCAGAAAGTTGATAGGGGTAGCGGTCGCCATATTCTGGCATGTTGATCAACGTCAGCATTTCTTTTACGCGCTGCTTGATTTCCTCGGCCGATTTTTTCATGACTTTGAGGCCGAATCCAATATTGTCTGCAACGGTCATGTTTGGAAAGAGCGCATACGACTGGAACACCATTCCAACATCCCGTTTGTTGGGAGGCATGTTTGTAATATCCTCGCCGTTCATAATGATCCGGCCGGCAGTTGGCATTTCAAAGCCGGCCACCATGCGCAGGGTGGTTGTTTTGCCGCAGCCACTTGGCCCCAGAAAAGAGACCAGTTCCCCTTTCTCGATGTTGAGGTTGAAATCCTTGACTGCTTCAACCGAGCCAAAACTTTTACTTACGTTTTCGATTTGCAGGAATGCCATAATGTCTCCTTCAGGGTTAATGTGCGCCGGCTACTTGTTCCTGACCCCTTCCACGCCCGATCCATTGCAGCAAACCAATAGAAGCCCATGTCAATAAGAAACTGACAACCGAGAGCGCCTGAGGGGTATAGGCGCGCATCGAACCGATTTCTTCCATATACGGGCCAAAGGCTGGCCAGGCAAGCAAGGAAGCAAAGGTGAATTCACCCATCACAATGGCAAAGGTCAGGAAAACACCGCTTAAGATTGCCGTGCGCAGGTTTGGAAAGATCACTTGTGTAAGAATGGTGAACCAATTGGCGCCCAGGCTGAGGGCTGCCTCAGTTAGCGTGCGCACGTCAATGGCCCGCAAGCCTGTATCCACAGCGCGAAACATATATGGGAGAGACAACACGATATAGCCGGCAATCAGCGGGATGGGGCTGCCTAGTAAGACTATGGGAGGCTGCCCATACAGGCGGATGAGGCCAAAGGTCAACACCACGGCTGGTACCACAAAGGGCATCAAAGTCACGAATTCAACAAAAGGTCGCGCTTTGGGCAACTTCCAATGAACCCAATAGGCAGTCGGCACTACCAATATAGTGCTGAAGAAGATCGTCAAGAGCGCCCAAAGAACCGAATATCCGAAGTTCAGAAAGAATTTAGGGTCAGTAAACGCCACTCGATAGGCCTCGAAGGTATAGCGGTCTTTGATCATGCGCATACTGAATTCCAAAGTGGCAATGAGCGGCAGGAAGAAGTAGATGACCCCAATCAGCAGGATAATCCAGGCCCAGAGATTGATTTTCTTCATCGCGTCCACCTTGCTGCGCGTTTCTGCATCCAGGCATAGCCTGCCATGCACAGACTCATGATGACGATCATGCCCAACGCCAGGGCGTTGCCCAGGCCGGGGTTATATAACACATCGCCTTGAATTTGTGCGCCAATGAGAATGGTGACCAGGTTGATGAAACTCCCGGAAAAAGCATACGCAGTGGCATACGCGCCAAAGGCATTCCCAAAGAGTAATATCATGGTCCCCAGCAGTGACGGCAATAAAATTGGCAGAGCAACATACCGCCAATAATGGTAGGAAGTGCCGCCCAGATTTTCACAAGCCTCCCGCCACTCGCGCCGTAGACCATCCAGGGCAGGCGCCATGATCAAAACCATCAAAGGGAACTGGAAGTACATGTAAACAATGCTCAACCCCCACATATTATAGATGCTAAAGCCCAATTCCCTGGTGTTAATATTAAAAGTATGTTCGACCCAGCGTGTGACCAACCCGGCGTTGCCCATGGTGGCGATGAAAGCAAAAGCCAACGGTACGCCGGCAAAGTTCGACGCGACACCTGAAAAGGTGGTCATGAAGGTGCGGATGCTGCGCGGCAGGCCTCCCAGCACCACCGCATAAGCCAGCAGGAAGCCAAAGATTGCGCCTCCTACAGCCGTAATCAGGCTGATTTGCAGGCTGGTCTTGTAGGCATTGATGATGTCCTTCACGGTAAACAGGGCAATAATGTTATCGAAGGTAAAACTGCCATCATTGGCCTGGAAACTTCGATAGAAAATCGAGAGCGAAGGCAAGAAGAGAAACATCACTGCAAAGAAGAAAAAGGGAGCCAACCCTACCCAATTCCAATTGGTTTTCTTTGCAGGGAGGTGAGGGAAATTTTCGACATTACTCACACTCAACTCCTTTCATTATGATTGAGAAAAGCCCCCAAAGGCCTGTTTAGCCTTCGGGGGCCTGGCTTGGAAAGGAATTACTCGCCAAAGACCACTTTGCGCCAATTTTCGGTGATGTAGGCTTTGGTTTCGGTCAATTGCTGGATGGTGGGGAAGAAGGCTTTTTCGTAGGCTTCAGCGGGCGGTAGTTTGTCCAGCATTTCCTGCGGGATGACACCGCGCTTGGCCATATCGTTGAAGCGGATGGAGTGGGCATAGCCCTTGAGGTACAGGTTCTGGCCCTCGTCCGACATCACAAACTCCCACCATAAGCGCGCGGCATACGGATGCGGTGCGTATGCGCTGATGCCGCCAGCGTATGGCCCGGCAAGGACGCCGGTCTTGGGTACCACGATCTCTAATTCGGGGTTGCCGGCCAGAGCGTCACGGTTGGCCAGCGCCAGGTAATCCCATTCCATGACGATGAGGGTCTCGCGCTGGGCGATGCGGCCCTGGTCAGCGATGACCGGGATGAAGTTGCCGGATTCGTGCATTTCCTTCCAGAATTGCAAACCGGCTTCTGCGGCCTTGGTGATATCGCCGCCGGAGCGGGAAAGTCCTGCCGCCAAAACGGTTTGCACCGCCTGGTTGGATTTCAGGACGTCGCCGGCCATGGCCACCTTGCCCTTGTATTCCGGCTTGAGCAGGTCTTCCCAGTCCTGAGGTATATTCTCAATATCTGGCTTGACCACCTCAAAGACCAGCACGCCGTAATACTCGGCCCACCAATAGCCATCTGGGTTCTTGGCGTCGTCGGGGATGCTGTCCCAGGTGGCAACTTTGTACTTGGCAAGCAAACCATCCTTCATAGCCGTTTCGGTGTGGGCTACGCCGATGTCAATCACGTCGGGCGCTTGGGGACCCTTGCTCTCCTTGTTGGCGCGGATAGCCTCCAACTCGTCAGCAGAGCCAGCGTCCGGGTTGAGTTCGTTGATGGTGAGGCCATATTTCTTCTTGAAGGTCTCGATAATCTCACCGTAGTTCGCCCAATCGTGCGGCAGCGCGATGGTTGTGAGTTGGCCCTCCGTCTTAGCGGCGGCGATCAAGTCGTCCAGCGGAATCGACTCGCCGCTGGTTAAATCGGGCAAGCCGGCGGCAGGCTCAGCGGCCTTTGGTCCACACGCTGCCAGATAGGCGGATGCGCCTGCTGCTGCAATGCCCATCTTCAAGAAATCACGACGAGTAACTTTTTGTGGTGACATTTTTTCTCTCCTTTTTATTATTTGGTTGAAACAAATGTACGATGGAGTGAAGGGTTATTTTTCGTTGCACCTCCGAAATAATTTGGATTTGATTACCATGCAGTGCTAACTATAGCCTGAATCGGAACCCAAAGATTAACAAGTTGTATCCACTCGGTTAACATCATGTTTTGCTTGACAACCAATCGAGCCACAAGCATGACGGACATCCCAAAAAGTCATTAATGAATTGTTAACATTGTAGCATCATCAATTCCCCTCGTCAATAAACGACTTTCTGGAAGCATGGAATCCAAACTGGTGTAGTGATGGGTATGCCTGGATATTAGCAAACTGTGCCTGCCGACATCCAGGCGCCCCACGATACACGATGTTTTATTCGACAGGGATCTCCTTGTAAACCTTGTCTACGTCAATGCCTTGTTTCTTGCGATAGGCGCTGAAGCCGTAGTAGATCGCGGCGGCCAGGGCGTACATGACAATCATGAATACCATGGAAGTGCTGTTCTGCCAGCCAATGCCGTAGAGATAACCTGGGTCCCAGAACCAGACCACCAACAGCCAGTCGAGGAAGGCAAAGAAGACAAGGCCCGCCAGCGTGATGAGTGGAAGTTTCTCGCCAGCCAGCATCTTGCCTCCAACGAACACCACTACGTAAATGAGCAAGGCGGCATTGCCTACGCTCAACAGCGCAATGAGAGCGATCATGGCTTGCGTGAGGGCGGTTTGGTCAGCCCACTGTGCAAAGACTTGCCCGCCGAGATTCACCATCAGCCAGATGAGATAGCCTGCTGCGCCCACAAAAAGCAGGGTGACCAACCAGGATAGCCAGGAAGGCATGATGTAACGGGCTATGGGCGAGCCTTCGAAGATTTCCTTCTGCTTCCACGGCAGGACAATGCCCGCTAGCGTGGTGCCAAAGAACGTCACTGCGATGACGAGAGTCGCATCCAGCACGATGGTTTGGAAACTGGCGATATTCCAGGCGTAGAGAATGGAGATGATCACCGAGGGAATCACCATCAACAGCAGTGCGTTGACAGGCGTCTTGGTGCGCGGTTCGATCTTCGAGACCCACTCGGGCAACATGCGGTCGAGGGCCGCGGCAAAGATGACGCGCGTGGAGGAGAGGAACACCGTGCCGCTCCAGCCGAACCACCACATCCCGACCAGGAAGACGATCAGGAGCTGCAGAGCCCGGCTCGAGGTCAGGAAGGAAGCGAAAAGCACAGGATAGGGCCAAACGGGAATAGGGACATCCGTCCCGTAGAAAATATTGCTCCAAAATGCGCCGTTAGCGTTGATGTAGAAGTCCCAGCCCATGGTCTTGTTGATGAGGGCGAAGAAGACAAGCGCGAGAACAGCCGTCACGATGATGGCTGCGGCCATGCCCCAGAAGTTGCGCTTGTAATCGGTGGCGCCGCGCACTTCCCCGTAGAGAGTGGAGCCCCAGTTCGGCCACAGGTTGAAGAAGGTCATCATTGGCACCATAGACATCGAGGCGCCCAATGCTATCACGCCCAATGGACCAAAGAGCGTTCCTGCTGCCTGCCCGGCTGCAAGGGTTTCATTGTAGTAGTCTCCGGCTGCCAGGCCGTACAATGCCGGCGCTTGGGCGTTGAAGGCGGCAATAAAAGTTTCTTTGTTGTTGAACAGCAGCAAACCAAAGACAATCAGCAGGCCCAATACGCCCATATAGAAACAGGCCTTTTGGACGCGTGCGTACCATTTCATGCCTATAGCAATGTAAATGAATACAATCAAACACACAAGCAACATGCTGGTTAGAGGTCCCCATGGATAGGTGGTGAACCACAAGGCCAATGTAGGCGAGCCGAACAAGGCTGCCATGGGGGTAAGAAACTCGTAAGCCAGCATTTGTCCATAGAGCGGCACCCACAGCCACAGGATGAACCACCAGCCTGTGACGCTGAGGAGAAATCCGATGCCGCGCCCCAGGATGCGGCTCTGCCAAACGTAGTCGCCGCCAGCGCGCGGCATGGCAGAGATCAGGCTGGCATACACAATGACCTCGAAGATGGTGAACGCGCCGCCCACTACGACTGCCGTACCCAGGCTGCCCTCAAAGTACCAGCAGTATGAGAAAATGAAAAGTCCGAGCGTGATCAGGTTGATCGAGAAGGTGGCGTAAATGAACGCATCAAACACTGACCAGGCCCGGACGAGTCCGCTTGCTTTGCGAACAAAAAGATTGACTTCGCTCATCTGAATCTCCTTTGCAATAGGCTTGCTCCTCTTAGTCGAGAGGAACTGTAAGGGAAGACGAATCGAGTAGGTTTTGTTTACAGATCAACTTATAGGCGCTCTCCTTTCGGTAACGCAAGATAATATCTTGCGTTACCCTGTTGTTAAAACGTAATTGCCGACTTTTTGCGGTTTGAGTTCCACAACCGCCCCATGCAACACTCCTTGCTCATACATGCTGCCGGGGTTGATGCACAAGGTTTTCTTGTATTTGCGCGTCCCTTTGCCCTCGTGAATATGCCCATGCAGGCCGAGAAGCGGCTGATATTTATCAATGACTTTCAGCACCGATTTGCTGCCGACCGGCACCAGGGAACGGCCGGCATAGGCGGGACGCAGGTCGCTGGTGAGTTCGGGGGCCTCGTCCAGCCCGCTGCCGTAGGGAGGCGCGTGCAGGTTAAAGACGGCGTTGCCGGGGTTCTTGGCCTGGGCAATGACCGACTCGATGCGCGCCAGCAGGGCCTCGTCTGGCTCCTCGCGATGCGTATCCCAGGGGGTGGGATTGGTCCAGCCCGAACTGATCATTTCGTGATGTTCGTCCAATTGGATGACCTGTCCCTCTACGCTGCGCACCGATTTGGATGCGGCGATGGCCGCGTCGATCTCGAAGACATCGTCATTGCCCGGGCAGACATAACAGCGGATGCCCGTTCCGGCGAGTTTGGCGTCGGCGTAGTCCATCCAGCGGGCAACGGTAGCCATCACCTGTTCCAGAAAGAGCGCGTCCGAGCGCCCTGGGGTGGAGGAGATTTCGTTGACTTCATCCGGCGTAGTGACGTATGGATAGTAGCCGCGATTCTGGATGGTGGCGCACATTTTGTCTACTGCTTCCTTGCCCTCCAGGATGGATTCCTGTTCGAGCAGGGTCACTTTGTATCTATCCCTTCCCTGCGCAATGATGGGAACGATAGCCTTGCCGGTCATGTCGCCGCCTAGAATCAGGGTATCCACTTCGTAGAATTTAGCGGCGCTGATAAACTTTTTCCAGCAGATTTCAGAGCCGTGAACATCGGTAGCAAAGAAGAATTTCATGGAGTTTCCTTTGGTTCAAAAGTGAAGTTGAACAGTGATGAATTATCTCGGCATTTCCAGCGTACCAGAAATAAGGTTCGGGAATTTGGCGCGGATGCGGGCCTCTACTTCATCCGAGAACAACACGGTACTGGGTTTGGATAAAATCTCGTTCACTCGCTGCATGGCTCGGCTTTGGATGTCGAGGGCGCCCTTTTTCTCCCAGACACTGCGGGTATCTCGGTCGGACAATTTGGTTAACAACGCTTCGCTCTTCATTCGTTTGGTCGTATGGGTTTCCATCATAAAGGTTCCCCCTGGCCCTACTTTGGCGATGACCTCCAACGCCAGTTCTTGTTCGTCGAAGTCAATCCCTCGCTTGATGCGCTTCAACATCTGGAAAATCTCATCATCAATGACGGTTTTGGCAAAGTCGAAGGCTTTGAGAGCATCCAGCAGACCGCCCATGTTGAACATATCTGCGCCGCCCAGCAGGCCGGCCACCGCCGACATGCCGGTCTCGTAGCCCGATTGGGCGTCATTGACCTTGGAATTAGTCAGGCCGATGTAGCCGCCGCTCGGTACGTTGTAGAAGCGCGCCATTTGTGCAAAGGCCATGTGCAACATGCCGCATTCGATACCTCCCGAGGCGTATGCGCCGGTGCGCATGTCTGCTATTGTGGGTAGAGAAGCGTAGATGGTTGGCGTACCTTCGCGCGCCATTTGCATCAAGACAGCAGCGGCTAGAAATTCGGCGTTGCCCTGTGCTAATGTCCCGGCCATAGACATCGGGGAGGTCAGTCCGCCATTCGGCACAATGCTGGGATACACTGGCAAGCCTTTCTCGCTGAAATAGAGGATGGCCTCGGTGGACAAATGATCCATCGTCAGTGGCGAGACGACCGGGCAATAGTGATGAGTCACGAAGGGCCGTTCCATATAGGCGGCTTCGCTGCCGGCAATGGCATACAGCATCTGCATCACGGCTGCCGCGTCTTCCAGGTCTTTGGTGGTAGAGCGCACAGGTTTGACGCAATGCTTGAGAGCCGGATATAACCGCGCCAGCGTGAATTGTCCGGGCGGGGCGTCGTCGGCCAGAGTGGAGACGGAAAATACATCGTAAGCAGGCAGTTCGTTGACGAGATGAGCGATGCGAGCGATATCGTCGGAACGCGCCCGCCTCTCACGACCCGTGAGCGGATCCAAAATATCCGGCGCGGAACTACCCGTGACGAGGATCGGGCCATCATCTGGGAGGGTGCGATCGAATTTTGGGTCGCGTCCGCGGAAGGTGAATTTTGGAGGCAACATTTTGCGATATTTCTCTACGATTGCCACCGGAAAGCGGACGATCTGCGTCTCTGCATCCACTTTGCAGCCATGGCGGGCAAGCAATTTACGCGCTTTTTCGTTGCGCACAAGCAGGCCAACGTTTTCGAGAATCTCGAGAGACGCGCTATGCACGCGTTCTACTTGTTCTGGCGTAAGGAGCGTGGCAAATGTTTTCAAGGGATCACATCCTAACAGGAATAGAATGGGGTGAGTTCCAGGGATTCGACTTCGAGTTGGGCTGCTAGCGTCTGAATTTGTGGCAGGGGGAACATCTGCAAGCCCGCGCGGGTCACTTTGAGGGACGCCGCCGCCGTTGCAAAGCGCAGGCTGGTTTCCAAGTTCCAGCCGTTCAAGTAGCCGTAGATATAGCCGGCTGAAAAAGTGGCTCCAGCGCCGCAGCCATCTACGGCTTGCACTTTGGGAGCAAAGACTCGAATGGCCTGCTGGCCTTGTATGCCCAGGCAGCCCTGTTCTGCCATGGTAATCAGGGCAGTTTTGACGCCGGTTTTGAGGAGTTTTTGGGCTACATCCAGGGGCGATTCCTCGCCGCGCTGGGCGGCGTCGGTCACTGCCTGGCAGATGGTGGCGCGCCCGGCATATTTGCGCAGGATTTCTGAGTCCGTGTGACCATGCTCCAGGTTGAGGAAGACCGGCACGTTCAAATCGTTGGCCGTCTGCATTGCGCGCAGGATGTGGTCGCCGTCGTACCAGTCCACATATAGCATTCGCGCGCCCTCCAGCAGGGATAAATCGGCGGTGTCGAGCGTATCCAGTACATGCTTTTCCCTTTGCCAGAAGTACGTGCGCGCGCCTGTCTGGTCGGAGATGTCCACTTCGAGCGGGGTGTTGATTTCTTTCGAGAAGCGAACTTCTCCCTGTACCCCCCGCTCTGTGAGTTGCTGCGCCAGGTTGTGACCGCGCATGTCGTCGCCCACAGTCGTTCCAATCATGCCGGTTGGCACATCCCATTGACGCAACAGGCAGGCGATGATGGCGGCGTCATCGAAGACGAATTCGCTGACTTCTTTGATCAGCGCGCCGCAGTTATGCTCCGGCAATTGCTCCACGACCAGGATCGCAACCGAGGTGAGCATGCCAAAGCCTACGTAAGCGGGGGGAGTGGACTTATGGTTATCCAATGGCATTTTCCATCTGCTTCAGGTACCAGCGCAAGAAGCGGTCGAGGTTGTATTCTTTGTAAGTCGAAAGCGGACCAGGGGTATAGGCGTGCGAACTGACGCCGCGTTGTTGGTTGACGCAAATGGCCCAGTCCTGCTCGGCGGTCAATTGCCAGAAAGGCAGGAGTTTGCCCAGATCGTAATCTTTGCCTTCCTCGGCTTTGGCATCTACCAGCCAGATCATGCGAATGGCGGTATGATCCAGCCCGGCGGGCGTCAGGCGGACGGCGACGCTGTGGTCGCAACTGGCGTGAATCCAAAAGTTGGGCAACATGCGGGCGCGCATCGTGCCTACATCGGGGTCGGTGTAATCGCCCATCAACGGCGCAACTTGTTTGCCGTCCATTGTCTCGCTGACATAGCCGTCCACAAGCGGGGTGCGGTTGGCGGAATACCAGATATTCTTGTCGGGATCGGGGAACTCGGTCATACCGGTTTCAACGCGCACCGCCAGTCCCTGCTCGGCCCATTTGGCTTTGCTGCGTTCCGTGACCAGGTTCAGATGCAAGGCTACGCGTTCGATGGTGTCGTCAGCGTTGTAGTGATCGAAGTTGGCTTTGATGTATTGCGGGTGGTTGACGTTGCAGTGGTAGCACTCGCGGTTATTCTCCCAAACCAGTTTCCAGTTGGCATGGACGTCGAAGTCCATGATCTTGGCGACCTTTGCGCGGGCAAGTCCCTGGGGGTGGGCAACCGGCCCGATGACAGCGGAAGCAGGCTCGAAGTCCGGGGGGTGAGGCGCGAGGCTGATGAAGATCATGCCTTCGAGTTCGCGGGCGTGAGCGCGGTGCATCCCCAGTTCCGCTTTGTCCAGCCCGTCTTGCATCCCACGCCAGAGCAGCAATTTGCCACTGCGGTCGTAAGTCCACTGGTGATAGGGACAGATAAAGCGCTTGACGTGGCCCTCGGGCGCCTCGCAGATGATGGAGCCGCGATGGCGGCAGACGTTGTAGAGCGCGTTGACCTGGCCGTCGTCGTCGCGCACGATGATGAGCGAATCCTCGCCAATATCGTACAGGAAGTAATCGCCCGCTTCGGGAAGCTGGCAGGAGTGACCGGCGAACAGCCAGCCGCTCCGCCAGATGAACTCCATTTCAGCGCGGTAGAGCAGCGCATTGTGGTAGAAATCGCGCGGCAAGCCAAAGTTCGGCCGGCGGGAGGCAATCAGAGCCCTGAGAGCGGTTCTTTCAGTCGCAGTAAGAGTTAGCATTCGCACATTCCTTTTTCAACAGTAAAGTTCGAAATGGGCAGGAGGAAATTTCCAATCTGCAATGACCAATCCTTTACGCGCGCAGGCGCTCGCCTTTCGGGTCAAACAGCACGTTGGCGGTCACTTCCACCATCTGGCGGCCTTCGATCAACTCGGCTTCGAAGCGGTTGCCGGCTTTGGCGAGTTCGACCGGCAGGTAGGCGTAGAGAATGTTTTTCTTCACGGTGTAACCCCAGCCGCCGCTGCGGACGCGGGTGAGGACTTTGCCTTCGTGGTAAATGGCCTCGCCGCCGTAGATTTGGGTGAATTCGTCTCCGTCCACAACCAGGGTGCAGAGTTTACGCTTAATGCCTTCGGCTTTCTGTTTGGCGAGCGCGGCCTTGCCAATGAAATCTTTTTTGTTGAGGTCAACGCAGAAGCCCAGGCCGCCTTCGTAGGGCGTTTCGAGTTGGGTGACATCGACGGTGTAGTAACGATAGCCCTTTTCGAGGCGCAGCGCATCCAACACTTTGTAGCCGCCGACCTCGATGTCGAATTCCTTCCCGGCTTCGAGCAGCATGTCCCAGACCATCGTAGCGCGGTTGTAGGGGACATACAACTCCCAACCGAGTTCGCCCGCGTAACTGATGCGCTGGGCATAGACCTTCACGCCGTTGATGTTGATCTGCCTGGTCATCAAGTAGGGATGCGCCTCGTTCGAGATGTCGTCGCTGGTGACTTTGCGCAGCACTTCGCGCGCTTTTGGTCCCCACAAGGGGAGGCAGGCCCACTCTTCGGAGATGTCGCGAATGGTGACGGGGCCGTCCGCCTCGTCCACGTGCATTTCCAGCCACGATCTGTCGTTGCCGATGAAGGCCGCGCCGGTGATGACCCAGAACAGGTCCTGGCCGAGGCGCGTCACGGTGATGTCCGCTTCGACGCCGCCGTTGGTGTTACAGAACTGCGTGTAGGTAGCCGAGCCGATGGGCTTGTCCATCTCGCTGACAGCAACACGGTTGAGCAATGCCAACGCGCCCGGGCCGCTGACCTCGATCTTGCCGAACGGCGTCAGGTCATACAAGCAAACCCGTTCGCGCGTGGCGACGTGTTCCTTTTCGAGGCGGTCGAAGTATGGCGGCTTGATCCAGCCGCCCCAATTGCGCTGGTCTTCGCCCATGCGGCGGGAGGGTTTGCCCGGGTTGTAGTAGTTGACACGCTCCCAGCCGAACTTCTCGCCAAAGACGGCTCCCAATTCCAATTGGCGGTGATAAACGGGGCTGGTGCGGTGCGGGCGCGCCCACTCGAACTCGTCGTTCGGGAAGCGCAGCCGGTAGTAATACTTCACGCTCTCGCGCGTCCGTTCGCAGGCGTAGAGCGGATCGTTGTAATACGTGCTGAAGCGCGTCGCCTTGTATTGGTACACGTCCATCGTGGGTTCGCCGCCGATGATCCACTCGGCCATCAATTTTCCCACGCCGCCCGCGCCGCCGTAGCCGTTGAGCGAGAAGCCGGCCGCCATCCACATACCGCGCACGCCCGCCATCGGCCCAAGGATGGGTTGGCAATCGGGCGTGTACGCGCCAGGGTGACAGACCAGCGTGATGATGCCCGCCTGGTCGAGGAACGGCAGGCGGCGAATGGCGCCCTCCAGCAATTGCTCGAAACGGTCCATATCCGAGGGCAAGGTTGTGCCGCCATGCTCCCACGGAACGCCGTCCACCCAACGCGCCAGCGGGTTCGGCTCATAGCCGCCAATGACCAGCCCGCCCTGCTCCTGCCGCATGTAGACCAGGTTTTCGGGGTCACGCAGGCAGGGGGTCTCGGCGTTGAACTCGTGACCTGGAACAGCCTGGAGGGCAATATGTTGATGGTCAACGGGCGTGGTCGGGAAATACAGACCCGCCATTGCGGCGATGCGCGGCGCCCACATCCCCGCCGCGTTGATGACGATCTCGCATCGAATCGACCCCTTATCTGTCACCACCTCCGTGACCTCGCCCTTGGCTGATACTTTGATCCCCGTCACGCGCGTATTGGTGTAGACCGTCACACCCAGGTCCCTGGCGAATTTTGCCATGCTGGTCGTAACCGTGTACGGGTCGAGTTGCCCGTCGCGCGGCAGGTAGATCGCTCCATAAAGGTCTTTCTTTGTGATCTGCGGCATGTACTTCACCGCTTCATCGGGACCGATGACTTCGCATTCCAGCCCCAGCGCTTTTGCGCGGCTGACGCTTCGTTCCAAATCCTTGAGCGACTCCTTCGTGGAGGCGACGCGCAGACTCCCGACGTGATCGAACAATCCCAACTCGCTGTACAACTCGATGCTGTACATGCGGAACTTCAACATCGTCTGCGACGTGGCGAACTGAGTCACCAGTCCCGCCGCGTGCGACGATTCACCGCTGGCGATCTCGCCTTTTTCTAACAAGATGACATCCGTTTGACCCATTTTGGCCAGGTGATAGGCAATTTGCGTTCCAACGATGCCTCCGCCTATAATGACAATTCGAGCTTGCTCTTTCATGATTTCTTTGAACCTTTCTATGCTTTTTGAGAAGTAGCAATCATGCATTTTACATTGAGTGTTTCGAGTGCTTTAATGGCAGATGCATCGAGGCCTGCATCCGTAACGAGTAGATCTACCTCCTCGATAGATGCAACTTGAAAATTCGAGACCACACCCCACTTACTATGATCGGCAACCAGAATGATCTCTCCTTTAGTGCGTTCGATCATTAATTTGACGACCTCGGCCTCGGCGTTGGTTGGCACTGTACAACCATGCTTGGGGCTGATGCCATCTACCCCTAAAATGGCCTTGTTGGCATAGATTTGCCGTAAGTTCTCAATGGCAAAACGCCCGGCTACAGAGTTGGAACGTGGCTGAAATTCGCCTCCCAGAATATGATGTTGAAATCCTGCTTCTCCCACTTCTAGGGCTGCATTCAAGTTATTCGTAAATAAACAAATTCCTGCTCCACCCCGAATGTAACGGATGACTTGGGTTGCTGTTGTGCCACTGTTGACAAAAACAATATCCCCATCTTTGATCAAGGATGCTGCCAGCATCCCGATCAGACGCTTTTCTTCGGGATGCTTCTGCGCCCTGAGCATGTATTCCGGCTCGAAGGTCATGCGCTGGTTGAGGATCGCCCCTCCATGCGTGCGTTCTAAAACTCCCTCCTGCTCCAGCCATTCCAGGTCGCGGCGAATTGTCGCCTCAGAAGTATCCAACAATTGGCACAAATCGGCTATTCGGGCAATTTGATGCACTGCCAGATAGTCTTGTATCCGCTCGCGCCTTTGAGCCGGGATGAGAAGTTTGGGCATGGAGAGAAATTTGTGAGAAGATTGGATGAAAGAAAATGACTTTTTTCTAAACTATTATATAAGAATCTGAAATAATTTGCAAGAATTTGCAAGAATTTGCAAGTTTATCCTTTTTTGGATATAATGATTGATAGTATGGTAACTGTTTACCCTTGTTTTGAAATGACGCTATTCCAGGAGCAAGAGATATGACCAATCATTCCATCGGGATGGGGGAGCAAGGGCAGGCCGAACGTGAAATGTTCGAAGCCGAACTCCAGCGCATCTTACAGGCAAGTGAGCAGGCAGGGGTTCTTTTACGTGTCATCGGCTCTCTGGCGTTTCAATTGCATTGTCCAAAATATGGATATTTACAGGCTGCGATGGGGCGGGCCTATACGGACATTGATTTTGCAGCGTATGGCAAACAAACCAGGCAGATTCAAGCCTTGATGGCCTCTCTGGGTTACAAAGACAATCAGGAAGTCTTTATTGTTTCCGAAGGGCAGCGTGCTATTTTCGATAAGCCAGGAAGCGGCTTGCACATTGATGTTTTCTACGAGAAACTCGATTTCTGCCATACTATTCATTGGAATGGCCGCCTGGAGGTCGATTCACCTACCATTCCATTGGCCGAAATGTTGTTGGAGAAGATGCAAATCGTCCAAATCAATGAAAAAGACATCGTTGATACCATCATGCTCTTGCTCGAACATGACCTGGGAGGAACGGATCGCGAAACAATCAATATCGAACGCATCGCCGCTTTATGCGGCAACGACTGGGGGCTGTGGCGCACCACGACCATGAATCTGGACAAAGTTCGCAAACTGGCGCAGGGATACGAGCAATTGACTGCTGAGCAAAAGCGGAGGATTGAGGCACAAGTTGAAGGGGCGTTGGCGCGACTGGAACGAGAACCCAAGTCGCTGGCTTGGCGGTTGCGCGCTCGTGTAGGGGAACGTGTCAAGTGGTATAAAGATGTGGATGAAGTTGGATGAAGGAGGAAAGATGCCCAAACAGGTCCGTGATTTGATGCACCCTGGTTTGTTGACTTGCCGCCCTGACACCTCCTTAGGGCAGGTGGCAGGGCTGCTCACCCATTATCATGTCCATGCTCTTGTGGTGACAGACCGAGATGGCCGCCCCTTGGGAATCATTTCTGATTACGATCTGATGGCTGGGGAATGGCTGTCGGTGGACTCTGAAAGTTTGCGCACTATGCGCTCTCTGACTGCTGCTGATTTAATGTCTTTTCCTATTGACATGGTGGAGGCCAATATGCCCTTGCGGGAAGCAGCACGCCTCCTCCAGGAGAAAGACATCAATCGTTTATTGGTCACCGATCGCGGAAAACCGGTCGGTGTCATCTCGGTTTCTGATTTTGTGTCCAGTCTGGCTGGCGAAGAAAAGGCAGATCGCAATACCGTAGCCGATGTAATGTCAGACGCGATTTTAGTTTGTCGTGGCAAGACGCCGAT
The DNA here is from genome assembly GCA_037440925.1 of Chloroflexota bacterium. Lineage (GTDB taxonomy): Bacteria > Chloroflexota > Anaerolineae > Anaerolineales > Villigracilaceae > JAABUE01. Next base: position 19,290 of record JBBITF010000020.1, read on the forward strand.
TATCTCGGTAGCCCGCACAATGACACAAGCCGGCTGGCGCTCTGTGTTGGTCGTGGATGCAAAGGGGAAAGTGCTGGGGGTGGTCAGCGGCAAAGACCTAATGCCTTTCGTAGAAAATGGTGTGGACGAGCATTTGACCGTTCGTGATATCATGCACCCGGCGCTTACGATTGACATTCATGCCAGTTTACGTGAGGCAGCCGACTTGATGATTCAAAAGCATCATCATCGTTTGGTCGTCATAGATCATGAAGATCCGCAGGCTTTTCCTCTGGGAATTATTTCATCCTTCGATATCGTGGCAGAAATGGCTCGCCCAGGCTCTGTATGGCAAACATAGGGGAGGCGCAGTCAATCAGTGGCTTTTAGGCGACCTGAGTGTCGCATTACTTTTGTGAAAGATGATGCAAAACGACTCGAGCTGAGATCAATAAATCAAGGAGATGCAAAAAGATGGCTGAACTTCCCTCACATGCACAAGTTGTCATCATCGGCGGCGGCGTAGGGGGGTGTAGCATTGCCTACCACCTCACCTTGATGGGTTGGAAAGATGTCGTCCTGCTGGAACGACATGAATTGACGAGCGGCTCTACCTGGCATTCGGCCGGCCTGGTGGGGCAAATGCGCTCGGACGCCAACCTGACCCGCATGATGCACTACAGCACCGACTTGTATCGCCGCCTTAAGGACGAAACCGGCCACGACCCCGCCTGGCGCGAGGTGGGCGGCATACGGTTGGCGTCTTCTTCTGAGCGTATGGAAGAGCTCAAACGATTGGTAGGTATGGCGGCTTCTTTTGGCGTTCCGATGGAATTGATTTCGGCTAAGGAGGCTCAACGATTGTTCCCTCTCATGTCCATCGAGGGCGTAGTAGGAGCTGCTTATACGCCAAATGATGGGATGATTGATCCTACCGGCCTGACCAATGCCCTGGCGACCGGAGCCAAGAACCGCGGCGCGCGTATTTTCACGGAAACGAATGTGGAAAAGATCAACCTGAAAGATGGGCGGGTCAATGAGGTTGTTACTGATAAAGGAACAATCAAGACCGAGATCGTGGTGAACGCAGCCGGGCAATGGGGCAAAGAAGTAGGCAAAATGGTAGGCCTCATCCTGCCTGTAGTGCCGATGGCGCACTTGTACATCATCACCAAGCCTATCGAGGGCGTGGAACATGGTATCCCAACTTTACGCGACCCTGACCTTTTGGTGTATTGGCGCGAAGAAGTAGGTGGGTTGATTACCGGCGGTTACGAACGCAATCCGGCGCCTTTTGGCTTGAAAGGTATTCCGCGCGATTTCAAATATCAGTTGTTGCCTCCTGATTGGGAACGTTTTACGCCCTTGATGGAAAATTCCATCAAACGTGTCCCGGCTGTTGAGGCGGCGGAGGTTATTCAATTACTGAATGGGCCAGAAGGCTTTACACCCGATGGTGAATTCCTGCTTGGTCCCACCTCGGTCAAAGGCTTCTGGGTGGCCTGCGCCTTCTGCGCGCATGGCCTGGCAGGAGCCGGTGGGATTGGCAAAACAATGGCCGAATGGATCATTGACGGTCATCCCGAATGGGATGTCTGGCGGCTGGACGTGCGTCGCTTTGGCTCGAACTATAACAGTCTAGATTACACGGTGGCTCGCACGCTCGAAACCTATACCCAATATTACGACATTCATTATCCGGGCGAGGAACGTCTATCGCGGCGCGGACTTCGCCTCTCGCCTACCTACTACCGCTTGCGTGACCTGGGCTGTCATTTTGGCGAGAAGACCGGCTGGGAACGCCCAAACTGGTTCAAATGTTACGAAGAAAAAGCCACGCATGGTCATGAACCCAAAGGCTGGGCGCATCACAACTGGTCGCGCGCTATCGGCTATGAGCACTTGATGACCCGCGAGAACGCCGGTCTTTTCGATGAGACCTCCTTCAACAAATTTGAGGTGCGCGGACCCGGCGCGCTGTACTTCCTCAATTACGTCTGCGCCAACCAGATTGATGTGCCGGTCGGCACAGTGGTCTACACCCAATGCCTCAACAAACGCGGCGGCATCGAATGCGACTTTACCGTCACGCGCCTGGCAGAAGATCGCTTCTTCATCATCACCGGGACGGCTTTCGGGCAGCATGACCTGTCCTGGCTCTCGCTGAACATGCCCGAAGACGGTTCGGTCACCATCGAGGATGTCGGCTCTTCTTACGCTTGTTTGGGTCTATGGGGGCCCAAAGCGCGCAAGATTTTAGAGAAAGTGACTACAGACGATATTTCTAACGCTGGTTTCCCATATATGACTGCAAAGCGCATCACCGTAGGCGATGTCCCCGTGTTGGCTTCGCGCGTGACCTACGTGGGCGAACTGGGTTGGGAATTTTACTGCCCGATGGAATACGGCCTGCGCTTATGGGACACGCTCTGGGAGGCCGGTCAGCCCGAAGGAATGGTGGCCGCTGGCTACAAGGCGATCGATTCCTTGCGCCTGGAAAAGGGATACCGTTATTGGAGCGGCGAAATTAGCCCGGACTATACGCCCTACGAGGCCGGACTGGGGTTTGCTGTCAAATTGGATAAGGGCGATTTCATTGGCCGCGAAGCGCTCCTCAAAGCCAAACAAGAAGGCCTGAAGCGCAAACTGGTTTGCATCAGCATCGCCGATGATCGCACCATTGCCCTCGGCAAAGAACCCATACGCTTTGGTGAGCAGACCATCGGTTGGGTCGCCTCGGGAGGGTATGGGTACTCGGTGCAGAAAAGCCTGGCCTATGCCTATCTGCCAATAGAGTATTGCAAAGTGGGTACCGCTTTAACCATCGAGTTCTTTGGTGAGAAAATTGCCGCAGAAGTCATTTCATCGCCGGTATGGGACCCGAAAGGAGAACGTATCAAATCGTAGGGATAATCCTTGCGATGATCAGAGTGCGCTGCCGATGAGAACATCCTTGTAAGGACCCAGACATAGCGCACCTACATAAGTCGTATTTCGGAGAAAGGAATAACGCGATGAACGAGAGTCCTGTCGAACGTTTGGCAAAGACTCATCCCGATGTAGAAATCTGGTGGGATTCATCGCCGCTGGTATATCGCCAGTGGGTTCACAAGATGATAGACGCTTGTGAACCCTCCCGAAAACCGGTTTTGGAGGAACAACTTGCACGTTTATACAACACCGAAGCGCCCTCTAAAAGTGTCTTTCGGGGTTGCACAACCAACCCACCTCTTTCCTGGCAAGCCATTCAAAGCGACTTGCCCTTTTGGGAGACGTGGGTGGACGAGGCGAGGCGCGCCAACCCTGCCCTGACCTCCCAAGAACTCGTATGGCTGATCTACAAGGAGGTGGTCAAGCGCGGCGCAGAAATGTACCTGCCCATCTATGAAGCCTCGGCAGGGCGCTTTGGATGGATCTCCGGCCAGTTGAACCCACGCCTCTTTACCGAGACCGAGCAAATGGTCCACGATGCGGAGGAACTCAGCGCCCTCAGCCCCAACGTGATGATCAAGGTGCCTGCCAGTATGCAAGGCATCGAAGTGGTCAAAATCCTGACCTCGAAGGGCATCAGCACCAACACAACCGTTTGCTTCACGCTTCCCCAGATCTTGGCCTCGGCGGATGCTGTGATGGAAGGCATCAGGATTGCCGAGCAGAACGGCGTTGACTTGGGCAAGTGGCGTGCGGTCATCACAATGATGATCGGACGCCTGACCGAGCAGGAGACGCTGGACATCCAGGCGGAGCGAAAGCATATCCGCTTATCTTGGCAAGACAAACATTGGTTCGGGATCGCCGTGTTCCGCCGCGCTTATCGCATCTTGACAGAGAACGGATACGCCAGCAAAATGCTGGCTTGTTCGATGCGCGCGGGTCCGCTGGTGGCTGGCAAAATGCAGTTTTGGGATGTCCAAAAACTGGCGGGTGGAGCCATTGTCTATACCTGCCCGCCTTATGTGCTGGAGCCATTGTTTGAGTTTGGCGACGATCTCCTCTTCGAGCGCGAGATTGAAGACGAGATTCCTGAGAATGTCCTGGATAAATTGATGCAGATCCCCTACTGCATCCAGGCCTACGACCCTAACGGCTTGGCGCTGGAACAGTTCAACGAGCACCCCTCTACGCTTAGCACCATCGCAGCCTTTTCCAAAGGCTTTGCCGGCTTAGAGAGCTTTATTAGCGAAAGAATGAAAGGATAGCTTACCTGTATACTTGTGTACCTGTGTACGTGTGTACCGTATTCACCTTACCACAATAAAGGAGTAAAACATGTCCATTGTAAATGCAAAAGACATCATGGTAGAAGCCGCGAAGAACGGTTACGCGGTTGGCGCATTCAATATTACCGACCTCATTCAATTCGAGGCGGTCATTGATGCGGCAGTAGAGAAGAAGGCCCCGGTCATCGTGCAGACTTCGGTGAAGCCATCCAAGTTCCTGGGTACTGACGTCCTGGTATCCATTTATCGCACCCTGGCCGAATCGGCGCCTGTGCCGGTGTGCCTGCATTTGGATCATTGCACAGAAGTCGAATATTGCAAGAAATGTGCCGATGCGGGGTATACCAATATTATGATTGATGCCTCCAAGCAGCCTTTCGAGGAAAATATCCGCCAGACAAAGGAAGTGGTGGATTATTGCCATGCAGTGGGCAATATTTCCGTAGAGGGAGAGCTAGGGACCGTCAGCGGCGTGGAGGACCAGGTGAAAGTGGCCGAAGATGAGGCGCAATTGGCGAATCCTAAGCAGGCGGTAGAGTTTGTGGAGCGCACGGGCGTGGACATTTTTGCTCCCGCCATTGGGACTGCCCACGGCGTGTATAAGACCAAGAATCCGAAAATTGACTTCGAGCGCCTGGCGACCATCCACAAGATGCTGAATGGAAGCGGCATCAAGACCCCGCTGGTAGTGCATGGCGGTACCGGCCTACCCGAAGATTACATCAAGAAACTCTTGAAGGCTGGCGGCGCAAAGTTCAACGTCTCGACCGAGTTGAAGCATACACTCATTGATACCAAGTTCGAGTACATTAGCGCTCATCGTGACGAGTACGACCCCGGCAAGATTGATGTGGCTGTGCGCGATGCCATTCGCAAGGTCGTGATGCATTGGATTGATATGCTGGAGAGCGCAGGAAAAGCATAGGCGCTTTCATCTCTTAGCCAAACATTTTTCAGGAGAAAAAATGACCAAGAAAATCGAAGAATATTACGCTCCATGGGTGAAGGGTATCCCCATGTACATCTCGAACCATATTGAGAAAGCCTGGAGGGACCCTTCTTTGCACCGCATGATGTCAAACGAGAATCCCAACCCGCCCTCGGATAAAGTGCTAGAAGCCATGTACAAATATGCCAAAATGGCCAATCGCTATCCCGATCAGGGCCTGGTGGTTCGGTCCAAGATCGCAGAGATCAATGGCCTGGATGGGCCGCAGAATGTGATGATTGGCAATGGCTCCAGCGAAGTGTACGATAATATCTTTCGCATGTTCATCACGCCGGGTGACGAGGTAATCCAGCATACGCCATGCTTTGGCATCTACAAACTGCGCGGTACGCTATTGGGCGCCAAGATGGTCTCAGTGCCAATGATCTACAAGGATAATTATTTGCACTTTGACCCTGATGGTATTCTCAAAGCCATTACCGATAGGACAAAAATTATCGTCATTGCCAATCCTAACAACCCGACCGGGAATTTCATGGCTGCCGAGCATTTCGTCCGCATTGCCGAGACAGGCATTCCCTTTGTGATTGACGAAGCCTACGTCGAATACGCCGGCCTTGAGATGTCGCAAGTGGCGCTGACGAAGAAGTACGAGAATGTCATCATTACGCGCACGCTCTCGAAGGCTTATGGTCTGGCGGGAATGCGCTTTGGCTATGCGTTGGGCGCCAAGCCGGTCATAGACCAAATCAGCGGCTCTCTCTTGCCCTGGAACGTAGGCACGATCCCGATGTGGGCAGCGCTAGCGGCTTTTGAGGACCAGGAAGGTTTGGCGTATCGTGTCAAGTTCAATAACGAAGAAGTGGACTTTATTACCAAGTCGCTAAGCGATATTCCGGGCTTGGTTATCTTCCCGTCGAAGGCTAATTACATCTTGTTCGACTGTGGCAAGACCGGCAAGACAGGCAAGGAAGTATTGCAATTTGCCGAGACCAAAGGCATTATCTTGCGCGGCGAGACCGAGAAATATGGCAGCGACGGTTGGTTTCGCGTAACCATCGGAACCAAAGAAGAGAACCGCTTGTTTGTGGATACTATCCGCGAGTTCTTTGGGATGAAGAAATAAACAGGTCAACAGGTACGCCGTGTATACGTGTGTAC
>JBBITF010000020.1:25698-50173 GCA_037440925.1 Chloroflexota bacterium
TACGTGTGTACCTGTCTACCTCCCACAAGGAGACAACCATGTCTAAGATAAAAGCAGTGTTCTTCGACCAGGATGGGGTCATCATTGATACCGAGCGCGATGGTCACCGCGTCTCATTCAATATGACCTTCAAGGAATTTGGCTTCACCGATGAGTGGAGCGTGGAGTATTACCACGAACTGCTCCAGGTGGCGGGCGGCAAGGAGCGCATGAAGCATCACGCGCAAACCAAAGGCTTCAGCAAACCCATCCCGCCGGAGGAATTAGATGAACTGGTCAAGGCCATGCACAAGCGCAAGACCGCGCTGTTCGTGGAATTGATCGAGACCGGTAAACTCCCTTTGCGGCCTGGCATCCACAGGTTCATGAAAGAGGCGATGGAGGCCGGGTTGAAGATCGCGGTCTGCACCACGTCCAATGAGCAGGCGGCGAAAGCCATCACCGGCAAGATCTTGGCAGATATCAAATTCGATTTGGTGTTGGCCGGCGATGTAGTGCAAAACAAAAAGCCCGATCCCGAAATCTACAATCTGGCGCTTGCCAAACTGGGTTTGAAGCCAGAGGAAGCGTTCGTAGTGGAGGATTCCAGAAACGGCGTAAAGGCCTCCAAGGCGGCAGGTCTCAAGACGATCGTCACGACCAACGGTTATACAGAGAAAGAAGATGTGAGCGATGGCGATATCATCGTTTCCTGCCTGGGCGATCCCGATGGGGAGAAAGCCGTCTTGCGCAAGGGCAATTTGCCTGGCTTTGATGGCGTTGTCCATGTGAAGGATGTGGTGGCGCTGTTTGGGGGCTAGAAGCATACACGAGTATAATTAGGCGACAGGGCAGGGATGCGGAGCGGAACGCCGCGTCCCTGTTTTTATCTCCTCGAATAACTTCTTTGACGCTCGAACACTTTTTGAGAGGCAAGTATGCAATATCCAGGCTTCGTCAAACCACGCTATGACCAGGGCGGTTTTGCCGGGATCCCGGCACGCATCCGTGAGGCATGTGCCTCAGGCCAATATGACGCTGTGGTATTGTTCCTGGTGGATGGCTTCGGCTGGCGTTTCTTCGAGAAATTCCAATACTTGCCGTTTTTGCGGCGTTTCACTGTTGGCGGCAGCGTGGAAAAACTGACCGCCCAGTTTCCCTCCACCACCGCCTCGCACGTGACGACCATCCATACCGGGCAGACGGTGGGGCAAAGCGGCGTGTACGAATGGTTTTATTACGAACCTTTGCTAGACCGCGTCATTGCGTCGCTGCTCTTTTCCTTTGCCGGGGACAAGGAACGCGACACGCTCAAGGAGCATGTGGATGCAGCCTCGTTGTATCCGAATCGAACGCTGCATCAAGACCTCGCGGCGTTGGGAGTCAAATCGCATGTGTTTGGCGTGAGCGATTATACGCCTTCCTCCTATTCCAATGTCGTGATGAAAGGCGCGGAACTGCATGCCTTCGAGACGCTGGCCGAGGCGCTGGTCAACATGGGGCTATTGTTGGAAAAGGAGAGTGCGCCCCTTTACATCTATTTTTACCTCGATTGCATTGACAGCCTGTGTCATGAATATGGCCCAACCGCTGTACAGACCGAGGCGGAAATTGAGGCCTTTTTGCTCATCATGGAGCATTTTTTCGTGCGGACTTTTGCGCGAAAAAAGAGGTTGCTTTTTTTGTTGACCGCCGATCACGGCGCCTCGGAAGTGGATCCCCACACTACCATCTTTTTGAACACAGATAACCGCTTCGCCGGTTTCGAGCGATTCTTGAAGCGCAACCGCGCCGGGCAATTGCTGGTCCCATGCGGCTCAGCGCGCGACCTTTTTCTTCATATCGAAGACAGCCTCTTGGATGAAGCACAGGCGTTTCTATCGAAACGACTGGCAGGCAAAGCGGAAGTCGTCCAAACCCACTGGTTGGCAAAGAATGGCTATTTTGGCCCCTCTGTTTCTCCTATTTTCCAGGCACGGGTTGGCAACCTGGTCATTCTGCCTTATCGTTATGAGGCCGTATGGTGGTATGAGAAGGATAAGTTCGAGCAGAAATATTACGGTCATCATGGCGGCTTGACGCCGCAGGAGATGGAGATTCCCCTGGCTGGTTACTCGTTATAATACCTTACCAGTGAAATCCTTGCTTTTTGTGCAAGAATTTTTCGCCACATTAGAAAGGCTCGCAATCGAATGCGCCCAACATCATTTACCACCCTCATTGAACTTGTGCGCCATTACAGCCCCTCTGGGCAGGAGCGCGTTGCAGTGTCGTGGTTGATAGAGCGCATGAAGGCGCTTGGCTATACCCAGGCTTTTGTGGATGCAGCCGGCAATGCTGTTGGCGTGATGGGAGATGGCCCCAAGCAGGCGGTTTTGTTGGGACATATTGATACCGTGCCGGGGGAGATTCCGATTTCTCTGACCCCCGGCCCCTTATCATCCCCGAAGGGGACTCCCGAAGAGAGCGGGGTGTTGTATGGGCGTGGGGCGGTGGATGCCAAAGGTCCGCTGGCCTGTTTCGTGGACGCGGTAGCGCTGGTTGGCGCTCGGCAGGGCTGGCAGTTGGTGGTCATCGGCGCGGTGGAAGAGGAGCGCAATTCGGATGGGGCGCGCTTTGTGGTCGAGCAGTATCGCCCCGATTTTTTGATTGTGGGCGAACCGAACCGTTGGGAGCGGGTGGCGTTGGGCTACAAAGGCAGCGCGTGGGCCAAAATCGTCGTGCGGCGGGCGCAGAGTCACACCGCAAGCGGTGAGCAGACGGCAGCAGAAGTGGCGGTGGAAGCCTGGTTGGCGATTCGCGCGTTTGCAGAAGCCTTCAACCACGATAGAAAGCGCGCCTTCGATCAAATCTTACCTACCTTACAGAACATCGAGACCGGTCAGGATGGATTCGAGCAGTGGGCGCAATTGAAGGTGGGAGCGCGCTTGCCCCTGGACATGCCCCCAGAACAGTGGTATGGAAAACTGGAGCAGACCCTAAAAGTCTTCGAGACCTTTGGCGTCTCTATGGAACAAATTGGCTATTCTGTTCCGGCCTGGAGCTGCAAGAAAAACACGCCGCTAGTACGCGCTTTGTTGAGCGGAATCCGCAGTCAGGGCGGCACGCCGTCGTTTGTCTATAAAACAGGCACCGCCGATTTGAACATCGTTGCCCCGGCTTGGCAATGTCCGGCTGTCGTCTACGGACCGGGCGACTCAGCCCTCGACCATACGCCGCACGAGCATATTTCGCTTGAGGAGTATGCAAAGGCTGTAAAGGTTTTGGAGTGCGCGTTGGAAAGTTTGACGGCCACCCTTGTCTAAGGCATACTGCTGCTCCCATTGCCCCTAACAGCGACGATGACCGCTCTCGCTGCCCCTACTTCAATACCTCTTGACGGCTCAGGCAAGTCTTGGCTTGCGACGACACTCACACACGTTGCCTTGGTGGGCCTTCCACCGGCAAGGCCACCTTTACTTCCCCGTTGAAACGCAGACCGCTTGCTTCTTGCGATACTGCTAACCCTTTTGGTGCATCACCCCTTTAGAAATTTTTCCTCACTTTACCCCTCCCCCAAAGGGGAGGGGACAACATCCAAATATAGCATTAAAACCCCTCTCCCACCGGGAGCCCCCTTCGGGGATGATGAGGGGCTTGGGGCGATGCCCTGAGCATGTCGAAGGGTGAGGGCGAAAGCCGCAAATCTAAAGATTGCAAAATCTTTCTTTACAATGTATTGAGCATCTGACTTGTGGTGAACCATAAAAATTTTAATTTTTTTGGTTCACCATATAAAATCATAGAAAAAAGGTAACTGCCTACCTCCCTCACCCCTGACCCCTCTCCCGGAGGGAGAGGGGAGATATGAAGCAGGAAAAATGCCAATTTCAGCAAAAGCAATTCGTCTCCAAGCGCAGTCCCCTCTCCCTTTGGTGGTCGAGCTTGTCGAGACCTGCGAGAGGGGTATTTTCTTCTCTCCGACGAACTGCCAGCCCTGGCAGATGCCTGAATAGTTACGAGAATTGCCGCATTTGCTGTTTTTATACCTTGACAAATTTGACAAAATTCGTAAAATATTTATCAAGTTTTTCTAATAAACTCTCAAGAATTTGTTGTTATTCGGGCTATCCTTACCAGGCGTTGAGCGGCCAGCGATGGATGGCTGAATAGAGACGGAGATTTCATGATGCACTCTTGCTTGTGTTTGGAGCGGGGTTCGTAACCGCCGCTCCTTCCCAATACAACGGCCAACAGTAGAAGGACGGCGGACGACCCCGCGTGTGAACAAAATGTTTGCATGGCGTCGCGCGCCGTCTTTTTGTTTACCTGTTGGCCGTTTTTTGATTTCACTTTTGGAGAACTATGAAAATCGCATCTGATGTCACAGAATTGATTGGCAACACCCCGCTTGTGCGTCTCAATCGCCTCACGGCCAATTTGCAGGCACAAGTGGTCGCCAAACTCGAATTTTTCAACCCTGCCCACAGCGTCAAAGACCGCATTGGCTTTTCCATGATTGCTGCCGCCGAGCGGTCCGGCGCACTGACCCGAGACAAGGTCATCGTCGAACCAACCAGCGGCAACACCGGTATTGCATTGGCTATGGTTGCTGCTGCGCGCGGCTATCATTGCGTGTTGGTCATGCCCGACACCATGTCCAAAGAGCGACGCATGTTGCTGCGCGCCTATGGCGCAGAATTGATCCTGACGCCCGGCAGCGAAGGCATGAGCGGCGCTATCCGTGTAGCGACCGAAATGGTCGAGTCACAGCCAGAAAAATATTTCATGCCCCAACAATTTGAAAACCCGGCCAACCCCGAAATCCATCGCCAAACCACTGCCGAAGAAATCTGGCGCGACACCGATGGCAAAGTGGACATTCTTGTAGCGGGCGTCGGCACGGGTGGGACGATTACCGGCGTCAGTCAGGTATTGAAAGCGCGCAAGCCCTCTTTTCGAGCCATTGCTGTCGAGCCGGATGCTTCTCCTGTCCTCTCCGGCGGACAAAAGGGTGCGCATAAAATTCAGGGCATCGGCGCTGGCTTCGTTCCACAAGTGCTAGATACCACCGTCTACGACGAAGTCATTCGTGTCACCGATGAGGACGCCATGCAAACTGCCCGCCGCATGGCTACCCAAGAAGGCCTGCTGGTAGGCATCTCCTCGGGCGCAGCGACCTGGGCAGCGTTGCAAGTGGCGGCCCGCCCCGAAAATACGGATAAGTTGATTGTAGTCATCATCCCCTCTTTTGGAGAGCGTTACCTGAGCTCACCGCTCTACCAGCACCTGGCTGAATAGCAGGAGGAACACCATGTCTGTTGCATCCTTTCCCCTTCGACGCACTCTTCAGCCTCTCAAAGACGTGAGCGAGTTTTTTCGCCTCATTCGCCGCGATATCGCCTCTGTTTTGGAGCGCGACCCCGCCGCGCGCACGCCCCTTGAAGTCTTATTGGTATATTCGGGCCTACATGCTATTTGGATTCATCGCATCAGCCATTGGCTGTGGCGTCACAACCTGCATTTTTGGGCGCGCTGGCTTTCGCAGTTTGCTCGTTGGCTGACCGGCATTGAGATTCACCCCGGCGCTTCTATTGGCCCAGGCTTCTTCATTGACCACGGCATGGGCGTAGTCATCGGCGAAACTGCGGAAATCGGCGCCGACGTAACCCTCTACCACGGCGTTACCCTGGGCGGCACCAGTTTGAACAAGGGCAAGCGCCATCCTACCATTGGCGATCGAGTCGTCATTGGCGCCGGCGCCAAAGTATTGGGCAACATCACCATCGGTAGCGATAGCCGCATTGGCGCCAACGCGGTGGTTGTCAAATCTGTGCCGGAGAATTCGGTAGTGGTGGGTGTGCCAGGCCAAATCGTCCGCCGCAGCGTCCCGCACACCGCCCAAGATGCCCCCGACCTCAATCATACCTCCCTGCCCGACATCATTGGCGTCACCCTCAAGGACCTTCTCCAGCGCGTAGATGAATTGGAGGCCCGCCTGGACGGTCATGAACATCATCGCGCTCCTGTCTATCTTGCGGCGGAGGATGCCTGGGAAAGCGCCGACTTTTCGATTTGATGGATGCCTATGACCCTGACGACGCTTGCTTTTCATGATGTGCAGAGCGATGACCTGCGCGGCCTGGCTACCCACATCGGAAATACGCCGCTGCTAGACCTTTCTCGCCTCTCTCTACGCCTCGGCCTGCCTCCGTCTATTCAAGTTTTTGCCAAAGCCGAATGGTTCAACCCAGGCGGATCGGTCAAAGATCGCCCCGCCCGCGAAATCATCCGTCACGCGCTTGCCGATGGCAGCCTGAAGCCCCCTAAACGGTTGCTCGACTCCACCTCCGGCAACATGGGAATCGCCTATGCCGCGTTGGGCGCCTCGCTGGGCATTCCCGTTACCTTGACTATGCCCGCCAATGCCAGCCCCGAGCGCATTCGCATCCTGCGTGCCTTGGGCGCAGAACTCCTGCTGACCGAAGCCCTGGATGGCTCTGACGGCGCCATGCAAATTGCGCGCCGCATGGCCGCCGACCGCCCAGACTTGTATTGGTATGCCAACCAGTATGACAATCCCAACAACTGGGTGGCTCACTATAACACAACCGGCCCCGAAATCTGGGCGCAGACCCACGGCCTGGTGACGCACTTTGTGGCCGGCCTGGGCACCTCTGGCACCTTGACCGGCGTGGGGCGTTTCTTGCGAGCCATGAATCCTGCCATACAGGTCATTGCTGTTCAGCCCGATGCGCCTTTTCACGGTTTAGAAGGCCTCAAACACATGGCTTCTTCGCACTTGCCGGGCATCTACGACCCGGCTTTTCCCGACCGTTTCGTAGAAATCAACACCGAAGAGGCGCGCGCCATGGTGTCATCTTTAGCGCGTGAAGAAGGTCTGTTCGTGGGCATCTCATCGGGCGCGGCGGCGGTTGCTGCTTTTCGTGTAGCCAAAAATTTAAGCCCCACCCAGACCGCTGTGCTGGTGACCGTCTTTCCTGACGCTGGTTATAAATACCTGAGCGATGCGTCCCTGTGGGCAGGATAGAGCCGTTGCACTTCTCCCCTCTCCCTGAGAGGCCGAGGCAGGGAGAAAAGGGTACTTTTCCTCTTTCCCCTCTCCCCCTGGGAGAGGGGCCGGGAGTGAGGGTCGCCCCCCAAAAAGTTTTACCGAACCTTCAACACGCTGCTTCTGCTTATCCCAAACTGACGTTAGAAAGGCACTATGCTGCTTCTCCTTCCTCATCACATCCTGCAACAAATTCATACACACGGCGAACACGCCTACCCCGAAGAAGGAGCCGGCTTCCTGCTTGGCCTGCAAGAGGAACAACAACGCCTGGTGACCCACATCGTACTGACGGCAAACTCACGCGAAGATGCTGCCCGGCGCAACAGATACCTGGTCACTCCCCAGGCGTATCTCCAGGCCGAGGAAACGGCAGACCGGCAGGGGGTAAGCGTGATCGGGGTTTTCCACTCCCACCCCGACCATCCAAATCACCCGTCTGAGTTCGACCGCGAATGGGCGCAACCGTTCTTCTCGTACCTCATTACCAGTGTCCAGCAGGGGCGGGCGGTCGCCTCCCGCTCCTGGCGCTTAGTGGAAGATCGCTCCCATTTCGAGGAAGAAACCATCCAAATTTTAGAAGAACGAGGATAGAATAGAATTATGCCGCTTTTGAAAATTCCTACCCCTTTACGTTACTACACCGCCGGGCAGGCCGAAGTCCCTGTGTGCGGCGCAGACGTGGGCGCCGCCATGCGCGACCTGATAACCCAATTCCCCGCCTTGGAGCCGCACCTGTACAACGGCGAGGGGCAATTACGTGCCTTCGTTAACCTGTTCGTGGGTGAAGAAAACATCAAAGACCTGCAAGGACTGGATACCCCGCTGTCTGAAAGCGACATCCTGCGCCTCATCCCCTCTATCGCCGGCGGTCGGACCCTGCTCACTGCTCATTGACAATTGCCATGTACCCCGAACTCTCCCACGAAGAAATCCTGCGCTACTCGCGCCATCTGCTCATCCCCGAAGTAGGGTTGACAGGTCAGAAAAAGCTCAAGGCCTCCTCCGCCTTGATCATCGGTACTGGCGGGCTAGGCTCGCCTGTCTCGCTCTACCTGGCGGCGGCCGGGGTGGGTCGGATTGGCCTGATAGATTATGATGTAGTAGATGCCTCCAACTTGCAGCGCCAAATCGTGCATGGCACCTCCCGCCTGAGAACGCTCAAAGTGGAAAGCGCCCGCGACCGCTTGCATGATTTGAATCCCGGCATCCAGATTGACATCTATAACGAACCCTTTACATCCGAAAATGCCTTTCGCATTGCCGCGCCTTATGATCTTATCATTGACGGCACTGACAACTTTCCCACCCGCTACCTGACCAACGACCTGTGTGTGTTGACCGGCAAGCCCAATATCTACGGTTCCATCTTCCGCTTTGACGGGCAGGCCAGCGTCTTTTATGCCAAAGAAGGCCCGTGCTACCGCTGTCTTTTCCCCGAGCCGCCCCCGCCCGGATTGGTGCCGTCTTGCGCTGAGGGCGGCGTGCTGGGCGTCCTGCCGGGCGTCATCGGGGCCATCCAGGCGACCGAGGCTCTTAAGGTGTTATTGGGCATTGGCGAGCCGCTGATCGGCAAATTGTTGCTTTACAACGCGCTCGACATGTCTTTCGATTTCGTCAAACTCAAGAAGAACCCCAACTGCCGCGTCTGCGGCCCCAATGCCGACATCAAAGAACTGATTGACTACGAAGAATTTTGCGGCGTGCCTGGCCATGATCACGACGGAGGCTCGGCCGGCGACGAATGGGACGTGACCGCGGCTGACCTGGCAGCCCGCCTCGTGCGTGACCCGGACCTGCTCCTGCTCGATGTGCGCGAACCGCACGAACTGGAGATTTCGGCCCTGCCCGGCGCCGTCAACATCCCGCTGGGTATGCTGGCTGCGCGTCTGCCCGAACTGGACTCGGCGCGCGAGATGGTCGTCTTCTGCAAGGCTGGCACCCGTTCCGCGCGTGCCCTCGAACTGCTGGTCAGCGCCGGATTTCGCAAGGTCAAGAACCTGAAAGGCGGCATCAACGCCTGGGCCAGGGACGTAGACGCCAGCCTGCCGATATATTAGTGAGCTGTAGGACAGGTCTTCGACCTGTCGTCCGACTTGCCGTAGGGCAGGTCTTTGCCCTGCCTAACCAGGAAAGACGAAAGAGAAAAAAAGCCTCCAGCAGGAGGTTTTTTTGTAGCGTTTTTCTCGCCAATTGCCCTCACTTGTCATATAATCGAAGTGTTGGGATAGTTACCCCGCGTCGTCTACCATTTTTCATTTACCTGCCCATGCGTCCCTTGCGCGTCTTCCTGTGCCACGCTTCGCAAGACAAGCCCGCCGTGCGGAAACTGCACCGTTACCTGAAACAGCGCGGCGTCCAGCCCTGGCTGGACGAACTCGACCTGCTGCCCGCAGTTCGAGTTGGGTATTCTCGACTCTGTTGCGGGGGAGGGGACAATGCTTGGAGAGGCGGCTCCGTTCCTGGGGAGTTGGATTTCGCTCGTCCACCGCGCTTTGAATCAACTGTATCGAGACTATGCTTTCCTGGCTTATGGCTACGATTGGATGGCGTTCGGTCATTTTGTAATCGCCATTGCCTTCCTGGGCGCGGCCAGGGACCCGCTGCGCAACAAGTGGGTGATTGAATTCGGGATGATCGCCTGTATCCTCATCCTCCCCTATGCCTTTGTCTTTGGCGCGCTGCGCGGCATTCCCTGTTCTGGCGGGTCATTGATATGCTGTTTGGCGTCTTTGGCATTGTGCCGCTTTTGATTGCGTGGAGGTGGGTGCGCAGGTTGGAAACCACAGGTTGCCTAAGGTATAATGGGCGTGAGGCATGATATGAACACACTCAGGATCGAATATCCGCTCGAGGTTTTGTGGGCCTTGCAGCAGGAACCGCACGAGTTCGAGCGCGAGGCGCGCCTCTTGCTGGTGATGCTATGACTCATCCCTTGCGTATCAATCCCTCCCGCTTGTTGGGGCGGCTGGACGAATTGGCCTGCATGGGCGGGCAAGAAAATGGCGGCGTCTCGCGGCTGGCGCTTTCGGAGGCAGACAAACAAGGCCGCGACCTGTTCGTATCCTGGCTGCGATCCCTTGATTTGAGCGTTCATGTGGACCAGGTGGGAAATGTGCTTGGCCTGCGCCCTGGGCAAGAAGACCTGCCGCCGCTGATGTTCGGTTCGCATCTCGATTCTGTCCGCGATGGGGGCCGTTACGATGGCGCCTACGGTGTGATGGCCGCGCTGGAAGTGCTGTCTACTTTGCACGACCACCAGATTTACACACGCCGCCCCTTGGCCGTCATTGCTTTTACCAATGAAGAGGGTGCGCGCTATGCGCCCGATATGCTGGGCAGCCTGGCTTTTGTCGGCGATTTGTCGGCGCAAGAGGCCTGGGCCGCCTGCGGTTTCGACGGTTCGAACTTCGGCCAGGAACTGCGGCGCATCGGTTACGCCGGCGAAATGCAGCCGGGCGCCATTCGGCCGTCTGCTTACCTCGAATTGCACATCGAGCAGGGCCCGCTGTTGGAACAGCAAGGCTTGACCATCGGCGTTGTGGAGCACGTGACCGGCATCACCTGGCTGGAAGCCGCCATTCGCGGCGCGGCCAATCATGCCGGCACTACCCCCATTGCTTTGCGCCGTGATGCCGGCCTGGTTGCCGCCAGGCTCATCCAATACTTACGGCAATTGGCGCTCGACTTGGGTAATGACCAGCGCGCTACCTGCGGCATCCTTCGCTTTGAACCGAATGTCATCAATGTCATTCCAGGCCGCGCCGTCTTGACCATTGACCTGCGCAATAGCGACGAGAACGCTCTCCAAGAAGCCGAACAGCGGCTGCGCGCGTATGCCGCCGAGTTAGCGAAGCAGGAGGAGGTGGAAATTGAAATTCGCCTGCTTTCCTATACTCGTCCGCAGGCCTTTGACCCGCGCGTGGTGGAGGCGGTTGAGGCGGCTGCCCAAATGCTGGGCTATTCCCACCGGCGGATGTCCTCCGGCGCCGGGCATGATGCGCAGATTATGGCGCGCAAGTACCCGACCGGCATGATTTTTGTCCCTAGCCGCGGCGGCGTCAGTCACAGCCCCCTCGAATATTCTCATCCCGCCGACTTGGAAGCCGGCGCGAATGTGTTGTTGCATACCGTGTTGAAGTTGGCTGACTAGCGCATCTCAAGCGCGCCGCACCAGCAGCATGGTCAAATCGTCGGCCTGCTCTTCTTCCCCCACGAAAGCCATCAAATGTTCCTCAATCCGTTCTAAAATGCGCTCCGCAGACTCGGCTTGCGCAGATTGCAAGGCGGCGATAATGCGCGCCTCGCCAAACTGTTCGCCGCCGGGAGAAAACGCCTCGCTCAGACCGTCGGTGTAGAACAGCAGGCAATCCTTATGCTCCAGGTGCAGCATACGCTCCTCGATTTGTGTCCCTTCCAGCACGCCTAAGGCCATGCCGGTGCGCGTCAGGCGTTCCACTTTTCCGTCATGACGCAGATAAAGCGGCGGATTGTGGCCAGCGTTGGCGTATACCAGCAGGCCATCCTGCGGGTTCAGCACAGCATAGACGGCTGTCACAAACATCCCCTGGTGCGTATCGGGAATAAGCAAGTCGTTGACGCGGCGCAGCGTTTGGGCCGGCGATTCGCCCCCGCTCACGGCAGCCCGTACCAGCGTCCGCGTGAGCGCCATGAAGAGCGCCGCCGGGATGCCCTTATCGGCTACATCGGCAATGAACAATCCGAGCCGTCCGCCGGGCAGTTCCAGGACATCGTAAAAATCTCCGCCCACTTGTCGCGCTGTCCACCAGCGTGCTGCCAGGTCCCAGCCGGGGCGTATCGGCAGCGTTTCTGGGATGAAGGTTTGCTGAATTTGGCGCGCCAGTTGTACTTCGGTTTCTAAGCGCTCGCGGATGACCTTTTCATCTTGCAGGCGGTCATTTTGAATCGCCAAGGCGGCTTGCTGGGCGATGCCGTTGATGATATCCAGGCGGCGTTCGCGAAAGCGCAATCCACGCGGCGATTCCAGCGCCAGCAGCGCACCGAAGAAATCGCTTTTGATGAGAAGAGGCGTCGCTACGAGTAACGGTACATTGCTCGTCCGCGCCTCGCCCTCGGCAGACTCGTCCAACGCCTCGCTCTCCACCCAATCTTGCCAGCGCGTTTCCTCCCCGGCCGGCAAAACGACCAATTTTTTGCGCGCGCGCACGGCGTCTAGCAGCGGCGACACGCCGGAGGGATATTTCTTTTCCCAAAAATCTACCTCATCTTCCTCGGGCAGGCCATATTCTTCATAAGGATAAAACAGCGTGTTTTTGGCGTCCCACAAATAGAGCGCCACCCATTCCACGCCTACCAGGATAGGGCTGATGCGCACGATGGCGGCAAGGATTTCATCCAAATCGTTCAGGCTGACGACCGCCTGCGCCACCTGCAACAGCGCAGCAGAAGCGTAGGCTTGCTCTTGGGCGGCATCGTACAGGCGGGCGTTTTCGATGGCCACCGCAGCATAACTGGCAAAGGTGGTCACCATGCCTCGCGCTTCATGTCCGTAACGCCCGGGTGTGCGGTGGGCCAGGGTCAATACCCCTACCGGGCGGTCTCCTACCCGCAACGGCGCGGCGATGGAAGAGTAATCTGGCGGGAAATGGGCTGCCAGGCCTGAAGGCCCCATCGGGCCGTTTGGCTGGCGGACGATGGGCCCTTCTGCAATCAAGGCGCTCATCATTGCCATAGCCGTATCTGGCGAGTCCAGGCGAGCGCGCTCTAGCGCCTCGGCCTCGCATCCATGCACCGAGGCCAGGTACAGGTCTCCTTCTGCCAAAAGCCAGATGGCCGAAATTTCCACCGGCAGAGTGCTTTCCAGTTGGGTCAAAATGGCATCCAGCACCTGTTCTACGCCTACATTGGCCGAAAGCAGCACGGCCACTTCGCGCAGACCGTCGGCTACCTGCCGCCTCCATTGCTCCGAGGAATACAATTCTGCGTTATGGATGGCTGAGGCGATATGTCCGGCCACCGCCTCGAACAGCAGACGGTCGTCTTGCGTAAATGCGTTCAGCCGGTCGCTTTGCACATCTAGCACGCCAATGACTTGCTGGTCGAACACCAGCGGCACGCACAGTTCAGAACGGGTATTGCTGGGCGGAAAGGGCGAAGGCGCATATCTGGCCTCGCGGCTGACGTCGTTTGCCAGAATGCTTTTCCCCTCTCGCGCTACCCAGGGGATGATTCCTTGTGAATCGCTCAGGCTGATGGCGTACCCTTCCAAATGCGTGCTGCGGGCGCCGTTGCCGGCCTCGTAGATGATTTGTTGACGGTTGGGATGCACTGTAAAGATGTGAACGAAAGGATAGCCAAACTTTTTATGGATGAGCGAGACAATGCGTTGCAGCACCTCTCTTAGGTCGAGCGTAGCGGTGATTTCCTCGCTTACTTCGGCCACCAGCGACAGTTGTTCAGCGCGCCGCCGCAAGTCGCTGTATAGCCGCGCCCCTTCCACCGCGCGGGCGATGTTGGCGGCAAGCGCGTCCAAAATCAGCACGTCGTTGGGATGGAAACCTCTCAATTGGTCGCTTTGCACGTCCAACACGCCTAGAATGCGGTTTTCGAGTTTCAAAGGCAAGACGACCTCGGAACGTGTACCGGGCAAACTTGGAATATAGCGGAAACGAGCGTCCGCGTGAACGTCGTCCACCACCTCCCGCTTCCCGCTCAGGGCGGCTTGCCCAATCAACCCCTGGCCGAGTTCCACCTCCAGGGCGACGTTCGCTTTGCGGCGGCCCTGGCGCTGGGACGAGGCGCTGGAGAGAAAGCGCAACTTTTGTGCGCCTGGCTCTAAACTGAACAACGCCACATAGTAATACTTGAAAGTCTTTTGAATGGCTTGGGTCACGCGCCGCGCCAACTCGTCCACATCCATCACATTAGAAATTTGGGCGCTTACCTCTCGCACCAGGTTCAATTGATTCAGACGGAAGCGTTCCACAGCCGCGCGGTGCGAAGCGAACAAGCCAATGGAAACAATGTTGGACAGCGCCTCCAGCAAATCTAACTCCTCTTGCGAAAAACTTCCGGCCTGGTCTGCGCGGCTGATTTGCAATACGCCCAGCACCAGGCCCTGTTCTTCGAGCGGAAACGCCGCCCCTATCTTGCCTTCATACGCTCGCATGACAGGCTTGCCCGTCTCGAAGGCGGTTTGCATCTCTGGTGTAGGGGGCCTGAGCGGGAAGAGAGGTTCAGAGTCCCAGTCGGGCAGGCGGAACAGGCTTTCGTCTAGCCAAACCTCGCTTTCCCCGGCCAGCAAGCGGCGCGCCATGGCGATGATGCGGTCGCGCTGGGCAGCCAGCGAGGGGGCGCTCACCAATTGTTCCCCCAAACGGCTCAGCGTGCGCCAGTATGCGGCATCAGCAGAAGGAAAGGCCGCTTTCACCTCTCCGCCTCTTTGCGCTTGATCATGGTCAAGATGTTTCCTTCCTTTTTGGAGGAACGGTACTCTACCTTGTCCATCAGCCGGCGCATCAGGTACATGCCTAAGCCGCCAACTTTGCGTTGTGAAAGGCTACCGTTCAGATTTGGCTCTGGCACGCGCGCCGGGTCGAAAGGTTTTCCCCAATCACGGATGACAATCTTGAACTCGTCCTCTGACCATAGGCAATCCATTTCGATTTGCCCTGCCTCTCTGCCGTAAGCGTGTTCGATGATATTGGCGCTGGCCTCATCAGCGGCCAACTGCACGGCGTAACAATCCTTCTCCGACAGACCGGCTTGGCGGGCCGACTCGGCAATGAACTGGCGAATGGTTTCCAGATTTTCGAAGGTTGCCGCGAAGGTAGCGTGGGTCATAGAACGAAAACCGCCTCAGCGCCTGTCACGGCAGAGGCGGCTCGAAAACAAAAGCACGACTAGCCAGGCGCTGCAAGGCTAAAAATTGCCCACCGCCTCGAGTGGGTCGGTGAACACTTTGAACAGATTGGTGAAACCGGCCAGTTCCAGCGCCTCTTGGATGCGCTCTGGAACAGATAACAAGACGATTTCGCCGCGATTATAGCGCTTGCAGACGCGCTGACTCGCCAACAGGGCGCGGAAACCGGCGCTGGACATATATTCCAGGCCGCTCATGTCCAACACGATTTTGTAGCGCCCGCCGCTTGTAATGGTCTCCAAAGTTTCGGTCAATTGGGGGGCTGTGGCGCTGTCTACTTTCCCCTTCAAAACGACCAAGTCGCAATTTTTGAACTTTTTGGTGCTAATCTCCATGTGCGCTCCTCCGCAAGTGAAAATGGATTTGGGCTACGGTTGAGAAAATTATAACATGAGAATACCAATTCTTCGCTGCCTCTGGTCATTCTTGCCTGCCTATGGCAAAATACGTCTATGCCTCGTTGGATACCTGTCTCGCTTGCTGTTGTGGTCGGAATTGCTTTGGGATTGTTCTATGGTTGGTTCATCAATCCGGTGCAATACACCGATCTCACTCCTGACGTTTTGCGCTTCGATTACCAAAGCGACTACGTGCTGATGACTGCCGAAGCCTATCGCATGGAGCAGGACCCGGCTGCTGCGGCTCGTCGTCTGTCTGTGCTGGGCAGTGACCCGCCTGCGGTGATTGCCGAAAGGGCTTACGACTACGCCCGCCAGGCCGGCTACCCGGCCGATGACTTGACCCTCATGCAAGGCCTGACCATCGCCCTGCAAACCTGGCAGCCGGTCAGTGGAACAAACCTGCCATGAATAAACGCCTGTTTTGGCTCTCCTTGCTTGCTCTGGCGTTGGGATTTGGCCTGGGATTGACCTATGCCTGGCTGATTTCCCCTCTGCGCATTGTAGACGCCTCTCCTCACGCCTTGCGGGAGGACTTCAAGGACCGCTTTCGCTTAGCCATCGCCGCCGCCTACGCTTCTACCGGCGACCTGGAGCGGGCGCGCGCGCGATTGGCCTTGCTCGGCGACCCAGACCCTGCCCAGGCGCTGACTGCTCAGGCGCAGCGCATGTTAGCGGCCGGCGAAGCGCTCGAAAGTGTGCGTCAGGTGGCTTTGTTAGCCTCCATTCTGCAAGGGCAGCAAAGAACCGCTTCTTTGCCGCCCTCTCCTACGATGGTCGCCGCCGTTCCCAGTCCCTTGGCTGTTGAGGCAACCTTTACTCCCACGCCCGCCTTGCTCAGCGCCGAAACGCAACCGGCCGAGGCCGCTCTGCCGGCGGCTTCTTCCACGCCGCGTCCCACGCGCACCCCCACAGCCACCCTGGGCGCTCCTTATCAACTCGTTGGACAGGACACCTTGTGCGACCCTGACCTGGCGGAGGGGCTGTTACAGGTCATTGTCATCAACGCTGTGCGGCGGCCTGTGCCAGGAGCGGAAATCATCGTGGCCTGGAATGCCGGTGAGGAACATTTTTTTACCGGCCTCAAGCCTGAACTAGGCAATGGCTATGCCGATTTTGTGATGCTTCCAGAGACGATTTACTCCGTTCGTATGGCAGACGGCGGCACGCCTGCTTCTGACCTGTCTGCGCCCGTTTGCACGGCGACCGACGGCAGTTCGTATTACGGCGGCTTGCGCATCACCTTCCAACAGCCGTGACGAACGACGGCAGGTCATTTTTTAGAGCGGTTCGAAGCGCGCCGTGAAGTGCCTGAGCAGTTCGGGGGCGTAGGTAAAGCGATAGCCGCGCACAGAGGCTGCTCGTTCCTTAATTTTTGCCAACGACTCGGCTACATAATCCATGTGACTCTGCGTGTAGGTGCGGCGAGGAATGGCCAGACGCAGCAATTCGAGTTTGGGATAAATCATTTGCCCGCTGTCGGGGTCAGGATGAGCAAACATCACGGAACCAATCTCACAGCCGCGAATGGCGCCTTCGCGGTACAGTTCCACGGCCAACGCCTGACCGGGGAATTCGCTCTGTGGGATGTGCGGCAAAACAGCCCGCGCATCTACATAGACGGCATGTCCGCCGGCGGGTTGGATGGTCTGAATGCCGGCTTCGTTCAGGCGAGAGGCCAGGTAGGCTGTTTGTCCCAGGCGGTAAGACAGATAGGCCTCGTCTAGCCCTTCATAAAGCCCTACGGCCATAGCGTCTAGGTCGCGCCCTGCCAGCCCGCCGTAGGTAGGAAAGCCCTCGCGCAGGATAAGTTCGTTTTTCACCTTCTGGAAAGTGATTTCGTCGTTCGTGCAAAGCAAACCGCCAATGTTGACAATGGCGTCCTTTTTGGCAGACATGCACATTCCGTCGGCAAGACCGAACATCTCACGGGCAATCTCTTGAGTGGATTTGTTCTCGTATCCTTTCTCTCGCAGCTTGATGAAGTAACAGTTCTCAGCGTAGCGGGCGGCATCAATGTAGAAGGGAATGCCGTAGGCGTGATAGGTCTCAGAGACCAGTTGCAGGTTCTCCATTGAAATGGGTTGCCCTCCGCCGGCGTTATTGGTGACAGTCATCATGCCAAAGGGGATGTTTTGCGGCCCAATCTTTTCGATGAAGGATTTCAATTTGGCGATATCCATGTTCCCTTTGAAGGGATGCGGGTTGACGGGGTCAAACGCCTCGTCAATGACCAGGTTGGTGGGGCGGCCGCCGCGCGCGCGGATATTGGCGTCGGTGGTATCGAAGTGCATGTTCGAGGGAATGTACATCCCAGGTTTGACCAGCACGGCGCTGAGGATGTTTTCTGCGGCTCGGCCCTGGTGGGTGGGGACGAAATACTTGAAGCCAAAAATATCCTCTACAGACGCTTTCAGCCGCAAGTACGAACG
Source organism: Chloroflexota bacterium (assembly GCA_037440925.1). Classification (GTDB taxonomy): domain Bacteria; phylum Chloroflexota; class Anaerolineae; order Anaerolineales; family Villigracilaceae; genus JAABUE01. The sequence continues at coordinate 43,462 of JBBITF010000020.1, forward strand.
GGCGCCAGCGTAGGACTCGTCTCCGTGCATCAGCGCCGCCCATTGCTCGTGGCTCATCGCGCCTGTGCCAGAATCCGTCAATAGGTCAATGAAAATATCCTCGGCTTTGACGGCAAAAATGTTGTAGCCTGCTTCTTGTAAGGCGGCTTCTCGGGCTTCGGGGGAGATGAGACGAATCGGTTCCGTCACTTTGATGCGGAAAGGCTCAGGGGGATAGGGCATTGGGGCTCCTCTCTGAAAGGTGGGAAGGGGAAATCATCGCGCTAGACAGGTCGTTCTACGGGTCAATCATACCAGTCAGGGGGGCTGCCTGGCAAGGTGGTGTGCATGCAAAGGTTGTCAAACCATCCGCAGATGACACAGATTCCCGCAGATTTTTCCTGATTCTGCTGGATTTTGTGGTTGGATCATATGTTGACCAAACCGTCCACGAATTTTCACGAATACACGAATGACAAGACCTCGCTTCGGGCATGCGTGGCCCAATTTGTGGATGGCTTGCGGTGCAACCACAAATTCCGTTAGAACCAGGATTTTTCCGTAATAGACGTTATAGCGATTTAAAGTAACTGCCTACCCTGCCTATATTTGAGCGCAAACCGTCCACGAATACTGCACGAATACACGAAACACGCCGTCATTCGAGCATTCGTGGTTTATTCGTGGATGGTTTTCTCACCCAAAAACCAAACCGATGCTAGAGGTAGGCAGTTATCTTTGCCAAGTTAAAGTAACTATCAGGAAGCGCTGGCCTGGAAAGTACCCAGAATGGGTATTGCCAAATCCAGGCCGAACTGGGCAAAATTACGTTGTAAACCGTTGGATTTGGCAATCCAACGGAGCAATAGGGCAATTTTCAAGTCTTCTCCGACAGGCTGTTAGAGCCTGCTGAATAGTTACGCTGATCCTTTATCTTTTGGGCCGTTTGGTCAGGAAAACCAGCAGGAAAATCGTGGTAGCCGTAAGCACGATAGCCGCGCCCGAAGCGATGCTTAGATAGTACGACAGATACAATCCAATTATCCCCGAAAGTGATGCAATCACGGCCGCCAGCGCCATCATAACCGGCAGACGATGGGTGAGCAGGTAGGCCGTGGCGGCCGGCGTGACCAGCATCGCCACCATCAACGCTACGCCGACGGTCTGGAGGGAGACCGCAATCGTCACGGCGATGAGCGCAAGCAGGAGGTTTTCGAGCAGTCCTACCGGCAGGCGCAGCGTGACAGCCAGGATGGGGTCGAAGGACAGGGTCAGGAATTCCTTGTAAAACGCGGCGATGACCAGGAGGACGAGGCCGCCGAAGATCAGAATCAGCCAAAGGCTTTGGGTCGAGACGCCCAACACGTCTCCAAACAGGAAGTGGCTCAAGTCCACCGCGTAACTGCGGACGGTGGAGATGAGCGCGATCCCCAGGGCGAACATGCCCGCGAAGATGACGCCGATGGCCGTATCTTCCTTGACCTGGGCCTGCTTGCTGACTGCCCCGATGCCCAATGCGGCTAGGACGGCCGTGCCGAGCGCCCACCAGAAGAGCGAATCGCGCGCGCCGCCGCTGACCAGGTAGCCGAGCGCCACACCCGGCAGGATGGTATGCGCCAGCGCGTCGCCGAAGAAGGCCATGCCGCGCAGCACGACGTAGGTGCCAACCACTGCGCATACGATTCCGACCAGCACGGCTGCGGCCAGTCCGCGCAGCATGAAGGCGTAGGAGAAGGGTTCGAGTAGCCAGGACATTTTAATCTGGGGGGCAGCACTCATCTATGAACATTGCGCCCAGTTTGCCTGCCTGCACGCGACCGCCGTATGCGCGCAGCAGGTTTTTGGGTTGTAACACTTCGTCCGGGCCACCAAAACTGATCAACTGGCGGTTGAGCAGCAGGATGCGATCGAAAACCTGCGCGGCCTGCTCCAGGTCGTGCGTGGCAACCATGATGGTGACCTTCTGGCGTTGCAATTCATCCAGCAAAGACAGGATGTCTGTCTGCGAGGGTGAGTCCAGGCCGGTCAGCGGCTCGTCCATCAGCATCAGTTCGGCTTCCTGCGCCAGGGCGCGCGCAATAAACATGCGCTGCTGCTGCCCGCCAGAGAGTTGTCCAATCTGGCGGTTCGATAGTTCGTCCAAATGCACCGTTCGCAGCGCCTGATGGACGTGTTCCCAATCGCGTTTCTTGGGCCAACCCAGGAAGCCCAGTTTGGCGATGCGTCCCATCATCACCACATCGGCCACACTGACCGGAAACTTCCAGTCTACCTGGCTGCGTTGTGGAATGTAGGCGATGCACACGTGCCCGCGCGGACCGGAGCCATAGACGTTGACCTCTCCGCTGGAGGGCTGCAAGATGCCTGTTACCGCTTTGAACAGGGTGCTTTTCCCTGCGCCGTTGGGGCCAACCACCGCTACCCGTTCCCCGGCGTGCAGGTGAAAGGTGACGTTTTCGAGCGCGGTATGGCCGTTGTAAAGCACACTTAAGCGCCGCACGTCCAGGATGGGCTGGTCTTCGAGATGATGGGAGTGAGGGCACATATCGTTTCTCTCCTCACCTCCATCCCCTCTCCCTGCGGGAGAGGGGCGCAGGGGTGAGGGCAAAATCACTTCAACGCTTCTACGATCGCCTCGACATTATAACGCATGAATTTCAGGTACGAGTCGGCTTCTCCGCCTGGCTCGGACAGGGAGCCGGTGTAGACACGCACCAGTTTCACGCCGCTATCCTGCGCCACCTGTTCGGCCAGGGCCGGGTTGACGGTCTTGCCGACGAACACGGCCGGGACGCCCTCCTCTTTGATTTTCTCTTCCAGCGTTGCCAATTCCTGAGCCGAAGGCGCAGCGTTGGTGCTGAACGCTCCAATCAACGCGCCGATTTGTTCCAACCCGTACTCGTCTGCAAAATAGCCAAATATCAGGTGATCGGTCACTATCTTGCGGCGCTCAGGCGGAATCTGCTCGACTTGGGCGCGAATCCAACCGTCCAGTTCCTTGAGCGAGGCGATATAGGCCTCCGCGTTGGCCTGGTAGGCTTTGGCGTTTTCAGGGTCGGCCTCGACCAACGCAGCGGCGATGTTCTGCGTCCAGATAATGACATTGTTCGGGTTGGTCCATGTGTGTGGGTCGCCGCCTTCGTGAGCGTGCCCTCCTTCGCCTTCAGGTTCTTCCTCCTCGTGTTCCTCGCCCTCGAAGGCCAGCACTTCGATTCCCTCCGAAGCGTGGACGATGGTTCCCTTCACATTGGCTTCCAGGAGCGGTTCGAGCGCCTCTTCCAGGTCCATGCCGTTGATGATCACCACCTGGGCTTCGCTCAGGGCGGCAATATCCTGCGGGCGCGGCTCGAAGGTGTGCGGGTCCGCGCCCGGGGGGAATAGGACGGTCAGTTCGATCAGGTCGCCTCCGACTTGCCGCACCACGTCGCCGACGATGGTGGTCGAAGCGACCACCTTGAGGCCACCACTTTCGGCGGGGGAACCGCCGCTACAGGCTGCCAGCAGCAGCCCCAGGAAAAGGAGGACAGGGAGTAACTTACGAGTGAACATTTTTTTTCTTTTGAAAATGAAATTCGTTTTCAACAAAAACGGGCGCAAGAAAACCGGACTCCAACCGCCTCGGACTCCGGTTCCGCTTGCCCGCGCCTTGTGAGGCGCTACCCGTCGAATTGACTGTGGTAGAGGACCGAAACGAACGCCAGCGCTACCAGGACAAACCCGGTCCAGGCCATAGCCGGGACCTGCCGCTTGGGTTCCTGCCCGCGCTCTTCGGCCTCACGCTGCTCCCGGCGCTGCTTTGCCTGAAGATTGGCCCCGACCGCTATCGTGGCCGGTATGGCTGCACAGAACATGCACATGGCTGTCTCCTTATGTCAGTTTTTGCTGCATTCCGAACACAGGCCAAACAATTGCAGCCAGTGTTCCTTGACTGTGAAACCGTGTTTCCCTGCCACCTGCTCGAAAAAGGCCTGCATATTCTCGCCCTCAAAGTACACCGCCTTGCCACAGCCCTGGCAGATGATGAGGTGCTGATGTCCCTGGGCGTGCGGCAGGTATGCGTTGCATCCGCCGGGCTGATGCACGCGCTGGATGAGATGCAACTCTTCCAACTTCTCTAACGTGCGGTAGACCGTGACCAGGCCCAGGCTGGGGCAGGACAATTTGGCTTGTTGGTACACCTCCAGCGGATTGAGCGCCGAGGGCGTTCGCGCGACGGTCTCCACCACCGCCTTGCGCGCGTTGGTCAAGCGGTAGCCATGAGATTGCAACTGGGTGAGCCAGGAGTTCACTGTCATGTCCTTTTTGAAAATCTTTTTCAATTATACAAGAGAAAATGGACTTGTCAAGTCTCTATTTGCTATCGCTATTTTGCCGTTGTTGTAGGGGTAAAATTGGGGGATGACGTCTATGCTCATGCCCAAATTCTCAAGTTGGCGCCGCCGGGGCGTCTTGGTTGGCGTAGTGGTTCTCCTGGCGTGCATGGCGGCCTATTTTGGGTATGTTCACGGCCGGCCGCCGCCTGTCCCTGTCAAGCAAAAACTGTTCGACGGTGCAGCCACGTATTACCGCCGCGTGTATTACTCGCCGCGCATGATGATTGCCCATGTGCTGGTCGTTGACATGAAGGCCAACGGGGTGCGTTTGCTGGTGACGCCGCCAGATCATGCCGACGGCCCCCCGCTCGATGCGCGCACCACCTCGCAATTCTTGGAAGAATTTGGCCTGCAAATTGCCGTAAACGGTGATGGTTTCTATCCCTGGTGGTCGCGTAGCCCGTTGGATTATTATCCCCAGCCTGGCGATCCGGTTACGCCCAATGGTTTTGCCGTTTCGGGCGGAAAAGTCTATGCAGAGGGGGAGGAGCCCATCCTATACATTGGCCGCCGCAACACGCTTTCTTTTCGCAGACCGAGCAAGGTCATACAGGCCATTGGCGGCGACCGCTACCTGGTGTTGAATGGCGCACCGGTTGACGGCTTGGACGACAGCGTGCGCGAGCCGCGCACCGCCGTCGGCTTCAACAAGAACGGCCGCTGGCTCATCCTGGTTGTGGTGGACGGCCGTCAGCCTTTTTACAGCGAGGGAGCCACCTTTCTCGAACTGGCCAATATCCTGCTGGCGCATGGCGCGCACTTTGGCATGAGCCTGGATGGGGGCGGTTCTTCTACGATGGTCATCGAAGGCGAAAACGGCCAACCGCTGGTTCTCAATTCTCCCATTGACCAGCATATCCCTGGCCGTGAACGCCCGGTAGCCAATCACCTGGGCGTTTATATTGACCGCTAATCTTTGAAGAAAAGGGGAAGGGTCAGCCGCTAAAAGGCAATCTCTCCGATTTGCTCGAAATCCACGTCGAACAGGGCCTCTGTTTCCATCTCGGCTTCGGCTGAGTCTACGTCGCCGGCTTGGACGCCGCGCGCGCAGTACGACCTGTAGGGGCAGTAAGCGCACGTTTGACGGTCCTCCGTTTGCGGGTAGGAAGAGGCGGAGCAGATTTCCTCCACTAGCCGCGTCAGCGCATCCCAATCCCGCTGAAACTGCGACGTATTGTACGGGAAGCGGGCGGGCTCATCGGGAAAGTCGGCGAACCAGTAGACCATCTCGCATCGCTCTGGGACGATGGACCTGCCTCCGTTAAGTTGGCTTCCTGCCTTCACAAGCAGCGCCCGGTACACCCGCGTTTGCCAGCGTATGGCCAGCCACTCATTGCGCGGTCGGCGGCGGTAGGTTTTCCAGTCGTAGACCAGCAGCCGCTCATCGCCAGTAAGCGCAATCAGGTCGTATTTGGCCGTCAGCCGAAAGTCTCCCAGCGGCGCAGATAGAGTCAACTCGGTATAGCGGATTTTTAGGGCTTTGAGACCGTCAATCTCTTGCGAAGCGGTGAAATGCCGCCACCAGCGCGCCAGATCGGGCGTGTTGGCCAGAGGCGTCAATTTTTCGAGCGGAATGCCCAGGAGAGATTGCTGCGCCAGGCGGTGGAAGGCTTGCCCCTCTTTCAGACGGCGCTCGTTTTCCAGGGCTGGCTCGGCTTCGGCAGCCGGGTAGACCAGTCTCTCCAAATAGCGCAATTGGAAGCGGCGCGGGCAATCGGCGTAATCTTGCAGGCAGGCTTGTGAGAAGGCAAAGGAAGGGGGCAGGGCAGAGGGCATGAGGATATTATACTGCGAACTCAATACCTGACTTCCTGTGGTATATTTGCCCGCATGTCTCACATCCCTGCTCCCTGGAGTGCCCCCTATGTCTCGCGTCATCAACCTTGATTCCGCCGGAAAAGAACGCGCCCGCCTCACCAAATCCATCGTCGTCGCCATCCGTGAACTGGCCAGACAGGACGAGCCGGGCGCCGCATCGCGTGACCTGGCGGCCTTCATTGCGTTGGCCCTAGACGACATCGCTGCCGGCATAGACGCCTCGGTGACCGCTTGGGAAAAGCGCGGTTACTGGGTCAAAGCCGATCGCTTCCGCATGGACTGGGCCTGGACCGCTTCCTTAGGGTCGAAGATGAAAGAGGCCCTTCTGAGCGACGATTGGCCTGCTGTTGCCCTCCTGTCGGCGCAGATTGCGCAGAAACTGAGCAATGTAAAAGTGTCGCAAAACCATCGCTTGGGAACGCCCTGGATAGGCGCATGGGCGCAGTTAAACCGTCATCAATAGACACGATAGGGCTACGCACATGTAGGGAAAGAATATGCATAGCGCGACTGTGCCGCAACCAAACGTAGGACAAGTCTTA
>JBBITF010000021.1:0-45536 GCA_037440925.1 Chloroflexota bacterium
AGGGCAGCCGCAATCTATGGCAAGAAAGATATAATGCCGATATCAATTTCCGTGCCTTTGCGGAACGCTTGAAGGCTATCAACGAGGGTTGACCATGTGCGGCATCACCGGCCTCTGGAATCGAAATAACGAACCGCTTTCTCCGGTCCTGTTGCAGCAGTTCACCGACCGTCTCTCCCATCGCGGCCCGGACGGGGATGGGTTCTACATTGACCCCGATGTCAGCCTGGGTTTTGGACATCGCCGCCTGGCGATCATTGACATTTCCGAGGCCGGGCGTCAGCCTATGTCGTATGCGAATGGGCGGTATTGGATCACGTTCAACGGCGAGATCTATAACTTCCTCGAACTGCGTAACGAGTTGCGCGGCTATGGCTATTCGTTTGCGACCGAATCCGATACCGAGGTCATCCTGGCGGCCTACGACAAGTGGGGGGAAGGCTGTCAGGCGCGTTTCAACGGCATGTGGGCCTTCGCCATCTGGGATCGGCGGGAGCGACGTTTGTTCCTATCGCGCGACCGCTTCGGCGTCAAGCCGTTGCTGTATTTCTACGACCGCCAGCGCTTTGCTTTTGCATCCGAGATGAAGGCCTTCCTGGCGCTGGACTGGTTCCCGGTCGAGTTCGACCCGGAGATGGTGGCGGCTGCGTTGACCGATCACCAATGGGTCGAGGGGACCGAGCGGGCGTTGCTGCGCGGACTGAAACGTCTGCTGGGCGGTTATTGCCTGACCCTCGATCAGGACGGCGACCTGTCCATCCGCCGCTGGTGGAACACGCTCGATCATCTCGACCCTGCGCCTGCTTCGTATGACGATCAAGTGGAGCGCTACCGCGAACTCTTCCTGGACGCCTGCCGCATCCGTATGCGCAGCGATGTGCCGATCGGCACTGCCCTGAGCGGCGGACTGGACTCCAGTTCCATCGTCTGCGGGATGCGCCAAATCCGTGATACGGGCGATGCGGGCGAAAGGCTGGCCAGCGACTGGCAGCGGGCTTTTGTTGCCACCTATCCGGGCGCGGCCATTGATGAGCGGCCTTACGCGGAGCAGGTCATTGCCAAAACGGGCGCCAGGCCGGTCTATTGCGAGATCACGCCGGGGATGTATCTCGAACACTTCGAGCGCGTCCTGTTCCAATATGAGGAAATCTCCGATATCCATCTTGGCCCCTGGGCGGTGCATAAAGCCCAGCGCGAGCATGGCGTGGTGGTCACGCTCGACGGGCATGGCGGCGACGAGGCATTGGGGGGCTACCCCTGGCATGTGACCGCCGCGTTGAAGGACGCGCTTTCCGGCTTTGCCCTGGGGCGGGCCGTGACGGCGCTCGATACCATGAAAGGCTTCGAACTCTTCCCGCCGCGGCAGTTCTACTGGCAAAGCGCCAGGGCAGTGCTAGGGAAGTGGGCTGGCAAGGCGTTCAAGAAAAGGCATACCTGGTTGGTGCAGACCCCGGCGCCCTTCCTCTCGCCCGCCTACGAAGAGGACCGCCCTCGCCTGCACGGGCGGGACGCCCTTTTCAAGAGCCTGTACGTGGACTTCCACTTCACGCAATTGCCCATGAACCTGCGCGACTTCGACCGCCTCTCGATGGCGCACGGCGTAGAAGTGCGTTCCCCGTTCATGGATTGGCGGTTGGTGACGTTTACCTTCTCCCTGCCTTCGAGCAGTAAAATTGGCGGCGGCTTCACCAAGCGCATCCTGCGCGACGCGCTGAAAGGCATCCTGCCGGAACCGATCCGCCTGCGCCGGCGTAAACTGGGCTTCCCGAACATGCCCGAATCCTGGTCCTCGCCCAAAGCGCAGGAATTCATCCGCGACGTAGTGGCAAGCGACGCCTTCCAGACCTCCGCGATTTGGGACGGTAAACGCATCCGAGCGGACCTGGAACCCTTCGGTCGAACTCAGGGCGGGCCTGCTACGCGCCAAGAAGTATTATCTACCCTTCAGCGGGCCTGGACCTACGTGCAGGCCATGTCGTTGATGGAGATGTTTCAGCAGCGGAGGAACGTATCGTGATCACCATCGTTGACTACGGCGTCGGCAATTTAGGTTCTATTCTGAACATGCTCAAGAAGGTCGGGGCAAAGGCCGAGGCTTCGTCTGACCCGGAGACGCTGCGCCGGACCGAAAAATTGATTTTGCCGGGCGTGGGCGCGTTCGATGCCGGGATGCGGAAATTGAACGAAGCCGGCCTGATTCCGCTCTTGAACGAACTGGCGCTGGAGAAAAAGGTGCCGGTGCTGGGGCTGTGTTTGGGGATGCAGTTGATGACGAAGAAAAGCGCCGAGGGTACGGAAGCAGGCCTGGGGTGGTTCGAGGCGGAAACGGTCCGCTTCCAGTTTGGGCCAGAGAATGCGCATCTCAAAGTCCCGCACATGGGCTGGAACACGCTCGAGTTCCGCCGTCCGCATCCGCTCGTCGCGGACCTGGGGCCTGAGTCGCGTTTCTATTTCGTCCACTCCTACCATGTCGTCTGCGCCGACGAGGGCGATGTGGTGGCGTACACCGATTACGGCCAGCCGGTGACGGCGATCATCGCCAGGGGCAACGTCCTGGGCGCCCAGTTCCATCCCGAAAAGAGTCACAAGTTTGGGATGCAGTTGCTCAGGAATTTCGCGGAGCGTGTCGCATGATCCGCCCGCGCGTCATCCCGGCCTTGCTGCTCAAGGGGCAGGGGCTGGTCAAGACGGTGAAGTTCAAGGACCCCAAATACCTGGGCGATCCCATCAACATCGTGCGCATTTTCAACGACAAGGAAGTGGACGAGTTGATCTTTTTGGACATTACCGCCACCAACGAGAAACGCCGCCCGCCGTTCGAGATGCTGGGCAAGATCACCAGCGAATGTTTCATGCCGTTGGGCTATGGCGGCGGGATTCGCACGCTGGAGGATGTGCGCCAACTGCTGGGCCTGGGCGTCGAGAAGGTGATTTTGAATACGGCCGCCGTAGAAATCCCGCAACTGGTCGCCGAGGCGGCCGCTTACGCCGGCAGCCAGGCAGTGGTGATCTCGATGGACGTGAAGCGCAGCCTGTTGGGAAAGTACGAGGTCTTTACCCACAGCGGGACGAAGGGCAGCGGTCTGGACCCCGTCCGGCACGCGCAGGAGATGGAGAAACGCGGCGCGGGCGAGTTGTTCGTCAACTCGATAGACCGCGACGGGATGATGCAGGGCTACGACCTCGACCTGATCCGCCGCGTGGCGGAGGCGGTCGGCATCCCCGTCATCGCCTGCGGCGGGGCAGGGAACATTGAACATCTGGCGGAGGCGATTCGGGCCGGGGCCTCGGCGGCCGCGGCCGGCAGTATGTTCGTCTTCCAGGGGCCGCTGCGCGGCGTGTTGATCAGTTACCCGTCGCAGGAGGAACTCAGGCGAGTGTTGCCGTAATTCATGATAAACTTGTGATGTATATCATGATAAGGATTATTCTATGTCCCTGAGCAGGCATCCCATTCAAATCTATTTAGAGGAACGGCAGGATCAGGCTCTGCGGCGATTGGCAAAGGAAAAAAATGCCTCGATCTCTGAGTTGATTCGGCGCGGAATTGACTTGCTGTTGAGTCAAGCGCCTATCGAAGAAGATCCCGCTTACCAGATCATCGGGCTGGCAGGCTCGGGCGTCCGTGACATTGCCGAAAACCACGATGAATATCTTGTCCAGGAAATCGAAAAGGAACGGCAGGAATGACGCAGCGCGTCTTTGTGGATACCAGCGCGTGGATTGCTGTGGTAGACCGAAGCGACAGCCATCACCTGGCCGCAACAGAGACATATATGCGTCTTTTGAAAAGCCCGGTCACTTTTGTCACAACCATCCTGGTGATTGCAGAAACCCAAATCTGGTTGCGGCGCAGGGCGAGCGCGGAGGCCGCTTCGACATTCCTGAAAAACATCAATGAAAGCCAGCGCGTCGAGATCGTATACCCCAATGCGCGGCTGGAAACAGAAGCCAAACGTATCCTGCGCCGGTATGCAGATCAGGATTTCAGTCTAACGGATGCAATCAGTTTTGCCTTCATGGACCAGAATGGGCTGACCGAGGCGTTTGCCTATGACCGGCATTTTGCCGCCGCGGGATACACCCTCATCGGTGATGAATGATTCTACGTAAATTGACAATGTCACATTAAGAATTTGTTCTATAAAACTCTACGCTTTCTGTCACTGCGAGCGAAGCGAAGCAGTCTCCTGGCTTGCAAGGGGATTGCCTGTCCCCTGGACTGTCCGTCCAGGACAGGCTGGCGTCAGGCCAGGGCTTCGTCCCCAAAGGGGATGCTATCGCAAAGAACGCTCCTCGCAATGACAACTATACGAAAATGTGATATTGTCAAAGTAATCTGCGGATGAAACTTGGAGCATCAATGACCTCAGACTACCGCATCTGTACCCGCTGCGTGATGGACACCAGCGACCCGGAAATCACGTTCGACGAACAAGGCGTGTGCAACCATTGTCACGACTACGACCGCCTGATCGCGCAGAAAGCCATCGGCGGCGAGGCCGGCCGTCGTTACCTGGAGCGCCTGGTCGAGAAGATGAAGCGCGACGGGCAAGGCAAGCCTTACGACTGCCTCATCGGTGTCAGCGGCGGGGTGGACAGCACCTACGTGGCCTACCTGGTCAAGAAGATGGGCCTGCGCCCGCTGGCTGTCCACATGGACAACGGCTGGGACTCGGAACTGGCCGTCAAAAACATCGAGGAGGCCCTCAAACGCCTGGGCATTGACCTGTACACCGAGGTGCTGGATTGGGAAGAGTTCAAAGACCTGCAGGTTGCTTTCCTGAAGGCCTCCACGCCCGATTCCGAAATCCCCAGCGATCACGCCATTTGGGCTGTGCTGGGGAACATGGCCGACAAACTCAAGGTCAAATACATCGTCTCCGGTTTCAACGTCCGCACCGAGTCGCATTTGCCGCGCGCCTGGTCGTACGGCCATTTCGACTGGAAGTATATCCGCAGCGTGTATCGCCAATTTGGGCGCAACGGACGCCTGAAGACCTTTCCTCACATCGGCTTCTTCACCTACTACCGCCGTTTGCTGACTCACCGCCGCGTCGACATTCTCAATTACATTGACTACGACAAGGCCGAAGCCATGCAAATCCTGGAAAAAGAACTGGGTTGGCGTTACTACGGCGGTAAGCATCACGAGTCCATTTACACGCGTTTCTACCAGGGTTACATCCTGCCCACGAAGTTTGGCTACGATAAGCGCCGCTGTCACTTCTCCAGCCTGGTTTGCTCCGGCGAGATCAGCCGTGAGATGGCGTTGGCCGAATTGCAAAAACCCACTTACGCTCCCGCCATGCAGGAGGAAGACCGCGAATACGTGGTCAAGAAACTCGGCCTGACCGATAGCGAATTCGAAGCCATCATGAGCGCGCCCAAGAAATCCTTTTGGGATTACCCCTCCTACAGCCGCTTTGTAGAGGGGCCGCTCATGCGCGGCCTCTACACGCTGGCGCGCGACTGGTATCGAGCGCGTATGAAACGTCAGCATCACAGCGAGGATTGACCATGCGGATTGCCTCCATCAGCCTGCACTGGCCGCGCACCAAGGACAGCGGCGTTGGGAAAAAACTAGACAGGCAGATCAGGTTCTGGCAGGCGGGCGGACACGAGGCCCGCCTCTTCTTGCATACCAGCCGCCCCGCCTCTCTCTCGGACCTCGTGCCTGCTGAGGTCATCCCCTACGACTCGGCCGGGACGGTGGGGACCGAACTCGCCCGCAGCCGTGCTGCCCGCCGATTGCTAGAGGCCGTCCGCGCCTGGCGCCCTGACATCATTTACCTGCGCCTGGCGATGTACGTCTATCCTGTTCACCGGCTGGCGGGTATTGCCCCTTTGGTGGGCGAGGCCAACACCAACGACCTGACCCAGCACGAGGGCTTGGGCAAGGTCTATGCCCTTTACAACCGCCTGACGCGCGGTCTTTTGCTCCGCCGCTTGGAGGGACTGGTGACCGTCTCGCGCGAACTGGCCAAGGCACAGGCCTTTACTCGCTATCGCAAACCCACCCGTGTCATTGCTAACGGCATTGACCTGGAAAATTTCGAGCCGTTGCCTGCGCCTTCCAACCTTACGCCGCGCCTGGCCTTCATCGCCAATCCTGGCTACCTCTGGCATGGCGTGGACAAATTGGTCACGCTGGCTCGTCTCATTCCAGATGTCCACCTCGACATTATCGGTTATGATACGCTGCCTGTAGGGCGGGATTTTATCCCCCCCGGCCCGCCGCTGCCCGAAAACTTGCATCTGCACGGCTACTTACCGGCCTCGGAATATCGGAACATCCTGGTGAACGCTGATGCCGCTATCAGTTCGCTGGCGCTGCACCGCATTGGCCTGGAGGAGGCCTCGCCCCTCAAAAGCCGCGAATGCCTGGCGCTGGGCCTGCCGCTGGTGCTGGCCTATATAGACACCGACTTGTGTGATTTGGAAGCCGATTTCCTGTTGCGGATTCCCAACAAAGAAGATAACATTCAGACGCACGCCCAGGCCATCCGTGACTTTGCCTATCGGATGCGCGGCAGGCGCGTGGACCGGGCGCTGATCGCGCCGCTCGACCAGAAGGTCAAAGAGAGGCAGCGGCTGGAATTTTTTGAAGAAATAGTATCGCGTAGGAGAAGAGATGTCTGCGAATGAGCAGAAGGAAAAGGTGAACTGGGGTCGGCAAAACGCCAACGTCATTGTGTTGACTGGTTGGGCGTATGTGTTGGTACGGGCCGGCATCGAGTTCTTCAATGTTGCCTGGGGGACGGGGCATTGGCTGGGCGAGTTCTCGCTCAAGTGGGCAATTGGCTTTGCTGGTTTTGTCTTGTTCTGCCTGCTTTCGTGGACAGGCGCGGCGTTGGCGCTTTGGAAGCCTGGCGTCTATGGCCGCCTGCCGGAGCGGGTGATTGCTTTTCGTGAGCGGATCGGGCCGCTGCGCTGGTTGGTTGTCCTGGCGTTGCTGCTGCTGCCGGTGTGGTTCATGCAATACAGTCCGTGGGGGATTGTGTTCTGGTGGCCGTATGTTCGTTGGGTGATCTGGATTTATGCGGTTTTAGGGTTGGCGGTTTTCTTTCAATCGGGTGCGCATCTGGGGAGTTGGAAGACGCTGCTGGCGGCGGTGCTATTGACCACCAGCGTCTATTCCATTGCTCTGGCTTTCATGAACGTGAGCGATTATCCCTTCTCGCGCGGCTGGTCGGAAGGCAACCGCATGTGGGATTACTCGATGCTGTTCGGGCGGCATTTATATGACTTACCTTCTGAACAGCACGTGTATGTCTTGATAGACATTGGCCGTCAGTTCATTGGCGGGTTGCCCTTCTTGATCCCCGGCTTGACCATTCAAGCAGAACGTTCTTGGATTGCGCTGACCGGTATTCTGCCGTATTTTCTGCTTGGGCTGGCGGCTTTTCGCGCCGATGCCCGAGACAAAACGGCCTGGCTGCTCCTGGCGTTGTGGGCCTTTATTTTCTTGAAACAGGGGCCGATCCACCCGCCGCTGGTGATGTGTGCGTTTGCGACGGCGCTGGTCTGGCGCAGCCGCTTGTGGATCGGGATTCCGCTCATCTTTCTGACAGGTTATTTTGCAGAAGAGAGTCGTTATACGTGGTTGTTTGCACCGGGTATCTGGATTGTGATGCTGGAATTTGGGGGGGCGGTGTTACGGGAGGGCCGTGTAAGCAAATCTGACTGGCTGCGAAGCGCGGCGTTGGGACTTTCCGGCGCGGTGGGTGGCTATTTTGGCCCTTCCCTGTTACGCTGGCTGACCACAATCTGGGAGCACCTGCGCAGCGCTCCAGCCTCGGTTGCCGAGAAAATGCCATCTCCACCGCCTATGAGCGTGACGCCTTCGGTGAGTGTTGCATCGGTGACATCTGAGGCCTCTTCCCAGCCGTTGTTGTGGTATCGTTTGTTCCCCAACGCTACGCACAATACAGGCATTCTTATTTCCTTGCTTGTTGCCGTTGCACCGTTGGCAGTTGTGTTGTGGTATCTATACTTGACAAACAAATGGAAATTGAACGGCTGGCAGAAGTGGTCTCTGACGCTGCCGCAGATTGCCTTCTTGATAGTCGGTCTGATTGTTTCTGCCAAGATCGGGGGCGGCGGCGATCTGCACAACCTGGATATGTTCCTGATCGGCTTGTTCTTCATTGCGGTCATTGCCTGGGAAAATGGCGGTCGGGATTGGTTCCGCCGCGTGGACACGGCTCCGTTGTGGGTGAAGGGAGCGCTGGTCTTGTTGATGGCGCTCCCGGGCCGGTATCCTGTTTCAGAATTGCGCGGTTATCATTTTTCTGAACAGGCCTCCTGGCTGGTTACATTGACGGATGTGGGCGACGCCAAATTCCTGGAAATGCTTCCGGCCGAGGCAGAGGTCGAGGAGGCGCTGCAGACCATTCGGCGGGAGGTGGAAGCGGCCAAAACTCACGGCGAGGTGCTGTTCATGGATCAGCGTCAACTTCTGACGTTTGGATACGTCCGGGATGTCTCCTTCGTTCCCGAGTATGAGAAGAAAATCCTGATGAACGAAGCGCTTTCGGGAGATGAGGGCTATTTCCGTCCGTTCTATGCCGACTTGCAAGCGCGGCGCTTTTCCCTCATCGTGACCGAACCGTTGAAGTCGCCCATCCGCGACAGTGACTTCCAGTTTGGCGAGGAAAACAACGCCTGGGCGACCTGGGTGGTGGATCCGTTGCTGTGTTATTATCAGCCCATTGCCACTTTCAAAAGCGTGCAGGTACAATTGCTTGTCCCTTTGGAAGAAGAAGTGGACTGCTCTTCTGTTCTGCCCATTTCATTACCGCCTCCTCCCTGATCCTCTACCTGTGTACTTGTCTACCTGTGTACCTCCTCTGTGTACCTGCCATGTCAAAACTCACCGACTTTCTTAACCGACACGAAAAATGGATCCCGTTCGGTTTGTTCCTGGTTTTCCTGCTGGTCACACTGCCCGGCATTGACTGGGGCGCTCCCGACCTATGGAACCCGGATGAACTGGTCTGGCGCGTCATCAAGGCGCTGGATGGGGAGATGAAATTCGACGAGACCGAGCCGGACTATAATTACCCGTCCCTGCCCAAGCACGTCATGTATGGCGTGATGGGACTGGCGCGCGCCTGGGGCGCCTCGCCGACGGCCATGCTGGTCTCGGCACGGCTGGTCTCCGTGTTGTTGGGCGGACTGACGGTGCTGCTGATTTACAGCATGGCAAAGGCAGCCGGGGCGCACCCCTACATCCGCCTGTTTTCGGCTTTCTTGGCAATCTCTAATACAGCATTGGTCCACAACGCCCGCTTTGCGCACAACGACCTGTACTTGTTGTTTTTCGTTACCTTGTCCTTGTTTGCGGTCATTCGATACAGCCTCACTGCTCAGCGCCTCTGGCTATACCTGGCCTTCTTCTCGGCCGGCTGCGCGGCTTCGAGCAAGTACACGGGTGTTAGCATCGTGGCCCTTTTGCTGGCCGTTTTCCTGTTTGTCGAATGGAGGAGTTTTCGCCGGGATTGGCTGCGCCAGTTCGAGACCCTATTCATTGCAGTCATGCTGACAGGGATGGGGTTTGTGCTTGGCACGCCCAAGGCTTTGCTGTGGGCCTCGTTCTACTTCAAGCGTATGGTCCCGGCTGCATTACGCTTTGCCAGTTACGGGCGCGGACCAGACAGTCTCATCGGCCTGTACGGACAATGGGATACCTTCCGTGAGGCGGTTGGGACATCCGTGTACTATCTCTTCCTGCTGGCCTTTGCCTGGTTTGCCCTGTCGCTCCTCTTCCAGGCAATAACCTCCAGCCGCCAATCGCCAATCGCCAATCGGAAATCGCCGACCTCCTTTGGGGACGATGTCGAAAATCGCCAATCCCCTTCGGGGACGATGTCAAAAATCGTATCCATCTTACTGGCGGCTATTGTCATCTTCGATTTGCCCTTCCTGATGTCGTACAACTATGTGCCGCGCTTCTTCCTGCCCTTCCTGCCCATGTTCGCTGTGCTGGCTGGTTTGTTCGTGGAAGACGTGTTTGCCGTCTTGCTCCCCAAACTACCGGCGCAGCGGGTGACGGCTTACCTGGTCAGCCTGGCGCTCCTGCTCGTCATTGCAGCCTCCTTTCTGCGCGTTGTCAGCGTTGCTTTGTTGTTTGCTAACGATGCCCGCACGCCGGCCGGCGCCTTCCTCAAAACCCTGCCGCCTGGCACTTTATTGGAGTTTACCCTCTACCCTCCCACAGTGCCAGAAGGTCACTTTTCCAAAGCCCGTAACTATCCCATTTATATGATCAAGTATCCCGGCGAAACCGTTCCCACCAACAAGCCCTATCTGTACAATCAAGGCGAAGACGGACTGTACGAGCGCCAGGTAGATTACCTGGTGGTAGATAGTTTTACTTATAGTCGCTTTAGTGACGCCTATGTGTGCGAGACCAATCCGGTTGAATGTCAATTTTTCAATCGCTTGCTCGCCGGGCAAACCGGCCTGCGCCTGCTGGCTTCCTTTGAATATTCCCTCCCGCCTTTCCTGCCGCAAATTTCGCTGGCGGCCGTCAACCCGGTCATCAAAGTGTACGAAGTGCCTCGCTGAGCATGTCCCAACCTTCCCGCCTCGCGTTCTGGCGAATTGCGCTTGCGCTCACTGCTCTGTTCCTCTTCATGGCAGCCGGGCAGTTCATTGCTCTGGCAAGGCAACTGGATGTGGCGATCTTTGCCAGCAAATCGTGGATGGGATTGGTGCTGGCGCTGGGCGTGGCGGGACTGGCCGCGCTTCTCTTCCTGACCTTGGCCTGCTTCCGCACGCGCGAGCAGATTCTCGACTGGTTGGAAATCCCCGCGCGCCTGCGGTGGCTGGGTGTTTTCCTGCTCTTCGTGGCTTTGCCGGGCTACACGCTCTTCTTTCTTGTCCCCCCGATTCGGGATTTTCTCGGTAGCCTGGGTTGGGTGCGCGGTTTGGTTTTCTGGGTTTTCAGTTTGATGGGAATGTATGCCCTGAAAATGCGCCGCGCTGAAATGCCCTGGCTTTCTGCCTGGCTGTTGAGCGTTGGCTTCCAGACGGCGTTTCATCTTGTTTTCACCCATCTGACGGCGATTACTGCTTATCCCTTTGCGATGGGCTGGTCGGAGACCAGCCGCTACTATTACCCGTCCTTGTTCCTTTCCAAAAGCATTTTTGGGACGCGCCTGCCCTGGCCGATCCTGCATCCCAGTTTGCATTTGCTGCTCGTCCCGCCCTACTGGTTCGATGCGCCGTTGTGGCTTCATCGCGCCTGGCAGGTGTTCCTGCGTTTTGCCCTGCTGGGATTGACCGCCTTTACGCTGCTTCAACGCCTCGACGTGCAAGGGCGCGCCTGGCGCTGGCTGGTTTGGGGTTGGATGACGCTCTTCCTTTTCCAGGGACCGGTCTATTTCCATCTCACCATCCCGTTGATTTTGATCTTGTGGGGCTTTTCGGCCAGGGCTTCCCGCCGCACCTGGCTGGTCGTCATCCTGGCCTCGGTCTGGAGCGGTTTGAGCCGTATCAATTGGTACCCTGTGCCGGGCCTGCTGGCAACCGTCTTGTTTCTGTTGGAGGTTCCCTATCACGGCCGGCGCCCCTGGCGTTACCTGCTCCAACCGCTCTCCTGGACAGTGGCAGGCATAGGGATTGCCTTTGTGACGCAACGCGCTTACATTGCTCTTTCCGGCGTTGCAGATCCGCGTTATTTCTACACCAGCCTGACATCCAACCTGCTCTGGTACCGCCTGCTGCCTAACGCTTCCTATTTCTTGGGCGTGCTGCCCGGCGCGTTGCTGGCTTCTTTGCCGGCCTGGATAGCGATAGGGCTAATTGTGCGCCGTGCGTGTATCCATCCCTTGAGGTTGATTTTGCTTTGTGCCATTCTGCTTATTTTTTTCCTGGGAGGGTTATTGGTCAGCATGAAAATCGGCGGCGGCGTGGACATTCACAACCTGGATGCTTATCTCAGCCTGCTGCTGGTGGCACTAGTCTATCTTCTCTTTGGGCGCTATGCCGCCGAGACCGATCAACTCTCTCGCCCCCCTACCTTGCCCTGGTATCTAGTTGCTTTTCTGCTCCTCGTCCCAGCCTGGTTTTCCCTGCAACTAAGCGGCGCCTTCAAAGTATATGAGGTTGCGCGAACGCAGTCGGTTTTGGCCGCATTGCAGGCGCGCGTAGATGCGGTTACTACGCAGGGCGGCGAAATCCTGTTTATTACTCAGCGTCATCTGGTTTCTATGCACATGTTACAAGGCGTGAAGATGATCCCCGAATACGAGCGCGAGGAACTGATGGAAATGGCCATGGGAAACAATCAGGAATACCTCGCAACCTTCCGCGCGGATATGGAGAGCCAACGTTTTGCTGTGATTGTGGTGGACCCGCTTGCTTATCGCTTGCTTGGCAAAAAGTATGCCTTTGGAGACGAGAATAACGCCTGGGTCAAGGGCGTGATGAAACCCATCCTATGTAATTATCGTGAAGAAATGCTCTTCCCTGAGGACCAAATCGCTCTCTATGTTCCGCAGCGAGGAGAGAGGTCTTGCCCATGAATAAAATGGATGAAACGCTTGATCTGGTCAATGAAATCCGCGCTGTCTGTCTGCGTTTCCAGGGCCTGGAACGGTTGTATTTGGCCGAGGCGATAGATGTCAAAAGGATGCAGAATGCCCGCAATGCCATGCGCATTCCGCCCCGGGAAACGGTCATCTTGCTGTACGATGACTCGCTGTTGGAAAACAATAAAGTAGGTTTTGCTGTTTGTGCGGGCGGGTTATATTGGCGGAACGATTGGTCGGTAAACAGTCGTCGTACACGTTTGCCTTGGGAGGAATTTGCCCGCCGCAAGCGCATCGAGGAGAAAGACCTGGCTGTAGACCTTACAAGAGGCGACCGTATTGGGATAGCCGTTTTAGATGAGCAAGAACGGGCGCAAGTGATTGCTATGTTGAAGGAAATTCAGGCGGTATGTAAAAAGGGCCTGAATCTTTGAGTCGCCGCGGCACCGGCTGACTTTACGATCCCTGACCTTGATTGTGATAGGACATTTGCTTGGCTGTCGCCTGCATCGTCGGGTCACTTTCCCTTTTCAAGTAGTCCAAAATTCTCACGATGGCTAAAAACATCCCGACGGTTGCTGAAAGTCGCCAAATTTGTGTAAAAACCTGTGGGATGTTCTGTTGGAATGTGTTAAGTATTTTTTATTTTGCTTGACAAATATTTATTTAATGTTATAATAATAAAAGATTTTTGCCGAATAAAATAAATATTATCAAATGTAAGTTGATTTTTTTGAGGAAGCCATGCAAAATTCTACTCAACCCGCTCAAGGCAACTGGGCTGCTCGCTTCTTTACTATCTGGAGCGGACAATCGTTTTCGCTTTTTGGCAGTGCGCTAGTGCAGTTTGCGCTGGTCTGGTACTTGACCAAACAGACTGGCTCGGCTACTGTGTTGGCTGTGGCTACTCTGGTTGCCATGTTGCCACAGATTGTTATGGGACCCTTTGCCGGCGCTTTGGTAGATCGTTGGAATCGCCGCGCTATCATGATGGTTGCCGATGGCAGTATTGCTCTGTCCACTTTGGTCTTGATTTACTTGTTTGCCGTTGACCAGGTGCAAATCTGGCATATTTACGTTATTTTGATGATTCGCTCTTTGGGGGGGGCGTTTCATTTCCCGGCCATGCAGGCCTCCACGACTTTGATGGTGCCAGAGAAGCATCTTACCCGCATTTCTGGCGCAAATCAGACGCTGCACGGCGTGATCAGCATCGTTGCGCCGCCTGCCGGCGCGCTGCTGCTGGAGGCGTTGCCCATGCAAGGCGTCTTGGCAATAGACGTTGCTACTGCGTTTTTGGCGATCTTGCCATTGGTCTTCTTTTCAATTCCCCAGCCTGCTGGTACGCGGCTAACAGACAGGGCCGGAGTACAGAGCAGTTTTGTGCGGGAGTTCCGTGAAGGGCTGCGTTACGTGGCTGCCTGGCCGGGATTGCTGGCCATCCTGCTCATGGCGACTGTGATCAACTTCCTGCTCACGCCCAGCAGCGCGCTGATGCCGCTACTGGTGACCAAGCACTTTGGTTTGGGGGCGCTGGAATTCGGCTTGATGGACTCGGCCTGGGGCTTTGGCGTCATCCTGGGCGGGCTGGGGTTGAGCGTTTGGGGCGGTTTCAAGCGTAAGGTAGCCACTTCCATGCTAGGCATCGTCGGCATTGGTTTAGGCGTGACTATCGTTGGCCTGACGCCGGCCAATGCCTACTGGCTGGCAGTGACTGGCATGGCCTTTGCTGGTGTCATGAATCCCATTACGAATGGGCCGTTGTTTGCCCTCATTCAATCCACCGTCAAGCCAGAGATGCAGGGGCGGGTGATGTCGCTCATCGTGAGCGCCGCCGCGGCTATGTCTCCCCTCAGTTTAATGGTAGCAGGCCCGCTGTCCGATTTGATTGGCATCGGCACCTGGTTTTGGCTGGGTGGCTTGCTCTGTCTGCTGATGGGAGGCGGCGCTTTCTTTGTCCCTGCGATTATGAATATCGAAAGCAACCACAACGATCAGCATCCAACTTTGAGTGAGAAACCGGCGCTTCCCGGCCTGGCAGATTGAAGCAAATAGCCCGGCTAGATCCTCGACATCTGGAGATGTTGCGGAAGGCGTTGATTGGAGAAAAAATCGCCCTCACCCCGGCCCTCTCCTGGCGGGAGAGGGGGCAAACCACTTGAATTTTCGCCTCCTCTCCTCTCCCTTTGGGAGAGGGAAGGGTGAGGGCCAATACTTACGCGAAAATCTATCATTGTCGAGGTAGTTATTTGGCGGCTCGGCAAATCGCCATGGCTGAAGGTTGTGGGCGGATGGGACGCAGGCGGCTGAGGTCAGAATCCGTTGGATAACGGGAGCAGGCACAGGGTCCGTTTGAAGCGGCGGAGGGGGCCACGAGTCCGCAGAAGGACGTGGCGGTCGTTCATCGTTTTTCCCCTCAAGACACAGGATGAACTACAATTAGCGGAACATATCCTGTTCTTTTGGGCGCAGGAGGTCCTTGAAAGAGCCTTCGCGCAGTGGGTATGGAAATCCGCGCACGTGGACGGCGGGCGTGCCTTCGGCGGCCTGTCCCATCACGAGGCTGGCGGCGGCAGCCAGTTCGTCTGCCACGCCCACGACGGTGATTTTCAGTTCGTAGCCAAAGAGGTCTTTCCAGCCGCGCTCGTCTATCACGGCGGGGATGCCGCTCAATCCGATGCACATGCCTACCGTGCCGATGCGCCAGGCGCGCCCGTGTGAATCGATGATCATGACGCCGATGCGTTTGCCTGTTTGCGCTTCGATTTTTTCTCGAATCTCTGTGGACGATTGGTCGGGGTCGCGGGGGAGGAGCAAGACGCCCTCACTTACCCATCTGTGCCTGCCTGCAAACTCTCCTAATTTGGAAGCAGGCGCAGGGGAGGTGACGTTTGAATGATCAATCCCAGCGTTGGCGCAGACGAAACCCAGACGGTGTTCGACGATGATGGTGCCTGGCCGCACACGCAAGATTTCGTTGCTCTCTTGCAATAGGAGTTCTACCAGGCGTGGGTCTTTTTCTGCCTGCCGTGCCAGTTCACGGGCGCGTTGGCTCGGCGTGACGGTTGCCAGATCGCGCATCCGTCCTTCGGCTTTGCTGACGATTTTGGAGGTGACGACCAGGATGTCGTTGTCTTCCAATGTGAGAGAGGTTTCTTGCAGCGAGCGCACAAGAATATCCGCCAGGTCGTCGCCATGGCGGATGAGGGGGATGCCCTGGAGGGGGGTGAGGGTGAGGGTCACGTTATTTTACGCCGGTTATCTTGATTCCTGCGTGCGTGCTGCCATATTTTTTGTTGATGCCAATCAGTACGCTGGTCAGGCCTTCGACTACAACCGAGTTTTCCAGAGGGCCGGCATCCCAGCCTTTTAGCCCGGCGGCTTGTACCAGTTTGAGCGTTTCGGCGCGGGCTTCTTTGCTGGAGCCGGTGACCAACACGTCGCACTCGATTTCCTGGTCCGCAAGCAGAAGTTCATGAGAGATGTTTTGGAACGCAGCGCACACGTGCGTTCCCTCGCCCAGGATTTGTTGTGCCTCTTGCGCCGCAGAGCCGGCCAGCGGCATTTGCACGGTGGTCACTTTGGGCGGGACGAGCGGAACGGTGACATCAATCAGAATTTTGCCCGTGAGCGCTTCTTTGACCGCTTCGAGCGTGGAGGCGTGCGCGGCGTACGGCACGGTCAGGACGACGATTTGGGCCTGCTTGGCTGCTTCGACGTTTTCCATGCCTGTCAGGGACGCCTGTTCGCCTAGCAGCCTTTTCAATTGAGCAACCGTCTCTTGTGCTTTTTGGAGAGTGCGCGAGCCAATCAAGACGGTGTAACCGGCTTTCGACCAGCGATAGGCAAGGCCTTTTCCTTCTTTTCCGGTGCCGCCTAGAATGGCAATGGTGGGAGAAGTCATGTGTTCCATAAAGTTTCCTCGAGGTTTTATCCAAGTCCAAATTGTTGGGGTGGAGGAAGTTGGATGCCGCTGGCCGCCAGTTCACTCAGCACTAAAAAGGCGGCTTCGCGCAGTTCAGAGTCATCGCTATGAATGGCTTGATACAAACTGGCAATGACATTTTCTTTCGGATGGCGTTTCAAGTAAGGCAAGACACCCAAGCGTTCTTCTTCGTTGCCGTTCTTCAAGGCGCTTATCAGGATTTCGACAGCAGGCGAACCTGGAGAAATTCCATACCCTTGCTTGCCGGCAAATTCGATTAGCCAGGGTGTCTCGGAGGGAGGCGTTAGCGGACGCGGAATGCGCGCATTGGGGGCGCTCTTGCTATCTAGCACTTCTGTAGCGGCGTTGCGCACCACCCATTGCTCATCGTTGACTTGTATATCTTGCAGGATTTCGACTGCCCATGCTTCATCCACACGGCCCAGGCCATATACGACAGCCCGGCGCAGCAGGATGTCTTTCAAATGAATGCCGTCTTTGAGCATGGCATGGCCTTCGTGAGAATCATTGGCCAGGGCTTCAGCAGCCGCGCGGCGTAGGTCCTCTTCTCCTTGCAGCAGGGCATGGGCTACCGCCTCCATAGCGTCAGTGCTGCCAATGGCAACCAGCGCCAGGCAAGCGGCCCTTTGACAAGAAATACTGGGCGCGTACAGCACTTGAGCAATGGAATCTACGGCTTTTGTGTCACGGACGGCGCCGCAGCCCAGCGTTGCCAGGTGCAATAGTTCGAAAGAGGTGGTTTGCAGGAATTGACGGAACAGTGGCGCAGCGCCAGCGTCTCCGCTATAGGCAAAGGCAGTCACTGCTTGCGCCCGCAGGCCGAGCGGGATGGATTCGGTTTGCAACAGGGCTGCCAGGCGGGCGAAGACTTTTCCGCGCCAAACAGCATTGCGCGGCGCATCTCGCAGCCAGCGCGCTGCGATCAATAATGGGCGATACAGGGGCGGTTCGGCTTGCTGCAAATGCGCCTCCACCAATGCGCTGGCGTCTCCGTATGCGGCCAGGTAGCGCATGGTTATGAATTTCCCGCTCCAGTCCGGTTGACTGAGCAAGGCTTGATCTGCCTCGAAAGCGGCCAGAGCGCGCCCGGCTAGATAGCCGCCCAAGACAGGATGCAGAAAACGCATGCGGTTGTTGATATGCGATATCAGCAGGCCGCTCTCGGTCATTTTGCCCAACAGTCCGCTGGTGGCAGGCAGAGCCGCGCTCTTAGATTTTTGGCCGAGAGGACCGGTCTTCCCTATTTGACCTAAGGGGCCGGCTCCCGTTTTTTGCGTTAGCGGCCTCGTTTGTTTCTTTTCGCCCAAGGGGCCGGTTTGTGGTTTTGCGCCGTCTCCTTCCAGCGCCTCTTCAAGGGGTCTTTCTTCAGGCAGTTCGAATTTTTTGACCCATTCACGCGCAGAACGCGAATCGAAAATAGGCTGGGCAGACAAGACAACCTGCATTCCCAGCGTTTCTAAGGCGGCTAGCGGAATGTTGCTTGGCGTCAGTCGGCGGATGTGCGTTGCAATCACGTCCAAGATGCCGATTCCCAGCCCGTCGCCGGCATACCCTGCCCATACTTTGAGAGTCAATTCCAACGGTGTAAGCCATTGATTGTCTGTGTTTAGCCAGGCATTCAGCAGCAGTGGATCCACTTGTTCAGGAGCGGTTTGCATCCAGGCCTCGACCGCTACCGTTTGCATCCACAATTGGCCCCATCTTTCCAGGAAGCGACTGCGCTGGCTTGCTTTCCAGGGCATCAGTGTCAAGGGAGTAAAGCCCAGCGCAAGTAAACCGTCCAGTTGTTCTGGGCAGCCGGCCATTGCTACACGCGTTTTGGGATAGGCGCCCAGCAGCGTCTCGAGGTAGGCTGAGACCTTGCTTTGCTCAGCGGGCGTAATTTCATCGAAACCGTCCAGCAAGAGCAAGGCGCGTCCACTTTGGAAGACGTTTTGGATAAAACCAGGCAGGCGAGTCAAGTCTATGACGGAAGCGTGTTCAGAGGCCGCTTCGATGATGATATGTAGCGGATCTTTGCCTTCTGCCTCGGACAGACGTAAATCGGCAACGTGGTACAGGAAAGGGACCGCCTCGGCCAGTTCCCCGGCGCGCGCGTCACGATTGGCTACCAGAGAGGCCAAATGAGCCAGGCAAACCGTCTTGCCTGCGCCAGGCTGCCCTGTGACAACCAGGTTCACTCCGCCGCTCAAGGCTTGCGTCAAGGTAAGCGTTGGCGCACCGTATAAGGCGGCCAGTTCAGGCCAGGCAGGCATGTAAGGAATGGTGCGCGATACGATGTCTTCTGTCACCAGCGGGCCGCCAGGCTCTACTCGCGCAGGTGGGGCCAGCAGCAAAGGCGGCTCCAGGATTTCGTCCAGCGCAAAGAGCGGGGCTGCCAGGTGCATTCCCTGAGCGCGCCGCAAGGTAGCGCGGCGGTGATTGTCCTCTACACTGGTCGCGCGTCGCGCCTGGGTTTCCTCTTTTTTCTTTTGCCAGTTGGTTTGTAGTTCTTTCCAGGTTGGCCGAATGCGGGCAACCAGCCACCAGAAGATGGTGGCTGTCACAAAGCCAGCCAGGAAAGCCAGGGAAGGGGCGATCGTCCAGAATCTCATGGCAATCAATGAGCGTACAGAATACGTCCG
The DNA here is from genome assembly GCA_037440925.1 of Chloroflexota bacterium. Taxonomy (GTDB): domain Bacteria; phylum Chloroflexota; class Anaerolineae; order Anaerolineales; family Villigracilaceae; genus JAABUE01. Next base: position 19,110 of record JBBITF010000021.1, read on the forward strand.
CAGGTTGGGCAACGGTAGAGTTGCGAGGCAGAGTGGGCGCTTTGTTGTTGCGAGGGAGTGAGAGTTGTGCCGCAGGCTGCGCAAGCGCCTTCATTGACCAAAGCGACTGCCAAACCGTTGCGCTGCTGACGCAGGGTTTCATAAATGGAAATGGATTGAGCATCCAGCGCAGCAAGCGCAGCCTGACGCTCGGCAGTCAATCGTGATAGTTCTTTTTCCAGATTGGTTTGTTCTTGCTTCAAAATCTGCATCTGACCGGCCAGACTTGCCTCAACCTGGGCCAGGTGTCCCTTTGCCGCTTTGCAGGTTTGCTCCGCTGTTTCTTCAGCAAGCATGGCCTCCAATTGCCGTTCTTCCAGCGTCGTCAGATGTCGTTTGAGCGCCGCAGACTCGTTCTGTAAGTCTTGCAACTCTTTGGGATTCTTCACGTTGCCGCTATACAGATTGATTTCGCTTTGCCTGATTTTCTCTTTGATTTTTTCGGCCTCTGCTTCGGCCTGTTTTAACGCATGGGCGGCGGCATTGTGATTTGACTCGGCGGCTGCCAGTTGTTCTTTGGCGGCGCGCAGGGAAGCATCGTTTTCGAGCGCGCAATGGATTTGCTCCAGGCGGGCGTGAATCTCATCCATGCGGCTATCCAACAATTGCAGGCGATATAGACCAAGCGAAGCGCTCATATTCTGATTATATACGAGGATGTTCTCAAAGTTTTTGCGCTTTTGTTCGACTGTATAGAATTGCTCTTGAAAAACGATCAAAACCGCGAAGATGTTTGGAGTCCGAAGTCTCCAGACTTCGGCATGCCGACAACTGGAGTTGTCGGACCCCAAAATTGGTTGCGGCTGGAGGCCGCGCTATAGTATTACTCTTGAGAATCTATCACAACCGCCAAGATTCTGTGCAGTATTGCTTCAGTTTGTTCCTGGCAAAGCGCAAACTGAAGTTTGCGGCACAGCCGCGCTATGCGTTTTACTGGCTCGACAGATTGTAGTAGTTGTACGTGATTTGCGCTAGATTCGCAAACAGGGCATTGATGTTGTCGAAGATGATTTGTTGTGGATGGTAGGTATAGACGGTTAGGACATAATTTCCGCCGGGGGTGTAAATGATGGCCGCATCGGAGACGTTTTTCATGTATCCGGTGGTCGTGTCCACCACCCAGCCGTGTTTGTGCGCTACCTGGGTGCCGCCTGGCACGCCTGCTTCAAGCAGCACGCCGATCTTGTCTTCGGCCAGGAACGCCACCATCTGCTGGCAGGAGGCCTGGTTGATGCGGTCTGGAAAGGCTGCCACCAGCGCGCCGCCGCCGGATGCCGCACATTGGTAGATGTCAGCCAGCAACATGCCCATATCTGAAGCAGTGGTCTGGTTATACGGGTCAGGATCAGTGTATACGTCCAGGCGTTGGTTGGCCGGCGTGACGATGCGTTCGAGCAAAGGGGAACCGGGTTCGAAAAAACCGGCCAGGAAAGTATTCGTCAAGCCAATTTTTTTCATATCGGCGGTGACCACCAGCGGTCCGCGCAAGGGGTCCAATTCTGCCATCAATGCATCCGAGGGCGGATTCTCGGATTTTTTGATCATGTTCGTTATCATGTCTGTTGTGCGTGTATCCAGCGCTTTGGTGCCGTTTTTGATCATCACAGAAACCAGGATAGGGATTTTGATGGTGCTGGATGCGGTCACGGCTACATCGGGTTCAACCTCGATTTCTTGCTTCTGATTCAGGATGAAATGAATCTCCTGACCGTTTTGTAAATCTAACATGTAGAGAGAAACCAGGCCGTCAAAATCACTGGTCTGGATGGTTTGTTTGAGCAAAATTTCCAGGTTCTCAATGGAGGGGCGGGCCGGCGCGCTGCGCTTGAAAGTCAAGGAAACGCTGCGGTTAGTGGGCGAGCGCAGGGCGTCTTCGATCAAAATCACGGCGCGATCTATGTCCAGTTCCTGGCCTGGACGGCCTGCCGTAAATCCGCCGCCGGGGATGGGCTGGGCTGGCTCAGGCGGAATGTCGTAGCGGGGGGCAATTTCGTTTTGCAGGTAGGCGCGCAAGCGTTCTTCGGAGAGCGTAGCGCGTAAGGGAATGGCAACCGGCGCGCTTTCACGATTCCACAGGTAGTTCCAGAAGCCCTCCCAAAACGGGCCGCCAGTGCGTGCTAGGTCGGCGGCTGCGAGCATGGCTTCCAGTTCTATTTCGAAGCCGACCACGCTTGGCTCGATGTGAAAGACGGCGCCGGCGTAATTCGCCTCGACAGGCGTATTATAGACTTGCAGAATGCGTTGAGAGGCCGTCTGTGGATCTACGCCGCCGACCGGTACGCCGCCAATGGTCATGCCGGCGGGATAGTTGCTGCGCTGGCGGCTGTAGTCAATGAGAGAGATGATGGTCAGAATCAGCGTCGCGCTCAGGAAAAGGATGGAGATGATGCGAACTAAAGTGGATGTGCTGCGATTTCTCACTTGTCCTCCAGCAGGATACAGATAAACTCATTCTTTAGCCAGCAGTGCCGCTGTAGTTGAGATATATAAAATCCAGGTTAGATCTGCTGTGAACAGATGGATGATTTGCATGAAAATAGGCGCTAATAATACCAGATTGATCAGTCCGGCCGCCAGTTGGAGACAGCCGGTCACTGTCAGCCATAGCAGGAGCGTGCGCCCAAGGCCGTGCGTTTTTTCATAGAGCGCGCGTACCAGATAGAGCGAATAAGCGGCTACCAGGACAGCAATGGCGGGATGGTAAACCCGTAATCGTATCAAGAAGTGTGCATTTTCGTCTAATTCCTGGGCAATGCCTTCGGCCAACGAGTTGGCAGGGAAGAGTGTATCGCCTAGCGCTGTGACAGCGCCACTCATCCCAATCAAGATCATGCCCAGTAAACCGGCTGCCAGCAGCCAGGTCTTTCCGCTTCTTCTCTTGACCTGGATGGGCTTCCCGCCGCTGGCCCAATAGGCTGTCAGGGTCAGGCTGGCCAACAGGAGGAAGGTGTTGGCCAGATGCAAGGCTACGGCAACTGCGCGCGCCATAGACGAGTTGCCGGCTGTCAACTCGAACAAGACCAGGCCGGCGCCGAGTAAAGCCTCTAATCCCAGGAAGAATCCTGAAGCAACCAGTCCTTTGCGCAGCGGGTGTCCCTGAGCGGCAATCCGCAGGCCCCAAACCAGCATAACAGCCACCAACAGGATGTCTATGCCGGAGAGAAAGCGATGGGTAAACTCGATAGCCATTTCCTGGCCAGGGGAGCGGGGCAAAATTTGACCGTTGCATAACGGCCAGTGTCGTCCGCAGCCTGCCCCAGAACCGCTAGCGCGGACATAGGCGCCCCATAGGATGACGAGCAAGTTCCAACCTAAAACGCCCCAGGTAAATAGAGCAAAACGCTTGTTTTTCATATTGTCGTTTCTTGGAAGAAATCGTGACATTAGTCACCTAAAGAGTATAACACAATCAACCCTGCCATTTGTGCTAGAATAGATTTATCACGTATCCTCTCAATTCATCGGGGTGCGGGGTGATTTGGGCGCGCGTAGAAGGCTCAAATTCTTCCCTTTCCTCCCTCTGTTTGAGAAGATACTCTATCCCATATCTTCTGGTCAAAGGATGGATTTCTTATGCTCCGTTCGTTCCTAATCTACTTGTCCAAAGCCGGATGGGCTCAGCGTACCGTCACCGGTTGGAAATTGGCCTGGAAGACCGCCTCCCGTTTTGTGGCTGGCGAACATATTGAGGATGCTATTCGCGTTATTCGCGACTTGAATGCCAAAGGCATATACGCTACTTTGGATCACCTGGGAGAACATACGACCACTACCGAGGAAGCAACCCAAGCGACAGAAGACATTATCGTCATCTTGGATGAGATTGATAAGGCGGGCGTCCAATCGAATGTTTCCATCAAGTTGACGCAAATCGGCATGGGGTTGGATGATACCGTTTGCCGTCAAAACCTGGCGCGTATCCTGACGCGCGCCAAAGAACATAAGAACTTTGTGCGAATTGACATGGAGGATACGCCTTATACAGATATGACCATTGATCTTTTGAATGGCGCACTGGATTCAAATTTCAACGTCAAAACGGTTGGCCTGGTCGTTCAATCCTACCTTTATCGCACAGAGCAGGACACTCGCAAATTGCTCGAGCGCGGCGTGCGCTTTCGATTGGTCAAGGGCGCTTACAAGGAACCTCCCGATAAGGCGTATCCTAAAAAGGCAGATGTAGATGCCAACTTTGATTTGTTGACCAAAATTTTGCTCGATGCCGCTTTAGCGGCCGGCTCACCTGTCTTGAGTAAGGATGGCCGCATTCCGCCGCTTCCGGCCATTGCTACTCACGATGAGAGACGAATTGCATTTGCGAAACAATACGCAGAGAAAATTGGGTTGCCGAAGGAGGCGCTGGAATTCCAGATGTTATATGGTATCCGCCGAGACTTGCAGGAGCAATTGGCCTCCGAGGGCTATCCGGTGCGTATCTATGTCCCATTTGGCACTCATTGGTACCCTTATTTCATGCGTCGCTTGGCAGAGCGGCCGGCCAATATCTGGTTTTTTGTTTCGAATTTCTTCCGCAAATAGCAACGGCCTGCAATGACAAGCAATGACCGGTTTTCAGCGACATCTGCACATGTTATCCCCATTTCAAGATAGCCAGCCCGGAGAAGAAGCGCAGCAGGGCTACCAACAACAGCGCTTCGGCGATACCGGTAACATTGCCGAGGAGAGGGCCAGCAAGCGAGCCGGCCAAGATAGAAGCGTTCAGGACGACGTTATACCAGGCCAGGTGCGCGGGACGGTCATGTTCGGGGATTTCTTCGAGCAGGTAGTTGGCATACGCGCCTAGCAGCAGGGCATAGTTCAAGCCGCCGACCAACGAGGTGAGGTAGTAGTGCAGCGGCGTCTTGGAAAGCGCCAGGAAGAAGGCGTAGGCGGCCAGGCCGGCTACGCTGACGCCGGTCACTTTGTGGTGGCCGAAGCGTCGCACCAGGCGGTCGAGTTGTGTCGAGCCAACCAGGACCGTCAGGTAGAACAAGGCCGTTCCCAGGCCAATCTGGTCGTCGCTGAGATGCAAGATGCGCACCACGTAGAGCGTGAACAGCGGCAGGGCCATGTATTGTGCAGTGTGGAAGCCCAAAAAGACCAGCAAGACACGGCCAAACGGCGACCTCCAAATGTCCAGGCGCAGGGCGGCAAGCCAATGCCGAGGCGAAGATTCGCTTTCGATAACGGGAGCAGGCGCGGGGTCGTCCTGAAGCGGGGGCGAGTCCGCCTGAAGGGGCTTGACGAAATACAAGTGCAGGCTGCTCATCGCGGCCCCAAAAAATCCAATTCCAAAAACGACTTGATAGCCGCTTGGGAAGGGCAATCTTTCCAGCAGATAGCCGCTGCCCAGTGAAGAGAGGATGAAGGCAATGGCATAGACGATATTGCGAATGCCGGCTACATGTGCACGCCATTCGTTGGGGACGGCGGCGGCAAACAGGGCGTTGAAGCCCACCGAAAGCGGCGTGAGCGGGATGGCCATCAGGAAGGCGATGGCAATCAGCGCCCAGACCTGCGCCTGCTGGTCGAACAACCAGGGCAGCGGCACCCACAGCAGGTAGCCCAAACGATACCAAACTGAGGCGATAAAGACGGCGCGGTTGATTTTTTGCTTTTCCAGCCAGCGGCCGGCCGGGATGGCCAGAAACAGGCTGACGGCCGCAGACATAGAACTCAACAATCCGAGTTGAAGGCCGCTGGCGCCCAACCGCGCGGCGTAGACGCTCAGGAAACTGATGGACGAGCCGCTCAGGATGCCGAACCAGCCAATATCCAGGTACAGGTGGATGAAGTTGGGGGCATAAGCAGGGGGAATGGAGGGGGGATAGAAGATGCGGCGGAGATTCACAACCAAGATTATAACGCTTCCTTGTTTAGTATAATTGGGCCGATGGAAATCACTCTTGCACTCGGCGGCGGCGGCGCCAAAGGCAACGCGCATATCGGCGTGCTGCGCCGCCTGGAAAAAGAAGGCTTTCGGGTTCGCGCTGTGGCAGGCACCAGTTTTGGCGGCCTGGTGGCGGCGTTCTATGCGGCTGGCTATTCGCCCGACGAAATCGAAGACCTGTTTGCGTCGGTAGATCAGTCGCGCTTGTATGGCCGTTCTGCAGACGAACGTCCCTCGCTGCTGGGGCTGGCAGGCGTCCGTAAGTGGCTGGATTCTACCCTTGGGGAGCGCACCTTCGAGGATTTGGCGCTACCTTGCGCTTTGACGGCCGTGGATCTGAACTGCGGCTGTGAAGTGACGCTAGACGAAGGGCGTATGCGCGACGCCATCCTGGCGACTATCGCCGTGCCGGGCATCTTTCCGGCCTTTCCCTGGCATGAATGGGAACTGGTAGATGGCGGCGTGCTGAATCCGGTGCCGGTTTCGGTGGCGCGCGAACTGGCGCCCTCCCTGCCGGTGGTGGCCGTTACACTCCAGGCGCCTATGGGCGAACCGGCTCATTCCATGAGCGTTCCTTTGCCGATTCCCACCGGCCTACCGCGCCCTATCCTCGATCGCCTGTCGCACATCCGTTATGCTCAGGCTTTCGATATCTTCATGCGCTCGGTAGATGTCGGCAACCGCGCTATTGCCGAATACCGTCTGGCCGTGGACAAACCCGACGTCATCATCCGCCCGGCCGTATCGGATATTGAACTGCTAGGAAAGGTGGATGTCCGCGAAGTGGCGCTGCGCGGCGAGCAAGCGGTAGAAGCCGCCCTGCCAGAACTCAGGCGGGCTGTTTCCTGGCCGCGCCGCCTGCGCCGTAGCCTGTTTGGAGGCCGCTCATGAGCCGCGATTTACGCGATTACGCCCGCAAGACCAATATCCGTCTGGCAATCGGGGCGCTTGCCTTGTTGTTCATCGTTGGGTTGGGATTGATTTGTCTCATTTATGGGCCGGGCGCGGCTTCGTTGGGCTTTATGTGCATGTTGGCCGGTTTGTCGCCGGTGGCTCTCATCCTGATTATTTTCTTCTTTACAGATTGGATCATGAAACGTGCCGGACGCAAATGACGCCCACCTCTTGAACCACAACGGTTGGATACTGCGCGTGCGCCCGGCCACGCAGCAGCCGGGCCGTTTCTTGCTCCTGCTGCACGGTTGGACGGGAGACGAGAACTCGATGTGGCTGTTTACGCGCCGTCTGTCGCCTGACCTGTGGATTGCAGCCCCGCGCGCGCCGCACATTGCCCCCGAAGGAGGGTACTCCTGGCGCCCGCTTCAATCTGGGACGTGGGGCCTGCCCTCGTTATCTGACCTTCAGCCGGCCGCCGAGGCCGTTCTCCGCCTGGTAGACGAGGTATCCGCTTCGGCAGGGGTGGATGCCGCTCAGTTCGACGTGGCCGGTTTCAGCCAGGGCGGCGCGCTGGTCAACACGCTGGCTCTGCTCTACCCGCAGCGCATCCGCCGCGCGGCTGTGTTGGCCGGTTTTATGCCCGGCGGCGTGGGCGACCTGCTGTCGCGGCGCGTTTTGCTGGGTAAACCCTTTTTTGTTGCGCATGGCACACAGGATAACCTGATTCCCCTGGAACGCGCCCGGCAGTCGGTGGAGTTGCTCGAACAGGGCGGAGCGCAGGTCACGTTTTGCCAGGCCGATGTAGGACACAAGGTCAGCGCGGACTGCTTGCGCGGTCTGGAATCCTTTTTTGCAAGCGGGTAAGAGATTGACTGCCTTGCCCATCAGGATTAAAGATTCACATGCGTTGACGTTAATGACGTTTACGATTATCCTTGCCCGAAATTCTTGTGAGAAGGTAGTATGAAATCAGTCATTTCCCGACGCGATTTTCTCAAACTGACCGCTTTTGGAGCCGGCTCTCTGGCCTTTGACCCGTTAGAACGTCTATCGAGGCTTTATTTGCCCCCTCAGCAATTCCCCGCCGGCGAGCGGCTGGGGCGGGTGAGCGTGTACCCCAACTTATATTCGACAGATCTCAAAGCCAAACCCAACGCTTACTCTGCAACGGTTGGCAGCCTGCCTGAAGATGCAGTTGTCGCGTGGGGGCGCAGTGTGATTGGCTCGGATACCTACTCGGCCGGCAATACCGTCTTCCAGGGTTCCAGCAAGACCTGGGCCGAGACGCCGCAAGGCTACGTCTACGCCTCGCACTTGCAGCCGGTCAGAAACCTGGCCAACGTCCCCCTTAGCGCTCTGCCAGAGGGCAGAAATGGCTTTTGGGCCGAAGTAACCATCCCGTACGTAGATTTGGTGTTGGAGAATCCGCCGGTGCGTTCGCCGAGTTTCAATTACATCATGAGCCTGGGGCAAACGCCTCGTTTGTATTACAGCCAGGTGGTATGGATAGACCAGATCCGCACGGATGAAAATGGGCGCATCTGGTATCGTTTCAACGAGACCGTCGGCAAGGGATACGGCTATGGCGATATTTTCTGGGCCGACGCGACGGCTTTCCATCCCATCACAGCCGAAGAGATTGCCCCCATTCATCCTGAGGTGGACCCGGCCCTCAAAGCCATCATTGTGGATGTCTTTTATCAGACGCTCTCTTGCTATGAAGGCAATACCGAAGTGCATTTTTGCCGAGTCTCGACCGGTATTGGCGATTTTGCCACCCCGCTCGGCACGCAGGCCGTATGGCGTAAAATGCCTTCTATTCACATGTCGGCGAACACCGCCTCCGATAGCGGCTATGATACGCCGGCTGTGGGCTGGCCGTCTTTCATCAACGGAGACGGGGTGGCTATCCATGCCGTGTTCTGGCACAATGACTTTGGCGTGCGCAAATCGCATGGCTGTATCAACGTCACGCCGGAGGATGCAAAATGGATTTTCCGCTGGACCTATCCTTATATCTCATTGGAGCAGGATGAAATTCAGATGACCTGGCCGAACGTTGGCACGACGGTCACGGTCAAGGAACCGACTTTATAGTTAGAGAGGATTTTTTATGGGTTTCGCCAATATCAGTTTGGGGTTGGCTTTTTTAGCCGGCTTGGCCTCTTTCCTTTCGCCATGCGTCTTTTCACTGGTGCCGGCTTACATTGGCTATTTGGGCGGGCGGGCAGCCGGCGGCGAGGTGGCCAGGAATCGCCGCTGGGTGACTTTTTCGCATGGTTTGGCCTTTGTGCTAGGCTTCAGCGCGGTCTTTGTGCTACTGGGTGTGGCAGCCTCGGCATTTGGCGGCCTGTTATACGACTTGCGCGCCATTTTAGCCAAAGTGGGCGGCGTGGTAGTGGTCGTTTTTGGCCTGCACATGATTGGCATCTTTCGCATCCCATTCCTGGAATATGATACCCGTGTCCAACAATTACCCGACCCCAAATGGGGCTATCTTTCTTCTGCCCTGTTAGGAGTGTTCTTTTCTGCCGGCTGGTCGCCCTGCGTTGGACCCGTGCTGGGCGCGATCCTGACCCTGGCATGGAACGGCGGCTCGATATCGCGAGGCGCATCTCTGTTGACAGCCTACTCGGCCGGACTGGCTATTCCTTTCCTGATAGCGGCGCTAGGCATTGGCTGGGTCTCTGCCATCTTGCAAAGACATGGCAAGGTAATGCGCTATGTTGAGATTGGCATGGGAATCGTTTTGGTTGTCATCGGGATCATGCTGTTTAGCGGTACGTTTGAGCGCCTTTCGCAATTTGGGGTGTGGGTGGACTTCGGGTTATAGATGTTATCCGTTACGCTCTACACAAGAAAAGGTTGTCACCTGTGCGAACAGGCGCGCGCCGACTTGGAAGCCCTGCAAGAGAAATATCCACACCGCCTGGCAGAAGTGGATATCGATTCTGATCCTGCTTTGCAGCGCGCTTACATGCTCGAAATTCCAGTAGCCGAGATTGGCCCGTATCTATTAAAGGCACCCTTCGACCGCCAGAAACTCGCTATGACGCTCGGCGCGGCCAGCGACCGGCGCAGTCAACTCGACCGCTTGGGCGGCGAGGCGCATGAAGCGCGTGTGAGGCGCGGGCAAACCATCAGCGCTGCTGACAGGATCATGTTTTGGATTTCCCGTCATTACCTGCTGTTACTCAATTTCATCGTTTTTCTCTACGTTGGCTTGCCTTTCCTTGCGCCGATGTTTATGCATGTTGGAGTGGCTGCGCCAGCCAGGGTCATCTATGCCATGTACAGCCCGCTTTGTCATCAGTTTGGCTTCCGCTCCTTTTTTCTGTTCGGCCAGCAAGCCGTTTATCCATTGAAAGAGGCGGGGTTGTCCAAACTGATAGATTTCGAGACCGCCACTGGCTTGCAAAACCTGCACGACGCCAATTCTTATTCTCGCTTGCAGGCGCGGCAGTATGTGGGGAATGAGACCATCGGCTATAAAGTGGCGCTCTGTCAGCGCGACGTTGCCATTTATGCGTCCATCTTACTGTTTGGGTTGCTCTTTGGTCTGACCGGCCGCCGCTGGCCGCAACTTCATTGGTTGGCGTGGCTTGCGCTCGGACTTGGGCCAATTGGTTTGGATGGCTTCTCGCAATTGCTCAGCCAATTTGACTTGCCGGCTCTGGCCGCTGTTTTGCCTTATCGAGAAAGCACGCCTTTTTTGCGCCTGCTAACAGGCGCGCTGTTTGGTTTTTTTACGGCCTGGTTCGCTTACCCCAACCTGGAAGAATCCATAAGCGAGACGCGACAATTCTTTCTCAAGAAATTTGCCATTGTCGAAGCGGGTAAAGCCTGATATGACTCCACTGCACCGCATTTATATGCCAGGATTTTGACGGAACAAGGCGAATAAGGCAAGGGTTTGGTAGGCCGCAGAAACATAGACATGCCCTTTTCTCAACAGAACGGTATCCGTTACTATATGTTCGATATTTTTCCTGACCATGTGGCGCAGGCGGTCTTTACTCGCCAGGGAGGTGTCAGCCCGGCGCCTTGGGCTTCTTTGAACGTCGGCGGAGGCGTGGGCGACGATCTGCAGAACGTGCGCGCTAACCGCATCCGTTCATTCCAAGCGATAGGCCGCCCGGTCGAGTCGGTGCATGATGTCTGGCAGGTGCATAGCGCCGATGTCGTTTTTGCCGATCAGCCTCGCCCTATGGATAGCGAGTATCGCAAAGCCGACATTTTGCTGACCAGTAACCCCGCTGTCACGCTTTTCATGCGTTTTGCCGATTGTACGCCAATCTTGTTGTATGACCCGCGCAAGCGGGCGGTGGGTATCGTCCATGCAGGCTGGCTGGGGACGGTGCGACGGGCGGCGTTTGTAGCCGTCCAGGCCATGCAAGAGCGTTATGGTTCACAACCGCAAGACTTGCTGGCGGCTATTGGCCCTTCGATTGGTCCCGATCATTACGAAGTGGGCGCGGATGTTGTTGCCAGGGTGAAAGAAGTCTTTGGAAAGCAAGCCGATGACCTGTTCGAAGCGCACGGCGAGAGCCTGCATTTCAACCTGTGGGAGGCTAACCGGCTCTTGCTTGAGCAAACGGGAGTGCGCCAAATCGAAGTAGCAGGTCTGTGTACTGCCTGCCACTTGCAAGACTGGTACTCGCATCGCGGCGAAAAAGGAAAAACCGGCCGGTTTGGGGCGTTGATTGGCTTGCAGGATTAATGTTTCACCGCCATTCGTGCGGCGCCTGCTTTTGCCGGCGAGAAAGCGCTAAAGAACGCAGGGTAAACGCCAACATAAGAAGCCAAAGAGCGTCTATGGTGAAGCGGAAGCGGTTGTTTTCCCCGATGTCCATGGTTACGCTGATCACGGAAACAAAAATCAGATTCCAAAGCAAGAAGAGCAAGACAGCCACGCGCGGTTCGAATAGATAGGCGCGCGCTTGCCACACATAGGCCAGCCCCCCGCTCAGGGCAAGAAAAAAGCCGAGGGTCAGGAGCCAGGCAAAATGTCCAGGAGAGAAGCGGGCAGCGCGTTCGCTCAAAGTCTCGTCTTTTTGCCATTGTCCATAGAAAAGGCGATTCCAGAGCGTATCCAGGCGCTCGATCGGCTGGCGAATGTCCATAACTTGTTTGTAGTCGCTGGCAGAGTGGAAGTAGATGTAGGCAGCAAACGATACCGACCGCAAATAGGCTTGCGGCGCCAACGCTATCATGCGCAAGGAGTCTTTCCAGTAACGTTCCCCAGCCGAGACGTAGACGCGGTGATGCTGGTTGCGATAGCCGCTGGAGGTGTAGTATTCATCCAGCAGTGGAATGCCCGTGATGGGCGTTTGAGGAAAGTAACGCAAGTAGACCTCAGGGCTGCGAAACGGCGGGACGAGCGCCAGTTGGGAGACTTGGCCTTCTTTCACCCACGCTTTGCGCGTCTCGCCTGGAATATCATGGGTGACAATCTTGAAGAGATTCAATCCGCCCCAGGTGCTGGCGCTGAAGGTGTCGTATAGCACGGCGTTCTTGACGTACCAAGCCGTCACCAGCAAGAGGGCCGGCAGCAGCCAGGTGGCTTTATGACGCTGGCCTTGCAAGGCAAACAGGACGATTGCAAAACAACCTATCAACCAAACCAGATGAAAAAGACTCCAGGTAAGCGCCATGGCTGCCAGTAGCAGAGAAAACAGCACGCCGTCTAAGGGACGCTTGGTCTCGAGAAAGCGCGCCAAGAAAACGGCCGAGAGCGTCAAGGCGGCCGCTAAAGGGTAAGCATACGAAAAGATGTTTTCATAGATGACGGTCGCCGGGCTGATGCAAAACCACAGAGCCAACAACAGGGACAGGGTTTTGGGCAAAGCGAGTTTGTTGCCCAGAGAGTAAATGGAAAGGGCAAAGAGCAATCCCATCAGCAGGAAACAAAGGCGGAAGACGCTCTCGTAGGCGGTTGGGAAGAGTTGCAGTCCAAGCCCGGTGAACAAGTTGAGCAAAGGGGGCTGGGTGTGCAGATAGAAGACGCTACGCCATAAGTCGGTTTTCAACAAGTGGACATCTATGAAATGCCAACTGCTGGTAATTGTAGTCGCCTCGAAGTGGATACCGCCTCGAGCGTATAGCCAGCGCGAGAGGCCAAAGGCAAGCGTGAGGATAGTAGGATGGCTAAATTTTCGTATCATCTCAAGAAATCAGAGAGGAAGGGAGGATGAAAAAGTTGAGCCGTCATCTGGGACGAATTCAAGTATAATTCAGGTCGGAGAATGTTGAATGACTTTTACCGTGCGCGATTATCAAGACTTGTTGAGTTTGCTGCACGCTCATCCCGAATGGCGGGATGATTTGCGGCGCGCCATTTTCAACGAGGATTTCCTGGCGCTGCCACAGATTGTCCGCGAACTTGCCGACGCCCAAAAGCGCACCGAAGAACAAGTGCGCGAACTTGCCGACGCCCAGAAGCGCACCGAAGAACAAGTGCGCGAACTTGCCGACGCTCAGAGGCGCACTGAAGAACAAGTGCGTGAACTGTTTGCCGCCCAGAAGCGCACTGAAGAACAAATGCGTGAACTGGCTGCTGCCCAGAAGCGCACCGAAGAACAAGTGCGCGAACTTTTTGCCGCCCAGAAGCGCACTGAAGAACAAATGCGTGAACTGGCTGCCGCCCAGAAGCGCACCGAAGTTGAACTGAGCAAGACACGCAGCGAATTAGCCAACCTTTCTTCCATGCTGGGGGTGTCGTTGGAGGAGGAGGCCGGCAACGTGCTGGCGACAGTGATGCGCCAAAAGGGTTACCGCGTATTGCAAGAAGCAAGCAATCTGCGTTTCAACGGGGAAGTGGACGTGATCTTGCCGGTGGAAGACGCGCAAGGACGGCAACTGAGCGTGTTGCTGGAAGCAAAGACACGGCTAAGCCGCTCGGATGTGGTCAAGTGGTCGCGGCGGGTACGCTCGGCCACATGGCGCAAGGCGTTGGAAAAGGCAGGCTGCCATCCACCGTACCTAGTCTATATGTACGCCTTCCGGGTGGATGTCAGCGCCCGCGAGGCGCTGCAAGAAAACGGTGTAGGGCTGTTGAAGGCAGAGGGAGAAGCAATGGCCCCGCTTGAAGAAATGTCTTGAGTGAGCCGCCACGCAGGACAGGTTTGTAACTCGTCCGCGCATGCGAGCGGCTCACATATCCCTTCCCAAGTATAATAGACGCATGACAACCGCTTATGCCTTTGTCCCGGCGCCTGGTCACGATTACCCCGACCATCCAGAGCGCCCGCAACGTTTAGAGGAAGCGGCCCGTTGCCTGGATTCTGTGCCGGCCGAACGGCTGACTGTCATGCCTGCGGAGCCGGCCGAGATTGCCCGCGTTCACGCGCCGCGCTTGATCGCCGGGCTGGAACGTGTCTGCCGCGAACAGGCGCCCGGCATTATTGATTATGCCCCTACCTTCGTGACGCACACTTCTTATGACGACGCCTTGCTGGCTGCTGGGGCTACCCTGGCCTGCGCGCGCGCGGTCCTGCATGGAGACGCCCAAAACGCCTTTGCCATTGTTCGACCGCCTGGGCATCACGCCGAGCCGCAGCGCGCCATGGGCTTCTGCCTGTTCAACAATATCGCCATTGCAGCGCGCGATTTACTGGCCAACGGTCTGGAGCGCGTATTGGTGGTGGACTATGATGCCCATCACGGAAACGGAACTCAAGCGGCTTTCTTGGAAGACCCACGCGCCGCCTACCTCTCCACCCATCAGTGGGGCATCTACCCCGGCACCGGTTGGATCGAAGATGCGCCGCAGGCCCGCAAACGAATCGTCAACGTGCCGCTGCCGGCCTATTCGGGCGATGAGACGTTTGAGCGCATTGCCATTGAGATTGTCCAGCCGCTGGCGGAGTCCTTTCGCCCTGAGATGATCCTGGTCTCGGCCGGCTTCGACGCGCATTGGAGCGACCCCATTACCACGATGGGCCTCTCTTCGGCTGGCTTCTTTGCTTTCTCGAAACGACTGGTAGAACTGGCAGAGGAACACTGTAAAGGCAAAATCGTCTTTGTCCTCGAAGGCGGCTACGACCCACACAATCTTGCCAATGGGGTCGAAGCGGTCTTTTTGGCGCTGGCCGGCCGCAAGTCTGCGAAAGAGGTGGGCGATACCTGTCCGCATCGTGAGCCGTCCACCGAGTCCCGCCTGGCGCAGATTCGAGCATGGCATGAATTTTAGTTGAGCAGGTTCACTTTTTGAGAGATTTGATGAGGAGAGCCTATGGCGCGCAAAACGCTTGGATATGTAAAGACCGAATGGACTTGCCCTAATTGTGACACGCGCAACCCCGGCCCGCAGAAAACCTGCGTCAACTGCGGCGCGCCCCAGCCGGAGAACGTAAGTTTCAGCCTGGGCGCCGAAGCGGAGTGGGTGAAGGACGAAAAGGAGATACAGGCCGCAGCCTCAGGAGCCGACATCCATTGCCCGTATTGCGGCGCGCGCAACCCGGCCGCGGCCACAACCTGCTCGCAATGCGGCGGCGATTTGGTCGAGGGCAAGAAGCGCGAAGCCGGGCGCGAACTGAAACGCCCCAGCGGACCAAAGACGGTCGTTTGCGCCAACTGCGGGACAGAGAACCCGCCAACGGGTACGAACTGCGCTAAGTGTGGAGCGCCCCTGCTGCGCTCCGATTCGGTTCAGACTCCCCCTGCTCCTGCTCCCGCTTCAATAGCCTTTTCCGCTCCTGAAGCCGGCCCCTCGTCAACTCGCCCGGCTAAGAAAACAAACTGGCTGTTATTGGGCGGAATCGCCGGCTTGCTTTTGTTATGTTGTATTGGTCTCTTTACACTGTTCTTTGCGCCGGTCTCCTCGGTACAGGCCACTGTGAGCGATGTGGCCTGGCAGACCTCGCTGCCGGTGCAGGAAATCCAATCGGTGCGGTACACCGACAAACAAGGCAACCCGCCCTCCGATGCTTACGATGTCTCTTGCCAGACGGAGAGCCGTGAAGTCTGCGAGCAAAAGACCATTGATAAAGGGAACGGTTACGCCGAAGTAGTAGAGGAATGTCATACGGAAAGCGAACAATACTGCGACTACACCGTTGACGAGTGGAAGACCATCCAAACCTACACACTGGAAGGGAATGATTTTTCACCGGTCTATGCTCAGCCAAATATCAGCGCCAACCAACGTTATGGCGATGAATCGGTGATGTACACCGTATATTTCGATACCCAAAAGGGAGGAGAGATGACCTATCACCCCGCCAGTCTGGACGAGTTCCAGCAATTCCAAACCGGCAGTACATGGAAGTTGAAGTTGAACCCGCTGGGAGGAGTGGTGAGCGTAGAAAGATGAAAATAGCGTGTGTTGACGCCTCTCTCCCTCTGGCTTATAATTCCGCCGCGCTGGATGGAGGTAATGACGCCGACAGCGAATGGTACGCGGGGACGTGCTGGAATTGGCAGACAGGCTTGACTTAGGATCAAGTGCCGAAAGGCGTGCGGGTTCAAGTCCCGCCGTCCCCATTGACTTTTTTAAGGCCTCCTTGTAGGACAGGTCTTAGACCTGTCCTGCAACCGGCCTGCGGAGGAAAATTTGAAAATCGAAAAACTGTTACAAGACGACCATCAGATGCAGTTGACCGTCGAGGTAGAAACAGAACTGATGGAATCTAGCAAGCGCCGCGCCGCCCGTCAACTGGCTCAGCGCGGCAAGATCCCTGGCTTTCGGCCAGGCAAAGCGCCTTATGATGTCATTGTCCGCTATTACGGAGAGGGCGTTATCATCGAGCAAGCCGTGGATCTGCTGATTGATGAAATCTATCCCAAGGTGCTCGATCAAGCCGAGATCAAACCCGCTGCGCCTGGCTCGCTGGAAAAGATCGAAGCGGTGGACCCGCTCAAACTGATTTTTAAGGTGCCGCTGGCTCCAGAAGTAGATTTAGGTGATTACCGTGCGCTGCGCCTTCCGTACCAATGGTCTGCGCCCGGCGAAAAGGAGTTGGAGGCCGCTCTCGACGACCTGCGCCAAATGTATGCCTTGACCGAGACGGTAGAACGCCCCATCGAGGTGGGCGATTTCGTTCTGGCCGATGTAAGGGGCGCGCTGATCAAACCCAAAAACGACGACGATCTCTCTGCAAGCCTGTCGCATACCGGCCTCTCTTTGGTCATCCGTAAGGACGGAGAAAAAGACGAATGGCCGTACAGCGGTTTCTCGAAAGAACTGGTGGGGCTGAAAGCCGGCGAAAGCAAGACCATCCAACATAAATTTTCCAAACAGGCCGAGGAGGTTTTGCGCGGCCAAACGGCTCATTTTGAGGTGACAGTAAAGGCTGTGCGCAGTATGGACTTACCCGACCTGGATGACGATTTTGCCAAAATGACCGGCCAATTCGACACTCTGGAAGAATTGAAAGCCAATCTGATGGAGAGTCTCACAACGCGCTCTCGGGAAGACTATGATAATCAATACTATAATGACTTAATCAATAAAATCAGGGAAGGCGCTACTATCAAGTACCCGCCTCAATTGGTCGAAGAAGAGGCCAAAATCGTGGTAGACGACCTGCGCGCCCGCCTGGAGATGCAAGGCATGAACCTGGAAGCCTACCTCAAGATGCAAAATACCGACTTGCCGGCTTTTATGGAAAAGGAAGCCAAATCCATTGCCATCCGACGTCTGGAACGCAGTTTAATCCTGGAAAAATTGGCTGAAGTGGAAAACATCCAAATTGACTCAAAATCGCTGCAAGACGAATTTGGCCGAACGTTCATGGAATTGCAATATGAAGGTTTCGATATCCAAAAAGTGGAAGGCGGCAAGCAAGGCCAGCAAAAAGTGGCTAAAGCCATCACTATGGAAACGGCCCGTCGGCTGCTTACACGCCGCACGCTCGAGCGCGTGAAGGCCATCGCTATCGGCGAGTTCGAGCAGCAAGAGGCTGAGGCCGAGAAAAAGCCCAGGAAGGCCTCAGCAGGCAAGAAGTCGGGGAAGAGCGCGCAGGAGAAGGCCGAAGGTGGAGAAAAGCCTGTCGAAACGGCGCCCGAACAATCGGCAGCGAAAAAGCCCAAATCCCCCTCCAAAAAAGCGGCCAAAAAAACCGAAGGCGAGTGACGTCCCCGGGGCGGCGCAGACGCGCCGCCCCGATGAATTTCATTGGCAAAATTAACAATTTTCCAACATTATTCGGGTATGATTGCAGAAAGATTTGAAGGAGAGAAACCAATGCTACCCAGTTTCAAAAATATTGCCCCGATGGTGATTGAATCGTCCACTTATGGCGAGCGCGCGTATGATGTCTTTACCCGCCTGCTCAAGGAACGAATCATCTTTCTTGGCACGCCGATAGACGATCAGATTGCCAATATGATCGTCGCCCAGTTGCTGTTCTTGAATCACGAAGACCCCGAAAAAGAGATTCAGATGTACATCAACTCGCCAGGCGGTATCATCTATGCCGGGCTGGCCATCTACGATACCATGCAGATGATCTCCAATCCCATCAGCACGGTGGCGGTGGGTGTGACCGCCTCGTTTGGCACCGTGCTGTTGACCGCCGGAACAAAAGGCCGCCGCTATGCCCTGCCTCATGCCACCATTCACTTGCATCAGCCGCTGGGCGGCGCCCAGGGTCAGGCCACTGACATCGAAATTCAAGCCAAGCAGATTTTACGCCTCAAGGCTGTGCTGAATGAAATCCTCGCCAAGCACACCGGCAAGACAGTGGAAGACATCGAGCGAGACGCTGACCGAGATTTTTACCTGGACGCCAAGGCTGCTGTGGAATACGGCGTGGTAGACCAGGTGCTGGAAAAACCCAGCCAGTCCTAGCATCATTTTCTCGAGACTGCCGCAGCGCGCCGCTACGGCAGTTTTTGTTTATCGTTGCGCAGGGCATAGAAGGCCAGCCTGCCGAGGCTTTCTTCGACCATGGCTAGCAGGAAGATGGGGATGATGATCCACATCCCGACGGATTGTGCCCCCTGGGCTGCAACCCCAACGATGCAGAACGCGATCATTCCAAGCCTGAGGCGGGTCGCCGTTTCATGGGTTTTCTGCCCCGCTGAGAGAATCAGCGCCGCCTCCCCCGCCAGGAACGGTGCCGCCAGAACGGCTGCCCGTACATCCGAAAACATGGCCGTTGCCAGCGCGCCCAACGTCCCGGTGGTCAGGAAAAAGGCCGCCTCCGTGCGCCAGGTGTTCCAGGCCGAGACTGCTCGCAGCCGATAAACTTGCGTCATGCTGTATATCAATCCCAGGCCGAGGAGGGCAGTGACCAGTGACCAGTGACCAGTGTTCAGTGACCAGTGGGCGGTGAGCCAGGCCAGCCAAGAAAGGCAAAACAAGCCAAAGGCCAGGATTTCGCGGCTCAACCAGGATTTTTTCAAGTGAAAGACGGCTCGCCAGGCATTCTTTTTGTTGCCCAGGTGCAGGAAGGACGCCAGCCCTCCCAGGCCGAGCAAAAGACCGATGGCAAGCAGATGATCGAAAGAGAGAGGAAAGAAGAAAGAAAAGAGGGTTATTCCTGCCGCCATTTGTCCCAGCAAGGTGAAAGCAACCAGCGGCAGTTCGCCCAGCCCGAAATCGGGAGAACCTGGCCTCCAAAGTCTCCAGGCTTTGGAAAGTTCCTGCCTGAAATCGGGAGATTTCGGACTCCCAACTCTCCCAACTTTTAGGCGCTTCGGGCTGACTTCCTCACGGTTGGCGATTATCTTTTCCAGGCCATTGCCCATCGCCGGGTGCGGCTTGATGGCCAGGTGCGGCTGCGTGCGCGAAAACTCCGGCAGAGGGAAGGGATGCTCAGTCGCTGGTCTCTCCCACAGCCGCTGATATTCATCCCCGATCACTGACAACTGATCACTGGTAACTGATAACTGATAACTGATCACTGGCGACTGCTCACTGGTCACTGTAAAACCCAACACCCGCATCGGGCAAGCCGCCACGCAAGCCGGGGGCTTGCCCTGGGCCAGGTCGTCCATGCAAAAATTACACTTGGTCATGCGGCCCGATTCGGGATTGTATTGCGGTACAGAGTATGGACAGGCCCAGTTGCAATAGCCGCAGCCCATACATTTGGATTCGTCAATGTAAACGATCCCATCTTCGCGCTGGACGAAGGCGTCCGTCGGACACACCCCCGCGCATTTGGGATGGACGCAGTGATTGCAGGCGATGGACAGGTTATAGGCGAAGGCGTCCGTTGTCCAGGCATCGCCCTGTTTTTGCCAGGAGCCGCCGGAAATCTCATAAACCCGCCGCCAGAGAACGCCGGTGGGCAGGTTGTTCTTGTCTTTGCAGGCAATCTGGCAGGCTTTACAGCCCGTGCAGGCGGAGGCGTCAAAAGTGAAGGCGTAGGTCATGGACTTTAAACAGGATGGACAGGATAGACAGGATTTTTTGGGGGATGCAGAGCGTGGCTGATTATTTGTGAAGTCGTTTGTATTCAATCTTGGGGCGCCCAAAGTTGATGAGCAGACCAACTTCAATGCCTGTTGCTTTCAGGTAATTGATGGTTTGCGCGGAATGCTCTGGCGCAAGCGCGGAAACGGCTTTGAGCTCGACAATCACCTTGTTTTCCACAAACAAATCAGCAAAAAATTGCCCAACGGACTGCCCGCGAAAAATGACCGAAATCGGTTTTTCAACTTCCACAACCAAACCTTTTGCGCGGAGAGCAATCACCATATGGACGGAATAATTTTTTATCGTGATGGGCAAAATCAACAGGTTTTCCCAAAATATCCTGTTAATCCTGTCCATCATGTTTCTTAACTTGAACCATAGTCGTATGCTGCGCTGTGCCAAAGGCGTAGGGCGTCCAGCGTTCGGAGGTCAGGACGTTGATGCAGCCGCCGAAATCCACGCCGTTCTCATCTGGCGTCCACCATGCGCCCTGGGGAATATCCACCACGCCGGGCAGGATGCGCGGGGTGACTCTCGCCGGAATCACCAGTTCGCCGCGCTCGTTCCAGACTCTCACCAGGTCGCCGTCGCGGATGCCGCGCGCCTTGGCATCTATCGGGTTGATGAAGACCCGCTGCGGGAAGGCTTCGCCCAGCCAGTCGTTATTGTCGTGGGTGGAGTGGACGCGCGCCAGGGTGTGATGGCCGATGGCTTGCAATGGGTAGGTGTCATTGCGAGGGCGCTCTTTGCCCGAAGCAATCTCCTGTTGCGGCGAGGGGATTGCTTCGTCGCTGCGCTCCTCGCAATGACATGCGGCGAACGGGGATTCCCATTCCTGGATGTATTTTGGAATCGGCGGCACTTCATCGGGCTTGCCGAAGTCGTATAACTGCTGTGAGAAAATCTCCACTTTGCCGCTAGGGGTGGGCAGGGGGTGCTTTTCCGGGTCATGGCGGAAGTCTTCAAAGGCGATGGCGGGTTGGGTGACGGGGTTGCTCCACGCGCCGAGGTTTTTCTCAATAAATTCATCCAGCGTGGGCAAATCAGGGAAGCGGGTTTCTCTCCAGACCGACAAACAATACTCCACCCAGGCTTTTTCGTCGCGGCCTTCGGTGTAGGCTTCGCCAATGCCCAAACGCTCGGCAATGTCGGCGCAAATCTGGTAGTCGCTCTTGCATTCACCCGGCGGCTCGACCAGTTTGGGCTGGAGGATGACTTCATCGGAGTATTTCCAGCCGTCCTCCACGCCCCAGGTCTCAAATTGGGTGCAGGCGGGCAGGATAATGTCGGCAAAGCGGGCGGTGGGGGTCAGGAAGTTGTCCTGGACGACGAGAAATTCCACTTTGGATTCGTCGCGCAGGATTTCGGCGGAGCGGTTGACGTTGGCGTGCTGGTTGATTAGGCAGTTGGTGGCGACGGCATAGATGAGTTTGATGTCGCTCTCCAGGCGGGGGACGCCGATCACGCCGTCAGCCTGGGTCATCTCCTTTCCGCGCAGCACGGCTTCAGTCCAGAGAAAGACCGGAATGGCCGCTTTGACGGGATTCTCCCCGGTCGGGAACACGGTCCATTTGCCGCCGCCATCCGGGGCTTGCAGTCCCAATCCGCTGGCCCAGCCGCCGGGGATGCCAAAGTTGCCGGTGATGGCCGAGAGAACCGCCCCGGCGCGGACGACTTGCTCGCCATAGGCGCGGCGCTGCATTCCGTAGCCCTGGTACAGCACGGCGGGCTTGCGGGTGGCGTATTCGCGGGCGATGCGGGCGATGGTGGCGGCGGGGACGGCGGTGATGGCTTCGGCCCAGGCGGGGGTTTTGGGCGTGCCGTCGCGCCTGCCGAGCAGGTAGTCGGTGTAGGATTCTTCGGATTCAAAGCCGGGGGGCATGGTGGCGGCGTCCCAGCCGAGGCAGTAACGGTGGATGAAGGCTTCGTCGAGCAGGCCCTCGGTGAGCATGACGTAGGCCATGGCGGTCATCATGGCGGCGTCTGCCCCGGGGCGGATGGGAATCCATTCGTCGGCCAAGGCGGCGGAGAGCGAGTGGCGCGGGTCAATGCAGACGACTTTGGCCCCATTCTGGCGGGCCAGTTTGATGAAGTAGTCGGAGTTGGTGCCGTCGCGCATTTCGGCAGGATTCCAGCCCCACATCAGGATGTAACGGCTGTTGAGCCAGTCCTGGCGCTGATTGCCTGTGATGAGCGTCCCCCAGACGGTGGGCGTGGCGGCGTTGATGGCGGCCCACGAGTAGGAGTTGTAGATGCCGAGGCAGCCGCCGTAGAGGTTCATCAGGCGGCGGGCAACGTGCGAGCCGTTGAGTTGGTTGTAACTGCCCGTGCCGTAGGGGACGAACAGGGCCTGGTTGCCGTATTTCGCTTTGACGCGCTCGAATTGGGCGGCGATGGTATCGAGGGCTTCATCCCAGGTGATGCGTTCAAATTCCCCGTTTCCCCGTTTTCCGGTTCTCCGAAGTGGGTGGAGCAGGCGGTCGGGGTGGTATTGGCGGCGCAGGTAGGCCCGTCCGCGCGGGCAGGCGCGCAGTTGGGGGGCGGCGAGGCTGTCGGGGCGGTCGTCTGCCTCCAGGCGGGTGATGCGGCCGTTTTCCACGTGCGCAATCAATAAACAGCGTCCGCCGCAGTTGTGGGCCGGGCAGCCGACGCGGACGATGGACGATGGACCATTGACCGTGGTTTGTGGTCTATCGGCTGCAGTCGGTTTTCGGGTAAGGAAACGTCTCATATGCCAAGTGTAGAGGAAATGAGCCGCCAGGGGAAGAGACAGATGTCATGAGTTTTTCAGAACGTTGTATAATGGAAAGCCGAAAGGTAACTATTCAGCAGGCCCTAACAGTCTGTCGGAGAAGACTTGAAAATTGCCCTATTGCTCCGTTGGATTGCCAAATCCAACGGTTTACAACGTCATTTTGCCCAGTTCGGCCTGGATTTGGCAATACCCATTCTGGGTACTTTCCAGGCCAGCGATGCCTGAATAGTTACTCGAAAGTTTATATAGAAACCAGTGCCGCTCATTTTGTGCTGGGCGCTTGTTTATCAACGGTATGGCGTTTTGAACGCTTGTTCATCGCTTCTCCTTCGGGACGCCACGCTTCAACGCGCTCGGCGCCATAGACGCCGTGAGCAGGGAAATCTTCACGTTTACCAATCTCACTTATATCAATGCGGAAAGCGTTTGCCGTTTGTTGACCGAAATTGCTGCCAGATGCGCCGGTCGAGCCATAATGATTGTGCTGGATAGGGAAACAGGCAAACGAGAAGATAAAATGTTATGGAACTCTCCTCCTCCATTCACCTGCTGGGCGACTTGCTCGGGCAAGTGATTTCCGAATTCGAAGCCCCGGCCATTTTCGAGGTCGAGGAGCGCATTCGAGCCGAGGCCAAAGCGCGGCGGGCAGGCGACAGCCAGGCCGAAGCGCGCCTGCAAGCGGCCCTGCAAACCCTCACCCCGCCGCAGTGGCGCGCCGTCGCCGCTGCCTTCGCCACCTACTTTGACCTGGTCAACCTGGTCGAAGAAAATTTTCGCGTCCACATCCTGCGCCAGCAGGCGGCGGAACGCTACCCTGCTCCCATCCACGACTCCATCGAGGAAGCCGTCCTGACGCTCAAAGAGAACGGCGTGACCCGCGAGCAGATGGCTGCCCTGCTCGAAAACCTGTCCATCGAATTGGTGCTGACGGCGCACCCCACCGAAGCCCGCCGCCGCACCGTTTTATCGAAACTTCAACGCATTGCTGCGTTGCTGGAAAAGTACAACCGCAACGACCTGCTGCCGCGCGAAAAAGAAGCCCTGCAAGCCGCCATGCACGCCGAAATCAGCGCGCTTTGGCTGACCGACCGAAGGCGCACCGCCAAATTGGCCGTCACCGATGAAGTGCGCACCGGCTTGTACTTCATCGAATCGGTCTTTTGGGAATCGATTCCGCGCATCTACGCCGACCTCGACCACGCTCTCGACCGGCATTACCCCGGCCTGCGTGCGGGCCGCGCCTGGCTGAAACTCGGCTCGTGGATAGGCGGCGACCGCGACGGCAATCCCAACGTAACCCGCGAAGTGACCGCCGAAACCTTGCGCCTGCATCGCGGCCTGGCTATTGAAACCCACCGGCGCGCGCTCCAGGAGGTCGGGCGCGGGTTGAGCCTCAGTTCCAACCGCCTGCCGCCGCCCGCAGAGCTGATGGCGTGGGTTGAATCGCGCCGGCCCTTCCCCGAACACGCCGCCTACATCGCTGAGCGATACGCCGCCGAACCCTACCGCCTGGTCACAACCTTGCTGGCCGCCGAACTGGCCGAAGCCTCGCGCGAGGACATGAAATCGAACCTGTTGCGCCAACATCCCCGCCCGGCGCGCATCCGCCTCGACGCGATCCGGCGCCCGCTCGACATCATCGCCGCCCACATCCCGCCGCGCATTGCTGAAGACAAACTGCTCACCCTGCGCCGTCAGGTGGAAATTTTCGGCCTGGAGGCTGCCCGGCTCGATATCCGCGAGGATTCCTCCCGCTTGAACGCCGCCCTGGGCGAAGTGCTGCGCGCGCTGGGGATTTGCCCTGACTTTGAGATCCTCCCTGCGAGGGAACGCCTGGACTTGCTCAGTCGGTTGCTCGCCTCGCCATTACCCGAACTTTCGCCCCGCCCGGGCGTGACCAACGAAACCTCCGAGACCTGGGCCGTATTCCAACTCATCGAGCGCGCCCGCCGCGTGTATGGACCGGAACTTCTCAGCCCGTTCATCATCTCGATGACCCACTCCGCCGCCGACGTGCTGACCGTCCTGCTGCTGGCGCGCTGGACGGGGATTCCCGACGGCCTGCAAATCTGTCCGCTCTTCGAGTCGGTCGAGGACCTGCGCAACGCTTCGGAAATCCTGACCAGCCTGTTCACCTCGGAGATATACCGCCAGCACCTCGCCACCTGCCAGGATGAGCAGATGGTCATGATTGGCTATTCAGACAGCAACAAAGACGGCGGATTTCTGATGGCAAACTGGATGCTCTACCAGGCTCAGGAATCCATCACCCGCGCCGCGCGGGAATTCAACGTCAAACTGACGATTTTCCACGGGCGCGGCGGCACAGTGGCGCGCGGCGGCGGCCCAGCCAACCGCGCCATCCGCGCCCAGCCCGCCGGGAGCATCAACGGGCGTTTTCGCGTCACCGAACAGGGCGAGGTGATTGCCTCGCGTTATGCCAATCCCACCCTGGCGCATCGCCATCTCGAACAGATTGCCAGCGCCGTCTTGCTGGCCTCGGCCCCGCCCTCCCCCCAAAAGGACGTGGGGGTAATCCCCGCTGCCTGGCGCGCCGCCCTCGACCAGATGGCCGCCGCTGCGCATCGCGCCTACCGGGGGTTGGTCTATGAGACGCCCGGCTTCCTCGATTTCTGGCAGGCCGCCACCCCGATTGACGAAATCAAGCGCCTGCAAATCGGCTCGCGCCCGGCCTCGCGCGCTGCCACCGCCGAAGTGACCAAAATCCGTGCCATCCCCTGGGTTTTCTCCTGGATGCAGAGCCGCTATAACCTGCCGGGCTGGTACGGGCTTGGCGCAGGCTTGTGCGCCGTCAGTGACGAGGGTCTCTTGCGCGAAATGTACCAGGGCTGGCCGTTTTTCCAATCTCTGCTCAACAACAGCGAAATTTCGCTGCTCAAAGCCGACATGGACATAGCCGCGCTCTACGCCGAACTCGTCCCTGACCAGGAACTCGCCCAAAAATTATTCAACGCCATCCGCGCCGAATTCGACCGTACCCGCGATACCGTCCTCGCCATCAGCGGCCACCAAAACCTGCTCGATGCCGAGCCATACACCCAAAACGCCATCCGCCTGCGCAACCCGTATATTGACCCGCTCAACTTCATCCAGGTCGAAATGCTGCGCCGCTTGCGCGCCTTGCCCGATAAAGAATCGCCCGAAGCGGAAGCCTTGCGCGAAGTGATTGTGTTGACCATCAACGGAATTGCGGCGGGGTTGAAAAATACAGGGTAAAGGTAACTGCCTACCCTCCAGCGCAAATTTGCCTTTCAAAGTAGAGAAACCATCCACGAATAGGGCCACGAATGCTCGAATGGAGCGCTATTCGTGAATTCGTGGGGCATTCGTGGATGGTTGGCCATCAGAAAAGGCTTGCCTAGGTCGCTTGACAATGTCACATTTTCGCGTAAGTATTGGCCCTCACCCTAACCCTCTCCCATAGGGAGAGGGGACTGTGCCTGGAGACGAATTGCTTTT
>JBBITF010000022.1:0-45024 GCA_037440925.1 Chloroflexota bacterium
CCTGGACCGACCTCAAACAAGCCCTGCAAGAACTCCCGCCAGAGCGGTTGATCGAACTGCTCAAAGGCCTGCATGACCTGACTTCGCAGAACAAAGCCTGGCTGCGCAGTAAGGTATTGCCGGTCGGGCAGGATTCGACCTACCTGGAAGAATGCCGCCAGAAGGTCATCAAAGCCGTCTACAACCCCGCGCGCAAGTTCCCGGACATGCCTCGTTTCCGGGAGGCGAAGAAGGTCATCAGCGAATACAAGAAATCCACCAAAGACCTGGCCGGGACGCTCGACCTGATGCTCACTTACGTCGAACGCGGCCACAAATTTACGAATGATTTCGGCGACATAGACATGCCGTTCTATGATGCGCTGATCAACATGCTGGAACGTTTTGCCATCCAACTCAAGAACAGTCCCGCCCGCCGCGAGTTGTACGACCGCTTCCGCGCCCGCCTGCTCAAAATGAACCGCACCGCCGATATCGGCTGGGGGTATGGGGACTTCATCCATGAGACGGTGGATGAACTCGAAGCCATGTTGGGAGACTGAACCCGCTCGCTTGCGTGTCTTGACCCGTCTTTTTCTACCTGGGAGAAAGCCTATGTACACCCTGGCCGTCCGTCGCGACTTCATCGCCCGTCACTTCCTGATCGGGGGCGATTGGGGGCCTGAAAACTCCCCCAACGCGCACCACTACCTGCTCGAACTGCGCCTCAAAGGCGAACAACTCGACCAGCACGGCTACCTGTGCGACATCGTGGAGGTGGAAAAGCATCTCGACGAAATCGTCCGCTACTACAAGGACGAGATGCTGAACGAGAAGCCCGAGTTCGCAGGCCTGAACCCGTCCATCGAGCATTTCGCCCGCATCCTGGCCGAGTCGCTGAACGAACGCATCCACGCGCCGAACCTCATTGCGTTGGAAGTGGTGTTGTGGGAAAACGAGCGCGCCTGGGCGGCCTATTCCCTGACCAGGCAGGAAACTGCCCCAAAGGTTTGAACCTTTCGGGACGATGACCCGTTATGAAACTCGGCTTGCTCATCTACGGCTCGCTGGAGACCCTGAGCGGCGGCTACCTGTACGACCGCAGATTGGTAGAATACTTGCAGGGACAAGGCGACGCAGTCGAGATCATCAGCCTGCCGTGGCGGAATTACGCCGCCCACCTGGCGGACAACCTGCGCTTCCGCCTCCCTCCAAGCCTGGACCTGCTCATCCAGGACGAACTGAACCACCCCTCGTTGTTATCCGCCAACGCCCGCCCCCGCGCCTATCCCGTTGTCAGCCTGGTACACCACCTACGCTGCTCCGAACAACGTCCCGCCTGGCAAAACCGCTTTTACCGCTTCATCGAGAAACGCTACTTGAATTCGGTAGATGGCTTCATCTTCAACTCGCAGACGACGAAGGGAGCGGTAAACAGCGTAGCAGGGAGCAGTTCCAGGCCAAGCCTGGTCGCCTACCCTCCCACCGACCGTTTTGGGCATCCCGTTACAGAAGCCGAAGCCATTGCCCGCGCGGCAGAGACGGGACCGCTGCGGCTGCTGTTCCTCGGCAACCTCATTCGCCGCAAAGGACTGCACACCCTGTTGGAAGCGATCCGCCGCCGGCCTTCCGCCTTCCGCCTGGATGTCGTCGGCGGGCTGACCGCCGAACCCGCGTATGCGCGCGCCATGCAGGAAAAAGCCGCCGCCCTGGGGCTGAGCGCCAGCGTGCGCTTCTACGGCCCTCTCGACCGCGAAGCGCTGGTCGAGAGGCTGCGCGCCGCGCAAGTGCTGGTCGTCCCTTCCTCTTATGAAGGCTTCGGCATCGTCTACCTGGAAGGGATGGCCTTTGGGCTGCCCGCTGTCGGCACGACCGCTGGGGCCGCCTCCGAAATCATCAGCCATGAGGTCACCGGTTGCCTTGTTCCGCCGGGCGATGCAGCGCAATTGTATGAATGCCTGGCGAGGCTGGCAAAAGACCGCGCCTTGCTGGCGCGCATG
Organism: Chloroflexota bacterium; assembly: GCA_037440925.1. Lineage (GTDB taxonomy): Bacteria > Chloroflexota > Anaerolineae > Anaerolineales > Villigracilaceae > JAABUE01. The sequence goes on from JBBITF010000022.1 coordinate 1,980, forward strand.
TCGGTTCAGGCGTTGGAACGCTACCGCCGGCAACCCACCTGGGAACAAACGGCTAGAGACATCCGCCAGTTCTTGCTGGGGCTTATACAAAATAAAAATGGAGGCCTCTAACCGTGCCAGAGACCTCCTTCGAGAAGAAAGAAAAGCCATTTAGTCGGTTTGCGCCTCGTCGGATGGGATGGCTACAGCGTGATTGACCCGCTTCCTGTCCAGGAAGCGTTCGAAGAGAACAACAACCGCTACGATCATCGCAATCAGGCCGATATTCTTGATCCAACCAAACGGGCGAAAACCATCGCGTCCCCTTTCGAAACCGCCCTCCCGCCATCCTTCCGGGCGCTGGTGAGGAGCGAATTCTTCCCCGCCAAAACCGTCCCCTGGGCGGAACTGCGTTTCCGCAGGGATTGCCTGCCCGCGGCCTGTATTTCGGGTCAAGGCCCAGGTGGCTCCCACAACGACCGCCGCAGCCAGTAAAATGATCGCGATCCTGCCAATCATTTTCATGTCAGGCCTCCTGCTTTTCGACCACGTTGCCTTGCGAGGCGCGCTTCGCTCCAAGCGCCCGGCCGAGCGGGCCAAAGACATAACGCCGGAAGGCGTTGAGGATCCAATCCCAATGCAAGGCGGTGTGCAGCCCCAGCAACAGGACGAAGATGTTGGCTGTTGTATCATGCAGCCTGCGCATACTGAAATCCATCGGCAGGCTGAGGCCGAAGAACGGTACGAACGATTCGGAAATCATGATACCGGTATACATGATCAGCACCAGGTCAATGAAAAGCAGCAGGTTCAGCGCGTAATTGATGCGCGGCCGCAACACCGGCAGCGTAAAGAACCGTTTGGTCAACTGGACGATCCAGTCCCAGTTCAACAGCAAGTGTGTGATGATTGCCGCCATCGAGGCCACTGTCAGCCACTCGTGTAATGCAACGCCGGTTGAGCGCGGGTCCATGGCTATCAAGAAGCCAAAGAAGATCAGGATATCAATGGCCAGTTTGGTTTTTGTATTATTGTTCGTTTTCGTGAATGCAGACATTTTTCATCTCCTATCGAAGAATAGTATAGCCAGGACATGTAAAAAACCTGTGAAGATTTTATGGAAAAAATAGGCGGTTTTGAATGTCAATGTTATCCTTCCCTCACTACTTGCTGTCGAAACAAAGCGTAGACGACCGTGCGCTGAACAAAGATGTTCTCTCCGCGTTGAAGGCCAGCCTGCCCGGAACGCCGCTCACCATCATCGAGGTCGGCGGCGGGATCGGCACCATGCTGGCGCGCCTGCTGCGCTGGGGAGTCATTGCGCAGGCCAACTACACGCTGGTGGACGAGATGGCCGAGAACATCGCCTTTGCGCGGGAATGGCTGCCGCAATGGGCCAGCGAAAACGGACTGGACGCAGAAGCGACCAGCGAGACCGAACTGCGGCTATTCGACGCGCGGCGGGAAGTATGCGTGCAGCTCATCCAGGCAGATGTGTTCGATTTCATTGCGCAGCGTCCTGCCCCGGCCGACCTGCTGATCGCCCACGCCTTCCTCGACCTGCTTCCCATGCCGAAGAGCCTGACGCCGCTGCTCTCGCTGACGAAAGACCTGGCCTGGCTGACCCTCAACTTCGACGGCGTGACGACCCTCGCTCCCTGCCTGGACCCGGGCCTGGACGCCGTCATCGAAAGGCTGTACCACGAGACGATGGATACCCGTCCCGGCGGCGGGGACAGCCGCTCGGGGCGGAATCTGTTCGGGTACCTGGAGCAGGCCGGGGCGCAGATCGAGGCGGCCGGAGCATCAGACTGGGTGGTGTATCCACATGAGGGTCAGTATCCCGCTGAAGAGGGCTACTTCCTTCAATTCATCCTGCATTTTTTCGAGCAATCGCTGGGAAGCCATCCGGCGCTAGACAAGGCCGTCTTTGCCGATTGGCTGGAGAAACGGCGGCGACAAGTGCGGCGCGGCGAATTGGTATATATTGCTCACCAGATGGATTTTTTGGTCCAAGTTCGAAAGCAACCTGATCCTGCTTTTCCCGTATAATTTACAGCATGGTCTACACTTTCCAAATCGAAGGCCTGGGCCTGCAAACAGGCGACATCATCTGCACCATGAACGGCAAGCCCGACATCCTGCCCGGCGAATTCTGGCGGTTGGTGGGACGGCTCGTCCCTGGCGATGTGGACCATGTTGCAATCTATGTCGGCCCGGGCGGGCGTTGTGTGGAATCCGGCTCGCGGGGCGTGATTACCTTCGAAGCCTGCAACGGGGCCTGGGATACCGAATGTATGGCGCGCGAGCGCGGCCTGTTATTCGATACGTTCTACGGCGTGGCCCATCCCCTGGACGGTTTGGAACTCTCCCAAGACGAAGAAACCCACATGCGCGTGACTGTTGCGCAATATTGCCTGTCGCAGGTAGGAAAAGGGTATAACCTCAATTTCCTGAACGCCGAAACCGAAGAGGCCTTCTATTGCAGCCAACTGGCTTACAAGGCCTACCAGCAGGTAGGGATCAACCTGAATACCGGCCTGGCGATGGAGCAGTTGCCCGGCACGAATGCGATCATCTACCCGCAGGAGATTTGGGAGGGGAGCCCGCACAGGAAAGCAGTGAGCAGTCATCAGTAATCAGTGTTCAGTGAGCAGTCCCCGCCGGTCCGTAAGCGGGGATTTCGTTTATAATCCCTGCTGCCATACCACAGATGTGGAAGTCGAACAAAAATGAATTTTCTCATCACCGGCGCAGCCGGATTCCTCGGTTCGGCGCTTGCCAACCATCTTGCCCGCGAAGGCCACCAGGTACGCGGGCTGGACGACCTGTCCACCGGCGACCCGCAGGCGCTCTCTCCGGATGTCCATTTCACGCGCGGGGATGTGAACGACCGCCCCAAGTTATGGACGCTCTTGCAGGAAGTAGACTGCGTCTATCACCTGGCGGCGCGCGTTTCGGTGCCTGAGTCTGTGCTGTATCCGCGCGAGTACAACGCCGTCAACGTCGGCGGGACGGTCAGCCTGATGGAAGCCATGCGCGACGTGGGCGTGCGGCGCGTCATCCTGGCCTCCTCCGGCGCGGTCTACGGCGACCAGGGCGAACAGCCGCTCAAAGAAACGGCGATCCCTGATCCGCGCTCGCCTTATGCCGTCTCGAAGGTGGCCGCCGAGTATTATGTCCGCACGATTGGGAAGTTATGGGGCATGGAGACGGTTTGCCTGCGCATCTTCAACGCCTACGGCCCCGGTCAGCGTCTGCCGGCCTCGCATCCGCCGGTCGTGCCGCACTTTCTGCGTCAGGCGCTGCGCGGGGGGGCGCTGGTGCTGCATGGAAGCGGCCAGCAGACTCGCGATTACGTCTATGTGGACGATGTGGTCAGCGCGATGGTGGCCGCCGCCACTGCGCCTAATATCAACGGCCTGGTTATCAATGTAGGCTCTGGCGTCGAAACCAGCATCCGTGACCTGGTGAAAAAAGTGAGTGAAGCGACCGGCCGTGAAGTGAATACGCTTGTCAACCTGAACACCTCTGGCGGCGTCTCGCGCATGAGAGCAGACCTGACATTGGCGGCCCAGAAACTCAATTATCACCCTTCCATCAGCCTGGAAAAAGGCTTGCGTCTCACTTTGCAGCGCGATGCGCGCTTTGGGGCGTAAAGACTGCGCTTTGAATGGCGTAGAACCTGAAGTCACTCCTCTTCGCCAGTCTCTTGCCAGGCCGTCAAAGCGTCCAACCTTTCCTTCTCTTCTACTGTCAATTTCACTTCCAATGCGCCCAGGTTTTCCTCCAGTTGCTCTACCGAGGTCGCTCCAATGATGGGACTGGTGATGACCGGGTCCGCCAGCATCCACGCCAGCGCTACTTGAGAGACGGTAGCGCCATGCGCAGCGGTGATTTCGTCCATAGCGTCGAGCAGCGCAAAGTTTTTATCGGTCATGGCATGTTGTAAATGCGGCGCGCGGCGGCTGTTTGGCAAGGGCTGACCGCGGCGGTATTTGCCGGTCAAAAAGCCGCCTGCCAGCGGGCTATATGGAATGACGCCCAGGCCATACGTCTGGCAAACGGCCCGCAGTTCACGCTCAAACTCGGCGCGGTGCAGCAAGTTGTAATGCGGCTGAAGAGAATCGTAACGCGCCAACCCGCAGGTATCAGAGACCCACAAGGCTTGCATCAATTCCCACGCGGCGTAGTTGGAAGCGCCAAGGTAGCGTACCTTGCCCTGTCTCACCAGATCGTCCAGCGCCCGCAAGGTCTCCTCAATAGGCGTCGCTTTATCTGGCCAGTGCGTTTGGTACAGGTCAATGTAATCGGTTTGCAAACGGCGCAGGGAGGCCTCCACCGCTTGAAGGATGTGAGCGCGCGACAGGCCTTCGTCATTTGGGCCATCGCCCATTCGCCCGCGGACTTTTGTCGCCAGGACCAGGCGGTCGCGCGGCACTCCGGCCTGCTTCCGCCAACGGCCAAGGATTTCCTCCGAAACGCCGCCGGGGTTTCCTTCCACCCAGTTCGAGTAGATGTCGGCTGTGTCAAAGAAGTAGATACCCGCCTCGTATGTTTGCGAGAGAATGCGCTGAGCTTCGGCCTCCTCCACCGACCAGCCGAATTGCATTGTTCCCATACACAGCGGCGAGACTTTAAGACCCGTTTTGCCAAGAGTTCGTGATTCCATGTTTGTCTCCTGTTCAAAGCACTTCAATATAGATTCGTTTGTTGATGGCGCCCTTGCTTTTGTAATCTACAACTTTGATTCGCCCAACTTCGGCTGTGTTACGGACGTGTGTGCCGCCATCGGCTTGCAAGTCTAGCCCCACGATTTCCACAGTGCGGACTTCATGAATGCCTTCTGGCAACAGGTTGATTTTGGTGCGGATCAAATCTGGAATTTGAAAAGCCTCTTCGCGCGGCAGGATTTTGATGCGCACTTCGCGGCCGGCTTCCACTTCCTTGTTGACCGCCGTCTCGATTTCGCTGACCAACTCCCCTTGCAAGCGCTCGAACTCAAAGTCCATGCGGCCTTGCAGCGGCTCCATGTTGCCGCCCGTTACCAGCGCGCCGTAATCGCGAAACACCACGCCGCACAAGATGTGCAAAGCGGTATGTGTGCGCATCAACTGGTAACGGCGCTGCCAGTCAATTTGCCCGTGCAAGGTTTCGCCTACAGCCGGCAGGACCCCTTCCACGAGATGAAGCACCTCTTCGCCAGCCTTGCGCACCTTGACAACCTTCCAGGTCTGTGAAGCAGACTTCAACCAACCCACATCGTGGGGCTGCCCACCGCCTCCAGGATAGAACGCACTGCGATCTAACACGATGGCGTTTTCCTCCGCTATCGTGGCGGTGACGCGCGCCTCGAATTCCTGTAGATAACTATCTGTTTGGTAGAGTAAAGATGTCATCCTGCCTCCTTTTGCGTAGGATTTAACTGCAATACTATTCCCTTCATTTTCGACTGTTATCAAAATCCTTACACCGTCAACATTCCTTCCAGGTCGCTTGTGGTTGCAAAATAAGCCCGATAGGCGGCCGTCTCGGCTAGCGCTCCACGCAAGGCAATGAACAATTCTGCCTGGAGATAGGGGTTCTTTTCTTGCTGGCCGGGTGAAAGGACAATTTGGTCTTCGTTTTTGGTCAAAAACAGGTGTCCGCCGGCGGCTAGCCATTCCAGCCCAATTTCTACGGCAGCCTGGCGCGCGGCCATGGCAGCGGTCAATTCTTGTAAACTGGTTTGGCCGCCCTTTTGGTTCAGGGCAAATTTACACAATCCTGTCAGCCGCTTCAAAAACTCCTGGGGCTTGTCTTCGGCAGGAGAAACGGCGAACACATACACCCGTTTCGGCTTGACTATCTGTAGCGCCTTGCGCGCTTCTGCAAGAGAAGGCGGCGTGGTGTAAATGACCAACTCCTCTGCCGGGTGCAGCGCAAAGCGGGTTTTGCCTCTTTCTCGATGCTCCCCTTCGGCCCAAATCAACGCGCTGTGGGCGAGCGTTTCCGCTTTACGGCTGCTTTTGGCTCTGCAATCTATGATCTCTATTTTCCCGGCTTTGACTTCAACAGCAGCCGCTTCAATCGTCCGAAAGGCCTCGAATTGTAACGTAACTTGCCGCTGGCCGCGGTACGAGGTAGCCCGCATAGAGTAAGCCACGTCGAAGCGGCTTTCTGCTTCGGGTAAGGTCTCAGTTGCGCCATTCCACCACAGCAGGCTTTGAGTGTAACCATGTTCATCTTCGATTTGCAAGCGCAGATGCTCTTTGTTTTTCCCGATGGGGACGGCAGAGAGCAGTTTTGCGTTTCGCGTAGCCATAATCAAAGGTGGGTTGCCGGCGCCAAAGGGAGCCAGGATTTCGAGCGACTCGGCTAGCGCAAGGTTGATTTCGTCGAAACCCAGCCAGGCGTCAATTTGTTGCGCCGCTTCTTCCTGGACCCCCGAACTGAGTTGCGCTGCCACGGCTTTTGCCACGCCTCGACGGAATTCCGCCAACTTCGCGGATTCGAGCGTCATCCCTGCCGCCATGGGATGACCGCCAAATCCAAGCAGCAAGTCTTTTTGGGTGGCGATGGCCTCGGTGATATGCACTCCCTCAATGGAACGGGCCGAGCCGCGTAAGATGCCGTCTTCTCCTTCGCTGAGCAAAATGGCCGGTTTGTGGTAGCGGTCTACCAGTTTGTTCGCCACAATGCCTACCACGCCGCCCGGCCAGTGAGGATGCGCCAGCACAAGAACCGGCTCGTTCAGCAAGTCCGCTTCTTTTTGGAGCAGCGCTTCAGCCGCCTCCCACACTTGGCGGGTGAGCAATTGCCTTTGGGCATTCAGCCCTTCTACTTGTGCAGCCAGCACGTGCGCTCTGGCCGGTTCCTTGGTAAGCAGCAATTCGACCGCCAGATTGGCGTCGCTCAGCCGTCCCAGAGCGTTCAAGCGTGGAGCAAACGAGAAGCCAATCGTTTCTTCGGTCAGGGTTTCGAGAGCCGCTCCTGCTATTTCTGCCATGGCCCTCAGGCCGAGGCGCGAGGTATTGCGCAGGGCCTGGATGCCTCGCTTGGTCAGGGCGCGCGTCTCGCCTTTAAGCAGGGCTACGTCGGCAATCAGGCCTAAGGCTGCCAGGTCGAGGAGATTTTCGATTTCAATATGGCCGCCTTCGAGTAGGAGCGCCTCGGCCAGTTTGTAGGCCACGCCTACGCCCGCCAGGTGGCGCAGAGGGTGTTCTGTGGGCAGCAACTTGGGGTCAAGGAGGATTTTAGCGTCAGGTAAATCGAAATCTTCTCGAGGGTCGGCTTTGTTGACATTTGCCTTTGGTTCGCGCGGGAGCGGGTCGTGATGGTCGGTGACGATGACATCCACGCCGCGCATTTTCGCGTAGTCAATGGCTTGATGAGCGGTGATGCCCGTGTCGCATGTAATGAGCAAGCGCACGCCTCCATCGAGAAGGGGCGCGAGACTCTGGATATGGACGCCGTGATTCTCTTTACCTCGAATGGGGATGTAATATCTTACGTCTGCGCCCAGGGCTTGCAAAGTTTGTACCAACAGGGCAGTAGAGGTTTGGCCGTCTACGTCGAAGTCGCCCCACACGGCAATTTTCTCTGCGTTGCGTATAGTCGAATGGATAAGAGCCGCTGCGTGTTCAGCCTCAGGAAAAGGCGCAGAAGGGTTTTCTTCGGGATGCAGGAAGGCGCGTGCGGCGGCGGGGGTGCTCATTCCGCGCCGGACGAGAGTCTGCGCAATGAGCGGAGGCAGGCCCAGGTCTGCGAAAGAAGCGGGGACGTTTACGGGGCGAGGGTCGAGCCAGCGGGTCATGGTCTGATTATACGGGATAAATGCCAACATCCCAAAGGCGCGTTTGCCAGCCTCTGGGATGTTGGGGAGCGTTTGTGGACCTGGTTTTATTGCGGAATTAGGTTGATGGCGTCTGCGCCAACGCGCACTTCGATATCGTAAGGGGAGGCTGGGTCGGGGGCAAAGATGATTTGATTGGTGGCATTGACGCCGAATACGCTGATCAGGTATTTCAAGGTGTACAACTTGGGGCCGTAGATTACGATGGTAGTGCGGTCATATTGCCGATCGGCATAGGCGCTGGCTTCCAGCACTTGCATCCCCTGGGCAAGCAGGTAGTTGCCGGTGCGCTCTGAAAGGCCAGCGGTGAACGTTCCGTTGGTTATTCGCACGCGCGCGCCATCTGCTTGCATCAACGCGGTGAGGTCGCCGCTGGCCAGCGGGCTGAGCGGGCCGCCGGTGGTGAAAATTTCGTCGCGCAAGACGCGAATCTTGTCGGGGATGGGTTTGAAGATGCTGGCTTGCTGACCGCCCAGCACGACGTTGTCGAACGTTACCATGCTGTAATCAATGACGCCGCGTTTGATGTTCTCTTTTGGTATTTGAGAGAGCAAGACGCCCAGTTTTGCAGCGTCATCGAAAGACAGATTAGTGCGCAGGCCTGACTGCACTTCGGCGTAGATTTCAGGCGCTTTGGCAAACATGGTGGGAAAGTTCTGCGGCGAGAAAACCTGGTCAACGAGCGCCATGATAACTTGCTGTTGGCGGTTGGCGCGGTCCACGTCGCCGCCGGCAGTGTAGCGGTTGCGCGCATAGCCCAGCACCTCGAAGCCGGCCAAGGTTTGACAACCTTTTTCGAGGACTTTATGTTTCTTTTGCCCGATGGGGTCAATTTTAATTTTTTCGGGGATGCACAAGTAGAGGCCGCCCATAGCGTCAATGGCTTCCTCAAAGGCTTTGAAGTCTACCTGAGCATAATATTGGATGGGTACGCCAATGAACTGCTCGACGGTCTTGACCGCCAGGCCGGGCCCCCCGCCGGGTAATTTATTCCCTTCGCCCAGCGAGTAGGCGACGTTGATGCGGCTGTAGCCATAGCCAGGGATGTTGACCCACATGTCGCGTGGTATGGACAACATCCCAGCCGTCTTGCTAACCGGGTCAATGGTGAACAAGATCATCGAGTCAGAGCGCGGCGCGCCCTCGCCGGCAATCCAGTCGCGCTCGTCCAAACCAATGAATAACAGAGTGACGCGGCTGCCGCCGTCCCAGGAGGGTGGTGCAAATTCTTCTGGCGCGGCTATTTCGGGCGCCGGCGTATTGATGGCTATCGGCGTGCCTTCTTCGTCTACAATGACCGGTCCCGTCAGGGTGCTACCGGAGGTTCCACAACTGGCAGGAGCCACGCCTGGCAGAGCGGTAATGGTCCAACAAGTGACCAGGCCGCGAATCACGAGGAATGCAGGAATGGCCAACGCCACCGCCGCCGCCCACAAAATCAAGCGGCCAATCGGCAAGCGTTGGAGGTGGGGAAGTTTCAGGGATATTTTTTTCATTTCTTCATGTAGGCTTGAGATAGACCATGTTCAATCCCAAGCGTTCCAGGCCTTCTTCAGCCCAGTGTTGCACCAGGGTCGAGTCATCTTCCAGGGCAGCCATGAGGGCTGGGATAGCGCGCGGGTCGGCAATTTCAGCCAGAGCGCGCGTGGCGTTGATGCGCGCTCTTTGCGGCGCATCTTTGGGTAAGTCTAACAGCATGGGGACGCAGGCCGCTCCAATGGCGATCAGCGCGTTACAGGCCAGCGTAGAGACCAGCGAATCCGCATCGCTCAGGGCCCGGATGAGCGGGCTGATGGCTGTTTCGTCAGCGCGGCTCCCCAACCCAAGCGCGGCCGCCTGGCGCATTTCGGGAGCAGGATCGTCCAAAAACGGGAGCAGGTCTTCGGTCCGCGTGTGAGGCGATTGGGCCAGCGCACACAGCGCCCACCAGCGGTGGTCCTCGTCGCCGGAATCCAGCAAGCGGCGCAGCGCAGGGAAGGCGGCCTCTCCCATCTCCGCCAGTTCATGCGCGGCTGTTTCGGCGCGCGTCTCGTCGCCGCTGGTCAGGTCGGCCAGCAGGTCATCTAACACAGGCACACAGACCTCTTATCGGGCGGGGGGCGGGACGGGCAAGCTTTCCTTCGCCGTGTTGACCCATTTGTCGCCTTCCTCGATCAACATGACCGGGATGTCGTCCACAATAGGATATTTGCGCCCGCAGTCCTGGCAGATGAGCCAGGTGTCCTTGTGCAACGTCAGCAGGCCATCTTTTTCGCGCACGCAACTTGGGCAGCGCAGGATTTCGAGCAAATCTTGACTGATCATGGATACTCCAGTTTCAACAGGGGGATATTCTATCATATCTGCCTGGGGGATGCCTTGCCTCCAACGGCGTTTGGGCGCAGAGGCCGTCCATTTGCGCTCGTGGAAGGGCTTCAAGCCTGTCTTGCCTGGCATGTTTGGCACGCTAACCTGAAAGCGGGAAGTGAAAACCTGCAATTTGCTTTTTGGGGAGCGGCGCGGGATTAGCCGATTTCGCCGGCCGGTGGGATGATTTCTCCCTCCCCTTTAATCAGGCCCAGGCCGGTTTCCCGTACCGCTTCTTTGGCGGCCAGGTCTGCGCGAATGCCATACACATAAGCCAGGTAAGGGCCTTCGTACCCTGCCTGACGCAACTTCTTCTGCCATCCTGCCGAGCGCATTCGTTGTGCCCAGGTGAGGACATTCCGCCGGCTGAGGCGGGTCTTGGCTTCGGCCACTACCGTAAGACGCCGCCCTTGGGAGTCTTCGACGCGCAGGATGACATCCACCTCGCCGTTCAAACGAAGGCTGTGGGCTTCTTCTAGCAGACGGTAGCCCTTGAGACGCATGACGGTTTCGGTTACAGAAGTGGCTTCCTCCTCGAAACTGGCGCCAATAGAGGCCTTCAGTCCGCCCAATTCACGCGCCAGGTTGTCTACTTTCTGCTCGGTGCGCTTTTGGGCTTCGGTCAACGCATCCACCCGCTGCCCTAGCAAGCGTAATTGTTCGTCGGTGCGCTTTTGGGCTTCGGTCAACGCATCCACCCGCTGCCCTAGCAAGCGTAATTGTTCGTCGGTGCGCTTTTGGGCTTCGGTCAGTTCACGCTGGGCTTCGGTCAGTTCACGCTGGGCTTCGGTCAGTTCACGCACAATCTGTGGCAATTGCATGAACTCATCATTTAAGATCGCGCGTCGTAAGGCCTGCTGCCACTCAGGATGAGTATTCAGCAGATGCAACAAATCTTGAAAATCGCGGACGGTGAATGCCATTCCGGATGTCTCCATAAGTTAATTATAATTCAGATTTGCACTGCTTGGGTGGGCCACGCCAGCGCCTTTAAGTTCGTAGCGCGGTTATGCTGCAACCAAACGTACGACAAGCCTTAAGACTTGTCCTACAGAATCTTCGCGATTGGCGTAGTTGCAATACTAGTGGGCTATTGTCGTGTATTGCGCAGTTTGCAGATCAATTGGACGAAAGGCACACCCCCTTGCGCTTGGCCAGTTTCTCTGGCTCTTCGGTGCCTGGCCCGATCTGGCAGACGGCCTGCCAGGGTTCGTAGTGGGTTTTGAACTGGTCGGTGAAGTAGACCGCGCCGTTCTTGAAAACGGTTCGGGTGACGACCACATCGGCGCCGCTGGCGGCCCAATCCACTTGCTTGATCTGGCCTTTTTCCAATTCGTCGTTGACCTCGAACAGTGGCTTGGGCGGTGGGACGACGTTTTGCGGGCCGGTTGTCTCCCAGGTGACGCTGCGCCCATCGCGCGTGGAATACAATTTCCAGGTGAGGGTGCGCGCTTCAGGGCTGACGTAGGTTTCCATCAGAATCCAGTAGGGTGTATCGTTGATAAATTTGAAGTCCACCAGCGGGAAGTAGACGGTAGCGTCCAGCCCGGCCAGGTTGGGATCCACCGCGCCGCTGGCAGTCTGTTCATAATAGGAAACGCGGTAGGCGTGCGGGATGCGCTCTACTACCGGGAAGCCGTAATGGAAGACCGTGCGGAACAGCGTAGTGCTGACCTGGCACACGCCGCCGCCCACACCCTTGATGGTGCGTCCACCGTAAATGATGAGCGCCTCGGCAAAGCCGTTGTCCAGGCTGACATCGCCCATAGCGGCCCCCATCGAAAAGGTTTCGCCGGGGGCTACCAGCAAGCCGTCGAAGCGGGCCGCTGCCGCCTGGATGTTCTGGATGCGCTCGGCGCTGGAACCGTAGAAATATGAAGTCTCCGCAAGCAGCAATTCGGTAATCCCCAATTGCTCGCCGCTAGCTGTATCTGGCACGGCTGGCTGGGTCTCGGCAATTTGCAAGGGGATGTTATGCTCGCCCCGCAGCAGGGCTTCGTTGATGGCTACGATGCTGGCGCTTACGTCTACGGCGCGCCCAACTTTGGCATGCTGAATCAGTTCCAGTTGGCGGGTAGTGTCATTGAAGCGGAAGCGTGCATTTTCTGGTTTGCGGTCTACGTAGGCGGCAATGTTGACCAGCGCTTCGCGCAATTGGTTTGGATCTAACCCCACTTGTACTTCGGCAGTTCCGCCATTTTCAACGCGGCGCACGGTCAGCATTTTGGCCAACACTTGCACGTCATACGTCCACGGACCCGGGTCGTCTGCCCCAGCGTTGGGGACATAGAGTGTCATCGGTTGGCTCAACACGCGGCGCGCCATTTCTGCCTGCCCCGATACGTCCACGATTTGCGGCTGTTGTTCACGCACTACCAGGGGGACTTCGCCGTCGCGAAAGGTCTGTAACTGGGCGCTCAGGAAGATCAGGGTGCTGTCAACATCCAGGGTTCGCCCCGCTTGACCGGGCTGTGCGACCACTTCGGTTCCGACTACGCTCAGGCTTGCTTCCGTTATCGGTTGGTTGATTTCTGCCGAGAGCGCTTGCAGGTATTGGTAGGCTACACGCTGATCGAACAGGATGACAGGCGGCGCTTCTGCTCCCTGGCTGCGGGCGCGCATCTGAGCGTCTAAACTGGCCAGCAATCCGCCGCTGCGACCGAGGCGGTAGGCTGCCTGGGCGCTGGCCGAAGCGTCGAAGGCCATCCCCATCTGCGCAGGAGAGACCAGCCACACTTTAGCGCCGTCGCGTAGCAAAATCTTGCCGGTATACGGATAGGATAGAGTCTGGCTGAGTTTGAGGGAGGCCTCGGCAGGCGCCAGGCCAGAGAGGTCCACGCCTGCAACTGAGACGCCAGGGAAGATGCGCCCGGCGTACCACAATTGATAGCCAAGCGTCCACGACAGCACGAGGGTCAGAAAGAGCGCTAATCCGCCCAACAGGGACGCCAAAATTTGCTGCCAGAGCAACTCCTGGCGTGGCGCAGGATAAGGATAAGATGTCATGCCCCCGATTATACCCAATGTCTGGTCCGAGTTTTTTTACTTCTTCCCTTCCAGCACTCGCTGGCGGGTGTACGGAATCAGCCCGCCGGCGTCAATGATGGCCTGACGCGCCTTGGGCAGCGGCACGATGTCGAACGATTTGCCTTTGGTCTTGTTGATCACCTTGTCGGCGGTGATTTCCAGTTCGTCGCCCTCCTCGGCCTCGATCTCCGGGCAGATAACCGTGCGCAGCCCCAGGTTGATCGAGTTTTGCAGGAAGATGCGGGCGAAGTGTTTCGCCACCACCACCAGGTCGGGTCCCTTTAGGCAGGAGGCGGCCTGTTCGCGCGACGAACCGCAGCCGAAGTTCTTGCCCGCCACGATGACGCTTCCGGCAGGAATCTCGCCCTTCTTCAGCCGGGCGTTGAATTCGGCCTGGTCGGCAAACGCGTATTGCGGCGTCTCCGTCGGCAGGACGGTGGCCATGAAGCGGCCGGGGTAGATAATGTCGGTCGAAATGTCATCGCCGAGTTTCAAAACCACTTTACCCATTTCAGCCTCCTTTGCGCGGATCGGTGATCACGCCGGTCAGGGCGCTGGCGGCGGCCACAGCCGGGGAGCAGAGATACACTTCCGAGTTGGGGTTGCCCATGCGGCCCTTGAAGTTGCGGTTCGTGGTCGAGAGCGCCGTCTCGTTGTCGCCGAGCGCGCCCTGATGCACGCCCAGGCACGGCCCGCAGCCAGAGTTGGCGACCAGCGCACCGGCCTCCATCAGCGTGGTGATGTAGCCTTTGGCCATCGCCTCGCGGAAGATGCGCCCCGAGGCCGGGAAGACCAGCATGCGCACACTGCGCGCCACCTTCTTGCCCTTCAACATCTTTGCCGCCACCTCGATATCGTCCAGGCGGCCGTTGGTGCAGGAACCGATGACGATTTGCTGAATCGGTTTCCCGGCCACCTCGCCAATCGGCTTGACGTTGTCCACCGTGTGCGGACAGGCAATCTGCGGCTCCAATTTGGAGACATCAATCTCGATCTCCTGGTCATAGACCGCCTCGGGGTCGGGACCGAAAACGGCTACCGTTTCGCGGACGCCCGCCACTTCCTTGAGATAGCGCCGCGTCTCGGCGTCCGGCGGGACGATGCCCGAAGTGGCCCCGGCCTCCACCGACATGTTGCAGATCGTCAGCCGGCCGGAAGTGTCCATCTTCTCAATGGCTTCGCCGTGATACTCGATCACCTTGAAGTTCGCGCCCTCGGCAGAAATTTTGCCAATCAGGTACAAAATCAAGTCTTTGGGCAGCACGTAGGCGGGGAACTTGCCCTTTGCCACCACCTTGATCGTGCCGGGCACTTCCACATTCAGCACGCTGCCCAGCGCCCAGACGGAAGCCATCTCGGTCGCGCCGATGCCGAAGGCAAACGCCCCCAGCGCACCGTGGCTGGTGGTGTGGCTGTCGGTGCCGACGACCACATAACTGGGGCGCACGTAGCCGTTCTCCGGCAAAATCTGGTGACAGATGCCGCCCTCATCGCCGCGGATGTCGTGGAACTTGGTGATGCCCTGCGCGGCGACGAATTCGCGCACCTTCTTTTGATTGGTGGCTGTCTTCGAACTCTCGGCCGGGACGCGGTGATCGAAGATGATGGCAATCTTCGACGGGTCCCACACTTTGGCTTCCAGGCCGGTGCCTTTGTAGATTTCGAGGAACTGATTCAGCACCAGCGCGGCGTTCTCATGCGACATGGCCAGATCCACTTTCGGCTCGACCACGTCTCCCGCCTTGACGGCGGCCTGGCCGGTTGCCCGCGCCAGGATTTTTTCGACCATTGTCATGCCCATACAATCTGCTCCTTTTGTAGCGCAAGTCTTGGACTTGCGTTTGCGCCACTACCGTGACATTAAATGACCTGTTTCTCCCTCAGCGCCTTAACGTCCTCGGCGCTGTAGCCCAAACTGCCGAGAATCTCCTCGGTGTGCTGCGAAAGGGTCGGCGGGGGCGTCTCAATTTTGCCCGGCGTCTTCGAAAACTTGGCCGTCAGGTTGAAGAGTTTGATTTTGCCGATGCCCGGCGTCTCTACCTCTTCCAGCACGCGGCGGTGTTGCGCTTGCGGCGAGGTGAGCGCCTCTTCCAAACTGACCACATCGCCGGAGGGGATGCCCTTGGCGTTCAACACCTTCACCCAATGGGCGGTGGTCTCCTGCGTCAGTTTGGCTTCCAGCAGCGGGGTCAGCAGGAAGCGGTTGGCCTTGCGGGTGTCGCGTTCCTGGAAACGGGGGTCCGTCTTCAGTTCCGAGAGACCGAGCGCATCGGCCAGGTCTTCCCACTGCTGCTGTTGGTTGGCGGCGATATTGATGTAGCCGTCCTTGGTCTTGAACATGCCGGAGGGCGCGGCGGTGAAGTTGTCGTTGCCCAGCAGGACGGGCTGCTGCCCGCCGATGAGCAGATTGGCCGCCACCCAGCCCATCAGCGGCATGATCGAATCGAGCAGGGCGATGTCAATGAACTGCCCTTCGCCGGTGTGTTCGCGGTAATACAGCGCCGCTATGATGGCAAACGCCGCGTTCAGCCCGCCGACCGTATCGCAGACCGGGAAGCCGCAGCGCAGCGGATTGAGGCGTTCGTCGCCGTTGATGGACATCACGCCCGACAGTCCTTGAATGATCTGGTCGTAGGCCGGTTTGAAGGCGTCGGGGCCGGTCTGCCCGAAGCCGGAAATGGCGCAGTAGATGATGCGCGGATTGACCTTGCACATCTCTTCGTAAGAGAAGCCCAGCCGGTCCATCACGCCGGGGCGGAAGTTTTCGACAACCACATCGGCGGTGGCCAGCAGTTTGCGGAAGATTTCCTTGCCTTCCTCGGCTTTCAGATTGAGGGTCATGGATCTCTTGTTGGCGTTCTGGGCTAGGAAACTGGTGCCCATCAGCGCCTTGTTGTACTGGGTCACATTGCCCAGTTTGCGGGCCAGATCGCCGGCGTCGGGGTTTTCGATTTTGATGACCTCGGCGCCCAGCAGCGCAAGATGCAGGGTGGCGAACGGGCCGGAGAGGACGTTGGTCAAATCGAGCACACGGATTCCTTCAAGTAACTTCATAAACCTCCTTCACCGCAAAAGACACAAGGCTTCAAGATCAAAAAACCTGGCAGTTTCGTGGTTAAATTCTTTGGCATTACCGACTCTCGTCTTACAAGGTTTTCAAGCCGCCCGGCCGCGAAAATCCACAATCGAACCGGATTTCAGGATAAAGCCGGGCAATTCGCGGTCGAAGAAAGCGCTCACCTGGCGGGCCACATCCAGCAAGACATCCAGGCGGATGTCCTTGCGCAGGCCCATGCGCTGAAAGGTATGCACCAGGTCTTCGGTGCTGACGTTGCCGGCCGGCAGCTTGGTGAACGGGCAGCCTCCCAGTCCGCCAAAGGCCGACTCGAAGTAGGTCACGCCGCTCTTCAGCGCCGCGTGGCAGTTCGCCAGCCCCAGCCCGTAAGTGTTGTGGAAGTGGCAGGCCAGTTCCACTTGCGGGTCGAGGCGGCGGATCTCGCCAAACAGGTCTTCCACTTGCGCCGGTTGGGCGTGGCCGGCAGTATCGGCCAAACTGATGTTGCGGATGCCGGCCTCCAGGTAAGCCTTGACGATGTTCAGCACTTTCTCTGCCGGGATGGGACCCTCAAAACCGCAGCCGAAGGCCGACTGCACCGAGGCCTGCACGCGCTTGCCGGCCGCCATCGCCTGTTTCGCCATCGGGATGATGCGCGCCTGCGCCTCGGCAGGCGTCATGCCGGTATTCTTTTGACTGTGAGTCTCGCTGGCCGAGACGCCCATGCAGAACATCTCCACCCCGCAGGCCAGGCCGCGCTCTAGGCCTTTCTCGTTCAGGACAAGCCCGGAGAGGATCACGTTTTCGGGCTTTTTCCCGGCTTGAGCAAAATGCCGGAACAGGGCGTCGGTGTCGGCCATCTGCGGGACTTTCTCCGCGTTGACGAACGAGCCGAGTTGGATGATGTCCACGCCCGAAGCAAGCAGCCCTTCGATCCAGCGAATCTTCTCTTCCAGCGGGACAGTGACTTTTTCCGCCTGCAAACCGTCGCGCGGGCCGACTTCGTGGATGTAGATTTTGTCCATAGGAATATCTCATGGCGTCATTGCGCGCCCCGACGGCTGATTCGCCGTTCCGCAGGCGCGCAATGACCGGTGCGTTTACAACCTCGCCGCGATGGCCTCGCCCATCTCGATGGTCGAGTTGGAGCCGCCCATATCGTAGGTGCGGACCTTGCCCTCGCGGATGACCTCGGCCACGGCCTTTTCCACGGCGGCGGCCTTCTCGGTCTCACCCAGCCAGTCGAGCATCATCTTGGCCGAGAGGATGGTGGCAATCGGGTTGACCTTGTACTGGCCGGCGTACTTGGGCGCCGAGCCATGGCTGGGTTCAAAGACGCCCAGTTTCAGGCCGATATTGCCGGAGCAGCCGAAGCCCAATCCGCCGACCATTTGCGCCGCCAGATCGGAGATGATGTCGCCGAACATGTTGGTCGCCACCATCACGTCGTAGTTCTTCGGGTTCTTGAGCAGCCACATGCAGATGGCATCCACGTTGGCGTCGTCCATCTCGATTTCGGGATAGTCCTTGTGGACTTCCTTGGCGATGTCGAGAAACATGCCTTCGGTAGCGCGCACCACGTTGGCCTTGTGAATGATGGTCACCTTCTTGCGGCCGTATTTGCGGGCATAGTCGAAGGCGGCGCGGATGATGCGCTCCGAGCCTTTGCGGGTGACGACCTTGCAGGAAACAGCATATTGATCCAGCGGCAGGTCTTTGAAGGCGCCAAACGGCTTGGAAAGTTGTCCCAGCGCCGTGGCCAATTCTTGCGGCACCGGGTTGAACTCCACGCCGGAGTACAGGTCTTCGGTGTTCTCGCGAAAGACCACCAGGTCAATATCCTCTTTGTAATTAAGCGGGTTGCCGGGATACGCCTTGCAGGGGCGCAGGCAGATGTACAGGTCGAACATCTGGCGCATGCGCACGATGGGCGAACGATAGACCAGTCCTTTGCCCTTCAACCCAGGCACGAGTTCTTCCTCGGCGGCCTTGACCGGCTTCGATGTAATGGCTCCGAACATGGCCGCGTCCACGGTGTGCAGCAGGTCAATGGTGCGCTGCGGCAGGGCGTCGCCTTCGGTGCGCCAGAATTCCCAGCCGATGTCGCCGTGAATGTATTCGGCATTCAATTTCAGTTTTTCGAGCACGATTTTGGTGGCATCCAGGACGTCCACCCCGATGCCGTCGCCAGGCAGCCAGGCGATTCTGTATTTTTTGTCAGGCATATTTTCCTCGCTTGTGGGGCGCAAGATGACCCCATTACAAAAATGCAGACTAATGTTTCATTTGATAGTGAGATTGATTGTAATGAAGACTCAGGCGCTGGACAATGACAGGAAGCCATCAATTTGGTAGGATGATTATCACTACGAGGTTTGCACGCAAGCCAAGTTTACAAAGATTTTACAATCTCGCCATACTGCGGCAATCGCTTGCTTATACAATGACAGCATAGAAGAAAAGAAAGGAGACCGACATGTTCACTATAACTTCCTTGTTCAAGAAGACCGTTTTGTTGGCTTTGGCAGCCGCTTTGGTGTTGACTGCTTTGCCTTTCGGGAGCGTTTCTGCCGCAGGGCTGGGTCAGACGCCTCAACCGCCGGTGGATCAGGCGCAAGTCTCGAATGAACGCCTTGAGAGAGGCTGGGCGCGTATCCAGCGTGGATATGAGCGCCAGGGGAAAATCATTGAGCGCGCTGGCGAAATGACAGACCGTATCCAAGTGCTGATTGACAAAATGAATGCCAATGGCAAAGATACCGCCGCCCTGCAGTCTGCTCTGAAGGCTTTCGAACAGGCCATCGAAGAAGCCAGACCGCTCTACACTGAGATTGGCAGCCTCATTAGCGCCCATGTTGGCTTTGACGCCAACGGCAAAGTGACCGATCGCGAGCAGGCCATTGCTACCCTCAAAAATGTAGGCGGGAAGATGAAGGAATTGCGCCAAAAAGTGGCCGAACCCGCCAAGGCTCTGCGCGCGGCCATTAAAGCCTTTCGGGAGGCAAATAAGCCGGGCGATGAGGATAGCACGCCGCCCAACACCGACGACAGGCGCAATGAATAAGAAATTCATGGGGCAAAAAGGATGTGACCATCGCTTCAACGGTGATGGTCACATCCTTTGAGTGATGTGGTGAGTGGACGGTTTATAGCGCCTCGTGGACCAATTCGATCAAATCCAATACCCTCAGTTTGCTCTCGTACCCTGTCGTTTTGACTGCATCAAAATACATGGTCACATCTTTAGGGCAGGCGACTACCAGCGCTTCGACGCCTTTCAGCGCGGCGGCCTCGCGTATGCGGGCTTCGCTCGGACGCTCACTCACCTGTCCCTCTTGCATCCAAATGCGACCGCCGCCCGCGCCGCAGCAGTAGGCCCGTTCTGCATGGCGAGGCATCTCGATTAGTTTACAGCCTGTGGCCGCAATGACCCGCCGCGGCGCGTCGTAGAGGCCGTTGTAGCGGCCCAGGTAGCAGGGATCGTGATAGGTCACGGCATAATCCAAACGGCGAGATAATCTCAGTTTGCCGGTAGCCAGCCAATCGTCCAAGAGCGAAGCGACGTGCAGCACTTCGTGTTGGGTGCGCCAATCGTCAGGGTATTCGTTCTTGAGCGTGTTGAACGTATGCGGGTCTGTGGTTATCACCTTCCCATACTGACAACGTTCCAGCGTTGCCAGGTTTTTCTGCATCAGCATCTCGAACAGGCCCTCTTCGCCGGCGCGACGCACATCGTTGCCGGCGTTCTGCTCGGCGTCGTAGAGAATGCCAAACTCTAGCCCGACATGTTGGAAGAGTGTAGCGGTCTTACGAGTGATTTCGGTCAGGGTGGCGCTGTATGAGGCGTAATCGCCTACGAACCACAGGTATTCGGCCGGCTGGCGGCGAATATCCACGATTGGCGGCAGGCCCTGGCTCCATTTGGCCCTCATGCGAGGCGATTGGCCAAAGGAGTTACCGTAGCGGCCCAGGTGATCGAGCGCCTTTTGCAATTCAGCATCCAGGCGGCCCTCCATGACGAGGTTGCGGCGAATGTCCACGATGGGCGCGACATGTTCGATGAACAGCGGGCATTCCTGGTCGCAGGCGTAACAGGTGGTGCAATTCCAAATCTCACTTTCCTGAAGCGCTTCGCCGACCAGTTTCTTGGTCAGGATTGTTTGGGCGTTACTGTTGGGATGATCCGAGGCGCGCCCGCGCTCTTTCAAGTGGTCGCGTAGGCGCATCATCAACAATTTGGGCGAGAGCGGCAACCCGCTGTTGTAGGCCGGACACACCTCCTGGCAACGTCCGCATTCGGTGCAGGTGTATAGGTCGAGCATCTGTCGCCAGCGCAAATGTTCGACTGCCTGTACACCCGCGATGCCATTCACTTGTTGCAATGGGGGAAGCCGCCCGCGCGCTTCCAGGTTGCGCAAGAAAACGGCAAAGGCCGAGGTAATCACATGGAAGTGCTTACCGCCTGGCAACTCGACCAAGAAGATCAGCACTACCCCCAAGTGAATCCAGTAACTGATTTCGGCAATCCTCCATTGGGCGCTGCTGCTCAGGCCGGAAAACAATCTGGCCACGGCTGAAGAGATTAGCCGCCAGGGGGCCAGTATGTCTCCTCCCAGGTTGATGCGCGCAGCGTTCATGGTCAACAAACTGAGCATGATGGTCAGGATGAAGAGCAAAACCATCACGCCCTGGGCTTTATGGCTGCCCTGGTAACGTTGAGGATGGACAAGCAGGCGTACATACAATGCGTAGAACACTGCCAGCATCACAAATATAGCAAACCAATCTTGCAGCAAGGCCAGCGGGCCAAACGTGCCAAGGCCGGGCAGCGTAAAGCCTTCTTTTGCAAAGGCGGTCAACCCTTCCAGTATGGCTTGCAAAATAGTCAACGACAGAATCAAGAAACCCCAGAAGATGAAGAAATGCGCCACACCGGGCGGCAGGAAACGAAACAGTCGTGCCTGAGCAAACACGTACACTAACAGGCCTTGGAGACGCTTTCCCCAATCGCGAAGGGGAAAACTGGGTTGTCCACGTCGCAGGTTTCGCCACACGTCGCGATAAATCCGCCAGCCAAACAGTCCAAACGCAATGAGTAAGGCTAGCAGCACGATGACGGACTTGACCTGTTCGTAACGCATGACTCAACTCACCTTCTCTTGTTCCAGCTTTTCGAGCAGAGCGGGCAGCAATTCCGTCAAGTCCATCTCGACACCGTATTGCGCAAAGTCGAAGATAGGCGCGTTGGGATCGGTGTTGACAGCCAGGATGATTTCGCTATTGGTAATGGCTTCCACATGTTCTGGCGCGCCGCTGATGCCCAGCGCCAGGTATAGTTTGGGCCTGACTGCCTTTCCCGATTTCCCGACCAGCCGCGAAGTGGGCAGCCAGCCTTTGTCCACCAGCGGACGCGAGGCGCTCACGGCGCCATGTAGGGCATGCGCTAGTCGTTCTACCATTGCCAGGTCTTCCTGATTTTGTAGGCCGCGACCGACAGAGACCAAGACGGCTTCCTTCGAGATATCCACATCGCTGATTGGCGGTTCGATAAAGCGCACCAAACGCGCTCGCTTCTTTT
This sequence comes from Chloroflexota bacterium, assembly GCA_037440925.1. Classification (GTDB taxonomy): domain Bacteria; phylum Chloroflexota; class Anaerolineae; order Anaerolineales; family Villigracilaceae; genus JAABUE01. The sequence continues at coordinate 23,799 of JBBITF010000022.1, forward strand.
CCACCCCTGCGGCCTGCTTCGTTTCAATGGGCGGATTCTGCCCCTGGCCTTCTTCCGTTTTGTATCCGCCTGGCGTCATTGTGACCAGGGCCGTGGGTTCGGGCAGTGCGCCTTCGGCTAGAATTTTCCCGCCGCAAATTTGACTGATGAAGTTCAGCGCCTCGAAGCGTTGTACCTGACTGACCAGCGGCAGGTCGAGGCGGGCTGATAGCACGCTGGCCAGGTCCATGCCAATGGTAGTATGACCAAACAGCACAACGCGCGGCTGCTCTTCCTTAACCTCGCCTTCCAGAACATGCAAGTAAGCGTCGTTCGAGAAGTCTTCAAACGCAGGATGATTGTAGGAACGCACTATATCGGCATTGAAGTTTTGGCTCAACGCTTGTACGTTCTCACTGAGCAGCAGGGCGATGACTTTACCGCCAGTTGCTTTGGCCAGGCGACGTGCGCCTGCTAGCATGACGTACGTGATATCGAGAACCTGCCCATGTAAATGTTCTGCTACGACGAGGATGTTTGCGCTCATCTTTGTTCCTCCTTCTCGTCTACACCGCCCCGCTGGTCTGTAAGATTTCTACAAGGCGGGCAACGACTTCCTGTGTGTCGCCTGTCAGCATTTTGGCGTGACCTTTGGCCTCAGGCTGGAACATGCGGCTGATGACCGTTCCGCCGCTGCAATTCAATACGCCAATGTCTCGCTTCTCGATGGTAGCGCTTTGCATAGCCTGACGCACCTTGCTAAAGGCCACGTAGCGAGGCGGTTCGTCCGAAGCCTGGATTCCCAGTACGGCTGGTAAGTCCACTTCTATTTCTGCCAACAAACCACCGGGGTATTCCTTGCGCACATGGGCCTTTCTCTCTACGATTTGTACGCCCGAAACATAGCCCACATAGGGCCAGTCCAACAGGCCGGCTAGCAGAGCGCCGCTTTGTCCGTCTAAATCGTTGTGGGCCTGGACGCCTGTCAGAACAAGCGTTGGCTGTAGGGCAGGAATGAGCGCCGCTATTGCCCGCGCCAGAGCATGATTGTTCAGGTTTTCTGGTTCGCCGGTGAGTTCGATGAGGTGGTCTGCGCCTTTGGCGGCGGCGGTGAACAGGGCGTCCTCGATGCCGTCGGCCTGTGGAGCGACAACCGTCACGTTAGCCCCCACCCTTTCCTTTAGCAAAATGGCTTGCTCGAGAGCAAATTCGTCGAATTCGTTTGGAAGCAGGCGCAGCCATTGAGTGTCGAGCGCTGTTCCGCTGGCGTCTATACTCAGTTCCTCGACCAAGTCGGGCGCCATCTTGATAATCACCAGGATATTCATGGCAACCTCCTGCTCAAGCGATTGCTTTTGCCAGTAATTCTGCAATATCCAAAACTTGTATGCCCTTATCAGGGGCGATAACTTTGGCGGCGTCGCTAAAGCGCGGTTTCTCGTATGGACAGGCAACAGCCAGAATGGTGGTATCGGGCAGACTGGATTTTCCATTCGACTTTGGCTTTGTCATCAGAGTTCGAACAACGCTCAAGAAATCTTCCAGAGGCTTGATGGCTACGGTTTCACGAATTCGCCATTCGGATAGACGCGAGTGGGCTTTTTCCCATTGAAAACCGTCGAGCCACATACCGCCCCCGCCTCCGCCGCAGCACAGACTGTTGTCGCGCTGGTGTGACAGTTCTATCAGGCGAACGCCCGGAATGGCTTTCAACAACGCGCGCGGTTGTTCGTAGATGTGATTGACTCGCCCTAAATAACACGGATCGTGGTAGGCTACTGCGGCCTCGATCTCATGGGTGAGCAGCGGTTGGAGTTGATCGAGGCGTTCGTAGAGGAACTCAGTGTAATGTTGCACTGGATAGCAAATGTCTAGCGCTGGATATTGGTTTTTGATGGCATTGTAAGCGTGAGGGTCGGTGGTGACGATAAGGTTGAAATGGCGCCGCGTGAATTGAGCTCCGTTTCGAATGGCCAGCCATTCGAAGAGACCTCGCTCGCCGGCCAGCCGCTGCGAATCGCCATCGCTGACTTCATCTGGGCCGAGGATGCCAAAGTCCACTCCCAAGGCTTGAAACACTTTGACCATAGCCCTGGCGGCCGACTGTCCCTCAGGATGATAGGATGCAAAATCGCCTACATACCACAGCACATCCACTGAGCGGGCGTCTTTGCCCAGGATGGGAACAGGCGTATCCAGCCGGGTCGTCCAGTCAGCGCGCTTTTTGGGCGATTCGCCCATGGGATTTCCGTAGCGGCGGGAGTTTTCTAGAGCCAGTTGCAATTCGGCAGGGACGTTGCCTGTCAGCAGGAGTTCTTCTTTGAGGCGGGTCATCAAATCCAGGGTAGGGATTTGCTGAGGGCAGGCGGCTGTACATGCTGCACAGGCCACACACATCCAGATACTGTTCGATTGCAGTACTTCCTCGAATTCATCCATGCGTAGCGCCGCCAGCGTTTTGCGCGGCGTATATTCCAACCACTTTCCGAACGGGCAAATCCCGCTGCACGTTCCACACTGAATACACATCCGAAAACGATCGCTGTTTGGTATTTCTGCCAGGTTGCGCCAAAAGGTTTGACCAGCAGACAGAGTTTCTAAATACGTGGCTGTCATGAGTACACCTCCTGATTGGCGTTTGGCTAACCTGAATTTTAGGCTGGAACCGAACTACCTTGTTTGTCTGTTACCATGCTGAGGAGTTGAATCGTGACCATCGTGAAACGTTCACTGACGACCTCTGCAATTTGCTGGAGGAAATGGTAACCATACTCTGGGTTGTCGTTTAATAACTGCCGTAAAGGTGCTGCCTCTATCTCTAGCAGGGTACAATCTTTGACGGCACGCGCTCCCAGTTTGTATTGGTTGGGAGGAATGATGGACGACCAGCCAACAAGTTCTCCTTTGCCAATCGAAGAGGTGGAGGCGAGATGCTGAACTTGGTTCTCTGTGTAAACTTGCAATGTGAGCGAAATGGCGCCCTCTAACACCAGGTAGAGTTTGTTAGCCTCCTCGTTTTCATGAAAGAGCCATTCATCCTTGCTTTTATGCACTTCGTTGCTGATCATGGCAATTTCTTCTAACATATAGGGACTTTGCCCAGCAAAAAGCGGATAGCGGCGGAGCAATTCGGGCGAGACCATGACAACCTCCTGTATCTTTAGGTACAAAAAAATGGACACGTCTGGAAAGCGCAGTGTCCATCGAGTCCACGTAAACATTAGCCTGCTTTAGTATAGGGCGTGGTATAATATATTCAATTATTCAATTGATTAATTGAATTATACAATGATTTATTGAAAAATCAATAGTGTAATTTGTCGCAAATAACCTATTACAAGGAGCATAGGTGAAAGTCACTGAGACGCAAAAACTGGCAGAATTGCAAGCAGAAGTGTATCGTGTCTTCAGCCATGCCAAGCGTATCCAGATTTTTTGGCTCTTGATGGAGAGGGAAATGTCGGTCAACGATATTGCGGATGCTATCTCTGCTTCGATTCAAAATACCTCCCAGCACTTGCGCCTGATGAAAGCGGCTCGCATTCTAGATACTCGCCGTGACGGCCAGGCAATTTACTACCACATAGCAGAAACGGATATGGGTCGCTATTGTCAGCTGATTTTGCAGAAGAATCTGGCGGATTTCAAGTTGAGTGTGTGGTAAGATTTCTGCGATGAAAATGAATCTTGCCCTTGCCCAAATTGCCACGCGCCTGGGAAATGTGGAGGCTAATCTTGAGAAGCACCTCGACTTCATTCAGCAGGCAAAAGCCCAAAAAGCCGATTTGCTCCTTTTCCCTGAGCTCTCGTTGACCGGCTATGTCTTGCAAGACCTTGTGCCGACCGTATCACACAGGCCAACGACTGACGATCCCGTTTTCAAGCCGCTGCTCCAGGCGAGTCATGACCTGGACCTGGTTGTGGGCTTTGTGGACGAGGATGCCCGCCATCGTTTCTACATTGCTTCTGCCTACCTTTCTGCTGGCCAGGTGTTGCATGTTCACCGCAAGGTTTACCTGCCCACTTATGGTTTGTTCGATGAGGGGCGCTTCTTTGCTTGGGGCGATTCTGTCCGTGCGTTCGACACGCGCTTTGGGCGTATGGGTATTTTGATTTGCGAAGACTTTTGGCACGTTTCGCCTCCTTACCTGTTGTGGCTAGATGGCGCTGAGGTGCTTCTGTTTACTTCTGCGTCCCCAGGCCGCGGGTTGAACGATAGCGAAAAACTGGACTCGGCGCGCTGGGTGGAAAACGTCAATCGTTCGTATGCCAATCTGTTCACTTCTTTTGTGGCGCACAGCAATCGGGTGGGATATGAGGATGGATTGAATTTTTGGGGCGGGGCAACCGTCTTTGATCCCAACGGTGAGCGCATTGCCCAGGGACCGTATTTCGAGGAGGCTTTGACGGTTGCGGCGCTGGATTTGAATCAATTGCACCGTACCCGCGCGCGCTTACCGCTCTTGAGAGATGAGCGGACAAGCCTGGTGCAGAAAGAATTGTCAAGAATCTTGCAAAGGTGAAATGAGCGGCCAGAGGCCTTATAGCGCCTTTTGGAACGCTCTCAACAGATTGCCGCGTTGCTCGAAGCCGCTTTCGCCCAATTCGCTCAAGCACACATATATCTGCCCGCGGCAGCGCCGTAGGAGGCCGGATACCAGCCGCGCCAGCGTCTCCTGCCCCTGTTGGACCTCCTCCGCATCTGTCCACGTTCGGCCGGCTTCCCATTCCCGATTCAAGACGTAGGGATGGGTGAGCGGCTGGGACAGGCGTTCGTGCCAGCCGCTGGAGCCAACATCCAGCCAGAACTGGACCGTGACCGGGCGGTTCATCATCAAGAAAGTGTATGCCGGGGCTACCAGTACGGCCTCGTTGACCTCCGCTTGCCAGCCTTCGAGATATTGCGCCGCAATGACCCCGTCTTGCAGCATGGCAAGGTATTCTCTGCCCAGGTCGTGGATTTGGCCTGTATCGGTTAGCATGGATGGTTCGAGCGCCTGGCGGAATTTCGTCACCGATTCGACCAGGCTGGCTGCAACGCGGACGGAGTCGAAGTTGCTGTGAAAACCAAATCCGGTTTGTGAGAGAACTTCGCCAAACAGTTTCCGCAGAAAATGGTCGAGGGGCAGCGGTTCGCTTTCCCGATAGGCTAGCAGCCATTCCCGCAGCATGGAGTAACGAGAGCCAAACAAGAAGGTGATTCGTTCTTGAATGTCGGCTTTGATGCCTTCAAAGGGAGCCAGTTGGAAATCGCGCTGGCGGTAAACGATGTCGGTCAGCAGTTGGGCGCGGACGAGGTCCATCCCTTCGATAGATTGCATCAAGGCGTAAGCCACATCAAGGCGCGGCGGATGAATGCCCCAGGCCGGGTGCGCCAGTGTAGATAGCGTCAGCAGAGCCTGACTGGCGGGTTCGTCGCGCAACGAGCGGGAGGGGCGATGCGAGCGCCAAGGCACCCCGCGCATTTCCAGGCGCTGGGTCAGCGAGAAGCGCAAGGCGTCGGAGAGGTAAGGCGCAATGATCACGATCTCGCCGGGCGGAATTTGCTTTTCTGTGAGAAGGGATTGCGCTTCGTTTGCCACTGTCTCCAGCAGTTCTGGGTAGTAGCGTGATTGCAAAAAGGTCAGCGCGCTTGTCTCCACCGGCAAGGAGGGGCTTGGGTAGAGGCTGGGAGCAATGGCGTGGCAAAGGGAGTTTTCGAGCGCGGCGATCTGCTCCGAAACGACAAAACTGTCGTTCAGCGTTATTTGTTCATCGCACAAATCGCGCAACGACCAGCCGGTCTGCGTGTCTGCGCCCAGGAATCGGCGGTAGCCCCCGCCTTCGTCGTAGATCAGCAGCGCCGAGTCAAATTCTGCCAGCCAGTCGCGCATCAAGTCGTGCGCGCGTGGCACGTCTTCTTCCACGTTGTCGTAAATGAGATGGCGGTAGGTGGCAGTCAGATATTCGCGCACGAAAACTTCAGGCCAAAGGTATTGCCAAAATGTTTCCAGTTGTAGGGAAAAATCGAGCAAGTTATTATGGAGGCAGTAGGCGCGGAAACGATTAGCGCACTCTTGCGCATCGGCGTAGATGCGCCGTTGAGCGGGGTCGCCTTCCCAGGCAGAGTCGAGGCGCGCGCCAATTTCGGTATAGGGGAAGCCGATGGCAGCGGCTTTGTTCAAGTTGTCAATGATTTGGCTGTACAGGCGATTACGGTCAATGGTGACCGATTCGAAATAGCCCTCGTCTAGCAGCGGGCGGACAAGGTGCGCCATATAGTATTGCGCCGTTTCGAGGGTCAGAAAGGTAGGCGGCAGGTCAGGGTGAGCAAAGCCGGCCGCTTCGGCTGCCAACGGCCAGAACAGGTCTACCGTGCGGCGCGCCAGGCCGCCCAGCGTGGCAAAGGAGACCTCGCTGCCAGGGGGCGTTCGATGGGCATGTAGAGCGTCAACATAGGGTTTCTGGAGGGTACGCTGAGGGGTGAAAACGAGAATGGAATCGGCGCGTATTCCTTTTTCGAGCAGGAAGCGCATCCGTTCCACGCCGACAGTGGTCTTGCCGGCCCCGGCCGGGCCACACAGAAAGCGTTTGTCGTCCAGCCCGAAATAGGCTGCCTGACGCTGGAAAGCGGTAAGCGTTAGCACGCCTGAAGGGTAGCGGAGGCGGGCTTGTTTGTCAATGGGGAAAAGGGCGGGTTATTTTTTCAAGCCCATCAACTCTTTGGCGACGTTGACTGCGCCAATGGCGTCTTCGGAGTAGCCATCGGCCTCGATTTTCTGCACCCATTCGCGCGTTACCGGCGCGCCGCCCACCATCACTTTGACTTTCATGCCGCGCCTGGCGACCTCGTCTATCACTTCTTTTTGCTTGACCATCGTAGTCGTCAGCAGCGCGCTCAGCCCGATGATGTCGGCGCCCACTTCCTGGGCTTTGGCTAAGATTTCAGCCGCCGGCACGTCCACGCCCAGGTCGTAGACCTCGAAGCCGGAGGAGGTCAACATCGTTCCGACCAGGGACTTGCCGATTTCGTGGATGTCGCCTTCTACTGTAGCCAGCACCACCTTGCCCAGAATCTGACGTGAGGTGCCAGAAGCCTTCATAGCGGGTTCTAGTACGGCGATGGCGGCTTTCATGGCTTCGCCGGCCATGACCAGTTCGGGCAAGAAGGCTACGCCGCAGGCGAAATCATCGCCTACTTTGTTGACGCCGGGCATGTAGCCGTGGGTGATGGCTTCCAGGGGGTCGAGGCCGGCTGCCAGCGCTTGCCGCGCCAGATCGGCGGAGACTTCCTGGTCGCCGTCTATGATGCTTTGCGCCATTTGTTCAAAGAGTTCAGTTGACATATTTTCTCCTTCGTTTGTAAGTCAAGAAACATTCGTTTTCGAGAGTTGCTGCTCGGCGCGGGCGAGGATTTCGTCCAGAGCGCCGCGCGTATGGTCGGGCAGAGATTCCTCGAGGGGGCCAGCCAGGATTTCCTCCACCTTTCTACGTGCATTGGTGTACATGCCCGGCCGACCGAGTTCCTGCCATTGTTCCAGGGTGTGGCGATCGAGCAGCCAGGGCAGGTAGAACTCGTTGGTGCGCGAGAGCCTACGGGTGGACTTTCTTCCCAAGAAGTGGCCGCCCGGCCCAACTTGCAGGATATCGCTGGTGAGGACTTTTTCTGGCTCGGAGTCGATGCCCTGGAAGAGGCGCTCGCAGATGTGGGCGATTTCGTTATCCACTACAATTTGTTCCAGCACCAGGAGTTGATCGCCCTCTAGTTCGCCAAAGCCAACCAGAATGTCCGAGCCAGACAAGACCGGCGCAATCGAGGTAGTCATTTTTTCCAGCACCGCTTCGGGGCCGGGAGAACGCGCATCGGCGGTGCAGCCGGCCGAAGTCGCGGGAAGACCGTAGAAGCGTCCCATTTCGGCCAGCGCGGCCGACATCAGTCCCATTTCCGGCGTTCCAGCGGTGTAGGATCCGGTGCGGAAGTCAATCGTCCCCGTTGCGCTGCTGTAAATCATGGGGCGGCCGGGGTGGGCGAGTTGGTAGACGACGATGGAGGAAAGCGCTTCGGCGTTGGCAATACACAGGTTGCTGAAGAGGCTGGCAGGGCCGGTCGTGCCAGGCACGGGCATGGGTAGTACCATAATCGGCAGGTCGAGGCTGCCCAGTTCGATGTAGGCGTCCATCATCGGGCCGTCATGCACGAGCGGCGAGACCGGGCAATAGATGAATGAGAAGGCGTGGCTGTTTTTTACTTGCGCTTCGCTGCCTAGAATGGCAATCAACCCCTCGGCCAGGAATTCGGCTTGTTGGGAGGTGTGCAGTTCGTGTTGCAGGTGCTTGGAGCAGAATGTGGCGCTGGTAAACCATTCATATAATGGGCGGACGGCGGCAGGTTTGTCTTCAGCGGCGACCGGCGCCCACGCCATGACGCCCATGTCCATTTTTTGGAAGATGCGCATGGCAAGTTCATTGTCTTTGTCGGTTCCGTAATGACGTTCTCCGCTCTCGAAATCTTGCGCAAAGGCGGCTGTGCCGTCCATGGCATAGCGCGTTACAGGCGAAGGAAGCGGATAGTTGTAGGCGGAGTTGCGCGCTCCTAAGGTAAACGCCGGCGGGCAGGTTCGAATGGTTTGCTCGACCAGTTCGGCTGGCAGGTGAGCGACTTTTTCTTCCCACACGATATGTGCGCCATGCGCCTCCAGTAACTGGAGGGCTTTTTGGCTGTGATAGCGCACGCCAGCCTGGGACAAGATGTGCAGGGTCTCGGTATGAATCTTTTCTTTCTCGACTTCTGACAGTAATTGGCATTGGTATCGCATAGGCTGTGCCTCGATTTATCTTTTGGTTTGCCCCCTCTCCCGCCGGGAGAGGGACGGGGTGAGGGCGATTTACCAGCAGGCTGCTAGATCCTTATTCATTTTGTCTCACGAGCGCGCCTTTCGATTTTGTCCAATTCGCGCTGGATATCTTCGCTCAGGGGCAAAGGCTGATGTGTGGCAAGGATTTCGCGCAGCGACTCCCGCACCTCATCTATCAGGGTGGGACGGCCAGAGGCTGCCCAGTTCTCGTATGAGTCGCGCGCGTTGAAGTCGCTGACATACAGTTCTCCGCTTTTCATGGCTTTGCGGGTAGAGCGCCGCCCCAGGAAGTTGCCGCCGTGTTCTACGGCCGCCAGGTCTACTTCGAGCCACTCCTCCGCGCTGGTGTTGATGCCATCTGAGAGCCGTGAGCAGCGTCGGAAGATTTCTACATCAATCATCACTTGCTCCAGGCTCAGGATCATGGCGCCGCTCAATTGGCCTGGCCCTACCAGCAAATCGGGCCAGGAGAGAATGGCCATGGTCCAATTTAACGCGCGTTCATAGCCGGAGCGCACGCCTGGCACATAATGGCCGGGGTTGCCGGCTGAGGCTTCGACCGGCAGCCCATAGTGACGCGCCATTTCAATCACTGCCGTTCCTAGAAGTCCATGTTCCACTTCGCCGCCGGTAAAGCGCCCGGTGTATGGGTCAATGATGGAGGGCGCCGGCGCGTAGATGACGGGCGTGCCAGGCGCCGCTGCCTGGATGAGACACAACATGGCAAGCGTTTCGCAGTTGGAAAGCATCACGGTGGAAATCAAACTGGCAGGCGCGGTGCCGCCCATCAAAGGCATGGGCATAATGGCGGCGGGGAAACCCCACTCGATGGTTTCCAAATAGGCGTCGGTGTGCTCGGCCTCGATGACCAACGGTGAAACGGGCGTCACCAGGAACGAAAAGGGATTTGTTTTTTTCATTTCTTGCTTGCCGCCAAACACCGTCCCCAAGATTTCCAGCATCCAGCGGGACTCTTCGACTGTGTAGGAGCAATCCTGGAGATGTTTCGAGAAGTTGGCAACCATTTCACGCCAATAGCGCACCGAATCTCCCATGCTTTTCTGGAAGAAGGTGGCCTCTACCATAGACCAGTAGACGCCTACTTCGTCTAGCGCATCTATCAAGCGCGTAGCGTTTAGCCAGTCATTGAAAGTGGGTTCGCGGCGCTCTTCGGTCTCTGTGTCTATCACGTAAATTGCAGCGCCGTCGGCCAGGAGCGTGCACTGGTTTTCGTTGACGGAGAATTCCCAGCCCGGCCGCCGGCCGCCTAGTTTGAATTTTTTAGGCGCCAGCCGCAGCGCCTCTTCGACCAGGGCGCGCGGGAAGCGGACGATATTGTTTGTGGTATCTACATCCGCGCCGGCGGCTTTCAAAATTTTGCGTCCGCGCGCAGTGTCTACTCGTACTCCTTTTGTAGCCAAGATGGATAAGGTGCGCTCATGCACCTGGGCGATTTCCTGTTCTGACAATACTCTCAGGTCGGTTTCCATAGAAACCTCTTTTTGGGGTTGTGAGAATGCAATACTACGCTCTCATTGCAAATGTGTTAGGGAGTTAGAGACGGGTGGCGGTTAAATTTTGTCCGCCGGGCTCTTGCGCCAGGAGCAGGGTTTATAGGGAGTATGAGCCCGCTCCTGGAGGAAGAGGCGCATCGTTCATTCTTTCCCTCCTATCTCCCGATCTGCCGTTGCCAGGATGCGGGTCAATTCAGCCTGCTGGATAGGCTCCAGCGGCTGCGGATAATGGGTTTGGATGATGGCTTCGACCTTCTCGCGCGCCACTTCGACCGGGTCTCGCATCTTTCCCGACGGGTCGGTTTGCTCGGTCAACGCGGAGAATTGCCGCTCCCGAATATTTTCTCGCGTGTGGCGATGTTTCAAGAACAAGCCGCGCGGCCCCACTTCCTTGATGACGTCGAGGGCCAGGGCTTCGCGCGTGGTGTCCAGCCCGGCGGTCTCGATGCGGACGCGGTGATAGATGTCGCTGTCAAGGAGGATGGCTTCGGGATACAGCAGGGTGCAGGATTCGAGCAATCCCAGGCCCGAGCCGGTCTCGGCGCCGGCCAGGGCGCACAACATCAGGGAAGAGGCCGCGTCGCCGGCTTGTTGCCAACCCGGCTGGCGCGCGTCGGTGCCAAAGATGCCTGCCAGGGTTGGCACGCCCCAGTGATGGGCCATTTCGACCCCAATGGGATAAAGCAAGGTGGCTTCCCAAGAGGTGCCAAGATAATCGCCGCTGTGCGGGTGCATGACGCCCGGCATGAAAGAATGAAAGACCGGCGCGCCAGGGTATGCCATTTGAATCAATACCAGCGCCGAGACAATTTCGGCGTCACCGGCTACTACCGTTCCTGCCAGCGTAGCCGGAGCGGTGGAGCCAACATTTGCCATGGACATAAATCCCACCGGCAGGCCCGCTTCGGCAAACAGCAAGGCCGATTCCATGCCTTCTTTATCTTGTCCAAGCGGGGCAATGCAGCATACCAATAGGGACAAGGGCGGGCGCTTGCGCATATTTTCTTCGCTGCCGGCAATCACCCGCGCCATCTCTACGGCGTAGCGTCCTAAGGCCTCGCCCATCACGGTTTCGCTCTGGACGTGTTTGACGGTATTATTGAACGAGGCTTCGATTTCGTGTAGCGGAGCGGTGCTGGGATGATCAGCGGCGCTGACGATGGGCCAATAGAAGCCAATGGAGGGCAAGGCGTCGGCCACGCGCGCCATGGTGGCTACGTCTGCTTTGCAGGAGGCGCGCCGTTTTCGGGTGGTAAAGTCTATGGTTTCCACGCCGCAGCCGTCGGTGGCGCAGTACATTTGCGTGCCATCCAGCGTCAGGTCGTGGACGGGGGAGCGGGCGCCCATTGTGTAGTAGCGAGGCGCTGTTTTAAGGGAAGCAAGCACCAGGTCCGGCGAGAGGCGTACAATCTGTTTCTGGAAGTCCACTTGTGCACCATGTTCGGCGTAAATGCGCAGGCATTTTTCGGAAGGGCAATGCACGCCGGTTTCGGCCAGGATTTCGAGGCTGCCATTGGCAAGGCTTTGAATTTGTTGTTCGTCTAGCAGGTGATAAGGCCGTTTAGGTCGGAGGGGTTGAAGGGGGGGCGTATCAGTAAACATGATTTACTTCTTTCGGCTAGGCAGAGGATGAGATACTCTGCTTGGCCATCTCTTATTAGGGCTTTTCAAAAAAAAAGCCCTGATCTCTTATCCAAGTTCCTTGTCGGCTGCTGCCAGGATGCGAATCAGTTCATCTTTTTTGTTCTTTTCGAGCGGTTCGGATTCGTGCGTTGCCAGGATGTGGCGCACGCGCTCCCGCGCTACTTCGCGCGCATCGCGGTATTTGCCGTCGGCGCCCAGTTCATGTGTCACGCCTCGCACCAGGGAAGTGCGCATGTGATTGCGGGTATGCTTCTGGCTCAGGAAGTGTCCGCCGGGGCCAACATTGGCAATCGTCTCCAGCGCCAGGGTCTCTTCATTGACTTCCATCTGCATCAGGTAGGCGCGGGCGCGCTGGTATAGGTCTTCATCCAGGATGATTTGTTCGGGGTACAGGCGGGTATAGGTGCGCGCCAGGCCCATGCCGGTCACGATTTCGGGGCCGGTCAAGCCGGCCAGCAGCGGGTCGAGGGCTGTCTCGGCAGCCGATTGCCAAGTGCCGGCTTCGAGTGAGTCGGTGCCGTAGCAAGCGCCCAACGAAGACATGCCCCAATGATGCGCCATCTCAACCACGCCATAACGACCGCGCGCGTCGCGCGGGTAACTGATGTAGCCGCCGGTGCGCGGGTCGGCCCAGGCTTGCATGAGCGAATGGAAAACCGGCGCGCCCGGCGCAATCAATTGCAGGAGGACGGTAGCGCTGATGATTTCGGCATCGGCCATCGCAAAGGCGCCAGCCAGCGTGGCAGGTGCGGTGGTGCCAAGAGTGGGCATGGCTAAAAATCCAACCGGCACGCCGGCTTGGGCCATCACCATAGCGCCTTCAATGCCGGCGTGATCTTGGACGAGCGGAGCAATGGTACAAACGACCAGCGAAAGCGGCGGACGTTTGCGCAGTTCATCTTTGCTGCCCGCAATGACCGTTGCCATTTCGACGGCGTATTCGCAGTCGCGTCCTCCCATGATGGTTTCAGATTGGACGTGTTTAACCGAGTTGTTCCAAATGGCTTCTATTTCGTGCAGAGGAGCGGTTTTGCCATAGTCTTGCGCGCTGACCATCGGCCAGATGAAGGCGATGGCAGGCAGGGCATCGGCTACACGCGCCATCATTTCTACGTCGCTTTTGCGCGAGGCGCGCTCGGTTTGAGTGTCCAGGTCTACCACTTGCACGCCACAACCGTCGGTTGTGAAGTACGTCACCCTGTCTTGCAATTGCAGGTCATATTCTGGCGCGCGCGCTCCCAAGACAAAATAGCGGGGAACGGTTTGCATGGCATTGAATACCAGGTCGCGCGGGAATTTGACGTTTTGTGTGGCTTTGTCTACTTTGGCGCCATGTCCATGTAAGACGGTCAGCGCTTTCTCTGACGGAAAACGCACGCCCACTTCTTCCAGGATACGCAACGTGGCTTCTTGGAGTTGATTTAATTGCTCATCGGACAAATACTGAACGCGGTAAGCGGAACGGATAGGCTCAAGCGGGGGGCGTTGAACGGTCATTTGCTGTACTCCTTGGTAGCCTGCCGGCGGCAGCGGCAAATCTTTGAATTAGCGCTCGCCGATTTTCTCGAGCACTTTGTGGGGGTCGAAGGCGTCTCTCAAACCATCTCCGATATAGTTGACAGAAATAATGGCCAGGAAAATCATAAAACCGGGGAAGATAGCCAGCCAGGGATACTTGGTAAAATGTTCTTGAGCATTGCTTAGCAAATTTCCCCAGGATGGCGTTGGCGGCTGAACCCCAAAGCCCAGAAAACTCAAGCCGGATTCCTCGATAATGGCATAGCCCAACTCCAGGGTGGCTTCAACGATGATCGGCCCGATGGTGTTGGGCAAGATGTGGTTTAGGATGATGCGTAAGTCTGAGCCTCCCAGGGCGCGCGTGGCGGTCACAAAGTCTAGTTCGCGCAAAGTGAGAATGGCGGCCCGCACCAGGCGGGCAAAGGTCATCCAGGCCAGGATGCCGATGACCAGGCCAATCGTCAAGACGCTATTGCGCTCGAACAAGGGCGCTTCTACTTCGCGCAAGATGGCGCTGAGCAAGATGAGAACCAGGAAGGAGGGCAATGAGAGGAAGGTATCTGTGATACGCATCAAGGCGGTATCGAGCCTGCCTCCGTAAAAGCCGGCCAGCGCCCCCACCGGAACGCCTATGGTTAGCGAAATGACAACTACCAGCAAGCCGACTGTCAAGGAGATGCGGCCGCCATATAAAACGCGCGTGAGCAGGTCGCGGCCAAGCGCGTCGGTGCCCATAGGGTGATGCAGAGAGGGCGGCCGGTTGCGCTCTTCCATGCTGGAGAGTTCAGGGTCATAGGGAGAAAGCGGCGCAAGCAAAACCGCCAGCGCCAACAGGCCCAGCACAATTGCGCCTCCCACCGCTCCAGGGTGTTTGCGAAAGCGTTTCCACACGGCAAACGCCATACTGGCGCTTTCGGCTGTCATGACAGATTTTTTCGATGAGAAGTCAACTATGCTTTGGGTCATTATTTAGTCATAACGCACGCGCGGATCAAGATAAGCGTACAAAATATCAGCCAATAGATTAGACAGGATGATAAAGGCGGCTCCAATGATGAGAACAGCCATCAAAATCGGATAATCGCGGTTGAGCGCCGCTTGGTAATATAAGCGTCCCATCCCAGGCCAGGAAAACAGGATTTCCACAAAGATTGCGCCGCTGAAAATGTAGGGCAAATCGAGCGCCAGGAGGGTAATGAGCGGAATCAGCGCATTGCGCAAGGCGTGTTTGTACAATACCACTTTTTGCGGCAGACCTTTGGCGCGGGCGGTGCGCAAGTAATCTTTGTGGATGACGTCCAACATGCTGGAGCGCAGGAAACGAGAGTACCAGGCGATCCAGCCGAGCGCGCCGGTCAAAACAGGCAAAATCAGGTGTACCACCCGGTCGCCAAGATGAAAGCCTACGCTGCCGGTAGAGGTCATGCCGCCGGAGGGCAGCAGCGGTTCGCCGGTAAAGGGATTCCTCAGCCAGGCATAGAAAATCAAAATCAGAATCAACCCTAGCCAGAATTCTGGGATGGCCTGACCGGCAAAAGAAAA
Organism: Chloroflexota bacterium; assembly: GCA_037440925.1. Classification (GTDB taxonomy): domain Bacteria; phylum Chloroflexota; class Anaerolineae; order Anaerolineales; family Villigracilaceae; genus JAABUE01. The sequence continues at coordinate 38,830 of JBBITF010000022.1, forward strand.
GGTTGTGACGGTAATGTCGAAAGCCGAATATTGTTTGATAGCCGAAATGATGCCGATGGGGATGGCAATCAGCACGGCCAGCAGCATGGTAATCGTCATTAAGTAAATCGTATTGGGTAAGCGCTGACTGATTTCGTCCAGGACCGGCTGGCGGGTGCGAAAAGAGAAACCAAAATCGCCGCGGAAGATACCCTTGCGTGTGCCGTAACTTTCAGCGACGCCATCGCCGTCCAAATCTACCCGCATCCAATCATTGCCTATCAGCCAGACCAGGTATTGAGTTGGCAGCGGTTTGTCCAGTCCAAATTGTCGCTTGAGTAATTCGATTTTTTCTGGGTTGATATGGCGGCTTTGCCCATGTCCAGCCAGAGGCCCGCCCGGCGCGACATTGACCAGCGCAAATAAGAGAATGCTGAGCAAAAACAGCAGCCCAACCGTTTGAAGTAAGCGCCGCGCAATGTAAGTGGTCATGGATAGGATGCGTGGTTTGTCAGAATTTCGAATGGGCGGCTTGCCTTTACGCAAGCCGCCCCGTAAAAAGGGTTATTTGGCCAATGTCCAATCTGCTGCGTTCCAGGTGACCAAATCGTTGGTGCTGGATTGGACGCCTTGCAAGCGCGCGGAGTGAGCATCTGCGTTGACTGCCGTGAATAGCAGCGCCTCGGGCAGTTCCTCTTCCAGGATTTGCGCTATCTCACAGAAGATTTCCTTGCGCCGCGCTTCATCCAGGGTGTAGGCTTCGTCTAGCAAGGCGTCGAACTCTTCGTTCATCCATCGTCCGTAGTTATAGCCATAATCGGGGGTAGCAGCCTCCGAGTAATAATAGGACCACAGGTAATCGGTCGGATCCACGCCGCCATAGCCGTCGTCCCAGATGTCCATATCGAAATTGCCGCTTTGCTCGATGCCGCCGTCGGTAGAGGCGGCCCACAATACGCTGCCTTCAACCACCGAGAGGTTGAGTTTGATGCCAATCTGACCGAGCATTTCGGCAATCAGTTGCTGGGTTAGAAGCAGCGGCTCGCCAAATTCTGAGTAAGTGATGAATTCCATCTCCATCTTGTATCCGTCTTCGGCAGATCCGCATCCCTGGCATTCGCGTATGCCGTCGCCGTTTGTGTCTTTCCAGCCGGCTTCTTCTAACAAGGCTGCGGCGGCAGTGGGATCATATTTTGGGCGCGGAATATTGCACACGTAAGGCTCACGGAAAAACTCTGTCCATACTGGCTTGGCGTAGCCCAAGAAAAACTCCTGCCCAATCTTGTCCACGTCAATTGCCATACGAATTGCCCTCCGCACCCGCACATCCGACAAAATAGGATGCGGCGTTGCGACCGGATCGGTCGTGCCTTTGGCGGCCAGGTTGAAGAACAGGCGGAACACCCAGCGGCTGTTTGGGCTGATACTCACTTCCACATTCGGCTTATCTTGCAGGTCGGCGATAACAGGCTCGGTCGTCCACATGTCCAGATCGGCGTCGCCGTTGATGAGCATGGTCTTGCGCACGGATGCATCCGGCACAATTTTCACCGTAATTACATCAATGGAAGGTTTGTTTGCTACATAATAATTCTCGTTGCGGACAAAAGTCATGTGGTCGCCATTGACCCATTCCTTCAACACATACGGACCGTTGCTCAGCGGCTGGCGGTTACAATTCCAGGAGGCAAATCCCTGCGCGGCATCGCAATAATGGGCTGGCCAAATAGCGACTTGCTCGCCGCCAAACTGCGTCAGGTAGCCGGGATAAATTGCGTTGTAATTGACTTTGACGGTATAGTCGTCCACTTTTTCTACGCTGTCAATATAATCAAGTCCGGCAATCCAGGCGCCTGTTTCTGGATTTGCAATGGCCTCATAAGTGAAGACTACATCATCTGCGGTGACGGGCTTCCCATCTTGCCACTTGACATCTGTGCGCATCTTCCAGGTGACGCTCATTGCGCCGGCCTCTTTGTCCACCACAACTCCGCCATTGGCTTGAGTTGGTAGTTCGGTTGCCAGCTCTGGGAAGACGTTGCCGTTTGCGTCCACGTCGCTTAAGCCAAGCAGAACCAGTTCCATCACCAGAGCGTCATAGCCTGAATCTGTAATAGTGGGGTTGAAGGATGGCGGGTCTTCGGGGATGACAATCACAATGCCTTCTTGCACTTGAGCAGGCTGGCAGCCGATTATGCCGTTAACCAACGCCAACAAAATCAATGTTCCAACAACTCGTTCGAACGACTTGCCCATCTCTCCTCCTTTATATCTAGAGAAATACACCTCTTGTTTATTATGGCACAAATTCGTTTTTAAGTCACACAATAATTATACTTCATTTTGTGATTAATTGTTATTTTTAATGCTTTTTTTATGCTGTATTTGAACAAAATTGACTTGTTTGTAACAGTTTGATTGCCTCTTCGTAATTTTGACAAGAGCATTCAATCATGCTAAACTGCGCTCGATTTCAACGCTCCCGCGAGAGGAGGTTTGCTTGCAAAAGGCTCTCCATGCGCACTGTTTTCTGGGATGATCAAACCTGCGAACTCAAGATGATAGACCAGCGGCGTTTGCCCGCTGTGTTCGACATTCTGGCTTATCATGACCATCGCAGCGTGGCGCAGGCCATCAGAGACATGGTTGTGCGTGGCGCCCCGGCCATTGGCGCTGCTGCGGGCTTTGGTCTGGCGCTGGCGGGATTTGAGTCCGCTTCTTCCTCGACCCGCGGCCTGCTTGCCGATCTAGAGGCGGCTGCTGCCCTTTTGAAAGCCTCTCGTCCCACAGCCATCAACCTGGCCTGGGCCGTGGATAGAGTGATGCGTAAAGCCTATTCTGTAAAAGGAAGCGTTGACGATCTGCGTGCGGCAATTCTTGCCGAAGCCCAGCGCATCGCCGATGAAGACGTCGAAATCAACCAACGTATGGCGGAATACGGCGCGACCTTGATTGAAGACGGCGACACGATCATTCACCATTGCAATACTGGCGCGCTGGCCACCGTGGACTGGGGCACCGCTTTGGGCGTCATCCGCAGCGCGCACGAACAGGGCAAGCGCATCCATGTGCTGGTGGACGAGACCCGTCCGCGCCTGCAAGGGGCGCGCTTGACTGCCTGGGAATTGCAGCAATACGGCATCTCTTACGAAATCATCACCGACAACATGGCCGGCTATTTCCTGCGCACGGGCCAGGCGCAAAAAGTCCTCTTTGGTGCCGACCGCGTAGCTGCCAACGGCGACGTGGCAAACAAAATTGGCACTTACATGCTGGCGCTGGCCGCCCATGATAACGGTGTGCCGGTCTACTCTGTGGTTCCAACTTCCACCATTGACCTGTCGCTTGCGCACGGCGGCTTGATTCCCATCGAAGAGCGTGACGCCGAGGAAGTATTAGGCTTGCAATTCAAGGGTGAGGCGGTAGCCCCGGCGGGCGCGCGGGCGCGCAACATTGCCTTCGATGTGACTCCAAACCGGCTCGTCACCGCCATCGTCACCGAGAATGGGATTGCCTACCCGCCCTTCTTAGAAACATTGAAGGGGTTTGTCCATCCAGGGCGGCAATTGGCATAGCGCGACTGTGCGCCTGTGCGTTAGAAACGCCCTTTTTGCAGTAGAGTTATTACTTTGACAATCTGCCCCTCCCGTGTTAAACTACGCCCGCTTGCATTGGCGCTCTCGCAGGAGAGCGCCTTTTCCTGCGTAATCCCTTCAGGAGGACCGATTTGGATACCCTTCTCACCGGCTCCGTTGCCTATGATTACCTGATGACTTTCCCTGGCCTGTTCAAGGAGCAGATTTTGCCCGAACGGCTGGAGAAGATCAGCCTGTCGTTCCTGGTTGAGTCCATGTCTCGTCAGCGCGGAGGCGTGGCCCCGAACATTGCGTACACGATGGCTCTGCTGGGAGAACGTCCGCGCGTGATGGCCACCGTCGGCGAAGATTTCGAAGAATACCGCGCCTGGCTCGAAAGCAAGGGTGTGGATACCTCGCTGATGAAGGTCATCCCGGGCCTGTTCACGGCCTCGTTCTTTGCCACCACCGATCAAGCCAATGCCCAAATCGCCTCGTTCTATCCTGGCGCAATGGATCACGCAGGCACTCAGTCCATCAAAGAATTGCCCTCTAAGCCGGATCTGGTATTGGTCTCGCCGAACGAGCCGCGCGCAATGACCAAATTTGCCGCTGAATGTCGCGAATTGGGCATCCCGTATCTGTACGATCCCAGTCAACAAGTCTTGCGGTTGGAGGGCTCTGAACTGGCGCGCGACATGGAAGGCGCGTATTTCCTGTTCTGTAATGATTATGAATACGGCTTGATTTCCAAGAAGACCGGCTGGAATTTGGAACAGATTTTGAAGCGCGTCAAAGTCGTCGTGGTCACACGTGGTAAAGATGGCGCCACTTTGTATACAAACGGCGAGGAACATCATATCCCCACCGTGCCGGAGCGGCAAATCGTGGACCCGACCGGTGTGGGCGACGCCTTTCGCGGCGGTTTCCTGGCCGGCTACGCGCGCGGCTTCGACTGGAAACTGTGCGGCGAAATCGGCGCTTTGGCGGCGGTCTATTGCCTGGAGCAACGAGGCACGCAAAACCATCATTACACCCCTGCTGAGTTTGTTGCTCGCTTCCGCCAACACTTTGACGATGAGGGGAAGTTGGAGCAGATATTAGAGCGCAGAGAGTGGAGAGCAGCTTAGCGTCAAGGTGAAAACACTGCCACCGCTCACCTACTCACCCCTCACCCCTCGCCATTCACCACCCACCCCTTATCCCTCGCCCCTCACCCCTCACTACTCACTACTCTCTACTCTCTATCCTCTAAGGAGTTCAAATGAGCAATTACGACATCAAAGACATCAATCTGGCCGAAGGCGGCGTGCGGCGCATCGAATGGGCCGAGCGCGAAATGCCCGTCCTGCGCATGATTCGCGAGCGCTTCGAGAAAGAGAAGCCGCTCAAGGGCGTGCGTCTGTCGGCCTGCCTGCATGTCACGACCGAAACCGCCAACCTGGCGCGGACTCTGGTGGCCGGTGGCGCCGATCTGGTGCTGACCGCCTCCAACCCGCTTTCCACGCAGGACGACGTGGCCGCCGCGCTGGTCAACCGCTATGAGGTGCCGACCTTTGCCATCAAAGGCGAGGACAACGCTACCTACTACAAGCACATCGCCGCGGCCCTCGACCACAAACCGCACATGACCATGGACGACGGCGCCGACCTGGTCAGCACCCTGCACAAGGAGCGCCGCGACTTGCTGCCTAACGTCATCGGCGGCACCGAGGAGACCACCACCGGCGTCATCCGCCTGCGCGCCATGGCTGCCGACAAAATGCTCAATTTCCCTGTTGTGGCGGTCAACGACGCCATGACCAAGCATTTCTTCGACAACCGCTACGGCACGGGCCAGTCCACGATTGACGGCATCATCCGCGCTACCAACGTCCTGCTGGCGGGCAAGCGCTTCGTCGTCGCCGGCTACGGCTGGTGCGGACGCGGCCTGGCGATGCGGGCGCGCGGCATGGGGGCGCTGGTCATCGTCACCGAGGTGGACCCGCTCAAGGCGCTCGAAGCGGTTATGGACGGCTACGAGGTCATGCCGATGATGGAAGCCGCCAAAATCGGCGACATCTTCTGCACCGTCACCGGCGACATCAACGTCATTGACGGGCATCACTTCGAGGTGATGAAAGATGGCGCCATCGTCGCCAACTCCGGCCACTTCAACGTGGAAATCAACATCCCGTCCCTGGCGCAGATGGCCAAAGGCGAACCGCGCCTGGTGCGCCCGTTTGTCGAACAGTACGAGACGAAAGACGGCCGCAAGATCAACATCCTGGGCGAGGGGCGGCTCATCAACCTGGCCTCCGCCGAGGGTCACCCGGCTTCGGTGATGGACATGTCTTTTGCAAATCAGGCGCTGTCCGCCGAGTACATGGTCAAGAACGCCGACAAACTGGAGCGGCGCGTCTACTCTGTGCCGGCAGAAATTGACGCCGAAATTGCCCGCCTCAAGCTGGCTGCGATGGGCGTCAAGATTGACACCCTGACTGAAGAGCAAATCAAGTATTTGAATTCGTGGGAAGAGGGGACATAGAACGTCATACGTGAGCGAAGTTTGTAAAGACCTTGCGGGTCAAACCCGGCAATGCCTCTCTTCACCCCTCGTCCCTCTCAACAACAAATCCTCCGCTACACTGGCGGGCGGCTC
>JBBITF010000023.1:0-18449 GCA_037440925.1 Chloroflexota bacterium
CCAGTTCAGCCTGGATTTGGCAATACCCATTCTGGGTACTTTCCAGGCCAGCAACAGGCAATCCAGGCCAGCAACGCAGTCATTTTTTCTTCTCTCCGACGAACTGCTAGCCCTGGCAGACACCTGAACAGTTACCCAATTTATATATATTCTATCCAAATATGAGATAAAATAGAAACAGCCAGCCTGATTTAGAGTGAGGAGCCGTTATGAGCAATGGGAATCGCCCTTCAAAACAAAAGAGTGTATTTTCCAATCCGGCCGTCTTGACGGCGCTTATTACCGTCATGGGTTCGATTATCACCACCTTGATTGTAACCGGCAGCGATACGCTTAAATCGCGGCAACAGGCGCTCTCCTTCGGCAATTCCTTAGCAGAAACAAGCACTGCGCTCCCGCCGGCATCGGCAACCTGGAGCGCTCCTCCCCCTAGCGAAGCGCCGCCAACCGCGACATTCACCGACTTGCCTCCTACCCATACGCCACAACCGGCGCCTGTCAACCCTTCGCTGGATTGCCTGGAAGGCTGGCAAATTGTATCAAGCGAAGAGGCTTTGGCCACGCCTGGGGCCAGCGCAGAATGTACTGTTGCCAATATTCCCGGCCTGGGAATTAGCGTTTCGAGCGATGGCCTGCTCTTTGGACAGAACAATTTCAGGAAATAGGGACTTTTTGGCCTGGCAACCACTTTGCCGGCCGAGGCTACTCTCCGCTTAAGAGTCGAAATGACGGTTTTGACGCAAGGAGAGTTCTGGATTGCATTTTCCGAGACGCCTGTTCCAGATACCAATGCTTTGATTTTTGCCCTTCAGCCTCAAAATGGCGAAGTGCGCTATTATTTGAACCAGACCTCCTCCCCTGATGGAAGATACACCTGGAATCAATTGTCTAGTCAATTCAACTATGGCGCCACCCCGCCGTATGTGTACGACTTCAAGGTCAAGATTAGCGGCAACAAAGTCAGCAATGAAATCAACTTAATTGATCTATCCTCTCAAATTGTCAATTTGCCAAAGTATTTGTTCCTGGGTTACAGGAACAAGTCCACGTTGGGGTCGGTCACCATGCAGGTGAAAGTGAGCGACTTACAAATCGAGATCCATCGCTAGAGGTACAAAGGCAGGGTCTTTATATCCGGAGGAAAGCATGAAAAAATATTTAATCGAACCCGGTAGCAAGGTAGAACTCAAAAAATTCGACCCATCTGATGCAAGCGAATTCCCAGGGGGAAAAAAGGAGGCGCAGGAGGCGCTGCTTGCCTTGAACGCCGAATTGGAGACCTTGCAAGAAATGTTATACGCACAACACAAGCACAAAATCCTCATTGTGTTGCAAGGCATGGACACCAGCGGTAAAGATGGCGTTATCCGCCACGTATTCGAAGGCGTAAACCCCCAAGGAGTAAGGGTTGCCAGTTTCAAGGTGCCAACGCCTATGGAGTTGGACCACGATTATCTTTGGCGGGTACATGCTCAAACGCCCGGTAAAGGAGAGATAGTGATCTTCAACCGCAGCCATTATGAGGATGTGCTGGTGGTGCGAGTACATGGGCTGGTCTCCAAAAAACGCTGGAGCCGACGGTATGCGCACATCAACGCCTTCGAGAAATGCCTGGCTGAGGAGGGGACGACCATCTTGAAGTTCTTCCTGCACATCAGCGCTGAAGAGCAAAAGGAACGCCTTTTGGCGCGTCTGCAAGACCCCACCAAACAATGGAAATATAACCCTGGCGACCTGAAGGAACGAAAATTGTGGAAGGATTATATTTGCGCTTACGAAGAGGCGCTTTCCAAAACCAGCACGACGTATGCGCCCTGGTACGTCATTCCTGCCAACAAGAAGTGGTACCGCAACTGGGTCATTGCTACCATTCTGGTCAAAACGCTCAAAGACTTACAACTGACCTATCCGTTGCCTGATTACGACGTGCAAGCCGCCCTGCAAACCTTTGAAGAAGATTCGGCACTGTGAGGGGTTACGATTGTAAACAGGCCAACAAAGCCCGCAGCGCTCCCTGCGGTTCGTTCTCGACCAGCGCTAACACCGGTATATTTGGCAGAACGAACAAGGCGCGCAGGTTGCCAGTTGCCCAACGGCGCGGCAAGAAGCCAACTGCATCGAAATTTTGGGAAAGCGCCTCGACCATGTGTTGAGGCCCGACTGCCAAGCGCGCCAGCGAGGTGACCGGTCTGCCTGCCATCACGTCCTGCTCGAAAACCCTTTGAATGTCCTCCCCCTCAGCATATACCCACACTTGCACCGACGGGGCGCTTTGGCCTGCAAACAGGGCGCGCGCCTCTTCGAGTGTCAAGTCTGGCAAGGGATTTTGAGGGGAGGCAAGGACCAGGATGTCTTCGCTGCCGATTTGGTAAACGGAAGCCGGCCACAGGTTCGGTTCGCCGAGGCGGATGGTCAGATCGGCCTGCCAGGGGGAATTGACTATGCGCATCGCGATCCCCTGCGGCGCGCAGGCGTACACGTCCATCAACCAGGGTTGGACAGCAAGCGTGGCATACACCTTGAGCGTTTGCGCTCCAGATGTAGAAGTGACAGGGGAACAGCCTGCCAAAATCAAGAACAGGATTGACAGAATCTTTTTCACTCACCACTTTTGCAGCAAAGCCGCCAGCAAGCGGATGCGCTCGAAGAGGCTATCGGCAAAGAGGTATTCACGCTCAGAATGATAGCCTTCGCCGGCTGCGCCCAAGCCGTCCAGCACGGGGATGCCCAGCGCGGCCACAAAGTTGGCGTCTGAGACGCCGCCGCTACCGCCCGCTTTGAGTTCAATGCCCAAACTTGCGCCAATGGACTTGACCTTTTCGTAGGTGGCCTTCATCGTGTCGTCGAACGGCATGGGGCCGCGATTCAAGTGGCCGCTGACCTGAATAGACGTACCATCCAGGACCGGGCTGAGCGCGCGCATGGCCGCTTCTACTCGCACCCACTCGCCGGGTTGCAAGATACGGACATCCACCTCAATAGAGGCCTCGTCCGGCACTACATTGGAGACAGTGCCACCGTGAATGACACCGACATTGAGGGTAGTGCCTTTGGAATAGTCGGTTAATTTCTGGATAGCCAGCACTTGATGCGCCATTTCTTCGATGGCATTGCGTCCCTTTTCATGGTCCCCGCCGGCGTGGGCTGCACGCCCCCTGGTTTTGACCCAAAACGTGCCGCCGCCCTTGCGCCATGTCTTCAGGCTGCCATCAGGCAAGGCTGATTCCAACACGAACACAACAGCCGATTCTTGCGCCAGGCGCTCAATATGTTCGCGCGAGGTCAGGCTGCCAATTTCCTCGTCTGAGGTGCAGAGCAATGTCACGGGGCGAGGGAGGCCGCTCTGTTGGGCTTGGGCGATGGCTGCCAGCGCAATGACAATGCCGGCTTTCATGTCCAGCGCGCCAGGGCCGAAAATTTTACCCTCCGCTTCACGATAGGGCATCTTTTCAAGCGTACCCCGCGGGAAAACGGTGTCCATGTGGCAAAGAAGCAGGATTTGGCCCTCACCCCTAGCCCCTTTCCCAGCGGGAGAGGGGAATCTGGCGACAACGTGATCGCCCGTTTCGCTGTTTGGGATGATTTCGATCTGCGCGCCAAGATGAAGCGCTTGTTCGGCCACGATAGCGCCAACACGATCTACAGCGGCTTTATCGTGCGAGGGAGATTCGGTTTCGACAAGTAGTTTGAGGAGGGAGATGGGATTCATAAGTCTTGTAGTCATGTAGTCTTATAGTCGAATAGTTGGGTATTCGGCAATTCGAGAAGCAAATAGTGGCTGAACATTCAACGAAGAAGCAAAGTGAGAACGCCCAACACAGCGCAATACACAGCAAAGACATAGAGCGAGTGTCGGTTCAAATAGTCTATCAGCCACTTGACGGCCAGCCAGCCGGAGACCGCCGCGACCAGAAAGCCCACCATCAGCGGGAGTAGAAAACTGCCCAAATCGAGCATGTTCAGCACATCCAGCATTTCGTAGGCCCCGGCAGCCAGCATGACCGGGACCGACATCAAGAAGGCAAAGCGCGCCGCAGATGGACGATCCAAGCCGCGGAACATGCCGCCGCTGATGGTCGTGCCGCTGCGCGAAGCGCCGGGGAAGACCGAAATGATTTGCATCAGGCCAATAAAGAGCGCATCCAGCCACGTTAGCGAATCGAGACGGCGGGATTTGCTCGTCAGCCACTCGGCCAGGGTTAGCAAGAGAGCGGCGGCCAGCAATCGGATAGCCGCTTCGAGCAACGGCTGGCGGAAGAGGGCCTCAATCGCGTCTTTGAGCAAGTAACCTGCCGCCAGCGCAGGGAGGGAGGCGATGAGGATGTACCAGCCGAGTTTATTTTCCAGCGTGGAGAACGGTTTGGCGAAGAAAGCCTTGATGAGTGTTAGCAGGTCTTTCCAGAAATAGGCTATCAGCGAGACGACCGTTCCCAATTGGACGATGACCAAAAACGAGAAGACGGCGTCGCTGGGTGGGATGCCGAGCAATTGTTGGCCAACGAGCAGGTGAGCGGTGGAGGAGACGGGGATAAATTCGGTCAGGCCTTGGAGAAGGCCGAGGAGGAAGGCGTGAAAGAGGGTCATGTTGGTACCTTGCCGGCATTATTCTTCCATCGTTCTAACAACAACGGCGCCTGGTCTTCAAATACACCGCCAGCAATAAAACCGCGCATTTCTTCCATGAGCCGGATTAATGCCCGCAGATTGTGAATGGATAATAACGTACCAGCCAGCGATTCCCTGGCGGTGATGAGATGACGGAGGTAGGCACGGGTGAATGTCCGGCAGGTGTAGCAATCGCAGGTTTCGTCTATGGGGCGCTGGTCGCGGGCGTAGGCGGCATTCATCAGGTTGAGGCGGCCTTCGGGAGAAAAGACAGCGTTGTGGCGTGCCAGGCGCGTCGGCAAAACGCAGTCGAAGATGTCCACGCCGCGGCGCACGCCTTCGATCAAGTCTTCGGGGGCGCCAACACCCATCAGGTAACGCGGTTTGTCTTCGGGCAAAAGCGACGTGACCACGTCGAGCATGGCGTACATTTCGGCTTTCGTCTCGCCGACAGAGAGTCCGCCAATGGCAATGCCGGGGAAGGAGAGCGAAGCGATGAATTGGGCGGAGGCCGTTCGCAGGTCGGGGTTGACGCCGCCCTGGACGATGCCAAAGAGAGCCTGATCGGGGCGCGTTTTGGCGGCCAGGCAGCGTTCGGCCCAGCGATGTGTCCGTTCCATGGCTTTGGCCGTGTAGGCGTGGTCGTTTGGGTCAGAGCATTCATCGAAAGCCATGATGATGTCCGCGCCCAGATTTTCCTGAATCTGGATGGATTTTTCGGGCGTGAAGCGGTGCAGGGAGCCATCAATGTGGCTCTTGAAGGTCACGCCATCGTCGTCAATTTTGCGGCTGTCGGCCAGCGAGAAGACCTGGAAGCCGCCCGAATCGGTCAGCATCGGGTCCGGCCACTGCATGAACTCGTGCAGGCCGCCCATCTCGCGGACGAGATCATCGCCGGGACGCAGATAGAGGTGATAGGTATTGGCGAGGACAAGCGTCGCGCCCAGTTCGCGGACTTGAGCCGGGGCGAGCGTTTTGACGGCGGCCTGCGTCCCGACCGGGGCGAAGACCGGCGTGAGTAAGTCTCCATGCGGGGTCGTGAAAATCCCCGTGCGAGCGCGATGATCCCTGGCCGTGATTTGAAAATCGAACATCAGGCGTAACTGCCTACTCCGCCTTCGCTTCCCCCAACGAGGGTGCAATCCGATAGGTCTGTTCCCACTGTTCGGCAAATTTCAAGCGCAGGAAACCATAGCGCACCAGCAGAGTGAAGACGCCGCCTAACGCCATCAACGCGGAGACCAAACTACTGTAACTCACCTGCGTGCCAGGGATGCGCGGCTGATCGGGGCGGAAGAATTCGATGATGACGCGCCCCACCCCAGCAATGACCAACCACCAGCCAAACAAGGCGCCTGGCTTAAATTTTTCCGGGAAACGGCGCGCCAACCAAAGTAAAGTACCTGCGGTCACGAAATTCCAGAGCATCTCATAGGCAAACGTTGGATGAAAGCGTGTGCTTTCCGGGTAAAGCGTCATGTCATTGTAAGGCGGGATGCGATGCTGCGCCTGGATGGGGATACCCCAGGGCAAAGTCGTCGGTTGCCCGTAAAGTTCCTGGTTAATGAAGTTCGCCGGGCGCGCCACCGCCTGCCCAATCATCGTGACCGGCGCAGCCACGTCTAACAGCAGCCACAAGTCCAAGTTGCAACGGCGGACGTAAAAATATATGGCAATGGCCCCAAACAGTAAGCCGCCGAAGAAATGCAATCCACCGGCCGGAATATTCAAAATCTGAGAAGGGTTGTCCATGTAATAGGAATTTCCACCCAACGTGGTATTAGCAACATACCACAACCGAGCGCCAACGACGCCAGCCGGCAAAGCCCAAATGAGTGAGTTCCAGATATGGTCAGCATTTTCGCCGCGGCGGGTCAATTCACGTTCTGCAATCCAGGCCGCTACGATGATGCCTAACATAACCAAAACGCCATACCAGCGCAGGGTAAGAGTCAAGCCGCCAAATAACTTGATGGAGAAAATGACAGGGTCAATCAAGGAATACCTCCTGAAGGAGAATGCGCTCATTATATCATTGGTAACTATTCAGCAGGCCCTAACAGCCTGTCAGAGAAGACTTGAAAATGGCCCTATTGCTCCGTTGGATTGCCAAATTCAACGGTTTACAACGTCATTTTGCCCAGTTCAGCCTGGATTTGGCAATACCCATTCTGGGTACTTTCCAGGCCAGCGATGCCTGAATAGTTACCGCACAGCGCTTGGGTTTGTTGCTGGGCAAAGCGCAAACTGAAGTTTGCGGTACAGCCGCGTTATGATTAATGTCACAAAATTAATGTGACATTTGACACATTATTTTTGTCTATTAATGTTTACAATATAAGTAATCGTTTACTAAATTTGTATGCGTTACAGTCAAGACCTATGATCCGCGTCAACCGCAAGACTGACTATGCCATCCGTGTTCTGCTGGCGCTTGCCAAGCAAGGCGAAAGCGCCATCCTGCCCACTTCCCAAATTCAAAGGGAAATGCTCATTCCGTCGGCGCTTGCAGTGCGCATCGTGGCCGAATTGGCGCAGGGCGGTTTTATTGTCACCTATCCCGGCCGCGAGGGGGGCATTCAACTGTCAAGGCCGGCTGCGGCAATTAACGTGCTTCAGGTAGTGGAATTTTTCGAGGGGCCAATTCACGTCTCGGAGTGTGTCAACGGTAAAGTGGTCTGTCCGTTTGAAGATCGTTGTCCGGTGCGGCGTCAGTTTACCCGTCTGGATGGGATCATCCGCCGCGCTCTGGAAGAGGTGAATTTTGCCAGCCTGGCCGCTGATGCCGAGCCCATACCGTCGGTCATCGCTGATTTGGCAGCCAATTCTTGAACAGGAGGTGCAATGGGAGGGAACGCGTCCTTTTTCTTCTTTTGCCTGCTTGTCTAACCAATTCTTTACAAAAGGAGCAAGTCTATGGATACCGCTTTGACTCTGGCTCGCTGGCAGTTTGCCATCACCACCATCTATCACTTTTTCTTCGTTCCGCTGACGCTAGGGCTTTCGATTTTCGTCGCCATTCTGGAGACGAAATACGTGCGCAGCGGCGAGGAGGCCTTCAAGAAAATGGCCAAATTCTGGGGGACGGTCTTTCTCATTAACTTCGCCATGGGCGTTGTGACCGGCATCGTGCAGGAGTTTCAGTTTGGGCTGAACTGGTCGGAATACAGCCGCTTCATGGGCGACATCTTCGGCGCGCCGCTGGCCATCGAAGCGCTGCTGGCTTTCTACATGGAGTCCACTTTCATTGGCGTCTGGCTGTTTGGGTGGGACAAACTCTCCAAGAAGGCGCACCTGGCAGCGGCCTGGCTGGTGGCCATTGGCTCGAACGTGTCGGCGCTGTGGATTTTGATTGCCAACTCGTTCATGCAGCACCCGGTCGGCTACGCCATCGAGGGCGGGCGCGCTACCATGCAAAATTTCTTTGCCCTGTTGGGCAACCCGAACGTCTGGTATCAATTCCCGCACGTCTTGAGCGCAGGCGTGGCCATGGCCGGTTTTGTTGTGATGGCCTTCAGCGCCTGGCATCTCCTACGCAAGCATGACGTGACCATCTTCCGGCCCTCGTTCCAGTGGGCGGCGGTGTATGCGCTCATCGGCGCGATCCTGGTAGGCGTCATCGGTCACTTCCAGGGACAGTTCCTGGTGCAGCATCAGCCGCTGAAGATGGCCGCCGCCGAGGCGCTCTGGGAGACGGAGCAGCCGGCCGGCTTTGCGATGGTAGCAGCTATTGACGAAGGGGAGCAAAGCAACCCCTTTGAAATCAAGATTCCGGGCGTGCTGTCTTTCCTCTCGTACAACAACTTTAGCGGCGAGGTGAAAGGCATCAAACAGTTGCAGGAAGAAGCCGTTGCTCAATATGGCGCCGGCGATTACATCCCGCCGGTGGCGCTCAACTTCTGGTCGTTCCGCATCATGGTCGGCGCGGGGACATTGATGGTTGTGCTGGCGCTGTTGGCAGTGGTCTGGAGCAACGGCAAGCGCGAAATTGAGGGCAAAAAAGGCTTCCTGCGCCTCATGCAGTGGGCGCCGGTGCTGCCCTACCTGGCCTCCACCTTTGGCTGGGTGATGGCCGAGACCGGCCGCTGGCCGTGGATTGTCTTTGGCTTGCAGAAAATCGAGGACGCTGTCTCGCCCAATGTGCCGGCGTGGAATATCGCCTTCTCGATGGTGGCGCTGGGGGCGCTGTATGGCGTGCTGGCGATTGTGGCCTTCAACCTGGCCGTCAAATATGGCACGGCAGACGTGAAAATCCGCGAATCTGCCGCTGCAGCCGACTAAAGGAGGACGACATGGTACTGCAAACTGTCTGGTTCATTCTGGTTACGGTGCTTTTCATCGGGTTCTTCTTCCTGGAGGGATTCGATTACGGCGTAGGGATGTGGCTGCCCTTCCTCGGCAAGAAAGACGAGGAGCGGCGCGTCATCCTGAACACCTTCGGGCCGGTCTGGAACAGCAACGAGGTGTGGATGCTGACCGCCGGCGGGGCGATGTTCGCTTCGTTCCCGCACGTTTATGCCACGCTGTTCAGCGGCTTTTACCTGGCGCTGGTGTTGATGCTGGTAGCGCTCATCCTGCGCGGCGTGGCGATTGAATACCGCTCGAAGCGCGAATCGGCCAAATGGCGCGCCACCTGGGATTGGATGGTCTTCGTCGGCAGCGCCCTGCCGGCCCTGTTGTGGGGCGTGGCGGTGGCCAACCTGATGCGCGGCTTTGTGATTGACGAGAACATGAACTACTGGGGCGGCCTGCTGCCCTTGCTCAATCCCTACGGTCTGCTGGGCGGGCTGGTCTTTGTAGCGCTCTTCCTGATGCACGGGGCGAACTTCCTGGCTGTGCGCATGGAGGGCGAACTGGCCGAGCGCGCCCGCAAGGCGGCTTTCCAGTCGTGGATCGTGGCGACCGTCTTGACGGTCCTCTTCGTCGTCGGGACGTTCTTCACCACCGACATTTTGACCAAGCCGGGCGTCAACGGGCTGATCCCGGCGGTGGTGGCCGCTGTGGCACTCCTGCTGGTGGGCTACTTCCGCCGCGCCGGCAAGGACGGGCTGGCTTTCTTGATGGGGTCGCTGACGGTTGTTTTTGCCACCATCATGGTCTTCGCCGGGCTCTACCCGCGCATCCTCATCTCCACCCTCAACCCCGACTACAGCCTGACGATCGCCAACGCCTCGTCCACGCCTTACACCCTGACGGTCATGACCATTGTCGCGGTCATCTTTGTCCCGATTGTGTTGGCCTACTTGGGCTGGACGTATTGGGTCTTCCGCCAGCGCCTGGGGCTGAAGAGCCAGGTGGTGTATTGATTTTATCGGTCAAAAGAGCCTTGCCCTGTCCTGGGTGAGGCTCTTTTTTATCGGAGGAGCAAAATGACAAAAATTTTGATTGCCGGAGCAGGCTTTGCCGGTCACACGGCAGCCCTCTACTTGGGTCATTATCTTGGCAAAGAGCATGAAATCACAGTGGTCAACCGCTTCCCCTACTTTGGCTTTGTCCCGTCCTGGGTGTGGGTTGGCGTAGGACACATGAAACCGGAGAAGACCACCATTCCCCTCGAGCCGGTCTATCGGCGCAAGCATGTGCGCTTCGTGCTGGGAGCGGTGACGGAGGTACATCCTGATGCGGGGGAACAATACGTGCTGGTGGAGCAGGGTGAAGGCGAAAAGAAAGAAACGCGGCGTCTCGACTACGATTACCTGGTCATCGCCACCGGGCCGAAACTGAACTTCGAGGCCACGCCCGGCCTCGGACCTCACGGCGGTTACACCCACTCCATCTGTTCCCTGCCCCATGCCGTTCAAACGCGCGATGCCTATCTGGAACTGGTCAAGCGCATGGAGAAGGGCGAGCAGATCAAAATTGTGGTCGGCACCGGGCATCCGGGGGCAACCTGTCAGGGCGCGGCGGTGGAATACATCTCGAACATCCACAAAGACTTGGTCAAGCGCGGACTGCGTCAGCGCGCCGACTTGCTCTATCTCTCCAACGAGCCGGCCTTGGGCGATTTTGGCATCGGCGGGGTGCAGGCGCGTTACAAGGGACAATTGCTCTCCAGCGAAGAGTTCATGGCGGCCTTATTTGAAGATTTTGGCATTCGCTGGCAGGTGCGGACGGCGGTCAAAAAGGTCGAGCCGGGCAAAATCGTGTGGGAAAACGCCGAAGGAGAAAATGGCGAAACGCCCTTCGACTTTGCCATGCTCATCCCACAGTTCAAAGGGCAGCCGATTCGCTACGTGGGCAAGAACGGCAACGATCTGGCTTCCAAGTTGACCAATGCCGCCGGCTTTGTGCTGGTAGATGGCATTTACGGCTTATCGTATGACGTGCTTAGGCGCAACCCCGATGCCTGGCCTTCGGTGTATCAAAACCCCGATTACCCGAATATCTTCGCCGCCGGCATTGCCTTTGCCCCGCCTGGGCCGATTTCTCAGCCGCTGGTCACGCCCAACGGCACCAACATTACGGCTGCGCCGCCGCGTACCGGCATGGTCTCAGGCATTATGGGGCGTCTGGTGGCGCTCAACATTGTTGACCTGGTGAAGAAAGGGCGGATGACTCACTCCGAGCGGATGTCGGAGATGTTCGCGGCCTGCATTGCCTCGATGGGCGATTCGCTCTGGGACGGGCAGGCGGCGGTCATCGTTGTCCAACCGGTCGTGCCGGACCGGCGGCGTTATCCCAACGAGGCCGGGCGCGATCTATTCTCCACCCACATGGAGGTCGGCACCAGCGGAGCGTGGATGAAATTGCTCATCCACTATACCTTCATGTACAAGTTCCACGGTTGGCCGCTGTGGCGGATCATCCCCGAATAGGAGGCTGCGATGAAAATCACCCCCCGTGACCGTTTTTGGATGAACTTCAAACTCTATCAGTTGTGGCGCTTCATTGTGTTGAATCTCAAGATACTCAAAGCAATAGATCACAGCAAACGTTCGTGAACGCCTGGCGGAGGCGGCGCAGAGACTGGAGCAACAATCCCGTCTCTGCGCTAGTCCCAGCGGCCCCACTCGTTCCAGTAAATCACCGGCCGAGGTCGCAGACGCAGGCGCGGCCCAATCAACATGCCAAAGACAAAGCCGCCGATGTGCGCCCAAAAGGCTACGCCGCCCAACATGTCCATCCCCAACGCAAGCGTGCCTTCGAGCAACTGGAGCAAGAACCACATGCCCAATACCAGCGCCGCAGGCAGGGAGGCAACCTGGATGAAGAATCCAAACGGAATCAAGGTCACCACCCGCCGCCCAGGGTAGAGAATGAGATAGGCGCCCAGGGTGGCTGCAATCGCCCCGCTTGCTCCCACGGTAGGAATCTGGGAAAACGGGTAGAGAAAGGCATGAGTCAGCGAGGCGGCCACCCCGCCGAGCAAGTAAAAGAACAGGTAGCGGGCATGACCGAGGGCGTCTTCGACGTTGTCGCCGAAAATCCACAGGTAGAGCATGTTGCCGAGCAAGTGCGTCAGGCCGGCGTGCATGAACATACTGGTAAAGATGGCGCGGACATCACCCAGGTCGAGGCCGCGCGTCACGTTGAGCGGAATCATCGCCAGGCGGTAGAGCGCCGCTTCGCCCTGCGGCCCCAAACTAATTTGCCATAAAAAGACCAGAATGTTGATGGCGATCAGGACATAATTGACATACGGCACGCGGCGGGTCGGGTTTTCGTCTCGGATTGGGATCATGGTCACCTCAGGGCAATTATACGCCCGAAAGTAACTGCCCGGCGCTCCTCATAGCCGCGTAACGCTGACCTTTGGTCGTCACCAGGCAAAGCCTGGCGCTACTCATCGTCGCGTAGTGCCGACCTTTGGTCGGTGTCAGCAAAATTTTGTAATTACCTACCCTCACCCTAACCCTCTCTCAAAGAGTGCGGTAAAAGTCAATAGGCAAAATTGAACCTTTACAAGCGAAAAACGAGACAAGTCAAAGCACACCTTGCCGTGTAGGAGAAAACGGAGGTGGGAGGAGCAGGCGTATAAACAGGGCAAACTGAACCGAGCCCTGGGCTAGTGAGAAAAGGCGACTTTACACCTCCTGGTGGCGAAAGGCCTCGTTGCGGTGTAGCAGACCCACGAACAGGCCAACGCTCTTGCGGGCGGTGAGAACCAGAGCCCGCTTATGTTTGTGTTTGGCGGCTTGACGATACTTGAGTGCATAGAACTGAGCGTAGGCAGGAATATGGCGGCGCATGCCATTGGCTGCCTGGATGAGGGCATAGCGCAAGTAGCGGTTGCCGGTCTTAGCCATGTGACGGTCTTCGCTCTGGAAATCGCCGGAGTCGGAGCGCGGCCACCACAGACCGGCCATTTTGGCGACGGCATCTTCGACATCGCGCAAGTTTTTGGAGCGCCAGCGTTTGTGATGCGGGTCCCATTTCTGGGGGGTGAAGAAGCGTTCCAGTCCGCCGATTTCGGCGGCAATGCTGGCAGCCAAGATGAGACCGACGCCTGGCACGGTGGCGAGGTTGTGGATTTCCGGGTGACGGCCTTCGACTTCGGCAGCAATCCATTGCTCGACCTGCTGGATAAGGGTCTCCAGAGCGGTGATGTGCTGTAAGGTAGCGTCGAGTACCCGCTGGATGGGGGTTGCCAGGGGTTCGGAGAGCGAGAAGCTCTCGACAGCGAGAGGGAAACGGATAAATAAAACGGATTTTCTGGTCGAAAACGACAAAATCATTGGGGTTTCCCCCTCTCCCCCCGGGAGAGGGGGCGAAGATGGCTGGAAGGGTCTGAACGCCGGGTTTTCCCCCTCTCCCCCCGGGAGAGGGGCGAAGATGGCTGGAAGGGTCTGAACGCCGGGTTTCCCCCTCTCCCCCCGGGAGAGGGGGCGAAGATGGCTGGAAGGGTCTGAACGCCGGGTTTTCCCCCTCTCCCCCCGGGAGAGGGGGCTGGGGGTGAGGGTGAATAGGCAGTTACAAAATTTTACGATATGGCCTGTAGAGGCGCCAGAAATTTCCAATTAAGGTATAATTCGGTCAATATGTGTCATATTTCACAATAGGAGGCTTATGCTCCCCATCATTCTTTCCCGCTTACAGTTTGCTTCCACCACCATTTACCACTTCTTCTTCGTCCCGCTCACGCTGGGACTGGTCTGGGTGGTGGCTGTTCTGCACACCATGTATTACCGCACCGGCGATGAGAAGTGGAAGCGCATGACCAAATTTTGGGGCAAACTCTTCCTCATCAACTTTGCCATGGGCGTGGTAACCGGCATTGTGCAGGAGTTCCAGTTCGGCATGAACTGGTCGGAGTACTCCCGCTACGTGGGCGACATCTTCGGCGCGCCGCTGGCGATTGAGGCCTTGCTGGCCTTCTTCATGGAATCCACCTTCCTGGGCATCTGGATCTTTGGCTGGGACCGTGCCCCTAAGAAACTGCACCTGGCCTCCATCTGGCTGGTTGCGCTCGGCTCGAATCTTTCGGCGCTGTGGATTCTGATCGCCAACTCGTTCATGCAGCACCCGGTGGGCTACGACCCGGCCAGCGTGGAAGCCGGGCGGCTGGTGTTGAATGACTTTGGCGCCCTCATCTTCAATCGCAAGGCCTGGCTGGCTTTTCCGCACACCATCCTGGCCGGTCTGACGACGGCCGCGTTCTTCATGGCCGGCATCAGCGCCTGGCATCTGGTGCGCAAGCAGAACGTGGAAATCTTCAAAAAGTCTTTCCAGGTTGCGGTGGTGCTGGGGCTGGTCTCGGTCACGCTGACCGGCCTGGTCGGCCACTCGCAGGGCATCGAAGTGATGGAAACTCAGCCGATGAAGATGGCTTCTATCGAGGCGCTCTGGGAGAACGACCCGAACGACCCCGGTTCGCCCTTCTCCATCCTGACCATCGGCGACCTGACCGGCAAGCAGAAAGTGTGGGCGCTCGAAATCCCGCGCCTCTTGAGCCTGATTTCCTGCAACAACCTGGATTGTGAAGCGCCGGGCGTGTATCAGGTGCAGGCTGAATATGAGCAGTTATACGGCCCCGGCGATTACATTCCGCTGATGGTCTTCACCTACTGGGGCTTCCGCTTTATGTTCTTCTCTGCACTGATCATGCTTGGTCTAGCCGGACTGGGCGTGCTGGCGGTGATGCGCGATCGCGTTGAACAGATGAAACTGCTCAAATGGTTCACGCCGGCAATTGTCCTGCCCTACTTTGCCAACACCGGCGGCTGGATCGTGACCGAGATGGGACGTCAGCCCTGGATTGTGCAAGGCCTGTTGAAGACCCAGGATGCCATGTCGCCCAACCTGACATCAGGGATGATTCTGTTTACCTTGATCGGCTTTGTGGCCATCTACGCCGCGCTGATGGTGGCCGATGTGTACCTGTTGACCCGTTTCGCCAAAGCCGGCCCGGACGCGACCGACCGCGGCGTCATCGGCAAACCCGTTTTGGTGGAAAAGTAAGGAGGCTGCCATGTTTGATCTCAACACCCTCTGGTTCATCCTGATTGCTGTTTTGTGGATTGGCTTCTTCTTCCTCGAAGGTTTCGACTTTGGGGTAGGGATGTTGCTGCCTTTCATCGGCAAGAAAGACGAGGAACGCCGCGCCGTCATCAACACCATCGGCCCGCACTGGGACGGGAACGAGGTCTGGCTGCTGACCGCCGGCGGCGCGACCTTTGCCGCCTTTCCGCAGTGGTATGCCACCATGTTCAGCGGTTTCTACCTGGCCTTCTTCCTGCTCCTCCTGGGGCTGATCGTGCGCGGCGTGGCCTTTGAATTCCGCTCCAAGGATTACAACCCGAAGTGGCGCGCCTTTTGGGACTGGGCCATCTTCGGCGGTTCGCTCGTGCCAGCGCTGCTGGTGGGGGTGGCTTTTGCCAACCTGGCCAAGGGCCTGCCGATTGACGGGAACATGATGTTCACCGGCAATCTGTTCACCCTGCTCAACCCCTACGGTCTGCTCGGCGGGCTGACCTCGGTCTCGGTCTTCCTGCTGCACGGGGCGATCTTCCTGGCCCTCAAGGCCGACGGCGAGATCAAGACCCGCGCCGAGGCCTGGGCGAAGAAACTCTGGCTTCCGGCGGCCATCATCGTTGTCCTGTTGGCCGTGGCGACGTTCTTCTATACCGACCTGGTGGCGCGGCGCGGCATTGACCCCGGCGTCTTCCCGCTGGGGGCGGTGGTCAGCATCCTGCTGGCGGGCTGGTTCGTCAACCGCAAGCAGAGCGGCTGGGCCTTCGCCATGACCGGGCTGCATCTCGTCCTGACCCAGATCAGTTTCTTCGTCATCCTCTTCCCGCGCGTCATGATTTCCAGCATAGACCCGGCCTTCAGCCTCGACATCTGGAACGCGGCCTCTTCGCCCTACACGCTGAAGGTGATGACGATTGTGGCGCTCATCTTTGTCCCGATTGTGCTGGCTTACCAGGGCTACACCTATTGGGTCTTCCGCAAGCGGGTGACGACCGAGAAGAAGACGCTGGTGTACTGACCCGCCAGGCGGTGCCATCCGGCCCTTTTATTCAAGCGGCAAGACCGTTTTTTGTGGGACGGCCTGGAGAGGCCGTCCCTTACATTTTGCCTTTTCCCACAGATTTCACAAATTGGTTTAAACTTTGTGTTCACCCGTGAAATTTATGGCTGGAAATGAAAGCCTGGCAAACCTTTGCGCCTTGGATCTTTATGGCTTTGCGTTTGCCTTCTGGAAGTAAACTCATGAACGCCGATCCGCGCGAAATTCTCAAATTCGACCAACTCTCTCGCATCTGGTGGGACCCGAAAGGGGAGATGGGCACGCTGCATACGATCAACCCTTTGCGTACCCAATTCATCCTGGACAACCTGCAAACGCCTGCATCGCGCATTTTAGATGTCGGCTGCGGGGGCGGGATTCTCGCCGAGGCGCTCGCCAAAGCCGGCGCGCAGGTCACAGGGATTGACCTCTCGCGCCCCTCGCTTGAAGTGGCCAGAGAACACGCTCGCCTGAGCCGGCTGGCAATCGAGTATCGCCTCATCTCTGTTGAAGCGTTGGCCGAGCAAGTCCCCGAATCGTTTGACGCCGTTACCTGCCTGGAGATGCTGGAGCATGTTCCCAACCCGCAGCAAGTGATTGCTGCCTGTGCCAAAGCCGTTAAGCCGGGGGGAATGGTATTCTTTTCAACTATCAACCGCACCCTGAAATCGTTGTTTGCGGTCATTTTGGTTGGCGAGTATATCTTGCGCTTGCTGCCGCGCGGCGTCCATGACTATCGCAAACTGATCCGCCCGCAGGAACTGAAGGCCTGGTCGCAAGAAGCCGGGTTAGAATTTGTCCAAATTGCCAGCCTGATGTACAATCCAACTACCGGCAAGTTCAAAGTGGCGCCCGGCAAGGAGGACATGAACTATATGGCCTGTTTCCTGAAGCCTAAAAACGCTTGATGTTTAACTATCCTGCCACGGCAGAAGCGTAACGCCGACCTTTCGGTCGGTATAATAAACGAACACAATTCTCTTGGCACGGAGGCTATGTTTGTTTTATGCTCAAACGTTTTTTTGCCCTTTCGCGCACAACGCACGGCATTTTAGACGTTGCTATGCCCGGTTTTAGCGCCTTGCTCTGGCTGGGCAAATTCCCCGACTTGTCCACCCTGCTGCTTTCTTTGCTAACCGCCTTTGCAGGCTACACGGCCATTTACGCCCTCAACGACCTGATGGGACTCCAGACCGACCGTGAAAAATTTGCCGGGCCGGGCATCAACGAAGGCTATTCCGTAGAGGCTTCGGTCATGCGCTACCCACTGGCGCAGAATATCCTCAGCCCGCGTCAGGGATGGGGATGGTTTGCCTTCTGGTATTTGATTGCGCTGATCGGCAGTTACCTGCTCAACCCGGTGATTGTCTTCATCGTGCTGGCAGCGGCCATCCTGGAAATCATCTATTGCCGTTTGCTCAAAGTGACTTATTGGCGCACGTTGGTTAGCGGCCTGGTCAAATCTTGCGGACCGGTGGCCGCGGTTTTTGTTGTCCAACCTAACCCCTCTTTGCGGCTGTTGCTGCTCATGCTGCTCTGGCTGATGTTGTGGGAAATCGGCGGGCAAAACATCCCCGCCGACTGGAACGATGTAGAAGAAGACCGGCGGGTAGGGGCCAAGACCATGCCGTTGACCTTTGGCCTGCGCACGGCCGGGCTGATTGTCGTCGTAGCGCTCACGCTGACTACGCTGGTTAGTTTGTTCCTGCCGCTGATTTCGCCCAAGCCGCTGGGCTGGCCTTACCTGCTGGCGACGGGCTTGATCGGACTGTTTCTGCTCGTCCTGCCGGCGATCCAACTCTATCGAACGCGCGCCAGCCGTCAGGCAGCCCGTCTGTTCGACCGGGCCAGTTACTATCCCCTGGCGCAGTTGACGTTCATCACCCTGTTCGTCTTACTTTAGAGGCTTGCAGCCTCTAAAGTAAGGTAGTTGCCTGCAAGAGTCCTCGCCTCAGGGCATGGGCGTCAGAGTGGGCAGCATGAGCCGGACGTAAATCTCCGGCAGCCAGCCGACGCGTCCCTCCTGGTCTCTGACTTCCACCCAGAGCAAACCGCCATAGACCTGCCGCCCGTACAACAGGGTCAAGGGGTCGTCGGGGTTCAAGGTGCCGATGACCGGCCCGCCGGGGGATTGGTAGAGTTGCAGAACAGGCAGGATGGGCGTGGTGACGATGCCGCCTGCCGGCGTCGGGGTGGCGGTGGCCGTCGCAGTTGGGGAGGGGGTGAAGATGGCGGTCGGCGTGGGCCTCGGGCCCGGTGTCGGGGTGGAAGTCGGCGGGGGCGTAGGCGTGGGCGTGGGCGGAATCAGCGGGTCCAAACGTTCGGCAAAGACCTGTTCCACCCGCAGCGAAACGGGACGGTTCAAACGGGTCACAAGCGCCTCCTGCAGGGCAAT
>JBBITF010000023.1:18549-42954 GCA_037440925.1 Chloroflexota bacterium
ACCCGCTTGCGTTCGCCGGCGAAGCCGCGCAGGAAGAAAATGACCGCCGAAGCAAAGGCGATGGTGATGGCATTGGTCAGGAAGAGCAGAAAGGCGCCGCCGGCTACCTCCCAGCGCTCGAGGGCAATGCCCACCCCCACCGTGCAGAGCGGCGGCATCAAGGCGGTGGCGATGGCGACGCCGGGCAGCGCGGCCGAGAGATTGGGGCGCGTCAGAGCGTAGTCGGCTGCCAGGCCGCCGGCCAGGGCGATGATCAGGTCAATTGGCGTGGGGCGGGTGCGCGCCAGCACCTCGGAAGGCAAATCTTGCAGGACGACGAAGGGCAGAAAGCGGTTGACCAGCGTCATCAGAAACGAGAGCAGCACCGCCAAGCCGGCGCCTTTGAGCAGGGTTAGCGCCGCTGATTGCAACAGTTTTTCATCCTGGATGATGGAGGAGGCCAGCCCGATGGCAATGATCGGCGACATGAGCGGGGCGAGCAGCAGGGAGGTGACCAGGGCGACGAGCGTCGTCCCGATGAAGGTCGTCCCCAGCCCGGTGATGTCGGCAATGCGGACGCTGCTATTGACCATCAACGGGGTGACGATGATGAGCGCGGCAGCCGCCAGCCCAAAGCCGATCAGCGCCTTGCGCAGGCTGGGAATGCCCTCGGGCAGGTCGGCTTCGGCAGCGGCTGAGCCAGCGCCGCCTCCGGCGTTCTGTTGCAACAGGCGGATGGCGATGACGTACACGGCGATCAGCACCAGGCTGTCTGCGCCGATCCAGCCGATCTGAGATCAATATCGGCCAGGATGAAGAACACCACCAGCCCAATCATGAAGATGGTCAGGCTGCCCGAAAGGGCGTGTTTGAAGGCCGCCTTGCGCAGCAGGCGGTGTTTGGAATGGAGAATATCCAGCACGGCCAGGAGCAGCATGTTGAACATGTTGCTGCCCAGCAGGTTGCCGGCGGCCAGGTCGGGGGCGCCTTCTCCCAGGGCGCTCAGGGTGGTCAGCACTTCGGGCAGCGAGGTCACGCCGGCCAGCAGCAGCGTGCCGACGAACATGCCGCCCAGTCTGGTGCGGATGGCAATCACGTCGCCGTATTTGGTCAGTTGGATGGCCGCGTAGACGATGACAGCGGAGGTGAGGACGAATTGCAGCCAGACCATGCCGGTCAGCCCTCCTGCGGCGGCAGGCCTTTGACGGTGGTCAGCGGCCAGGCGGCGAAGACGTCGGTGTTGGGGCCGTCCAGGTCGCCGGTCACGCTTTCGGTCGCTTGCAGGCAGGCGTTCACCTGTTCCTGCGTTTCGACGATGGCAAACAGGGTGAGATGCCCCACCTCTTCGCGGCCTCCGGTCTGAAAGAGATAACGCATGGGAATCATCCGCTTCAGTTGGCGGTGAATGCCGGTGCTTTCGAGGATGGTCGCCCCGCGTATGCGGCCCCTTCCCAGGCCTGCAAGACATCTTCGAGTTGATCGGGGTTATCCAGGACGAGAAAAACCATGAACATCGCTGCCTCCTTGAATGCTCACCGCAGGTAAAGCGGGTAAACCAGGTTTATTTGTAACTGCCCACCCTCACCACCCTCACCCTAACCCTCTCCCATCGGGAGAGGGGGCGGGGGTGAGGGAGGGGAAATAGTTACGTTTATTCACGACAAAATGCTTCTGGGAAACAGGCTACTTTCTCATCTAACCAGACGGTTCAATCGGTTAGAATTAAGACAACGCCAATGTCGTGTGTGCAAAAGACTCTTACCGCACGGCACCCAAAGGTTCGATTGATTTTCCTTTGTATTGAGCAAAATTCATTTTACCCTATTTTTTCAAGACATACCTTTCGTGCAATGCACTTTCGTTTACTGACCCTCACCCGTCATGCCCGCCTCTCTCTGGCACTCACCATCCTGGCCGGATTTGCCGCCGGTTTGCTGACCATCGGCCAGGCATACGGCGTGAGCCAGGTGGTGGACGGCGTTTTCCTGCAGGGACAAACCTGGCCGCAGGTCCGGGACGTGATGACGGCGCTGCTGGGGGTGATCGCCGCCCGTTCTTTTTTCGCCTGGCTGACAGAGATCAGCGCCAACGCCGTAGCCGTGCGCATCAAAGATGACCTGCGCAGCCGTCTGTTTGCCAAGATAGAACGCCTGGGGCCATCTTTTACCCGCGCCGAACGCACTGGCGAACTGACAGCCGCTGCCGTAGAAGGCATCGAGGCCCTGGACGCCTACTTCAGCCAGTACCTGCCGCAACTGGTCATCACCGCGCTGGTGCCGGCAAGCATTCTGCTCTTTGTCTTCCCGCTCGATTTTCTTTCGGCCATCGTTTTACTGGTCACTGCCCCGCTCATTCCCTTCTTTATGATTTTGATCGGCAAGGGCGCGGAAATCGTCACCAAACGCCAGTATGAAACCCTCAGTCTGCTCTCGGCGCATTTTCTCGACAGTCTCCAGGGCCTGACCACACTCAAAATTTTTGGGCAGAGCAAAGCCCATGCCCGCTCCATTGCCAGGGTCAGCGAGCAATTTCGGGACGTGACATTGAGCGTTTTACGCATCACGTTCTTATCTGCGCTGGCGCTGGAACTGCTGGCCACCCTCAGCACGGCCGTTGTCGCGGTTGAGATTGGCTTGCGCCTGCTCTATGGCTTTTTAACTTTCGATAAAGCGCTCTTCATTCTCATCCTGGCGCCGGAGTTTTACATTCCCTTACGCATGCTGGGGACGCGCTTCCACGCCGGTATGACAGGCACCACCGCGGCGCGGCGCATCTATGAGATTCTGGATATGCCCGAAGCAGAGCCAGCCCGGACAATTAGCGGCTCGAGGCAAGGGGAAACGAGACCTTTTGGTCCCGGTTGCCGCATTACGCTCGAAAACGTCTCTTTTACCTACCCCGGAGAGGAACAACCGGTGTTGGAAGATATCCACCTGGAGATTCGCGCCGGGGAACACGTGGCGCTGGTGGGGCCTACCGGGGCCGGCAAGAGCACCATCGTCTCGCTGCTGCTGGGATTCCTGCAACCCGATGCAGGTCAAATCCTTATTCATGATGCCTCTTCGTCTGTCGTTTCAGGACCGCCGCCCCTGGAACAAACTGCCTGGGTGTCTCAGAATCCCCATCTCTTCCACGATACGATAGCCGCCAACCTGCGTCTGGCCAAACCTGATGCCAGCCTGCAAGAACTGGAGGCCGCTGCCCGCGCTGCCTACCTGGACGAGTTCATCCACGCTCTGCCGCAAGGATACGAAACCGTCATCGGCGAGGAGGGGGCGCGGCTCAGCGGGGGGCAGGCCCAACGTCTGGCCCTGGCGCGCGCCTTCCTAAAGGATGCGCCGCTCTTGATTTTGGATGAACCGACATCCAGTCTCGACCCGCAGACGGAGTTTTTGCTCGAACAGTCTACCCGCCGCCTGATGCAGGGGCGCACCGTCCTTACCATTGCCCACCGTCTCAATACGGTTGCTCAGGCCGATCGAATTATCGTCTTGCAAAATGGCCGCATTGCAGAGATAGGCACGCATTCCGAACTGTTAGCGCGCCGCGGCCTGTATGCCCGCCTGTTGCAAGAACCGGCTGCTTTTTATCCTGCTGGTTCTTCCCCGCACATGGAGCCTTCCTCCGACTATCGCTTCACCCCGCCAGACCAACCCGTCCGATCCGCGTTTGACCATGCTCGCGCCGCCCCTTCTTTGTCGTCTTCGGTCTATCGTCTGCTCGCTTTCCTGCGCGGTTCATGGGGAGAAGTGGCTCTTTCCGTTTTTCTCGGCGCGATGACCATTGCCGCCTCGGTGGGGCTGATGGGCACCTCGGCATGGCTGATTTCGATGGCCGCCTTGCGCCCGTCTATTGCCGAGTTGCAGGTGGCGATTGTGGGCGTCCGTTTCTTTGGCATTGTGCGCGGCATCGCCCGCTACCTGGAACGGCTGGTCTCGCATGGTGTGACTTTTCGCCTGCTGGCGCGGCTGCGCGTCTGGTTCTACGAAAAATTGGAGCCTCTTGCCCCGGCGCGGCTGATGACGTACCGCGCGGGCGACCTGCTCAACCGCATCATTGCCGATGTGGAGACGCTGGAAAACTTTTATGTCCGTGCTGTGGCGCCGCCATTGGTGGCGCTGATCATCGTGGGCGGGACGGCGCTCTTTTTGGGAGGGTATCATCCGCTGCTTGGCTGGACCTATCTCGGTTTTGCCCTTCTTCTTGGCCTGGCGCTTCCACTTCTCAACCGCCTGCTCAGCCGGGAAGTGGGAGCGCGTCTCGCGGGCCTTAGGTCTGCGTTGCGCGCCCGGGCGGTGGACTACCTTCAGGGTCTGGCCGATTTGCTCGCTTTTGGGCGGGGGGCAGACTTTCGAGGGCGGCTGCAGACGGAGAGTCTGGAGTATGGCCGCGCCCAGCAGCAGATGGCGCAGATAAGCGGGCTTTCCAGCGCGGCGAATGTCCTGCTCACCAACCTGGGAATGTGGTCGGTATTGGCATTGACCATTCCGCCGGTGAGCCGCGGCGAACTGAACGGCGTGTTGCTGGCAACGCTGGCGCTCCTCTCTCAGGCCAGTTTCGAGGCGGTACAGCCTTTGCCTCAGGCGGCGCAGGTGCTTTCTCTGAGTCTGCAATCGGCGCGACGGTTGTTTGAAATTGTTGAGCAGGCGCCGGCCCCGCCTGCCCGCGGCTCGACTCCGGTCGGCGTCCCTGCCCTAAGGGAGGCCGGCTTGCAGGTGCAAGGTCTGACCTTTACCTATCCTGGCGCTCAGCAAGCAGCGCTTCAGCAGGTGAGTTTTACTTTGCCGCCGGGGAAGAAGATGGCCGTCGTTGGCCCAAGCGGGGCGGGCAAGTCCACCCTGCTTTACCTGCTCCTGCGGTTTTGGGACGCGCCGCCGGGGTGTATCCGCCTGAGGAACCGGGACCTGCTCGAGGTCTCGGAAGAGGCGCTGCGCGAGCAGATGAGCGTCATTTCCCAGCGCACCTATCTTTTCAATGCCAGTGTGCGCGAAAATCTGTTGCTGGCCAATCCGCATGCCAGCGCGGACGAGGTCGAGGCGGCGACGCGCCGGGCGCAGATTCATGATTTTATCCTCAGCCTGCCGCAGGGCTACGAGACGCGGGTCGGCGAGCGCGGTCTGCGTCTTTCGGGCGGCGAGCGTCAGCGCCTGGCAATTGCCCGGGCTTTGCTGCGCCGCGCTCCCATTCTGTTGCTGGATGAGCCGACTGCCAACCTTGATCCCCTCACCGAGCGCCTGATTTTGCAGGATATTCTGGACGTTGCAGCCGAACACTCCCTGCTTCTTGTCACGCATCGTCTGGTTAACCTGGAAAAGATGGACGAGATTCTTGTCCTGGATGCCGGTCGGGTGGTCGAGCGGGGAACGCATGCTTCCTTGCTTGCCCAGGACGGTCTGTACCGGCGCATGGTTGCGTATCAGCACAGGCTTTAACCCGAGCAGAAGATGAGGCGCTATAAAACACCTCGCTTGAGTTTCTCTCGCGCCTCCCAATCCCGCTTGTCCTAAAATAAGCGAGACCCTAAAGGTTTCGTTCGCAAACCCTTAGGGTCTCTGATACGAAAAAATCAGGCCCTTACCAGGCGCCGCTCAACCAGCCGCGCAGTTCCATAGCCTGCACCACGCGCGAAATGGCGACCATGTAGGCCGCGTCGCGCATGTAGACCTTTTCCTTTTCGCTCATCTCCAGAACAGATTGGAAGGCAGCCGTCATTTTTTCGTCCAATTTTTCGAGCACCTCTTTCTTGGACCAGTAGAAGTTCATGTCGTTCTGCACTTGCTCGAAGTAAGAGGTGGTGACGCCGCCCGCGTTGCACAGGAAGTCGGGGATGTCGAAGATGCCGTTGGCCTTGAAGAACTCGTCCGCTTCGGGCGTGCAGGGACCGTTAGCGCCTTCGGCCACGATCTTGACGCGGCTCGACATCTTCTTGACGGTCTCGGCGTTGACATGGCCTTCGATGGCGGCCGGGATGAGAACGTCGGCTTCCTTCGTAATCCAGGCCTCGCCGTCTTCGACGATATAGCCGGCCTCTCTGGCCTTGGCCTGGTCAATCGTGCCGTACTGGTCGGTGATAGACAGCAGGAAGCGCGGGTTGACGCCGCCTTTGTGGCTGTAGGTGTAGGCTTTCTTGTCATGGCGGTCCCAGCAAGAGACGCAGGCCACTTTGCCGCCCAGCATCTCGACGAAGCCGATGGCCGCATACTGCGAGACGTTGCCGAAACCTTCCAGCGCCGCCACCGACTTGGTTGGATCCATCTTGAGATGCTTCATCGCTTCGCGCACTGTATAGATGACGCCGTAACCGGTGGCTTCGGTGCGGCCCTGCGAACCGCCGCCGCCCAGCGGCTTGCCCGTGAACACGCCGGGCGTATATTGTCCTACCAGGCGTGAATACTCGTCCATCATCCAGCCCATCATTTGCGGCGTAGTGCCGACATCTGGCGCGGGAACGTCCTGGCGCGGACCGATATTGCGCCACATTGCCTGAACCCAACCGCGGCACAATTGCTCCTTCTCGTTGGTTGAAAGCGTAGCCGGGTCTACGACGACGCCGCCCTTGCCGCCGCCCAACGGAATATCGGCTACGGCGCATTTCCAGGTCATCCAGGTTGCTAATGCGCGCACTGTATCCAACGTCTCCGATGGATGAAAGCGGATGCCGCCCTTGTTGGGGCCGCGCGCGTCGTTGTGCTGCACGCGGAAGCCCTGGAACACCTTGAGCGAGCCGTCATCCATGCGCACCGGGATGCGGAAGGAGAACTCACGCATCGGCCAGCGCAGCACTTCGGCCACTTCGGGCGAAAGGTTGAGTTGCTTGGCAACGCCGTCGAATTGTTTTTGTGCCATTTCAAAAGCGTTAATTTGTCCAGACATAGTTATCTCCTAGTAATGAGTTTCAAGAAAAGATAAGCGGGCATCCCGGTTCGGGGCCCGCTTCATACCCAAGGTATGATCCATTGAACAATCATAGGCAACACGCACCTAACAGGATTCCGAAGTCTTATCATCCCGAGGGAACAGGCTTCGCGCAAAACCGCCTCTCCTTTGGGTAAGATTTTGCACTCCAGAAATGTTAACCAAATAGTATTGCTTTTTAACCTTACATGAGAATAGGAGGTTCGTCAATAGGAAAGGTATCACCAATTTGTCAGACAAAACTACTCTCCCAGTTGCCGTTCTAACTCAGCGCGCACTACGGCGGGGTTGGCCTTGCCGCCCGCCTTGCGCATCACCTGACCGAACAGCCAGTTTGCCACCGTTTGCTTGCCGGCTTTGAAACTGGCTACCTCTTTGGGATTTTCCTGCAATACCTGGCGAACGATGTCGGCGATGAAGGTTTCATCTGAAACCTGCTTGAGGCCGCGCGCGGCGACAATCTCGGCTGCGCCCTTGCCGCTTTGGAACATCTCTGCCAAGACGGTTTTACCCGTAGACGGGTTGATCTCTCCCGAGGCCACCAGCCCGACCAGTTCTGCCAGCGCTTCGGGACTCACCCTAAGGCTTGCTACCGTTATATTGGCCTGATTCATCAGCCCAAACAGTTCTCCCGTCATCCAGTTTGCCAGCATTTTGGGATTGATTTTGGATTTCCCCTGGAGGGCCCGCTCGAAGTAGTCGGCCAGAGCCTTTTCGCCGGTCAGCAGGCGGGCGTCGTAATCAGTAAGGCCATATTGTTCGATGAAACGCCGCCGCCTGGCGCGCGGCAATTCGGGCAGGTTGGCGCGGATACGTTCCAGCCAGGCCTCCTCCACCCATAACGGAGGCAGGTCCGGTTCGGGAAAGTAGCGGTAGTCGTGGGCGTCCTCTTTGCTGCGCTGAGAATAAGTCGTCTCGTTGGCCTCGTCCCAGCCCAGGGTTTCCTGTTCCACCCTCTCGCCCGCTTCGAGCAGCCGGGTCTGCCGCTCGATCTCGAACGCTATGGCGCGCTCGAGGGCGCGGAAGGAGTTGAGATTCTTGATCTCGACGCGGGTGTTGAAAACGTCCGTTCCCGCCGGGCGCACCGAAATGTTGGCCTCGAAGCGAATGACGCCCTTTTCCATGTCGCCAGAGTTGACTTCGAGGGCGCGCAAGATGTCGCGCAAGGCTTCGGCATAGGCGCGGGCTTCTTCCACCGAGCGCATATCCGGCTCCGAGACGATTTCGAGCAGCGGCACGCCCGCGCGGTTGAGATCCAACAAACTGTATGAACGGGGTTCACCCCCATCCGTGCAATCCGGTTCACCCCCGTCCCCGCTGTCCACATGCGTCAATTTACCGGTATCCTCCTCCAAATGCACGCGCCGCACCCGAATGACCTTCTCGCCGGCGGCTGTTTCGATGACGATTTTGCCATGCTCGGCCAGCGGCTGTTCGTATTGCGAAATCTGGTAGCCTTTGGGCAGGTCAGGATAGAAGTAGTTCTTGCGGGCAAAGACGCTGACCGGGTTGACAGTGCATTCAAGAGCCAATGCTACGCGCAGGCCGTATTC
This sequence comes from Chloroflexota bacterium, assembly GCA_037440925.1. Classification (GTDB taxonomy): domain Bacteria; phylum Chloroflexota; class Anaerolineae; order Anaerolineales; family Villigracilaceae; genus JAABUE01. The sequence continues at coordinate 26,997 of JBBITF010000023.1, forward strand.
GACCGCCATCTGGTTGACGACCGGCAGGGTGCCGGGCATCCCGGCGCAGACCGGGCAAACCGCGGTGTTGGGCGGCGCAGAGACAGAATCCACCACCGCGCAACTGCAAAACATCTTGGATTGCGTGCGCAGTTCGGCGTGGACTTCCAGGCCAATAACAGGTTCGTAGCGTGTGGCGTTCAAGAGCATAGTCAACCAGCCAGGAGAAGGTTTTTACTATTATACCCTGCTCGTCCTGGCTGGTTGTTTTTTTTCTAACAGTGACTCTTGCAAAAAGGGTGTTTCTAACGCAAAGGCGCAAAGTCGTCAAGAATTTTTTACAAAGAAAAAAGCGCTCTTGATGCGGGTTTTGCAAATTTTTACTCCTGCGCGCTCTGCACTCTCGGCAGTTCATGGTTTTTGCAGTGCAGTCATTAAAGTTTCGCCATTATGAGAAATGTTTGCCTGCCCGCGCATGCCAGTCTCGTACCGTCCGTTCATCCAATCTAAAAGCCTTCACGATCGCTTGAATGGGACAGCCATATGCCAGAAGAACCAACACCTGGATCACCACTTCTGGCGCATGGCGCAGCCGATAGAAGATCGTGCCTTTAGTGGCGGCGCTACCCTCCGAGTCACACCCATGCAATCATAATTTCCCCTTCCAGCGACCCAAATTCCTTGTCGCCAGTGACCAACTCCGCTTTCCTCAATTTCGCCAATGCCGCCGCGAAACAATCGGCATACGAAATCTTCCCGCCCGCCTTGAACACGGCGGCTTGGCGAGTCAAATTCCAATCCACCTCTACAATTTCAATCCCCACACCCTTGATTTCATTGATATATTGGTCTGCAATTTCAGGGGAGTTGTTTCGGGCTATGGCGTACCAAATCTCGCCCAAGTTAACGACAGTCATCAAAAGATTTGTTTCACTTTCCACGGCTTTGTGAATCAACTCTCTTACAAAGTCCGCGCCTGGCTCATCTTCAAAGAAAGCCATCAATGCATACGAGTCTAAAACCTTGGTTGCCATGTTTACTTTTCCTTTTCCCTGTCTTTGCGGCGTTCATCCATCAGCGTTTTCAGCCCGCCTTTGCCTTTGAGCGACCCTTGCAGGTTTTTGAGATACTGTTCCGTCACAGGCTTCAAGACAATCGCATCCCCAATATCGGTAACAATGATCTTTGTTCCGTCCTTAATCCCGTATTTTCTCCGTAACGTCGCGGGAATGACAATTTGACCTTTTACGGTTGCGTAAGTTTCCATCTCAAATATCTCCTTTGAACGCTGATATATTACACTGATTCAATTAGTAAGTCAATATTAAAGATGTATTACTTTTTGCAATATTGCCCCGTGCGGGCTACCAGCCTAGTATAACGCCCCTCGAAACCGAACCAACCTCCAGTTAAGTCCGAAGCGGGATATTTTCCATCCTCTCTGATACAATACACCCTAACGAATCTTCAATCCCCAATTACCAACAACCATGCCCTCCGAAACCACCCAAGTCATCTACTCCATGAACCGCGTGGGCAAGATTGTCCCGCCCAACAAACAAATCCTGCGCGACATCTCCCTCGGCTTCTACTACGGCGCCAAGATCGGCGTGCTCGGTCCGAACGGCGCGGGCAAGACCACGCTCCTCAAGATGATCGTCGGGGCAGAGAAACCCGACAGCGGCTCCATCAAAATCGGCGAAACCGTCAAACTCTCCTACGTAGACCAAAACCGCACCCTCGACCCTGAGAAAACCGTCTACGAAGAAATCTCGCAGGGACAGGAGACTCTCGAACTGGGCAAGAGAAAAATCAACGCGCGCGCCTACTGCGCCTCGTTCAACTTCCTCGGCTCCGACCAGCAAAAGAAAGTCGGCATCCTCTCAGGCGGTGAGCGCAACCGCGTCCACCTGGCTAAGACCCTCACCGAAGGCGCCAACGTCATCCTCCTCGACGAACCCACCAACGATTTGGATGTGAACACCCTGCGCGCCCTCGAAGAAGCCCTCGAAGAATTCGCAGGCACCGCCCTCGTCGTCAGCCACGACCGCTGGTTCCTCGACCGCATCTGCACCCACCTGATCGTCTTTGAAGGCGACTCCCAAGCGAAGATGTACCTCGGCAACTGGTCTGATTATGAGGCAATGATGATTGAGAAGTTTGGCAAAGACCTCACCCCGCATCGTGTGAAATATAGAACGCTGAAGAGATAACGCACCACACACCTGCCTTGGCAGGCGGTGACATGGAACTTCAGTTTGTGCTTTGCAAGGGCAAACTTGAGAATTGCTATTTTGCTTTCGCAGTGATTGATCTTAAGATGAAATTGTGCTAACCTTACATTTATCCTCCCTCTCTTGTGCGCGCAAACCTTATTGTAGTCTGCGGCGACAACCTTGGCGCGCAAACATCAGCCTTATCGTTTGCAAGGAGAAGCAACATGGCGTATGTGCCTGGAATTGACGTTTCATATTGGGAAGCCGGTATTGACTGGAAGAAAGTGCGCGGTCACGGTATCTATTTTATGTTTGCCAAAGCCAGTGAGGGCGAAGGATACGTGGATCCCACCTTTGATGACAACTGGTTGGGCGCAAAATCGGTCGGCATCTTACGCGGCGCGTATCACTTTTTCCATCCGAACATGAATCCAGTCAAGCAAGCGGACAAGTTCATCCAGGTAGTCAAGGCAATGAACGACAACGGCGAGTTACCGCCCGTGCTAGACCTGGAAATGACCGACAACCAGCCTGCGCAGGTCATCATCGAGCGAGCCAAGATATGGCTCGACCGTGTTCAGCAGGGATTAGGCAAACGCCCCATGCTCTATTCCAGTCCAGGCTTCTTGAAGTCCAATTTTGTCGTGCCGGGCGGCGGGCCTCCTCTGTGGGCCAATGAATACGCCTTGTGGATTGCTCATTATGGCGTCAGTCAACCGTCTTTGCCCAAAGGTTGGTTGAAGTGGACCTTTTGGCAATATTCAGAAACCGGCGCCGTCAAAGGCATCAATGCAGCGGTAGATTTGAACTGGTTTAACGGAACAGTTGAAGAATTGTATCAATTCGCCGGTTCCCCGCCTCCCGCCGACACGACCTACATCGTAAAACAAGGCGATACCCTGCCAGGCATTGCAGATCAGTTTGGCCTTTCTCTGATGGAATTGGTAAGCGCCAATCCCCAGTTAATCCAAACCAACATGCCTCTGAAAATACCCACCCCTGCCAATCTTGGCAGCGAACAGCGCCCTGCCCTGGAAAGCAAAACGAACGCAAGCAGCAGCCCGCCGGTCACTGCCAGGACATACACGGTCAAGGCAGGCGATACGCTTTCGAGCATTGCCCTCCAGTTTGGCACCACGTATGGGGTGATTGCCCAACTGAACGGCATAGCGCCGCCGTATGTCATTTACCCTGGGCAGGCGCTCAAACTCCCTTGATGATTAGACCCTAAAGGTTTCCAAAACCTTTAGGGTCTTTTTGGTTACGGATATACCCGTTTGATCGTCCTCGGGAAGGGAATCGCCTCGCGGATGTGTTCGATGCCGCACAACCAGGCCACCACGCGCTCGGTGCCCATCCCAAAGCCAGAATGGGGAACAGAACCATACTTGCGCAGTTCCAGATACCACTTGAAGGCCTCCTCCGGCAGGTTCTCTTCGCGGATGCGCTTCAGCAGCAGGTCGGGGTCCGAGATGCGCTCCGAGCCGCCGCAGATTTCGCCGTAGCCCTCCGGGGCCAGTAAATCCACCGACTTGCACACTTCCGGCCGCCCCGGCCAGGGTTCCATGTAGAAGGCCTTGACCTGGGTCGGGTAACCGTACACAAAGACTGGCTTGTCGAATTGCTGGGTGATGGCGGTCTCGTGCGGCGCGCCAAAATCAATGCCCCATTCAAACTTGAGCAGTTCCTTCTTTTCGGGATTGGTCTCCCTTTCGTACAAGTCTTGGAGCAGTTTGGCGGCCTCGTCGTAGGAAATGCGCGGGAAGGGCGGCTGGATGTTTTCCAGTTTGGACAAATCACGCCCCAAGGAGCGCAACTCTGCCGCGCGTTCACGCAAGGTGCGTTGAACAATGTGACTGATGAATTGCTCCTCGATTTCCATCAACCCAACCAGGTCAGTAAAGGCCGCTTCGGGTTCCACCATCCAAAATTCGGTCAGGTGGCGGCGCGTCTTGGACTTTTCGGCGCGGAAGGTCGGCCCGTAGCAATATACCTTGCCGAAGGCGAAGATGTTAGCCTCGTTGTAGAGTTGACCGGTCTGCGCCAGGTAGGCCTTGCCCTCATCGAAGTATTCGGTCTCGAACAACGTAGTCGTCCCCTCGGCAGCGGCCGGCGTCAGGATGGGCGTGTCCATGGCGATGAAGCCGTTGGTATCCAGCCACTCGCGGACAGCCGCCATCACCGTCGCGCGCACGCGCAGAATAGCCCACTGGCTGGGCATCCGAATCCATAGGTGGCGGTTATCGAGCGCGAAGTCTACGCCATGCTCCTTGAGCGACATGGGATAGTCTTCGCCCGCTTCCTGCACAACCTTGACCTGCTTCACGCCAATCTCGTAGCCGCCGGGGATGCCGGGCGCGCGTTGGTCGGCGCGCACCAGGCCGGTAATCACAACTGACGACTCCTGTGGGATGCGCATCAGGCGCGCAAAGACCTCCGCCTCCAGGTCGCCTTTGAAAGCCACGCATTGCACAAAACCCGTCCCATCCCGCACCAACAAAAAGACCAGTTTGCCCTTGTCGGTGCGGTTGTAGACCCAGCCCTGGACGGTCACTTCATGGCCGTCATACCTGGCAATGTCGCTTACTCGGATAATTTCTGGCATGATTCCTCCTCAGAGAACGTTTCTGGAGTGCGAAATCTCCCGATTTCGCCCGAAGTCTTGGGACTCGGAGTCCTTATCATTACTACGCACAGTTGGTATTTTGAGCCCACATCCGGCGGTTTGAGGGCGTGTAGAACCGCCAAATATGGGAGTACAAGGCGCAACTTTGCGCTGTATACTACTTCCTAATCTCTATATGTAATTCCTTTAACTGCTGCTCTTCCACCGCCGAGGGCGCATCGGCCATCAGGTCCCTGGCGGCCTGGTTCTTGGGGAAGGCGATCACCTCGCGGATGTTCGGTTCGTCTGCCAGCAGCATACAGATGCGGTCAATGCCGGGCGCGATCCCACCATGCGGAGGCGTGCCATACTCGAAGGCCTCCAGCATGTGGCCGAAACGTTCGCGCGCCATTTGCGCATCAAGGCCAATCAAGGAAAACACCCTTTCTTGCAGTTCACGATTGTGGATTCTAATCGAACCGCCGCCAACCTCGTAATTATTCAGCACCAGGTCATACTGCGTGCCGCGCGCCTTGTCTGGCTCGGTATCCAACAACGGAATATCCTCTGGCATGGGCGAGGTGAACAAGTGATGGCTGGGGTCCCAGCGCTTCTCCGTTTCGTTCCACATCACGAAGGGAAAATCAATCACCCAGCAAAAGGCCAACACGTCCTTATCGCGCAGACCGAGACGGTCGCCGAGCAAGACGCGTAGCCGTCCCAGGGATTCGAATACAATGGACGGTTTGTCGGCCACAAACAACAGCAAATCGCCCTTCTCCGCTTCCATCCTGGACAAGAAGGCCTGCAACCGTTCCTCAGACAAGAACTTGGCGAAGGAGGACCTCGTTTCCCCCTCCCCCGTCAAGGCGATATACGCCAGCCCCTTGGCGCCTACATCCTGCACAAAGGCCACCAATTCATCAATTTGCTTGCGGGTGTAATCGCCCAGCCCCTTGGCGTTCAGCCCGCGCACCTGTCCGCCAGCCGCCACGACGTTCTCGAAAACGCCGAAGCCAGAACCGGCCGCTAAATCGGTAGCATCTACCAGTTCCAGACCGAAGCGGATGTCGGGGTTATCCTTCCCGTAGCGTTCCAGCGCTTCCCGGTAAGTCAAGCGCGGCCAGGGAGTTTGCAGCAGCCGCTTGTGCGGCACAATCTCGGCCACCAACTTGGTGAACATGTCTTCCACCAGCGCCATCACATCGTCCCGTTCCACGAAGGACATCTCCATGTCGAGTTGGGTAAATTCTGGCTGACGGTCGCCGCGCTGGTCCTCATCGCGGAAGCAGCGCGCGATCTGGAAATAACGCTCGACGCCGGCCACCATGAGCATTTGCTTGAGTTGCTGTGGCGATTGTGGCAGGGCGTAGAACTGACCAGGGTGGACGCGGGAAGGCACCAGGTAGTCGCGGGCGCCTTCGGGCGTGGTCTTGAACAAAATGGGCGTCTCGATTTCGAGGAAGCCTTTTTGGTCGAGGTAATCGCGGATGAATTTGATGACACGATGGCGCAGCTCGAGGTTGCGGCGCATCTTCTCTCGACGCAAGTCAAGGTAACGATATTTCAGGCGGGTGTTCTCGTCAGGCAACTTGTCTTCTTCTGTAAGCACAAACGGCAGGGGCTTGGCAGCGTTCAAGGCCTTAATATCTGTGGCGACGACTTCAATCTCGCCGGTAGATAGTTTGGGGTTGACCATCCCATCGGGCCGTTTCTGCACCAGGCCGGTCACTTGCAGCACCCATTCAGAGCGCACGTCCGCAACCAATTCGAGAATGGAGGCAGGAAGATTGGGATTGATGACAATTTGAACAATGCCAAAGCGGTCGCGCAAGTCAAAGAAGACCACCCCGCCATGGTCGCGGCGGCGATGCACCCAGCCGGCCAGTGTCACGGTTTGACCGGCGTGGGCGGCTCTCAGTTCGCCGCAAGTATGCGATTTATACATGTCGCACCTCCAGGTTGATAATTCACTACAGCCCCGATGCTGGGGGCTTGGTCGCGTTCCCCAGGCTGGGAACCTAACCGCAAAGTTTTTGCAAACACAAAGGGCGCTTGCGCTCTTCGCGCCTTTGTAGTGAGAAAACACCTTTATACAAAATAAATCGCCCTCCGCGATTGCGTTGGGCGATTGGTTTTTAGAACCCGTTTGTTAACCAGCAAGGCTTCGCCCAACGATGGGTCGGCGATTATTATCGTTATTGTTCTTGTTGGCGAAGCGGGTTTCTCGTTTCATAGGTGGGCGTATTATAGCACAAAGTGTTATATTCCTGGTGAGAATCTACAGGGCGCTTAATCCTGCGAAAACGAACAACGACTTTACGTAACTGCTCAGCCGCATGCGATTTCAACGCAGCGTCTTGATATACTCTATCAACTGTTTCGCCTCGGCCTCTGTCAACCCGTTGGGCGGCATCGAGCCAGGCGCATAGCCTTCAACAATCTTGGCCGTAGGGTTGAGAATGGATTCGAGCAAATAAGCGTCATCGGCGATCACCGACGAGCCATCGTTCAAACGCACCTCCGAACCATACAAGCCCTTCCAGGAAGGGCCAACGCTGTAACTTTCATCGCGCGCATGGCAAGATACACAGCCGCGCTCAAAATATAGATTTTGGCCGTTTGCGGCCGCATTTGCGCCGCTACATGCTGCCAGAATCACCATGCACGCCAACGACAACCAAAAAATCTTTTTCATTGCACACCTTTTCATTTATGAGGATTTCACAGTGACCGGAAGCCCGGCCACCCATAGCAACACCTGTTCCCTGGCAGGCCAGGAGGTCAAGGACGGGTCTCTCTCCACTCCTTCCTTACACTCCGCGGATCTCTCACCTTGTTCAGCGCCGCTTCAGACAAGTGACCGACATCGTTCAACAAATTGAGAATCGCGCCCGCAGGATAAAACGCGAGTTCTGAAAGCGAAGCCGGGCAAAGAGAGAATTGCCAGTACATTGTCGGCGGCAGATTCAAGGCAAGACAAATCAAGGTTTGCAACACGCCGCCGTGAGCGACAATCAAAACGGTTTGACCTGCATGACCGGCGCGAAGTTCATCCAGGATGGATCGGACACGAGCCGTCAACTCTTCGAGAGTCTCGCCATGCGGCGGAGCGTTTTTATAAATATCTTTTTCCCAGTCTGCAAGTGCTCGGGGATGCGCGACTTTGATTTGGTCATAAGTCAACCCCTCCCAATCGCCAAAGTTGACTTCGCGCAAGCGCACGTCAGGATGAAAGCCCGGCGCGCAAGAGCCGCGCTTACAAATGATCTCAGCGGTCTCGACAGCGCGCTGTAAATCGCTGCAATAGGCTGCCTCGAACGAAACGGCAGCCAAACGTTCAGCAAGCGCCTGCGCCTGCTGCCGGCCGGTTTGATTCAACGGGATGTCGCTTTGACCCTGAAAGCGCTGGGCAAGATTCCAATCTGTTTGCCCGTGGCGGATAAGCAGAAGTTTCATATAGCGTCTCGTTGTACGGCTATTGTATCAGGGTGGGAAAGTCTAAAGATTGTCAAATCTGCATCTCATCAAAGGATAACAATGTCGAGGGAAGGGAAGCGAGAAAGAGACATGCCAGGAATGCGAAACCGCAGTTAAAATAAAAGCATGTCTCTTTCTAATCGTGCCCTTTGGATAACAGCAGGTCTCTTGCTGTTGTGCGGCTTTTTGTTTTTGACGGTCGTCCTGGTTTTTGGTTTGAGACGCCTGGATGCGCCCGCCTCCCATCCCACCCTTGACTTGCTGGCCACGCTTCAAGCCTCTACCCCGCTGACGGTCTACCCGTCCGCCTCCCCCGCGCCTACGGCCACCTCCGCTTTTGGTTTTCAGCCGAACCTTCCAACCATGCAGGCGATTGGTTCGAGTCCCTCTGCGGGCGATGGGCCCAGCGGCAAGATTGTCTTCACTTGTCAGATATACAAAACGCAGGCCAGCAACCAGATTTGCCTCATCAACGCCGACGGCAGCGGTTTTCGCCGTCTCACCACCGACGACAGCCGCCAGCATTATTACCCTTCGCTGTCTCCAGATGGAAAGAGCGTGGTCTATTCCGCCTTTCGAGAGGAGAACATCTTTGAACTCTACGAGATGAACCTGGCGGATGGCAGCGTCAAACGGTTGACCGACCGCCTGGGCGTGCTGAACGCTCCCGAAATATCTCCTGACGGTCAAACCATCGTTTTTATACGTTGGACGGCTCAATCCGGCCAATACCAGATTTGGACGATGGATAGAAATGGCGAAAATCCCAACAATCTCCCGAAACTCGTTGGCTGGGATCCCACCTGGTCGCCGGACGGCAAATACATCTTATTTGCCTCCGACATGCAAGGCAGCGTTCAGCTCTACACCGTCAAAACCAATGGGCGGCAATTACATCGGGTCAGCAATCTGCCTGCTATTCGCGGGCGCAGCGATTGGTCGCCAGATGGGCAAACAATTGCCACCTATTCGGGAGAACCATGGCAGCGCGAAGTGTACTTGATGAATGTGGATGGCTCCAATGTGCGCCAACTCACCCCCTCTGGCGGCAACAGTCAGGGGCCCAGTTTCTCCCCTGATGGAGGGTGGATAGCCTTCACCGCCTACTTCGACCACCCTGGCGATATTCATGGCTGCGAAATTTACATCATCCGCACCGACGGCAGCGATCTGCGCCGCTTGACGGACAACGACTACTGCGATTACCAGCCCCGCTGGGGGCCGTAGCAGTAGGGCAAGTTTCTAACTTGCCCACGATTTAAATCACTCGCTCAGCGTCACCTTCTCCGAACGAACGAAATGGCCTGGTTCCACTCCAATTTGTTGGGCCAGGTGAATGCTGAGCAATTGCAGCGGCAGAATCTCGACGAGCGGTATGCCCCACGCCGGCGCAGTTGGAATTTCGATCTGTCCCTCTTGTCGTTCTGTCCCTACCCAAAGGGCATTGGTCTGATAACTGCGCAAATCCTTGAGCAGACGCGCGTTCAGGTTTTGTGTTTCTGGCGGCCCAGCAAACACTAAAGCGCTTAGACCAGGGCCGGCCAGTTCGAGCGGTCCATGCCGAAATTCGCCAGCCTGAAAGGGAACGGCTGAGTATTTGGCGGCTTCTCCAAGCACCAACGCGCCAGTATACACCGTGGCGAGCGAACTTCCTCGTCCGAGCAGCGCCAGGTTTTTGGGAAAACCAAGCGCTTCTCCTATCTTTTGCAAATGTGTCTTCCACTCATTCAAATAGGTCTGCATGGCGGCGGCTGTCTCGTGCAGGGCAGAACGCATGGCAGAAACATCCTCTCCAAAAAGCGCCGTCGCTGCCAATAGCCCAATAGCCAAAGTGTTGACATAGGTGCGGGTCGAAACAGTCTTCTCGACTATTGCATTGATTGGCAAGAGCGCCGAAGGCCCTTCAAAAGTTGCGCTGACGTTTGCCAGCGGACTCTCCAGATCGTTCACGGTGGCAAGCAAAGCCGCAGGGCGCGGTAGCCGGTCAAAGTCCAGGGCTGAGACGATTTCGGCGCTGCGGCCCGATTGCGAAAAAATCCAATACAATGTCCTGTCAGTGACCATGCCCGGTGTGTAGTGAATCAACTCTGCTGTATCCACCCAAAAGGCCGGGAAGCCGGCGCGCGCCAGCGTCAACCAGGCCGGGTAGGCAGCATAGAGCGAGGCGCCCATGCCTGTCAGCAAGATGCGGTCAAATCCACCTTTGCGCAGAGTTGCAGCCAAAGGTCTCAGGAGAGTGGCATCGAATTTCGTCAACGCCTCTTGTAGGGAAGAGGGCTGGCTCAAAATATCTTGTACATAAGGAATTTCGAGCAGAGGCTTCATTCCAACCTCGACCAAATAGTATAAGCAGCGCCATATAATCCAGCATAGTAGCCCAGTTTGGCCGGTGATAGACGCACGCGGTGGGCCGGCACCATAACGGTATAGCCTTGCAAGGCTTTTTCCAGGCGCGGCAAGAACAGGTTGGCGCTGCGCATCACCCCGCCGCTCAGCACAATCACCTCTGGCACAAACAAGATGCACACGTTCAAGAGGCCCTGGATGAAATAGTGTGTGAAATGCTCTACAATGGACAACGCCGTCGGGTCGCCTGTTCGCGCTGCCTCGAACACCATGCGCGCCTCGATATTATTGCGCTCACCGGCAGCCATTTGCAACAGGCAAGAAGTCGTCAAATCTGCCTCGCGCGCCTGTCGCTCGATCGCCGGCCCGGCGCACAAACTTTCCCAACAGCCGCGCCTGCCGCAATAACAGAGCGGCCCGTTTGGGTCCAGCAGCATGTGGCCGCCTTCGGGATGCGAACCGTCCAAGCCGCGGTAGATTTCGCCGTCCACAATCAGGGCTGTTCCGATCCCTGTCCCGACCGTCACAGCATATAACCGCCGTGCCGTCTGCCCGGCTCCTTGCCAGTACTCGCCTAGCGCGGCCACGTCCGCATCGTTTTCTAGCGTGACAGGAACATGGAAAGCCGCCTCCATCCAATCCAATATCCTCACATTTTCCCACGAGGGAAGGGTGAAAGGATTGTTGATGACACCCTTCACGGGATCAACGGGTCCGGTGCAGCCGATTCCGATGCCGGCCAAACCCTTCGCCTCGGACTCTGCCCATGCTTGCTCGATGAGCCCCTGTATTTTCCGCAGCCCGAAGTCGGCTCCGCGCTGCGCCTCGATGGTTGTCTCGCAAACAGACAGCAGCCTGCCTTGCGCATCGAACGCGCCAGCGCGCACCATTGTTCCGCCCAAATCCACCCCTACGACTGCGCGGTCTTTCATCCCTTCACCGCTCCTGCCGTCAAGCCGCTGACGATATAGCGCTGGAAAATAAGCGAAAGAACGACCGGAGGGATAGCCGCCAGCACGCCGCCTGTCATCATCCCGCCCACATCCACCACATAACGGCCGGTAAATTCTGCAATGGCCACCGGCACGGTTTTAGCCGAGACGGTGCTGGTCAGGATGAGCGCAAAGAAGAATTCATCCCAGGCGGTGAGGAATACGAACAAGCCGGTAGATACCAGTCCCGGTGCAGAAATGGGCATGATGATGCGAAAGAGCGTCTCGAGACGGTTACATCCGTCAATGCGAGCGGCATCTTCCAGTTCGACAGGAATGGTATTGAAGAAAGCAGCCATCAGCCAGATGGCAAAAGGCAGCGCAAAACTCAAATATGTGATAATGAGAATGAGGGGCGAATTGAACAGACCAAAGCGGGTAGCAAAGAGATACAAGGGAATGACCAGCGAAATCTCTGGAATCATGCGTGTCCCTAGAATGCCAATCAACATAGATTGACGGAAAGGGAAACGCAGCCGTATTAGCGCATACGAGGCGAGAGAGCCCAGCGTCAGAGCAATGAGTGTTACCGAGGAGGCTACTACCAGCGAGTTCCAGAGTGTGATGCGAAAGGTCTTGGCAACTTCCGAGGTGCCTTGTCCCGGCGCAAAGATATTGAGATAATTTTGGAAAGTAGGATGCTGAGGAATCCAATGGATGGGGGTAGAAAGTAATTCGGCGCGTGTAGAGATACTGGAAATCACCAGCCACGCGACCGGCAGGTAAATGAATAACAGGACAGGAATGATCCAAATTGCCAGCAGCAGGGTGCGCAGTCTCTTTTTCATTGACTGTCCTCCGGCCGGTACAGGATGCGGATGTAAACGAAGGCCATGATGAGTGTGAAAATAGAGATGAGAAAAGAAAGCGCCGCTCCACGCCCCACGTTGCCAAAACTAAAAGTTTCCAGGTATGTCAAATATGAAATGGTGACCGTGCCAAAGGCTGGGCCGCCATTGGTGATGACGTAGATGATATCGAAGACACGAAAGGCCTCCACTGTGCGGATGACCAGGGCAACCAGGATGGCGGGGCGCAATAAGGGCAGACGGATGAGAAAGAAACGTTGCAGGGCATTGGCCCCGTCCACGGCCGCCGCCTCTTCCAGGTCCACAGGCAGCGTAGCCAGGGCGGCTTGTAAGATGAGTGCAATAAAAGGAACGCTATGCCAGATGTCTGCCACGATGACCAGGTTCATGGCTACATCGGGTTTGGTTAGCCAGGGGATGTATTTATCAATCAGCCCAAGTTGGAGGAATAATCCGTTCAAAGCGCCATAGTCGGCATTGTAAATCCACCGCCACATTGTACCGTTGACAATGGTGGGCACCGCCCAGGGAATAATGAGGCTGGTGCGTAAGAATTGCCAACCCGGCGGATGGGAATGGATGAGTTGAGCAATGGCAAGCCCCAACACTAACTCTAGACCGACCGATACAAGGGTGAAATATAGAGTGCGCCCAATCGTCACCCAAAAGACTGGATCGCTAAGGAGGGAGGTGTAATTCCCCAATCCCACAAAGGTTTGCTCGGCGTTGATGCCACGGCTGCTTTCGAAGACGCTCAGATACAATGTGGAAAGGATGGGCTGGAGCGAAATACCCAGAATGACCAAAAGGCTCGGCAGAATCAGGCCGAAACCGAGCAGGGCGTCTTGTTGGGTAAGCGTGAACTTCTGCTTCATGCAACTTTGCATGAATGGGGGCGGGGTGCGCCCCCATTCAATCGGTTTGTTTGCTTATTTTGCCAGTTCAATCCACTTGGCAGCCGCGTCGTTCAGAGCCTGTTCGGGCGTCTTTTGCTTGGTCAAGGCTTCTTGCAAGGCCAATTGCAGGGCCTTGGAAGCCTCTGGGTAGTAAGGCACTTTTGGACGAACGTGTGCATACGGGAATTGAGCGTTGAACATTGGTACGGTCGTTTCGTTGGCAGGCGAATAACTTTGTAGTTTTGTCAGATTTTCACCCTGAAAACTGGTTTGCCAGATGGGCAGCAAGTGTCCGGAATAACGATTCTGAATATCCTCGGAGGTCAGGAACTCGACATACTTCCAAGCCGCATCCTGATTGGGCGAGGTGGCGGCCACAGAAAAGCCCATCGAACCGTTGATGGTGGCGCTTTCCACGCCGGAACCTTCGAAGGCAGGCATGAGCGCCATCTTGATTTGCCCGGTGACCTGCGACTCTTCGGTATTGAAATTGACCAGATCATACATGTAATTCCAGTTGACCGCAAAGACCGCCTTGCCTTGCGAGAACACATTGCGGACATCCTCTTCCACATACGAAACGGAAGCCGGATTGGTAATCCCTTCATCTATGGTCTGGATCATCCAGGTTAAAGTCTTAACTCCGATTTCGTTGTTGAAGGCTGGAGCGCCGTTCGCGTCTACCAAACTGCCGCCATTGCCGTACAGCAGGATGACCCAGTCGCAAATAGCGGCTTCGTATTGGCCCCAAGACCAGACAATAGGATACTCGACGATGCCCTTTTCTTTGATAACTTTGGACTGTTCCACCAGTTCTTCCCAGGTCTTGGGCGGGGCGTTAAAACCGGCTTCTTGGAGGAGTTTTTTGTTGTAGAAGAAATACTTTTCATCCAGCAGCCAGGGCATACCGTACACCTTCCCATCTACGGTGGTAATGTCCCAGGCAGAGACGAAAATCTTATCGCGCATGTCTTGGGTAATACGGCTGGTGGCATCCATGACGTAACCAGCCTTAGCGAATTCTGCATACCAGATATCGTCCACCAGGAACACATCGTAAGCGGGCGGCGTAGAAGCCATAGCGGTTGTGATTTTATCGTGCAAGGCGTCGTAGGCAACGTATTCAATCTCGACTTTAATATCGGGGTTCGCCTGATTGAACTCGCCAACGATGGCGTTCATTTCATCCACCGTTGGGCCGGCTTGCTCCATCGAAAGCACGCGGATGGTAACCGGGCCTGCCGGCTGTTTGGGCGCACACCCCATCATACTTGCCAGAACGATGAGGGTGAGTATCAGAATCGCAATCGAACGGAATGTTTTCATCTTTCTCTCCTTAAAAAATTGAGTTGGGATTGGGGTAGTTGCAATTCAGCGTCTCGTTTTATGGAGTGATTGACATCACTTGTCGAATAATCACCTCCTTTTTGCCATGCTTAATCTGGTTCTACCCTTTGAAAGTGAAAATAAAACTCACTTTTATCGCCGTTCGATACCGACCAGACATATTCCACAGGCGTATTGTCTTTTGTAAAGGCAACGATTTCGCTCAGAATAGCGGGCGTGCCGGCTTTGGTTTCCAGGTAATGGGCCTCGGTTTCGGTCAACAAAACCGGCTTGAGGGTGTGGTCAAGCCCAATGACAGTTACCCCATACTCCTCGCTCAAAATGTTGTACAGGGATTCGTTTTCTTCCCACGAGTGGTTATCCAGACCAGGAAAACGTTTCAGGGAGAGGCAACTTGTTTCGAGCAGGATGGGTTCGTTGTCGGCCAGGCGAACACGAGTAATCTCAATGACCGGGTCGCCGGCGGGTATCCGTAAAAAGCGCCCAATCTTGGCAGTGGCCGATAGAGACCTTTTGCTCACCAGGCGGCTGGCGGGTTGACGACCGATGGAACGCATTTGCTCTGTGAAACTCAATTTGCTGGCCGAAATGGAGGCCGCGGCGGGTTGACGTACAAAAGTGCCTATGCCATGCTTTCGTTCCAGCCAATGTTGCCGTACCAGTTCATCTAACGCCCGTCGGACAGTTAAGCGGCTGACGCCATACAATTCAACCAGTTCCCACTCCGAGGGCATCATTTCGCCAGGGCTGAGTTTGCCATTAATGATTAAATCGCGCAGATTGCGCTCGATCTGATCATAGAGAGGCAATTTGCTGTGCGGATCAATTTTGAATGTGTCTTTGTCCATTTTTGACAGCCTGTTGTATTGATATAAAGACATCAATACAACATCAATTATACTTCCTTCCCTTGTGAAAGGCAAGCAAATGTTCTTCGCCGATTGCAACAGGTCGGTAAAGGGGAGAGGAACAACGTACCGCCGGGCTTTGCCCGGCAAGGTCACACGCTTATTTTGGGGATTTCTTGGCCTTGACCGTATTCCCGTCCCCCCTGATGACGGTGCTGCCGGAGACATCTCCGCCGATCATCATGCCACCCGCAGACTGTGTATGCGGGCAGTTGTTGGTTGGAAAGGGATGTTCAAGACCGCCGATGGCGGCCGTATTTGGACAGCGGTCAACAACGCTCTGCCTGCATCGCTTTCTCAGATCAGAACCGTTTCCTGATAAATGACTGGACTTTCGCCAAAATTGATGGTGTGAACCTTAAGAACCGACAAAAATACGC
>JBBITF010000024.1:0-3719 GCA_037440925.1 Chloroflexota bacterium
AAGGAAATTGCTCATGAACAGGTTTTTCCTTTTTTGCGCGCTTGCCGTTTTCATAACTTCCTGCCAGTCGGCCGGCGTAGCCGCACCTACCCTCACGCCGCTTCCATTTCCACGCGAAACACCTGCTTCGCGTGTCCAGGTTGCAGGCCGCATCGCTTCCTTTGCGGTGCGGCAGGATGGCTCCGTCATTGCGTTTGCCACCACGCGGGGGATTTCGCTTTACGACCTTCGTTCCTTCGAACTCTTGCGTTCGTTGGATGAAAATAGTTACGCCTTCAGCGTAGACTGGTCTCCCGATGGGGCCAAACTGGCCGCTGGCGTGGGCAGCGGGGAGAGCGCCGACTTCGAGGGGTTGGCTTCCTTGCGCGTCTGGGATACGACTACCTGGCAGGTCATTTTCGACCAGCCCATCCTCGAGCATGAGCGTATCCTGGATGTGGCCTGGTCGCCAGATAGCCGACTGTTGGCGATGAGTACCGATGTCAGCGGTAATGGTTTGGGATATAGCCACCGGCCAGCGAATTTCGCATCAGACCGGCTTTGCCGCCTCGGTGCAGAGCATCTCCTGGTCGCCAGACGGAACGCGCTTGCTGGCCTCCAGCGACCTGGCCTATGGCATCCGCCGCTGGCGCATCAGTGATGACGAAGCCGTGCGCCTGTTCGACCAGCGCGTGGGCGCTTCCAACAACGTCGCCTGGTCGCCGGACGGAGAGTGGATCGCCTCCACCCACAGTTACGGCGATATTTGCATCTGGCAGGCATCCAACAATCGTTGTAAACGCTTCATCCCGGCGCATATCACGGCGGCTTTCAGCCTGGCCTGGTCGCCGGCCAGCGACAGATTTGCCAGCGGCGGAGGCGCGATTCGCATTTGGGATGCGCGCAGCGGAGAGCAACTGTTAGCCTTTGCCGAGGACAACCGTTATCGTATTACCTACCTGGAATGGCCGGCCGCAGAAGGCCCTCTGGTCTCTTTGCAGGTAGCCGTCGAAGCGCCTGAGACGCTTGTCCGCTTCTGGAATCCTGCTACCGGCGCATTGCTGACCGAATTCCGCAGCATTTCGTCAGCATCTTTTTTGCTACAATAGGGGCATGTCCCTTCCCCCTGATTTCATCGCCGACCTGCGCAAACATTTTACGGGCCAGATCCGCCTCGACCCTGCCAGCCGTATTCTCTACAGCACCGACGCCTCCATCTACCAGATCGAGCCGCTCGGCGTTGCCCTCCCTAAAACCCAAGACGACCTGCACGCTGCTGTCGAACTGGCGGCCAAATACAAGATACCGCTCCTGCCGCGCGGCGCCGGTTCGTCGCTGGCCGGGCAGGCTGTTGGTGAAGCCCTGATCCTGGATTGCTCGCGCTGGCTCAACAAATTGGTGGACATTGACCCCGAGGCCCGCACCGCCACCGTGGAACCGGGCCTCGTTCTTTCCACGCTCAATGCTGCTGCCGCTAAACATGGTTTGATCTTCGGCCCCGACCCGGCCTCCGCGGAACGCGCCACGCTGGGCGGCGTGATCGGCAACAATGCCACCGGCGCGCATTCCATCCTGTATGGCATGACCGCTGACCATCTCGTCTCGGCAGAAGTCATCCTGGCGGATGGGAGTCTGGCGAGGTTGGAAGAGAGCAGAGAGAAGAGAGTAGAGAGTAGGGGGGAACAGAGCGGAGGGAGCGTTGACCGATATGGCGCGTTGCGCTCTGCCGCAATCGAAATTCGAGAGAAATACGCTCAGGCTATCCGGCAAGGTTATCCTCGTTCCTGGCGCAATTCGGCCGGATACCGCCTCAATTACCTGCTGCCCTGGTCGCCCTCTGCGCCGCCGCAGTGGTCGGATGACTGGTCTCTGCACGCAGGTTGCTACCCGCCTGTTACCCCCCACGCAATCAACCTGGCGCCTTTGCTGGCCGGTTCCGAAGGGACGCTGGCTGTCATCCGCCGCGCCACGCTGAACCTGGTGCCAAAGCCCCAACATACAATCCTGGGCGTACTGGCGTATCCTTCGATTGCCGAAGCCTGTGACGACGTGCCGCGTTTGTTGGCGTTCGAGCCTTCGGCGGTGGAACTGGTGCCGCAGATGCTGATTCGGTTGGCAAAGGGCGTCCCGGCCTATGCATCGCGGGTGGGCTGGGTCGAAGGCGACCCGGCCGCCCTGCTGGTGGTCGAGTTTAGCGGTGGCAGGCCGGAGGTCCTGAAAGAAGCGGTTCGCCGGCTTGGAGCGGGCGTGATCGTGGCCGAGTCCAGGGAAGATCAGGCGCGGATTTGGGCCGTCCGCAAAGTCGGGTTGGGGATATTCGACTCACGCCCGGCGGATGCGCGTCCGGTGGCGTTCATCGAAGATTGTGCCATCCCAGTAGAACGGCTGGGCGAGTTCGTGCGCGAGGTGGAGAAGATTCTGGCAGCGCACAATACTTATGCGGCCTTTTATGCGCACGCTTCGGCGGGATGCTTGCACATTCGCCCGATCCTGGATTTGAAGCGCGGCGCGACGGACTTGCGTTCGATTGCCGAAGCCACCCTGGCGCTCACGCTGCGGCTGGGCGGCTCGATGTCGTCGGAACACGGCGACGGGATCGCGCGCGGCGAGTTCTTGCAGGCTACCTACGGCGTGCAGGTGGTGGAAGCCATGCGCCTGCTCAAACGCGCTGCCGACCCAGAGAACCTGCTCAACCCCGGCAAGATGCTGGACGCGCCGCCGATGGATACACATCTGCGGTACGGAGACGGTTACCGTGTGCAGCCCTGGACGCCGACGCTGGATTTTAGCCGCAACAACGGCTTGGCGGGCGCCATCGAACAGTGCAACGGGCAGGGCGTATGCCGCAAGGACGGCGGCGTGATGTGCCCGTCGTTCCAGGCCACGCGCGAGGAGGCCAACTCCACGCGCGGACGGGCCAATCTGCTGCGGGCGATGATGAGGGTTGAGCGCACAGGTGAGGGGGACGGCTACATAGGTACACAGGTATACGAGGAGACGAGTAGACGGGCATATAAGTACGCAGGGAAACAGCGAAACATTGAAAAGGCTGTATTTAACGCCCTCGACCTGTGCCTGGCTTGTAAAGGTTGCAAGTCCGAATGTCCCAGCGGCGTGGACATGGCCAAACTCAAGTACGAATTCCAGCACGAGTATTACAAGTCGCATCGCCGCAAACTGCGCGATTATCTGTTTGCGTATATCGGGCCGCTGGCGCAACTGGGCGCGCCGCTAGGAAAACTGGTCAACTGGAGCCTGGGGCTTGGGCTCGTGCGCCGCTTCGTCAATCCGCTATTTGGTCTGGCGGAGGAACGCGAATTGCCGCGGCTGAAGGTTCGACGCTCCACGTTCCAAATTCCACGTTCGACGGTGGAAGCGACCGAATCCGTTCTGCTCTTGCGCGATACCTTCACGCACTTCTTCGAGCCGGAAATCGAGTTGGCGGCGCTGGCGGTGCTGGCCGCCTGTGGCGTGGAAGTGCGCTTCCTGCCGTATTTCGGCGCCGGCCGAACGCTCATCTCGAAGGGTTTTCTCGGTGTAGCCAGGCGTCATGCGGCGCGCGTGTTGGATGCGGTGGGGAGACTCGACCCAGTCGAGAAGTTGCCCATGCTGGGAATTGAACCCTCCGAGTTGTACACCCTGCGTGACGAGTTCCTAGACCTGCTGCCGGAGCGCCGGGCAGAAGTCGAATCGCTGGCAAAGCGCGCCTGGCTGGTGGACGAGTTCCTGGTGCGCCCGGA
>JBBITF010000024.1:3819-41667 GCA_037440925.1 Chloroflexota bacterium
CTCCCCTCTCCCTGTGGGAGAGGGGCTGGAGGTGAGGGCGCGCTCCCCTCTTTCTCTGAGATAGCCGCCCCTGGTGCCTCCTGCCGCGCTCAGATTTTTGACGGCACAGGCGTAGTGGCGCGTCACCCATTGGTTTTGGCAGCGGAAAATTTGGGCCTCTAAGAATTGTGATAGAATGTCTGCCAACCCAATTCCCCTGAGCGGATTTCACTTATGAAAAATGTCATTCCTCCCGTCAAAGGCACGCGCGACTTCTATCCTGAACAAATGGCTGTCCGAACCTGGCTGTACAACACCTTGCGGCAGGTAGCCGAGTCCTTTGGCTATCAGGAGTGGGAAGCGCCCATCCTTGAAACGCTTGACCTGTATGCCGCCAAATCGGGCGAGGAACTGGTCAAGGAGCAATCCTACGTCTTCACCGACCGGGGCGGTGACCAGATTACCCTGCGCCCCGAACTGACGCCCTCTCTGGCGCGTCTGGTGGCGCAGAAACAAGGACAGTTGACCTTTCCGCTGCGCTGGTGGTCGTTTGGCCCGTTCTGGCGTTACGAGCGCCCCCAAAAGGGCCGCACGCGCGAATTCTTCCAGTGGAATGTGGACATGCTGGGCGCGGATTCGCCCGAAGCCGACGCCGAAAACGTGGCCGTATTGGCGACCTTCTTTGAGCGCGTTGGTTTGACGCCGGAGCAAGTCATCATCCTGGTTAGCGACCGCCGCCTTATGGATGCCCAACTCGACCGATTTGATGTCCCCAAAGCCATGCGTCCGGCCGTCTCCTCATGGATTGATCGGCGCGAAAAACTGGCTCCCGAAGATTGGGAGGCCTATGGCCGGGAACTTGGCCTGACAAACGCTCAAATTGCCAATTTGAAAGCCATGTTGGGAGATAAAGAACTATGGAGGCAATCGCCTGAGCAAGTGCGCTTCTATCGCGCTATTGAAGCCCTGGGCTTGAGCCATTTCGTTCAGTTCGATCCTTCCATTGTGCGCGGATTGTTATACTACACCGGCACGGTCTTTGAAGCCTGGGAAGTAGGTGGCGAGATCCGGCGCTCCATCCTGGGCGGCGGGCGTTACGACAACCTGCTGGCCGATGTGGGCGGCGATCCGCTCCCGGCGGTTGGCTTTGCTATGGGCGACGTGGTCATCACCCTTATTCTCGAAAAATACGGCTTGCTGCCTACAGACTTGCAGGTCAATCCGGCGCCGGTATTGGTGACAGTCTTCGACGAAGAGCGTCAACTGGCTTCCTTGCGCCTGGCGGCCGACCTGCGCCGCAAGGGGCTGAACGTGGTTTGCTACCCCGAAGCGGCCAAACTGCCCAAACAGTTCAAATACGCTGACCGCATCGGCGCGCGGGTGGCGCTGGTGCTGGGGCCTGACGAAGCGGAAAAAGGTCAGGCGGCGGTCAAAGACCTGTCGAGCGGCGAGCAGGTCATCGTCCAGCAAGAAGCGGCGGCGGCCGCCATCCGCAAAATCCTTGCGGGCGTGCCGTCCTGATGGTATAATCCGCACTCGCGTGGTGGCTGTAGCTCAACGGCAGAGCGCCACACTGTGGATGTGGATGTTGTGGGTTCGAAACCCATCAGCCACCCAAACGCCCTCGCATTGAGCGGGGGCGCTTTCTTTTTGGAGGATAGGGACGATGTTCAAACTTGGACTGCTTGTGTTGACCCTGGCTCTGGCTGCGCTGGCTTGCGGGACGAACGCGCCTCAGGCCCAGCCTGTACCTGCTCCCCTTTCGTTACCCGATGCTACCCTGCAAGCGACTCCCGCGCCCCTGTCCGTCGAAACGGCTTTCTTTCCTACCCTTACCTCGCCAGCGGTTGATACCTCAGTCCCGCCGACCGATTTGCAGGTTGCTTACTTGAGCGGCGGGGACCTGTGGCTGTGGAGCGAGACAGGCGCGCGCCAGTTGACCTTCGATGGTAGAGTCGTTGCGGCGACGCTCTCGAAAGATGGCTCCCGGCTGGCCTTCCTGCGCGGGCAGGAGGTGTGGACGATGCGTACGGATGGCTCCGGCGGGCAAATGCTTGCCACCTTGCCCGGCGACAGCGGCTCCCTGTACTTTGCGCCGGATGGATCGTGGTTGACGGTTTCTACGCCGGATCATATTGCTGTGCTTGACCTGAACACCGGCAGCAACACAACGGCCTTAACGTATCCCGCCATCCCTGGTTTCGTCCCACAAGTGGTCTGGGCAGCCGATTCCTATGGTTTCAAGACCGTCATCCCGACCGGCGCGGAGGGCGGGGCGGCGCAATTGCATTACGTCTTCCCGGATGGGAATGTGGCAAACCTGGGAAGTTTGGACCTGGCGCCTTTGAGCGAGAGTTGGCCGCTCATCTCGCCGGATGGCGGTTATGTCATCTATGCCACAAGACACGGTGAAGACAGACGCTCCCTGATGCTGATGGACGCCAGCGGCGCGACCCGGCCTTACGGCGAACCGGCCGCGCGCATCCGCGCCGCTGGGTGGTACCCGGATTCGAAGCGTTTCATGTATGCTTCCGAAGGGGCTGACGGCAACATACTTTTCACCGGCAGCGTGGACGGGCAGCCGCAGATGGGCGCTCCCTTCGATCCGTCGCTGGGGCGCTGGGTGGACGCGGGGCGTTACCTGCTGCTGGAAAATGCGACCCTGTCGCTGGGCGACCTGGGCGGAGGAAAATGGCCGATTGCCAGCGGGGTGCAGGCGTATACCTTTTCCAACCCTTGACTCTCCCCTCGCTGGGGCATAACAAAATTGAAAGTTGCTCGTCAGGGATTTGCAAAGTTAGTTTGTGGACAAGGGTCGTATACTTTATTGTAAGATAAGAGGGAACATGAAACAGACATTCCTGGAATGGGTACGGTGTGGCGTTCCGTGCAGAATATGGGAAGAAGGGGCTGAACGGTTACATGTTCGAGATCGAGCGGGTCAACAAGAATGCGCCGGTGCAGATTTACTTTAGCAAGTGGGTGAATGGCAAACAGATCAAGCCGCCGCTGGCGGTGAAAAACTTGCCACCCGATTTCGACTGGAACAACCCACCTGACATGAGCGTGAAAGTCGAAGGCGATACATTCATTGCCTACCTGGACGGCAAGGAAGTGTTGAAAGCCAGCGACAAAACCTATACCGAGGGAGGCGCAGGTGTGGTTGCTAACCAGGGGACTGAACTGGGTCTTGCCGACTTCACATTAGGCGTGTTGGCATGTGAGGAGGTGAAATAATGGCATTCGAAGAATCGCCTTCCCTCGATTTGTACAAAGACGGGATGCCCTCGCGTCTTCCCGATCCGTCTCGCAGGCGGCGGCTTGTTTGGGCGTTGATTATCGGACTGGCCGCCTTGAGTGTAGGGCTGGCTTTTCTCAACATGGCTCAGAATGGGACGCTTGCCATTTTAACCGGCACAGGCAAGGTTGCGGGAACAGTCTATGACGATCATGGCAACCCGGCCGCGGCTGCTGAGGTATTTGTCTTTGGCGCAGATGCCTATGCTCAAGCCGACCAAAGCGGTCGCTTTGTTTTGGAAGGGGTGCCGGCCGGACAACAAGTCATCGTGGTCGCTTATCGTAATGTTGGCTGCGAGTATGTGGTTCAGGTTGTAGCCGGACAGACTGTTGATTTGGGAGAGGCTCATTTCCAGCCGGAAGACTTTATGACAGGGTGGAGCCAATCTGGCGAAGTTGCGCCATAGAAATCAGCGTGGGCAGGGGGGAATTGATGTACAATTGAGCTCATGACGGATCAGATCAAAGTCCTATTCCTTGCTGCCGAGGCCGATCCTTTTGTCAAGGTGGGCGGCCTGGGCGATGTGGCCGGATCTTTGCCGCGCGCTTTGCGAGCCTTGTCATTGCAAGTAGCAGCACAGTCCTCGCTAGATGTCCGCCTGGTTTTACCCTTTCATCCGGTCTTGCGCGCTAAAGCGGCGTCCTTGCGGCCTGTGGCGGCATTTCCCTTGCCGCGCGCAGGCGGCGATGTGGTGGCGCAGGCTTTTGAAACTACCTGGCAAGATGTGCCGGTCTATTTCATCGGCGGCGGCCCCGTGGATAGCAGCGGTTCCGTCTATTCTTCCAATGCGGCTATTGACGCCGAAAAATACATCTTCTTTTCATTGGCTGCGCTTGCCTTGACCCGGCAGTTGGGCTGGCATCCGGATATTGTCCATGCCAACGACTGGCACACTGCCCTGGCTGCCTATGGCGTGCTAGTACAGCATTGGCAAGAAGGTTCGCCGCGCCCGGCCTCGGTTATCACTGTTCATAATCTCCCCTACCTTGGCCCAGATGTCAATGAAATATTAGAAGCCTACGGAATCCCCCTGGCGCAGACCGACCTGCCCGATTGGGCGCGCCTGAAACCGCTGCCGTTAGGCTTGTGGGCCGCTGACGCAATCGTAGCCGTTTCGCCTACCTATGCCGATGAAATGCTTTCGCCTGAATACGGCTCTGGCTTGCACGACTTCTTGAAGGAGCGGCGAGAAACGCTTATGGGCATTTTGAACGGCCTGGATACCGAGCGATTTGACCCGGCCTCGGATGTAGAGATTGCAGCGCAATTTACGAGCGAATCGCTCTCCAAGCGCGCACTGAACAAAGTTGCCTTGCTGGAGCAATCTGGCCTGCCTGCTCATCCGGATGTGCCTGTCTTTGGCGTGGTCTCGCGCATGGATCCGCAAAAAGGTATTGATTTGGTCATAGATGGCCTGCGTAAACTTCAGCATACCCCCTGGCAGGCGGTCATTTTGGGCGCCGGCGATCCCAAACTCGAAGAATCGGCCCGTAAACTGGCTAAAGATTTCCCCGAACAGGTACGCCTGGAAACCAGATATGACGCGAGATTGGCCCGTCAAATCTATGCTGGCGCCGACATCTTCTTGATGCCCTCTCGTTACGAACCTTGCGGCTTGTCACAGATGATTGCGATGCGCTATGGTTGTGTTCCGGTGGTGCGCGCGGTCGGCGGCCTGCACGACACGGTCACAGACGGCGAGACCGGCTTTGTGTTCATTGAACCAAAGGTCAAGCCTTTCGTCGCGGCCATACAGCGCGCGCTGGAAACATGGCGAGACCCAAACGCATGGCAGGCCATTCAAAAGAATGGCATGTCGCAAGATTTTTCCTGGACTCATTCTGCTCAACGCTATATTGCCTTGTATCAACAATTACTTTCTGTCGTTCATGTTAGGAAATCTATGCGCCTATGAAAACACGTGCTGTCATTCTGGCCGGCGGCGAAGGAGCGCGCTTGAGCGTTCTAACAGCCAAACGCACGAAACCGGCTGTTCCCTTTGCGGGCAAATATCGCATCATTGATTTTGTCCTTTCCAACTGCGTCAATTCTGGCATTTTCGACATTATGGTGCTGGCCCAATACCGGCCGCAATCTCTCATTGAGCATATTGGCGCTGGCGCCCCCTGGGACCTCAACCGCGATTTTACCGGCGGCATCAAAATTTTGACGCCGTATAAAGCGCGTTACGGCTCAGATTGGTATGCCGGCACAGCTGACGCCGTGCAGCAGAACTTCACATTTATCAAGCGCGGTTCCCCCGATCTGATCTTTATTCTCTCTGGCGATCACATCTACACGATGGATTATGACGCCATGCTAGCCTTTCACATGGACCATCAGGCGGATGTCACCCTGGCCAGCATTCGCGTCCCGCTTGAAGAGGCTTCTCGCTTTGGCGTTTTGGCAACGGACGAAGAATACCGCGTCATTTTCTTCGTCGAAAAACCGGCCCGCCCGCCCTCTAATCTGGCCAACATGGGCGTCTATCTCTTTAGCGCGCCTGTTTTGGATCGTGTTCTCTGGGAAGACCATTTCCGTAAAGGCTCTTCGCATGATTTCGGCAAGGATATCCTGCCGCGGCTGGTCAAGTCAAAGGCGCGCGTCTTTGCCTTTCCTTATACGGGTTATTGGATGGATGTTGGCACGGTAAATTCCTATTGGCAAGCGCATATGGACCTTTTGTCGCCCAACCCGCCGCTCAAACTCTACAATCGTTCTTGGATCATTCATACCCGCACCGAGGAACGGCCGCCGGTGCGCTTTCCTCATGAGGCTTGTGTCTATGCCAGTATGATTACCGATGGTTGTTTCATAGAGTCTGGAGCGCGGGTAGAGAGCAGCGTCCTTTCGCCGGGCGTTATTGTACGGGCGGGAGCGGTAGTGCGCGAATCGATTTTGCTTACCGATTGCGAGATTGGAGGTGGCGCTGTCATAGAGCGCGCTATCCTCGACAAGCAAGTACGTATTGGCGAACGCGCCCGTGTAGGGGGCGGTGTGGCAGACCCTAACATCCGCCTCACATTAGTTGGCAAGAACTCCACCCTGCCGCCTGACCTGGTGGTCGAGCCTGGCGCTGAAATCGGTACGGATGTTAGCCCCGACGATTTCGAGGGCCAGTATATAGCAGCAAGACAACCTATCGAGGCCAAGCGAAAACCGTATTATGAGGTATAACAGAGCAAGCGGAATCCTCTTACATCCCACCAGTCTGCTGGGCCCCTACGGCATAGGCGATTTGGGTCCCTCCGCTCATGGTTTTGTAGATTGGCTGGCCCAAGCGGGGTGTACCCTCTGGCAAGTGCTTCCGTTGGGGCCTACCGGCTATGGCGATTCCCCTTACCAGTGTTTCTCGGCCTTTGCGGGCAATCCTTATCTCATCAGCCCGGATTTCCTGCTGCGCGACAATTTCCTGCATCCCGATGACCTGGTAGAGAAAGTGGATTTCCCGGACGGGCGCGTGGACTATGGGCGCGTCATCCCCTGGAAATTGAACCTGCTCGAACGGGCCTTCGTCCGCTTCCGCTCGGACCCTGGGCCGTTTCGCCGCGACTATGAGCGTTTCTGCGCCGAAAACGTTTCCTGGCTGCCCGATTATGCCCTGTTCATGGCCCTCAAGGAGGCCAATGGCGGCGGCGCATGGGATGGGTGGCCTCCAGAACTTCGGAAGCGCGACCCCGCCACTTTAGCGGGAGCAAGCCAAAGGTATGCCGACGCGGTGGCGCGTTTTACGTTCTACCAGTTCGTGTTTTTCCGTCAATGGTCCGAACTGCGTGAACATGCCTACCGCTGTGGCGTCAAAATCATTGGCGATGTTCCTATCTTCGTCGCCTATGATAGTGCCGATGTGTGGACGAATCCGGGGCTGTTCCACCTGGACAACGACCTGAAACCGACAGTGGTAGCGGGCGTGCCGCCAGATTATTTTTCTCCTACCGGTCAGTTGTGGGGCAATCCGCTCTATCGCTGGGAGGCGCATCAGGCCACGGGTTATGCCTGGTGGTTGGCGCGCCTACAGGCTGCCTTGCGGCTGGTGGATTATGTGCGCCTCGACCACTTTCGCGGCTTTGCAGGCTATTGGGAAGTGCCGGCAGGCAGCCCGACGGCCGAACATGGACGTTGGATGCCAGGGCCAGGGGCAGATTTTTTCCAAGCGCTTGAGCGGCAATTGTGCGCCGAATCAACCACTGCCTTGCCCATCATTGCCGAAGATTTGGGAGAAATCACCCCCGACGTGATTGCCTTGCGCGAGCAGTTTGGGTTGCCGGGCATGAAAATTTTGCAATTTGGCTTCTCTGGGCCCGAAAACCCCTTTTTACCGCATCATTATCCGGTCAACTGTGTGGTTTACACCGGTACGCATGATAACGACACGGCGCGCGGCTGGTATGCTGGCGCGCCTGCTCAAGAACGCCATTTTGCCAATCGGTATTTGCAAACCAACGAAGCCAGTTTTGTCTGGGATTTGATTCGCGCTGCCTGGTCGTCGGTGGCGGTCTTTGCGCTGGCGCCCATGCAAGACCTGCTTGGTTTGGGGACGGAGGCGCGCATGAATTTCCCCAGCCGCCTGGGCGGTAATTGGGAATGGCGCATGGCGGCCGGCGCATTGACGGACGATCTGCGCGATAAGATCAAGGAGTTGAACTTCTTGTACGCGCGTTGAGCGTTTGATTGGAAGAATGCAAATCGTCCCGAAGGCGTAAAAAACCTTCGGGACGATTTTTTGTGGGGGAAAACCGCGTGCTGCCCGGTTGCTACTTCTTCAGGTAGATTCCCAGGTGGTTGGCAACGGCTCGTTCTTTCCCGGCTTGCAGTTCGTCGATGGGCGAATTGATGACGAAGGGCTTCCCATCTGCGCCTTCGATGACCATCGTGGATGAGCCGCCGCCGTCAAGATTGATGCCGGTGTAGACGCTCAAGGAAACCAGCAAGTTGGCTAATTCGGCAAATGTCGCGCCTTCGCTATAGCCTGGCTGACGACCGTCTACAACTACCAGCATCAACCAGCGTCCGTTTTGGTTTACGCCGACAGCGGTGCGAGGCTCTAGCGTCGTGTTGTCTAGCCCGGCAACCGGTTTTCCCTTGAGTACCAACATGCGGTCTCCAGAGATTGCATTATGCACTTTGCCAACCGGCGTGTCAAAGGAAATGACATTGCTGGCATTGATGTAGAGAATGGGTCGGCCAGGCAGCCTGGCCGAATAGACGTTGCCTCGTGATGCAGCATAGCTTTTGACTTTGACGGGGTCGCCGCCTTTGGGGCAGTAATCCGCTGGGTTATACGCGGCGGGGTCGAGGTAATCGAAGCCGTCGCCGTTGATAGCAATGCGCATTTTGAATTCTGACAGGAAACGGGAAGTTGTGCGCGTACAAACAATGCCACTGGGATGACTGGGAGGCGTGACCAGGAACTGCAATCCACTCGATTTCATGTCCACCACCAGCACATGGGCGACAATTTTGCGCGGCGTCTGCGTCTCTTTGCGGTAGTATGTCACGCCAGGAAATATTCTTTGCGCAAATTGTTCTGGAGCAGTTTCGCCCAATTTGAGCAGATACGTGACCGAACACCAGCCAACCAGGCCGTCCAAACGGCGCACTTTGACCCAACTTTCGTCAGGAGTGATGTCTTCAGAGTACACAATCTCGTCTTTTTTCAAGAAGCCAAGCGAGTTATAGTTTGCAGCCGGTCCTTCACGCACGTTTAGGCTGGTTGTATTTACGCGATACCAGACGCGAATGTGGGTAGAGGGCGGCGTGGGAGCGTTGGCGCTGGTCAGGTATTCTCCAGCGCACCAGCCGGTAACGCTTCCGTTTGGATGCTTTACTTCGATCCAACTCAAATCGGCCAGGGCGCGCAAAGCCTCTACAACCTCATTCATTTGAAGGGAGCCAACTTTGTTATAGGAAACACCAGGTCCTTCACGTACGTTCAGGGTGGTCGCGGTTACACGATACCATTTCCCGGTCATATCAATGATTTCGGGGGTACCGCCGCCACCGTTGTTTCCATTGCCGGGAGGTGGCGTGCCGCCTATGCTGACCAAATATTTGCTCAGACTCCAACCGGCCACGTTGTCGCTTTCGCGCTTAATTTTGACCCATTCGCCATCAGCAGAGACTTCTAGTTTTTCCACCACATCGTCATGCTTCAAGGTGCCAATCGTAGCGGAGGCGGCATTGGCGTCTTGTCGGATACTCAGATCAACGCGGAATTTCTCGTTGGCAGGGGCAGACAGGTTAAATCTTGCCAGGAAAGCGGCTCGATCGCCATTGAAGTAGTTTAAATCAATGCCTTTGCTTTCTACCCCGTACAATTTTCCGTCGCCGGTCTCGGTGAATTGCCAGAATGTCCATTCGTCCGGTCCCCATGGCTTGGGAACGCTGGGTTTAGATACGCCATAGTTAGCAATCCACAGAGGGTACTGGTGGAAGTATTCCAGGCTGGTGGCTTCAGTGGTGGCGTTGGGAGCGTTGTCGCGCCAGTAATAGTAAGCAGTGTAGATGAAGATCTCTTTTTGTCCCACCAATTGCTTCAAACGTTCCAGAAAATCATACCATTTTCTCCAGCCCTTGTATGGACCGTTATATGTCTCTTCAAAATCGGCAAAGAGGGGTAACTCTCCCAGGTCGCCTTCAAATTGTTGCACCCACAATTCGGCCTGGCGCTTGGGGTCTGCGCGGCTGTCGTAGAACCAGTACGAGCCGCGCGGCAAGCCGGCTTTTTTGGCCTCTTTCCAATTCGTTTTGAAGTCGGAATCCACCCATAGATTTTGACCAGCGCGGATGATGACAAAGTCAGCCGCTTGACGCATTTTGACGAAGTCAATGCCTTGTGGGGTAGATGGCTCGTCTTGGTAAAAACTGACATCTGGACCGATGGCGTATCCCATGGCTCTCTCCTTGTATTTGGTTGCCTATCTTATTTTACCAAGAATAGGGGAAATCAACAGATAAAATTTGGCTCTCTCTGGAATTTGCTTAGACCAACGTAATATGCGCATCTTATCTGCTTCTGTAGAGCAGGCCAAAGGTTTGCTCGCGCAGATCGGAGATTTGTGCTACAGGTATGATTTTATGCGACTTTACAGGTAACTGCCTACCCTGCCTATATTTGAGCGCAAACCGTCCACCGTTCACCGTTCACCGTTCACGAATACTGCGCGAATACACGCATAACGCCGTCATTCAAGCATTCGTGGTTTATTCGTGGATGGTTTTCTCACCCAAAAACCAAACCGATTTTAGAGGTAGGCAGTTACCTTTACAGAGAGTGTTATAATCGCCCTGTTTGGGTGACAGGCATGAGAGTTTCTGTTGTAGTCCCTGTTTATAATGGCGCGGATACTCTGCCAATGTTGGTGGAAGAGTTGGCGCATGTACTCCCCTCGGTGGCAGAGATGTATGAACTGGTGCTGGTGAATGACGGCAGCCCAGACGACAGCTGGCAGGTCATTGAGCGTCTGGCGGCTCAGTATGCCTGGATACACGGCGTGGATTTGATGCGTAACTATGGGCAGCACAACGCCACTTTGTGCGGCGTGCGCGAGGCGCGCTACGAAGTCATAGTCATCATGGATGATGACTTGCAGAACCCTCCTAAAGAAATTCCTGCGCTCTTGTCGAAACTTGAAGAAGGCTACGATGTAGTGTATGGCGTAGCCCGCAAACGGCAACAGGTATGGTGGAAGTCTCTGGCTTCTGTAATTGTCAAACGAGCCATTGCGTATGTTATGGGTCTGCGGACGGTGCGCGATATCGGCGCGTTCAAGGCTTTTCGCTCTGACTTGCGCAAAGCCTTCGATGACTTTCAAAGCCCAGATGTGTTGGTAGATGTTTTACTTTCTTGGGGTACTTCTCGCTTTGCATCTGTGCCTGTGGATGAGTCGCCCCGCGCTGTTGGAAAGTCGAATTACAACCTTTTCAAACTCATCAAGGTCTCTTTGCTGGTCTTGACCAGTTACACCACCGTTCCTCTGCGTTTTGCCAGCATCGTCGGATTTGCGTTTACGCTGTTTGGGCTGGGGGTGTTGAGTTACGTATTGATTACCTATTTCTTAGCCGGCTCGATTCCGGGTTTTTCCTTTTTAGCGTCCACCATCATCATTTTTAGCGGCGTGCAACTCTTTGCCCTGGGCATCATTGGTGAGTATCTGGCGCGCGTGTTCGAGCGCACGGCAGGCAGAAAGACGTATGTCATCGGCCGAAAAACAAAGTAAATACAGGAGAAGTATGGCGACAAGCAAAGTAGAAGAAACTCAAAAGAAACTCGACCAATATTTTACAGAAAAACTCGAAACATACGGCGCCACTGCTAAAGGCGTTGACTACAACGGCCCAGAGGCGCAACGATTGCGCTTTGAGGTTTTGGCGAAAGTAATCAATCCCTCCAGGCCGTTTACAATCATTGACTACGGCAGCGGCTATGGCGCATTTTTCGACTTCTTGACGACAAAAAATTGGCAATTCGAGTATTATGGCGTAGATTTGATCGAAAAAATGGTCATAACTGCTCGTGAAATCCATAAGAGTTTCTCCAACGCGCACTTTACCACCGACGAAAAAGAACTCCCTGTGGCCGATTATCTGATTGGGGCCTCGGTATTCAATATAAAAATGGATTGTCCGTATGACGAATGGCAACAAATGGTCACAGAAACCCTGGTTCGGATGGATGCTTTGTGTTCGAAGGGGTTTGCTTTCGATATGTTGACGAAATACTCCGATCCTGAGCGGATGGCAGGCCGCCCCGATCTGTTCTATGCCGATCCTTTGTTCTTCTTCGATTTTTGCAAGCGTAACTTTTCCCGCAATGTAGCCTTGCTTCATGACTATGGGCTATACGACTTTACAATATTGGTTCGCAAAGATATTTGAGCGTTGATGAATGTCGTCATTTTGCAGCCCTCGTATATTCCCTGGCGCGGCTATTTCGACCAGATTCGCCGCGCCGACCTGTTCATCTTTTATGATGACGTGCAATACGATAAACATGGCTGGCGTAACCGCAACCAAATTAAAACGGCACAAGGGAAGCAGTGGCTGACCATCCCGGTTCACACCAAGGGGGTAACTGAGGGCATTCCAATTTGCGATATCAAAATAGATTGGAGCAAACCCTGGGCGAAAAGCCACTTGAAGTCGCTGACGTATGCTTATGCTAAAGCGCCATACTTCCGCGCTTATCTTCCCTGGCTGGAATCGGTCTATGAGCAGCGTTATGAGCTCTTGGCAGATTTCACAATTTGGTTGACCATCGAGATCGCCCGCAAAATAGGTATCACTCACACTCGTTTCATGCGCTCATCCGAAATGGAGGGCATCAACGGCCACAGAACCGACCGTTTGATTCAGATTCTCCAGCGCGTTGGGGCGCGGCATTATATCAGCGGGCCATCGGCGCGTGAATATATCGAGCCGCAAAAATTCCAGACTGCGGGCATCGAGTTGGAGTATATGGAATATCATTATCCGCCTTACCCGCAGTTATACCCCCCTTACGATCCCTTCGTAACCATCTTGGATTTGCTTTTCATGGTTGACGCCGAGGCGCTTTCGTATATTGCAGGGCCTGAACGAAACCAACAACCCTAGCCAACAACCATGCTATGAAAATCATCCAAGCGCCTCGCGCCTCTGCCATCCTTTACAATTTGTTGGTTGCCAGGGCCGATATTCGTCCTTGGTTGCTACCGGCAAACATTTGTCCGATTGTGCCGTTGACTTTCTTCAAGGCGGGCGTCCCTTTCGAACTGGTGGACATTTCAGCCGAGACTCTGCACATAGACCTGGACCAAGTTGCGGGGCGTCTGAAGCGAGGCGGTTACAGCGGCCTGTTGTATGCGCACACATACGCAGAGCCGTCCACGCCTAAAGCCTTCTTCCAGTTCCTCAAATCTCGTTATCCTGACTGTTTGATTGTAGATGATCGCTGCCTGTGCCTCCCTGACCTTGATCCCAACCTGGAAATGACTGCTGATTTGGCTCTGTACAGCACCGGCTACGCAAAAATCGTAGATTTGGGAGGCGGCGGTTATGCTTTTGCAAAGGACTCGCTTGTCTACCGTTCTTATCCCTTGCCTTTTGAGCCTCGAGATTATCAAAATATCGAACAATCTTATAAACAGGCTTTGCAAGACAAAAAATTCTTTTATCAAGATAGTCATTGGCTGCAAACGGAGGCCGATTTGCCCGCTTGGGAAGAATACCGTCGCCGTATTGCGGACGCTCTCGAGGACACGCTCAACCATCGCAAAGCGCTCAATGCTGTTTATGCTGAACGGCTGCCGGTAGAGGTACAATTGCCTGCGGCGTATCAAACCTGGCGTTTCAACATTCGCGTGAAGAATAAGGAGCATATCTTGAAGGCCATTTTTGCTGCCGGTTTGTTTGCCAGTTCGCACTATGCTTCGCTGGCGGGCATCATGGCCGCCGGGTCTTGTCCCCATGCCGAGGCCTTGGCAAGCGAGATTGTCAATCTTTTCAATGACCAACATTTCGACTTGCACAAAGCCGAGCGGATTTGTCATATCATCTTGGAGAATCTGCCTTGAACGAACTGCGCGTTGATTTCAATCGCCCTGTTCCGGTTGGCCGTGAACTGGAATACATGGCTGAAGCCGTGGCAAGCGGCCATATTTCTGGCGATGGGCCGTTTACCAAAAAGTGCCATGCTTTGCTGGAAGCGGAATTGGGCGTTATCAAAGCCTTGCTGACCACCTCTTGCACTCATGCCCTGGAGATGGCCGCCATCTTGTTGGATATTCGAAAGGGGGACGAAGTCATCGTCCCCGACTTTACCTTTGTTTCGACGATCAACGCTTTCGTTTTGCGTGGCGCCCGCCCGCTCTTCCTGGACATTCGGCCTGATACCCTCAATTTGGACGAATCTCGGCTCGAGGCGGCTCTCACACCCCGCACCAAAGCCATCCTGCCGGTGCATTATGCGGGCGTTGGCTGTGAAATGGATACCATCCTCGACATCGCGAAACGTTACAACGTGGCAGTTGTCGAAGATAACGCCCACGGGCTGTTTGGGAAGTATAAGGGAAAGTATCTTGGAACGTTTGGCGTTATGGCAACTCAATCTTTCCACGAGACCAAGAACTTCACCTGCGGCGAGGGCGGCGCTTTGCTCATCAACAATCCGGCCTTTGCCGAGCGCGCCGAGATCATCCGCGAAAAAGGGACGAATCGCTCACGCTTCTTCCGCGGTCAGGTGGATAAATATACTTGGGTGGACATCGGCTCTTCCTATCTTCCGTCCGACATTCTGGCGGCCTTTCTGTATGGGCAACTGGAACAGCGCCAGCGCATCCAAGAGCATCGCCAGGCGTTGTGGCAAACTTATGAAATGGCCCTGCAGGACTGGGCTGTGGAACATGGCGTGCGCTTACCGGTTGTTCCTCCTCACGTTGAGCAGTCATACCACATGTTCTATATGCTGTTGCCAGACCTGGATACACGCCAGCGGTTCATCATGCACTTGCGCGAGCGCGGCATATACAGCGTCTTCCACTACTTGCCGCTTCACCTTTCGGACATGGGACGGGAGTTTGGCGGACAGCCTGGCGATTGCCCGGTGACCGAATCTGTCAGCGACCGCCTGGTGCGCCTGCCGTTTCACAACGGGCTGGGCAGGTCCGAGCAGGAGCAGGTCATCGAGGCCATCTTGGAATTTGCTTTTTAGTCATCATCCCGTGATGAAACCCTTCCCTCTACCTTCCGCCTCGCGCATTACGCATTACGCCTCACGTATTACGCATTACGCCTCACGCATTACGAATTACGCCTCACGCATTACGAATTACGCCTCACGTATTACGAATTACCCATCACGCATTCTTGATTTCGCCCCTTCTTTGGTGCTTTTGCTGGCGGCGTTCTTTTCCTATGGAATTTTTGCCTCTCAACAGGGGCTTTATTGGGACGATTGGGTCTTTGCCTGGACGCGCACGCATTTGGGGCCGCAGGGCATGATTCAATTGTTTTCTGTTACCCGTCCCATGCGGGGGTGGATCGAGGCCCTGCTTACGATATTGCTGGGTGCCCAGCCGGCGCTTTGGCAGGGATACGGCCTCTTGGTTCAGTGGTTGGCGGCGGTGGCTTGTTGGCGGTTTGTGCTGGTCATGTGGCCGGCTCGTCGGTGGCAGGCTGTTTTGGCGGCTTTACTTTTTCTGGTATATCCGGGCTTCACGCAGCAGCCTTTAGCGATGACATATCACTACTATTGGGTCTTTACAGCCTTGTTTTTCGTATCTTTAGGGTGGATGGTGCAGGCGGTGCGGCAGGGAAGCGAAGGATGGTTGAAATTTGGCGGCGCAGTTGGGTTGGGCAGCCTGGTTGTTTGGGCGATGGAATATTTATTTGGTTTAGAAGTGCTGCGTGTAGCCATTATATGGATAGCGCTCGACTCGCCCTTTTGGAACAAAAAAACTCGACTGAAAAAAACAGCAAAATATTACCTGCCATTCCTATTGAATCTCAGCCTCTACCTGTACTGGCGCTTTTTCATTTACCAGCATACCCGCTATAATTTAGAGGGGGGTAACGTCAACGTGCCTGGCCTGACCTCTCCTCTTACGCTTGCCTGGAATATTTTCAAGACAATCCCGCTAGTCACTGGAGGGGCGTGGTTGAAAATTATTCAGCAAAATTTTCTCACGCAGGATGCCAGCCTCACATTAGGGTTCTTATACGGCTTTGTCTTGTTGAGCGGCGCATTTGGCCTGGGATATTTTTTCACAACCTTCCGGCATGACCCTCCGGCGCCGGCGGCAGGCCGCTGGGAGCAGGCCGGGCTGGCCGTTTTGATGCTCTTGTGTGCTGGTTTGCCCTTTCTTGTTGTTGGCTTGCCCATCCGCCTGAGTTATCCTGAAGATCGCTACACGCTCCCTTATGCGTTGGGCGTGAGTTTGCTCATGGTCGTGCTGCTCGACTTCATCAAAAATCCTGCCCAACGCTTTACGCTGGCAGCCTTGCTTGTCTCGCTGGCAATGACCGTCCAAATGCACAACGCAAATGTATATCGCAAAGAGTGGCAATTGCAGCGCGATTTTCTCTGGCAGTTGACCTGGCGCGCGCCGCGCATTCAGCCTGGCACTACCTTGCTTACCGAAGATCTTGGCGTCTTCCCACACAACGACGATGAAGCCTCGGCCTTTCTCGTTAATTGGGCTTATGCGCCAGATTTGCATTCAGCGGCTTTGCCTTACGAAGTGTTTTGGATAGACGCCCGTCTGGGATACCAACTGCCGGCTTTGCGCAGTAGGTTGCCCATTTCAATGAATCATTTTGCTGCTACTTTTTCTGGCTCGACTGACCAGGTGTTGGTATTGCATTACGCTCCGCCCTCCTGTCTGCGCCTGCTAGACCCACGCTATGACGCCGAGTCGCCCCTCTTGCCGCGTGGCGTGGATGCGCCCTATGTCGCTTCTCGGGTTGCCTGGTTTGCTCTGCCTCGCAGCGTTGTCCAGGCGTTGCCTCTTTCTAATCCGGCGGCCTGGGTGTCTGACGGCGTCTCCCCTGCTGTTCCAGAATGGCTGTTTGGCGTTGAGCCGCAACATCGCTGGTGTTACTATTTCCAGAAGGCTGACCTGGCGCGCCAGGCAGAAGAATGGGGAAGAGTGGCTCAACTGGGCGACCAGGCTTTCGCGGCGCCCTATTATCCCGATGATCCGGCTGAATACTTGCCTTTCATCGAGGCCTATGGACGGTTAGGCCGTTTGGAGGAGGCTAGAAAGTTGACCGAAAAAACAGCCGACTTGAACCCCGCCTTGCGCCCCATGTTATGCGCCGCCTGGCAGCGGGTTGCCAATGACTCTTCTACCGAAGCGCAGGTGATTCCCTCCCTGATGCAAGGCCTCGGGTGCAGCAAGTAATGAAATTCCCAGTGCAAAATCTATGGTAATTACCTACTCTCACCCTAACCCTCTCCCATAGGGAGAGGGGACTGCGCTTTGAATTTTGTGGTAAAAACAGGATTTGCCATGCAGAACATACTCATCACCGGCGGCGCCGGCTTCATCGGCGCTAATTTTGTGCGCTATCTGCTCCAGGTTGAACCGCAAGTCAGAATTATCAACCTGGACGCGCTGACCTACGCCGGCAGCCTTGAAAACCTGCGCGATTTGCCCGACCCGTCTCGTCATACTTTTGTGCGAGGCGATATTTGTGACAGCGACCTGGTGGGGCGTCTGATGCGCGAATACGCCATAGATACAGTTGTTCATTTTGCAGCCGAATCGCACGTAGATCGCTCTATCTTGGGGCCGGCGCCATTCATCCAAACCAACCTGGTCGGCACGTTTACTCTTCTCGAAGCGGCGAGACAGTCTTGGGGTCCAGAAAGAAGCGGCGTGCGCTTCCATCACGTCTCCACCGATGAAGTATTCGGGTCGCTGGCGCCCGCTGATCCGCCCTTTCGCGAATCCACCCCTTACGACCCGCGCTCGCCCTATTCAGCCTCCAAGGCCGGTTCCGATCATCTCGTCCGCGCCTATTTTCATACTTACGGCTTACCGGTTACGATTACCAATTGTTCCAATAATTATGGGCCATACCAGTTCCCGGAGAAACTCATCCCTTTGATG
Organism: Chloroflexota bacterium; assembly: GCA_037440925.1. GTDB lineage: Bacteria > Chloroflexota > Anaerolineae > Anaerolineales > Villigracilaceae > JAABUE01. The sequence goes on from JBBITF010000024.1 coordinate 21,688, forward strand.
ATTTTGAACGCCTTGCAAGGCAAACCCCTGCCGGTGTATGGCGATGGCAGGCAAATCCGCGATTGGTTGTACGTAGAAGACCATTGCGAGGCTATTTACCTTGTCTTGCGGGATGGGAAACCCGGCGAGACCTATAATGTGGGTGGCGGCAATCAGCCGTATAACATTGACCTGGTTCATAAGATTTGCGCCCTTTTGGACGAACTTCGCCCTGCCGGTCTTTCTTCCCCTGAGGGGACTCCCGTTAAATATGCGTCTCTTATCACCCATGTCGTTGACCGCCCCGGCCATGACCGCCGTTATGCAATGGACATTTCTAAAATTCGCGCTGAACTGGGCTGGATGCCACGCCATGACATTGAAAGCGGCCTGCGCGCCACCGTGGAATGGTACCTTGCCCATCTCGACTGGGTGGCCAAAATTTCGCAGGCTCAAGATTTCCGCGCCTGGGTGGAGGCTAATTATGAGAATCGCCGCGACGCTCGGCCGGGTTGACAGATCCAGCCCTCAGATAGGCGGCGTAAATCGGCGTTCTGCCTGTATTATTGTGTAAAGTAGACAAACAAACGCTTTATAATACGAGATGATAGACAGCAAATGATTTTAAGGAGCGTTGCATGAAAGGCATCATTCTTGCTGGCGGGCGTGGTACGCGCCTTTACCCGCTCACTCTGGGCGTCAGCAAACAATTATTGCCCGTTTATGATAAGCCGATGATTTATTATCCCCTCTCGATGCTGCTGCTGGCAGGGATTCGAGAAATTTTGGTTATCAGCACGCCCGAGGACCTGCCGGGCTTTCGCCGCTTGCTGAGGAGCGGGGAGCAGTGGGGGGTGTCGTTTTCCTATCAGGAACAGGAGCAGCCTCGCGGGTTGGCTGAAGCGTTCATCTTAGGGCGCGAGTTCATTGGGAGCGATCCGGTCAGCCTCATTCTGGGAGATAATATCTTCTACGGCACGGGGTTATGGGGGATGTTGCGCGAGGCGGCGCAGTTGCGCGTAGGGGCCAAGATTTTTGCGTATGCCGTCAAGGACCCAAGCGGTTATGGGGTGGTTGAATTCGACGAGCAGCATCGCGCCCTGAGCATCGAGGAGAAGCCCCAAAAGCCGCGTTCGCGTTATGCCGTGCCAGGTCTGTATTTTTATGACAATCAAGTAGTCGAAATGGCCGCTACGTTGCGCCCTTCGGCGCGCGGCGAACTGGAAATTACCGACATCAACCGCATCTATCTGGAACGTGGGCAACTCTTTGTCCAGCCGTTGGGGCGAGGCGTGGCCTGGTTAGACGCCGGCACCCACGAAAACCTGCTTCATGCGGCTAACTTTGTCCAGACGGTAGAAGAGCGCCAGGGATTGATGATTGGCTGTCCTGAAGAGGTGGCTTATCGAGTTGGCTTCATCTCACGCGAGCAATTGCGCGCGCTTGGAAAACAATTAGTCTATAACGGCTACGGCGCGTATTTGCTGCAATTAGCCGATGAAGAACCCGGCGGCTTGTAGAGCATTCGAACCCTATGAGTCCCCGAAGACGCGATTTGGCAGTGGATCTGGTCATCCCCGTTTTCAACGAAGCGGGGGTAGTAGAGCAGACGCACGCCCGCATCCGTGCGGTTATAGACAGTTTGCCTTATAAGTTTACGATTTACTATGTAGATGACGGTTCTACGGATGGAACGCTAGCGTCGCTGACCTCTCTGGGAGATAGGCGCGTACAAGTGTTGGAACTGAGCCGCAATTTCGGCCATCAAGCAGCGTTGACGGCTGGCCTGGATGCGGCGCGCGGCGATATTGTGATTACCATGGATGGCGACGGCCAGCATCCGCCTGAGATGATTCCGCAAATGCTAGACCTGGCGCTGCAAGGCTACGACGTGGTGCAAACCCAGCGTGTGGATGATGCCGAACCGGCTTCTTTCAAAAAGTGGACTTCAGGCTTGTTCTATCGGCTCATCAACGCTATCAGCGGCACGCGCATTTTGCCAGGCACGGCTGATTTTCGCGCCATGTCCCGCCGGGCGGTGGAGGCGCTCAAGTCTATGCCAGAATATCATCGCTTCTTGCGCGGCATGGTCTCTTGGATTGGTTTTCCCACGATTATTTTGCCTTACCAGCCCGCCGAGCGCATTAGCGGCGTTTCCAAGTATTCCATGCGTAAGATGTTCAATCTGGCTATGGATGCCATCTTTTCGTTTTCTCTGATGCCGCTCTACATTGGCTTGAGTATGGGCGGCCTCTTTCTTTTTCTTGCTCTGGTCGAGATGGTGTATGTCTTATCTTTTTGGGTGACAGGGCGCACCTCCAACCTGGCGCCGGGTTGGAGTTCTCTCATGTTCGTTATCCTGATTGTCGGTGGTATGTTGATGGTTTTGTTGGGCTTCATTGGCGTCTACGTTGGTTATATCTTTCAAGAAGTGAAGCACAGGCCGGTATACCTGGTCAAAAAAGAACATGCCTCCCACCAAAAATGAGAAACCGGTTTTTGACATCATCTTCCTGAGGCACGGCGAGTCGACCGGCAACGCCGAAGCGCGCTGGCAGGGACAGGCTGACTTTCCCTTGACCGATAAGGGGCGCGCCCAGGCTAGAGCCCTGGCAGACCGCTGGCTGGCTGAAAAGAGGACCTTTGAAGTTATTCTTTCCAGCCCGCTAAGCCGCGCCAAAGAGACTGCCGACATCATTGCCATAGCATTGGGAATCACCGTAGAATACGATAAGATTTGGATGGAGCGCAATATTGGCATTATTGCCGGCCTGACCGACGCTGAGGTAAGGCAGCATTTCCCTGAGCCAGATTTCTTTACCCCTTTCGATGCAATTGGCTTGGACGGCGAAGGCGATTGGGAATTGTATTTGCGCGCCGGCCGCGCCTTGCATGGCTTGTTGCGGCGCAAGCCGGGCAAATACCTGGTGGTTTCGCATGGAGGTTTGCTCAATCAAGTGATGCACGCGATTGTAGGCGTCACCCCTCAGGCGAATTCAAGCGGATTGCGTTTCCGCTTTCAGAATGCCGCTTTTGCGCATGTCATTTACCAGCCTGCCTCTCATCGCTGGCAGATCGAAAGGCTCAATGATTGTCATCACTGGGATGATACAGGTTCTGAATAGGAAGAATATGGCTGTGCCAAAATCCAAACCTTTGCCACTCAAAGTGTTGTCGTTTGGGGGCGGCGCTATTGGCACGTATATCGGCGGCAGTTTAGCATTAGCCGGCCATACGTTGGTCTTCTTGGAACGGACGCGGGTGGCCGAAGAATTGCGGCAGCGCGGTTTGCGGCTCGATCTTTCGACCGACAAGCGCCGCAAGGCCACAGGCGCCTACCTCGTCGAGCCATCGGCTTTTGTGGTCGCCACCTCTTTGGAAGAAGCCTTACGCTATGGGCCCTTCGATGTGGCGTTGTATGCCTTGAAATCTTTCGATACGTCCGCCGCTTTGGAACAGATTCGCCCGCTGGCCGAAAAACTTCCTCCCTTCTTGTGCTTGTCCAACGGCGTGGACAATGAGCCGGCTCTGGCAAGCGTGTTGGGACCCGAAAAGGTCATCTATGGGACGGTCACCTCGGCTATTGGACGGAAAGGAACCGGCGAGATTGTGCTGGAACGGCTGCGTGGCGTGGGTATTGCCGCTGCGCATCCGCTCTCGGAGCGCTTGCTGGCTGCTTTTGAAGGGGCTTTTCTCAACGCCCAGGCCTTCTCCGACGCTCTGGCGATGAAATGGTCTAAAATGTTGACCAACCTGCTGGCTAACCCTCTCTCGGCTATTCTGGATATGACCGCTGCTGAGATTTACGCTCATCCCGGCTTATACTCTTTGGAAGTTTCCATGTTGCGCGAATGTCTGGCAGTAATGCAAGCGCAGAATATCCCTGTTGTTGATTTGCCCGGTACACCTGTGCGGGCGTTGGCCTTTGCTGTGTCGTTGCCGCTTTGGCTCTCCCGTCCCTTGCTGAAACGTGCCGCCGGGAGCGGGCGGGGCGGCAAAATGCCCTCCTTTCACATTGACTTGCATTCAGGGCGTGGCAAGACCGAAGTAGACTATTTGCACGGAGCCGTTGTACGCGCCGGCGAAAGGTATCACGTACCGACTCCGGTCAATCGCTTCTTGACAGATACTTTGACGGCGCTGACCCTAGCCGAGATCTCCGTCGAAAAATATGCTCACAAGCCAGAAGAGTTGTTGCAACAGTATCGTTCCAGGAACTAATGCAGTCCTACCTGTACGCTTCTCTTCTTTTTTTGTCTTCCGTAAGCAGCATCCTGGCAATTCGCCTGGCGTTGCGCTATCGCCGCGCGCCAGGCGCGGCCGCTTTACTTGTTATGTTGGGGGCCTTGTTTGTCTGGTCTTCTACTTACGCGATTCATTGGCTGGTGGACGAACCTATCTGGAAGTATTTCTGGCTCAACATGACTTATTTTGGCGTGGCGACCGCCCCTCTTGCTTTCTTTATTTTTGCTTTCCGTTATACCCAACATGATGGGTGGTTATCGCCTTTTCGCCTTGCGCTGTTATCTATTGAGCCAATCTTGATTCTCTTGTTGATTTGGACCGATCCCTGGCACGGATTGTACTTTGCGGGCAAACGCTCTCTGACAGATAGCACTCTTTTAAAAGGCAGCCCATTGTTATGGTTTCATGTTACTTATTCCTATGGGCTGATGTTGATTGCCACCCTGGTCCTTATCCGAAAAGCGTTTCGTTCACATACTTTCTATCGTTGGCAATTAGGTCTGTTTGTTGGCAGCCTTCTCCTTCCCTGGTTGACCAACGGCCTGATGTTGTTAGAATGGACCGCCTGGCCGAATTTGGATATTACGCCCGTCACTTTTACCTTCACTGCTATCATCATCCTCTACGACTTGCTCGATTGGCGTTTGCTGGACATCGTCCCTATTGCTCGAGAACTGCTGATTGACAATATGCACGATGGCCTCCTAGTGGTGGATATCCAAAACCGCGTAGTAGATTTCAACCGTGTAGCATTGCAATTATTCTCCGAGGTAGGCGAGATAACCGTTGGACAGCCGGTTTCACAGTTATTCAAGCGCCTCCCAAACATCCTGGAAAGGTTTTTGAATGTTGATGAAATAGAGACTGAAATATCCGTTGATATGCCTAAGCCTATCTACATAGACTTGCGCATCAAAGTCATTCATGACAAAAAAGGCGCCAAGATCGGGCGCTTGGTTACCTGGCGCGACGTGACCCACTACAGGCAAGCCCAGCAAGCCTTACAAATGGCCAATACCCAGCTTCAGGTCAGGATAGAAGAAATTGAAACCTTACGCCGGCAAATTCAAGAGCAGGCTATTCGCGATCCATTAACAGGCGTGTATAATCGCCGTTTCTTGAGCGAGGCGCTGGAGCGCGAGTTTGTACGCGCCAGGCGCAAACAAACCTCTCTCGCTGTTTTGATCATGGATCTGGACTCTTTCAAAAGCATCAATGACCAATACGGACATCGCGCCGGAGACCTGGCCTTGCAAAGTGTAGCCGCTGCCATTTCCCAGAATATTCGCTTGAGCGACATCCTCTGCCGCTATGGAGGAGAAGAATTCGTCATTCTCATGCCAGAGATCACGCGGGAGGCTGCTTACCAACGTGCTGAGGCTTTGCGGAGCATCGTTGAGTCGCTTGTCGTCTCCGTTCCAAAAGGCGTTATCCGCGTTACTGGCTCGTGGGGGCTGGCGTTTTACCCAAATGGTATTCTCTCTGCCGACGACCTGCTTCACGCAGCCGATGACGCGCTCTATCTTGCCAAGCGGGGTGGCAAGAATAGAGTTGTGCTGTTTGAAGGCTGATGAATGACCCTTCGTCAAGTATAGACTATGCAACAATCCACCCCTATACACTCTGTTTCCTTACGCTCTACGGTAGAAGTACATTTACCAAACGGGAGCATCCTCTCTGGGCCGCGCGGCGCAGCGGTGGGAGATTTCTTGCGCGTTGTGGGCGAAGCGTTTGCAGCGCCGATCGTTGCAGCCATCGTCAACGGCGAATTGCGCGAGTTGACCTATCCGGTCAACTTCGAGTCGCAAGTGCAGCCGGTCACCATGGCCGAGCCGGATGGCGCGCGTATCTATCGCCGCTCCTTGACTTTTCTGTTGGAAATGGCTTTCGGCGACCTGTACCCCCAAGATACATTGACCATTGATCACTCGGTCTCGTTTGGCGGATACTATTGTCAGGTTGCGAGGCGTCAACCGCTTTCGGAGTCAGAACTGGCGACGCTCGAGGCCCACATGCGGGAATTGATTGCCGCCGATTTGCCTTTCGAGCGGAAAGAAGTTCCCCTGGCCGAAGCGATTGCTTATTTCAAGCAAATGGGCTACGATGACAAGGTTCGCCTGCTCTTACACCGTCAAAAAGATTATCTAACCCTCTATCGCTTGGGCAACCGCATGGATTATCATCATGGCTACATGGTGCCGTCTACCGGTTATTTGCGATGGTTCGACCTGTACCCCACCAATGGCGGCTTCACGTTAGGCTTTCCGCGTCGTCATGCGCCTACAACCTTGCAAGAACCTTCTAGATATCCAAAATTGCTATTGGCGTTTCGCCAGTATGGCGATTGGCTAGCGCGGTTGGGGATTGACAATGTCGGTGCGCTCAACGATGCCATTCAGGCCGGGCGGGGACATGAGATTATCTTGGTTTCCGAAGCCCTGCACGAGCAGCACATTGCCGAGATTGCACGTCAAATTGCAGAACGACAGCCAGCGGTTTCGATCGTGTTGGTGGCGGGGCCTTCCTCTTCCGGTAAGACCACTTTCTCGCGCCGCCTGACCGTGCAATTGTTAGCGCGCGGCATCTCTCCTTATCCGCTTGAATTGGATCAGTATTTTGTGGATCGTGATAAAAGCCCACGTGACGAAAACGGCAACTTCAACTTTGAGGCTCTCGAAACCCTCGATCTACCCCTTTTGGCCGAGCATTTACAACAACTGACAAGTGGTTTGGAAGTGCAACTGCCGCACTTCAACTTCAAGACCGGCTTGCGCGAGCCGGGCGAAGTGCTGCGCTTGCAGCGCGGCCAAATGATTATCCTGGAGGGGATTCACGGCCTCAACCCTCGCCTCATCCCGGCTGCTTTAGCCGGGCGCGCCTTCCGCATTTACGTATCGGCTCTCACACAATTAAATCTCGACCGCCATAACCGTGTATCCACTACCGACACGCGTCTGATTCGCCGTATTGTGCGGGATGCGCGCGAGCGCGGTTATACTGCCCGCCAGACCATTTCTGGCTGGGAGTCGGTGCGACGCGGCGAGAAGAAGTACATTTTTCCCTATCAGGAAAATGCCGACGTCATGTTCAACTCTGCGTTGGTCTATGAACTGGCGGCTCTAAAACCATTCATCGAGCCGCTCTTGCGCCAGGCGCCACATGGCAGCCTCGAATATATCGAAGCCAAGCGCTTGTTGGCTTTTCTGGAATGGTTTTTGCCGCTTGAAGCAGACCTCATCCCTGAAAATTCCATTGCGCGCGAATTCCTGGGGGGCTCTATTCTCAAAGATTTCAAATTGTGGAAGGATAACCTTGGCTCCGCGCGTTGAGAGCCATTCCGTTTGCTGCTGTTGCCAGCCAGGAAGGGATCTTTTGCGTGCCTCTTTCTACCATTGAGGGGAACACTTGCTGCGAAGACATCATCTTCTTCGGCGGTTTTCGCGTAGCCAATTTATTAAAATAATTACAAATAATCTTTCAACTGCCGCGATCGTCTTGGCTGCCGTAACCGCCGTAGGGCGCGGCCCTCGATTTGGCGTATGCGCTCACGCGTCAGGCCAAACTTCTGGCCAACTTCTTCCAGGGTATACACCGTGCCGTCATCCAGTCCAAAGCGCAATCGTAGCACGCGCGCTTCTCGGGGCGTAAGTGTAGACAAAGCCTCTTCGAGTTTGTCTTTGAGCATGGATTGATAAGCGCTTTGCAGGGGGGTGGGGTTGACTTCATCTTCGATAAAGTAGCCTAGTTCAGATTCCTCGTCATCGCCCACCGGCGATTCCAGCGAGAGCGGCAGCCAGGAGACTTTCATAATCCATTCTATCCGCTGAGCCGGTAGCCCAATAACCTCAGATAGTTCTTCGTTGGTAGGCTGGCGGCCTAGTTTTTGCTCCAATTCCTGGTTGGCTTTATACAATTGGCGGATACGGTCAATCATGTGGACGGGAACGCGAATGGTGCGCGCCTGATCGGCTATGGCGCGGCTGATGGTCTGGCGAATCCACCAAGTGGCATAAGTCGAAAAGCGAAAGCCGCGCGTGTAGTCGAACTTTTCGACGGCTTTGATCAAGCCCAGGTTGCCTTCCTGAATGAGGTCCAGAAAGGCTACGCCGCGCCCCATGTAACGCTTGGCAATGCTGACTACCAGGCGGGTGTTGGCTTTGATGAGGTGTTCACGGGCGCGCTGGCCGTCTTCGATGAGCAGGTCGAGTTGCCGTCGGGCGGCCGTGTTTTGTCGGCCAATCAATTTGGCTTTTTCTTGTTGAGCCCAATTGCCCTTTTCGATGCGGATAGCGATGTCTAACTCTTCCTCCGCGGTCAACAAAGGGACGCGCGACATTTCGCGTAGATATAAGCTGACAGTGTCATCTTGAGCGTCAGCTTCTCGGGAAAGGGGTTCGATATCGAAAACGGAGACAGGTTCGGAGGAGAAAGAGGCGGGGCCGTTGTCTAAATCGAGGATGTCCACTCCACGGCGGTGCAGTGAAATCATCAGCGCCTTCAAGTGTTCCGCATTTCGGCTTACGCTTGGGAAGGTGTCTATCAAGTCGTTGAGCGTCAGATAGCCTTGAATGTCGGCCTTTTCTATCAGGGTTTGCAGGGCAGAGGCGCGTTTTTTTCGCCTGGCGTCCTTGGAGATACTCTGCTCGTCCTTGGGCATGTTCTATTCTCCCAACAGGTCTTTTAGCGCAGAGAAAGGCGATTCTCGCGTAGCAGGTTGATGACCGCAAGCGATTTGATTCAGATCTTCACCGCAAACGGGGCAAAGCCCTTTGCAATCGGCTTTGCAGATGGGGCTGATTGGCAAGGCCAACAAAGCGTATTCGCGGATGAGGGGTTGCAAATCAATATGAGCATCTTCAGGAAGCAGCAAGCCCGATTCGCTGACCGATTTTTTATTGAAGGCATATAGTTCGGTCATATCCAGATGCAGATGGTAGTCGAATGGCGCCAGGCAGCGCACGCATTCCAAGACAGTGACGGCCTCGAAGCGAGCCTGCACGATGAGGCCTTGCGGGGTGCGACCAATCATCGCCTGACCCTGGAAGGTGCGCAGCCTCAAATCGTCTAACAAGATTTCGTCGAACGCAAAGGGGAATTCGCGATTGTAGCCGACTTCTTCGTGGACGATGAAGCCAACATTCAAACGAAAGGGGCGGTGCGGATGGGGCATAGGGAGGCGGACCGGGCGTGAGGATAATTATATTTTTCGATCTACTATATAGTGCGTCAATTCTTCGAGGGCAGTACGTTCGACGCTTGGATGGAAGAGAGTCAGTTTTTCCAGCGCGCCTCTTACGAATGTTTCGGCTTCGCGCAGGGCGCGCCGGATGGCATCGCTTTGACGAATGGCATGAACCAACCGTTCCATGCGTTCCTGGTTGCTCCAACCGCCTTCTGAGAGCAGCAACACGTCTGCATCTTCGGGGTAATCCTCAGAGAAGTAGATAGCCGGCAAAGTGACCAGGCCCTGCAGCAAATCAGAGCCAAGCGGCTTGCCTACAGCGCCGGGATCGCCGGTGAAATCGAGGATATCGTCTACGATTTGGAAGGCCATGCCGATTTGATAGCCAAACTCGCGCATGGATTCTACGACCGCTTCATCTACCGGACTGACCAGCGCCGCCGCCTGCGCCGACATCTCGAACAGCGAGGCCGTTTTAGCATAGATGCGTTGATAATAATTTTCGCGGCTAATCAACCCGCGACTAGTGAACAGTTGAGTCAGTTCGCCGTTGACAATGGTCGCCAGGGTGCGCGCAAAATGCTCCATCAACTGCAGGTGATTGGCTTCGGCGGCCAGTTTGGCGGCGCGCGCAAATAGAAAGTCGCCGGTTAGAACCGTAGCGGCAGGCGACCAGCGCGCGTTGAGAGTGGGCATGCCGCGCCGCAGCAGGGAGCCATCAATCAGGTCGTCATGTACCAGCGTAGCAGTGTGCAGCAATTCGATGGCGGCGCCTAACGTAATCAGGCGCTCCTCTTGGCCGCCAAGCATGTTCCCAACCAGTAAAACAATTGTCGGACGCACACGCTTGCCGCCCGAAGCCAATAAATGTTCCAGTGCAGCGCGCAGGTCAGGGTGGCTTTCACGCGCCTGCGCGCGCATACGGTCTTCAACGCGCTTGATTTGTTCTTGGACAGGAGAAATGAATGAAACAGTACTCAAAAGGTCTCTCCCCAGGAGAATAACTGCGTGGCGTTTCTGCTCGTCGCAGCGGCCACTTCCTCCAGGCTGCGGGAATGCAACTGTGCAATTTTATCGGCAATTTCGCGCACAAAGGCGGGTTCGTTGCGCTTTCCACGCTGAGAAGCGGGCGACAGGAAGGGTGCGTCGGTTTCCAGTAGCAGGCTTTCCAGCGGGACAGATTTTATCACTTCATGCCTTAATTGAGCGTTCTTATATGTCACCGGGCCGGTGACGCCGATGAAAAAACCGAGGGCGATTGCCTGCCGCGCCGTTGAAAGCGAACCCGAAAACGAGTGCAGCACCCCGGGCCGGCTCGCCAGCGCTTCGTTCCCGGACCTCAGGCCGGCTACCCATTCCTCCAGGATTTTCATCAAGTCTGCCGCGCAGGGACCGTCGGGGGCGTCGCCTTTTTCCCGCAGGTGAATCACCACCGGCAGGCCGAGTTCAGCGGCCAGGTCGAGTTGCGCCCGCAGGACGCGCTGCTGAAGGTCGTGCGGGGCGGCGTCCCAGTAATAGTCCAGGCCGATTTCGCCGATGGCGACGACTTTGCCCTCACCCCCGGCCCCTCTCCCAGAGGGAGAGGGGAGTGCGCCCTCACCCCCGGCCCACCTGCCCCCGTCAGAGGGTCTCCCGGTGGGAGAGGGGAGACGGGCGCTGGCTTGTACCAGGGCTTTTAGCGCTTGCTGGGTGGTCTCATCCCAGGTGGCGGCCTCGGTCGGGTGGACGCCGATGGCGGCAAAGAGCATGGGATGAGATTCGGCCAGTTTGACGGCTGACAGGCTGGAGGTCAGATCGAGACCCGGAATGAGGATGCGTTCGATCCCGGCCCGGACGGCGCGTTTCAGTACGGCGTCGCGGTCGGGGTCGAATTTGTGAAAGTCCAGGTGGCAGTGGGTGTCGGTTAACACGTCGTTCAGGCGCGGATGCCCGCCACTTTTAGCCCGTCTTGCAGGATGGCCTGCACTTTGTCTTTGTGGGTGGTCTCGCAGTAGACGCGCATGATCGGCTCGGTGCCGCTGAAGCGGATGAGCAGCCAGCCGCCGTCTTCGAGGCGGAATTGGAAGCCGTCGAGGGTGACGAGTTCGGTGACTTTCAGGCCGCCGATGGTCTGCGGGTTGACAGCCAGGATGGCGGCTTCGCGGTCGGCGCGGTTTCCTTTGAAGGGGGTGTCTATGCGGTCGTAGTAGTATTCGGCGCCGAGTTTTTCGAAGAGCATGGCGAGCAGTTGGGTAGGCGTTTTGCCGGTGCGCACCATGAAGTCGAGGAAGTAGAGGCCGGCCAGGATGCCGTCGCGCTCGGGGACGTTGCCGCGGAAGGCGTAGCCGCCGCTTTCTTCGCCGCCGATGAGGGCATTTGTCTCGGTCATTTTGGGGGCGACGTATTTGAAGCCCACGCCGGTCTCGTGGACAGGGACGCCGTAGAGTTGGCCGAGTTTGTTGAGCATGGTGGTGGTGGAGAGGGTTTTGACGATGTCGCCGCGCTCGCCGCGCACTTCGAGCAGGTAGTAGGCCAGCAGAGCGTAGACGCGCAGCTGGTTGATGAACTCGCCGTTTTCGTCGCCGATGCCGCAGCGGTCGGCGTCGCCGTCGAGGATGAGGAGGACGTCGGCGCGATGTTCGCGGGTGGCGCGCAGGCCGACGTCAATGTTGGGGCGGATCGGCTCGGGGCGTTTCATCTCCGGGAAGAGCGGGTTGCGCTGGTTGTGGATTTCGATGACTTTGGTCTTGCCGCCTTCGAGGAGACGGGTGAAGTAGCCGGCGCCGTTGCCCCACATGGCATCCACCAGCACGGTCAGGCCGGCGTCTTTGATGGATTGGAGGTCGAGCAGTTTCTGGATGTGTTCGAGGTAGGCGAGGGAGGCGTCGAATTTGACGATTTGGCCTTCTTTTTCGGCTTCGGCATACGTCTTACGCTTTACGTTTTCGACGCTATCAGGGATGAGGGCTTCGATGCGTTTCAGCCCGGCCGGGTCAATCGCGCCGCCCGTCTCGTTGCGGACCTTGAAACCGTTGTCGGTGGGCGGGTTGTGGCTGGCGGTGATATTGACCGCGCCGCAGGCTTTCTTGTCCACTACGGCGTAGGCGATGACCGGGGTGGGGGTGGCTTCCTGGGTGAGATAGACGCGGAGGCCGTTGCCGGCCAGCACTTCGGCCACGCCGGCAGCGAAGTGTTCGCTGGCAAAGCGCTTGTCGTGGCCGACGACGATCCATTGGCCGGCGCGGCCCTGTTCGAGCATGTAGGCGGCGTAGCCCTGGGCGGCACGGCGGACGTTGTCGAAGGTGTAGTCCTCGGCGATGATGCCGCGCCAGCCGTCGGTGCCGAAGGTGATTTTATGAGGCATGAGAACTTCTCCCAAAAAGCGGATTTGATGGGGCGATTATATCAGGATAAAAAGGGTAGGCAAAGTCTCCCGACTTTGAAACAATTCAGCCATCCGGTCTACGGGGCTAAAGCCGCTGCGGTAGATGCTACAATGGAGATTAGTCAGCGCGCGGTGACACCGCCCTGTTCCTGTTTCAGAAAATGCAAGGCCGCTTCTGCCATCCAGGCTGCTGCGCGGGGCAGGGCGGCCTCGTCGAAGTCGAATTTGGGGTGATGGTGGCCGTAATCCAGCCCGCGGACGCTATTGGCCGAGCCGACAAAGAAATAACAGCCGGGGATTTGTTCCAGCGTAAAGGCCATGTCTTCTGCGCCCATCGTCAGATGGCTGGAAACGTCCAGGTCGGCGTCCGGCAAGGCACGGCGAGCGGCAGCCTGAACGCCCTGGGCAATTTCCTCGGCGTTGATGACGGCCGGCGTCACGCGCTTCACGCTTACCTCTGCTTGACAGCCCATCGCAGCCGCTACCCCCCTGGCAACCGCCTCGAAGCGCTCCAGGACGGTCTGGCGCACAGCCGGCTCGAAGGTGCGGATGGTGCCTTGCATTTCCGCTTCTGATGGGATGACGTTGAACGCCTGCCCAGCGTGCAGCATGGTGACGCTGACGACAGCCGCTTCGAGGGGCGCGACATTGCGAGAGACGACGCTTTGCAGCGCCGTGACGATTTGACAGGCCGCCAGCAGCGGGTCGGCGGCGCGGTTGGGCAGCGCTCCATGCCCCCCTTTGCCTGTTACCGTTATTTTGAATTCTTCTGCGCCTGCCATAACCGGCCCCGCCGCGGCGTGAATCCAACCCAGCGGCTTCTCGTTCCATAAATGCAGCGCCAGCGCCAGGTCGGGCCGGGGGGTGGAGAGGATGCCCTCGTGAATCATGGCTTGGTTGCCGCCCATCTCCTGGCCGCAGGTGCCTTCTTCAGCCGGTTGGAAGATGAATTTGACCGTCCCGGCCAAATCGGCGCGGCGGGCATGGAGCAATTTCGCTACCGTCAAGCCGATGGCGGTGTGACCGTCGTGTCCGCAGGCGTGCATCACGCCGGGAACGGTGGAGGCGTAGGCGGCGCCGGTTTCTTCGGTCACGGGCAAAGCGTCCATATCGAAGCGCAGCAAGACGACGGGGCCGGGGCGTTTGCCTTCCAACAGGCCTACTACGCCGGTTTTGGCGATGCCGGTTGTGACTTCCAGGCCCAGGGCTTGCAGTTCACGCGCCACGATGCCGGCGGTGCGCACTTCCTGGAAGCCGAGTTCAGGGTGCTGGTGCAGGTCGCGGCGAATGGACTGCGTGTAATCGAATAAGGATTGGGCTTCTGAGAGAAGATCAGGCATGAATTCTACTCCTGCAAAGCATATCGAGAAGTGGAGTTATTGGAGTTAGCGGAGGCGGCAATCAACTATATTTGACGACGCGGAATTTTTCTTCGTAACGCGGGTTTTCTTCGCTGCTGTCGGGGGCGCGGCGCGCGCGCATCCGCTCGAGAAAAGCCTTTTCGTCTTTGATCTGCGACTTGTGCTGGAGCAGAGCCTGGAGTTTGATAGGCCAGGTATCCGTCACGTCCAGGGTGACGTTGGGCTGTTCAGTCAGGGAGACCCACACTTCGCGCGGAGTGTGCGGCGCGTAGCCCTCGGCCAGCAGTTCGGGGAAATAAGCCGCGTTGCCGGCAGCCGGAAAGACCGCGTCTAGCACAACTTGACCGGCGGCGCGGTGGTCGGGATGGTTGATGCCGTAGCGGGCAAACAAGTTTTGCGGGTCGCAGGTGACGAGGATGTCGGGGCGGTGGCTGCGGATGATGCGCACCACCTCGCGGCGCAGTTCCAGGTCGGGGGTCAGGTAGCCGTCTGCACGGTCCAGGAAATGAACCGCGCGGACGCCGATGACTCGCGCGGCGGCTTCTTGTTCGGCGTGACGCAGGCGGCACAGCGCATCGGGCGTGAGGTCGGCGGGCGTGTTTTCGTGAAAGCCTTTGTCGCCGCAGGTCAACAGGTGATAGGAGATGGCATGTCCGGTGCGCGCCCAACGCGCCAACGTTGCGCCGCAAAAAAATTCCGGGTCGTCTGGGTGCGCCAGGATGACCAGGATGTTTTGAGGAACAGGCCAAACGCCGGGCGGCAACTCGGTCATAGCGCGCTGTTGGCGCCACGCTCAGACTTGCCGCAAGGGCCGTCTCCGCAGGGGGCGTTGCCGGCCTTGCGGCGCAGGGCTTCAAGTTCGTCCCAGGGTTCAAGCAGGTCGCGGTGGAAGGTTTGATAGGTTTGGCGGCCCTCGGTTTCAAACAGCACGGTGACCATGCCATTGAGCGGCGAAATGTCTACTACTTTACCTTCGCCGTTGGGCGTGACCACGCGTTTGTTGCGCTTGGGCAAAGTTTTGCGGGCTTCGACGTATTGCTCGTATTCGTAGACCAGGCAGCAGCGCAATCGCCCGCACATGCCGGTAATTTCGGCGGGCGTGAGAGAAATGCCCTGTTCCTTGGCCATTTTGATGGAGATGGGGCTGAAGTCGGTCAGGAACCTGGAACAGCAGCGCGTTTCCAGTCCGCAGGCGCCCATGCCGCCGATGAGTTTCGCCACGTCGCGCGGGCCGATTTGACGCATCTCGATTTGCGAGCGAGGATAGCGTTTTTGCATGTCGCGTTTGAGCGATTTGAGGTCAGTTTTTTCGTCGCTCTCGGTGGAAAACAGGAAGGTGAGGCGCGAGCCGTCGAAGTTGTATTCGGCGGCGATGATTTTGACGCCCTCTAGTTTGAGTTCGGCGGCGCGGGCGCGGCATTCGATGAGGGCTTCGGTCTGCCGCGTTTTCCAGGTTTCGTGCAGCAACAAATCGCGCGGGGTGGCGCGGCGCTCGACCGGCTTCCAGCCGCCCTCTGGCGGGGCGGGCGGTTCGGACAGACGCTGGACGACCTCGCCCAAGTGCCGGCCACGCGCTGTATCTACGATGACGCGTTCGCCGACTTGCAGGTCGGGCAGGGCGCTGGAGTCGAAATGATAGATTTTTCCAATCGGGTTGAAGCGGATACCAACGATAACAGATTGCATGGGGGGAATTATACCGTACATCCCGTCAGGCATCACAGACAGACCATCCACGAATAATATCCACGAATGGTATCCACGAATACCTCGAATTTTTTTGTGCCGCCTTGAAATACCCCTCACCTCGGGACGTTGCTCGCGCGCAGATTGGTTCGCCCCCGCGATGAATTGCTCGGCCGTCATTGGACGCGCCGCCTGGGCGAGGCCTATCAGGCCGCGGCGCTGGAGAAGGCGGAGAGGATTGTGGATTGAGGATTGCGGATTGAGAAATGGAGAAACTTATCGCAAAGGCGTGAAGGCGGGGGATTTTTGCTGATGGCGACAAATTTTTACAGTACAATAACAGTACTCCCGCGTCTGGGGAGAGGAGGCAGAAATGGCAGTCAAACCGAAAAAAGAAGAAAGGGTTATCTTGCCCACCCGTCCCGTCAGTGAAGAGGAAAGTCTATTGCGCAAGAAGTTCTATGAGAGCATCGCCGCCCAAAGCGATTTGATGGATAAACTCGCCGAGCGGCTGCTGACCCTGGAACTGGGGATTCCGGGCTTGTTCGCCACCGTCCTGAAGTTGACGCGGGGCGATGACGCCACGCTGACGATCAACGCCGCGCTCAACGCCGCTTTTGCGCTCTGGCTGACGGCGCTGGCTTTCACCCTGCTGGCATTGACACCCCGAAAATGGAAAGTGGATGCCGGCCTGTTGAAGCAGGACCCGGACAAGTTATCCGAATCGCTGGGCATCGAGGATTTCTTCACCCAGTCGGCGTTGTACAAGCGCAGATTGTTGACCATTTCGAGCCTGCTGTTCTTTGCAGGGATTTTTGCAGCCGTGTTTGCGCTGTGACTATCCACGAATGGAGCCACGAATGCTCGAATGAGCCCAATTATGCATGGAGGAAATGATGCCCCTTGTCGTTGATGCCACCGGAAATGACTTGACCTATAAAATCATTGGCCTGGCAATGGAAGTCCATAACGAGATTGGCTATGGGTTCAAAGAGGAGGTTTACGAGAAGGCAATGGAGGTTAAACTCAATCAGGCGGGTATTGCTCCTTTCCGTCAGTGTCCGGTATTTGTCGAGTACGAAGACGAGCGGATAGCAACGTTTTATCTGGATTTGTTTCCAGAGCAGCGGGTTGTGGTGGAAATCAAGGCTTTCAGCCACCAGTTGACCAACGATGAACTGGCTCAAGTCATCAACTACCTAAAAGCCACCGGCGCACCGGTAGGCTTGTTGTTTAACTTTGGCCGTCGAAGACTTGAATACCGGCGCGTCTTTCCCGGCAAAGAGATGAAACCTGTTCAGCGAATTGGCAGAGACAATGCCATCAGGAGGTAGGCCGTAGCCACAAATGGAACTATCCACGAATGAGGCACACATTCGTGGATTCGTGAATTATTCGTGGACGGTTTGCCAAACTCAGGAGATGCTTGCCATGAAAAAACGCTTCACCTTTCAATGCTGGAATTGCCAGCGCACCTACAGCCTGTATCGTAAAATCACCAAAAAACAGGTCATCACCGTTGCCTGTCCGTACTGCGGCAAGGAAGCGGTCTTTGACCCCAATCCCTACCCGGTCGAAAAAGTGATCCTGCGCGCCGCAGGCGAAGCAGAGGCGGAAACCGAAGACCTGGTTTTGCCTGAGGTCTTGACGACGCATCCGCCCTCTTTTGATAAGCAAGAAAATGACGGCGAGGAATAACCATGCCCAAACACGTTCACCCCACCCCCTTCGTCATCCAGCCGCCTGCCGCTCTAGAGACCAGCAAACCCGAACTGCGCCGCTGGAGCGCACAACTCAGCCTGAAATTCGCCAGCGGGCTCGCCGTGACCGACGATGAGTTGAAAGCCATCGGCGGGGCGCTCTGGGAGGCGCTCGGCGTGGACGAAAAGTTCGAGGCGGCGCGCCAGGCTGCGGGCAACGCCATCCTGCCCATCGTCATCGAGAGCGAGGCGGCGGAGGTGCAAGCCCTGCCGTGGGAGATTCTGTATCACCCGGCGCTCGGCTTCCTCGGCCGGCATCCCGCCTTCACGTTGACGAGGCGCCTCGGCGCGCCGGCTGCCAGCCCGCCGCCCCTGCAAAAGGGACCGCTGCGCGTGCTGCTCTTCACCTCTTTGCCCGAAGACGTGCACCCCGAACAGGGACGGCTGAACGTGGAAGAAGAGCAGGCGCAGGTGCAGGACGCCCTGCTGCCCTGGATTGCCGCCGGGCGGGTGACGCTCGAAATGCCCGACGATGGGCGCTTTGAGACCTTCAAAGCCTTGCTGCGCGACTTCGACCCGCACGTCGTCTTCTTGAGCGGTCATGGGAAGTTCTACGGCGAGGCGCACCGCGAGGAAAAATTCGGGGTCTTCCTCTTTGAAGACGAAGCGGGAGAGGGCATCGAGGTCCGTGAAGAAGCGCTGGCAGAGGCTTTTGTGGGCAGCAGCGTGCAGGCGGTCATCCTCTCGGCCTGCGAGAGCGGCAAAGCCGCCTCCGACCTGCTCAACAACGGGCTGACGCGCCGCCTGAGCGCCCAGGGCATCCCGCATGTGATCGGGATGCGCGAATCGGTGCTGGATGAGGAGGGGATTCGCTTCGCCCGCGCCCTGTGCGACGAACTCGCCCGCGCCGAACGAGTGGACTACGCCCTGCAAGCCGCCCGCCTCGCCATTCAAAACGCGCAATGGAACCTGCCGCTGCTCTTTGCGCCGCGCCCCGAAGCGCCCCTGATTGACTGGGACTTCTCGCCGCAGCCGATAGATACCCGCCGGCGCTATGCCGAGAAACTGGGCAACCTCAGCCTGCCGCCGCGCTTTGTCGGCCGCCGCGCCGAACTGCGCCGCTTGCAGCACCGCCTGCGGCGGGGCAGCCTGCGCCAGTTGCTTATCACCGGTCCCGGTGGGCAGGGCAAGACCGCCCTGGCTGGCAAACTGGCGCTCGACCTGCAAAAGGACGGGTGGACGGTCTTTGCCTGGAGCATTCGCCCGGAGGCCCGCTGGAAGGATTTCGAGTTCGAGATGGAACTGGCGCTCGATGAACCTCGCGCCAAACGCTTCGACGCCTACCGCCCGCGATTCGAGAACGATGTCCAGCGCGCCCGCTTCCTGCTCAACCTGCTGATGGAGCAATTCGACGGACGGCTGGCATTGCTGCTCGACAACCTCGAAACGGTGCAGGACGGCGAATCGCTGGCGGTGACCGACCCCGCCATCGCCGCCTGGCTGGAGGCAGCCCTCCCCTCTCCCTCTGGGAGAGGGGCCGGGGGTGAGGGCGCACTCCCCTCTCCCTCTGGAAGAGGGACCGGGGGTGAGGGCCTCCTGCTCGTCACCTCACGCTGGGCGCCGCCGGGCTGGACGGGCGAACGCCTCGAACTGGGGCGCGTGACCTACGGCGACTTTTTGCAAATCGCCCGCGGACGGCTGCCCGCCGCCTTCTGGCAGAACCGCGAGCGCATGCGCCGCGCCTACGCCGCCCTGGGCGGCAATCCGCGCGGGCTGGAATTCCTGCCCGCCGCCCTGCACGGACGCAGCCCGGCCGAAGAACAGGCTTTCCTGACCGCGCTGCAAGAAGCCAAAGAAGAGGTGCAGGCCAACATGGCGCTGGAGGCTATCTACGCCCGCCTGCCCGCCGAGGCGCAGACCCTCCTGCGCCGCCTGCCCGCCTACCAGGAACCCGTGCCGGCCGAAGGCATTTTGAAATTGGGGCTGGATTTGCCGAACCCCGCCGCCCTGCTCGAACGCTTGCTGGCGGTTTCCCTACTGGAGGTCTCGTACCAGCCCGATTGGGAGGCGGTGGAATACGCCCTGCCGCTGCTGGTGGGCGACTGGCTGGAGACGAAACAATTGGCGGACGACTCGCCGGAATGGAAACGCGCCGCCGCCGACTATCACCTGTACCTGCACCGCTACGAACGCCGCACCCTGGAGCAGGCCATCAGGACCCACCATGCCCTGCGCCGCGCCGAACGCCACGCCGAAGCCGACCGCCTCACCCTGGACTTTATCGTCAGTCCGCTGACCATGGCGGGTTTCTACACTGCGCTTCTGACCGACTGGCTGCCGCGCGTGTGTGACTCGCAGGACGCGCAGACCCGCGCCGAAGCCCTCGGACAGACGGGAAAACTTCACCTGCACCTGGGGAATTTTCAGGAGGCTTTGCCTTACCTGAAACAATCGCTGACCATC
>JBBITF010000025.1:0-39475 GCA_037440925.1 Chloroflexota bacterium
TTCGATGCCAAAAACCATTCGTGTCATTCGATGCCAAAAACCTTCGCCTCATTCGATGCCAAAAACCATTCGTGTCATTCGATGCCAAAAACCTTCGCCTCATTCGCGTCATTCGATGCTAAAAAAGAACATGGAGACCTAATATGAAAAAAATGCTTTCCGGCAATGAAGCCGTCGCCCGCGGCATGTGGGAGGCCGGCGTACAGGTCGCCTCGGCCTATCCCGGCACGCCCAGCACCGAAATCCTCGAAAACTTCGCCCTCTTCCCCGGCGTCTATGCCGAATGGGCCACCAACGAAAAAGTCGCTGTTGACGTGGCCATTGGGGCAGCCTACGCCGGCAAACGCGCCCTGGCGGCGATGAAACACGTCGGCCTCAACGTCGCCGCCGACTCGTTCATGTACGCCTCCATGACCGGCATCGAGGCTGGCCTGGTCATCGTCAGCGCCGACGACCCCGCCATGCACTCCAGCCAGAACGAGCAAGATAACCGCACCTTTGCCAAATTCGCCCGCGTCCCCTGCCTGGAGCCCTCCGACAGCCAGGAAGCCAAAGACCTGACCATCGCTGCCTTCGAACTCTCCGAACGCTTCGACACCCCCGTCCTGCTGCGCCTGACCACCCGCATCTGCCACTCCACCAGCGCCGTCGAACTGGGCGAGCGCCCCGAACTCCCCTCCGAGACCAAACCCTTCCCGCGCAACCCGGCCAAATACGTCATGGTGCCGGGCAACGCCATCAAACGCCATCCCGTCATCGAAGAACGCATCCGCGCCATCGCCGCCTACGCCGAAGACTACCCCCACAACCGCGTCGAAATGCGCGGCCGCGCCCTGGGCATCATCACCTCCGGCGTCTCCTACCAATACGCCCGCGAAGTCTTCCCCGAAGCCTCCATTCTCAAACTCGGCATGTCGTGGCCGCTGCCCGAAGGCCTCATCCGCCGCTTTGCCGCCTCGGTCGAACGGCTCATCATCCTCGAAGAACTCGACCCCTTCATCGAAGAAGGCGTAAAACTGATGGGAATCGCCTGCGAGGGGAAGAGCATCTTCCCGCTGACCGGCGAATTCGACCCCTTCGTGGTGCGGCAGTCGGCGGTTCGCGCCGGACTTCTGCCTGCTTCCGTTATCGAAAGCGCCGCGCCCCCCGATCCGGGTCCGCTCCCCGCCCGGCCGCCGGTGCTGTGTCCGGGCTGTCCGCACCGCCCGACCTTCTACGTCCTGAACAAACTCAAAGTGCCGGTCAACGGCGACATCGGCTGCTACACCCTCGGCCTGATTCCGCCGCTGAGCGCCATTCACACCTGCGGCTGCATGGGGGCCGGCATCGCCGTCGCCCATGGCGCGGTCCAGGCCGGCAGTCCCGAACGACACGTGGCCGTCATCGGCGATTCGACCTTCTTCCACACCGGCGTCCCGGCCCTGCTCAACGTCGTCTACAACCAGGCCCCGGTCGTGACCGTCATCCTCGACAACCGCATCACCGGCATGACCGGTCACCAGCAAAACCCCGGCACCGGCCAGACCCTGCTGGGCAAAGAAGCGCCCGTCGTCGAGTTGGAACCGCTGGTGCGCGCCTGCGGCGTCAAACACGCCCGCACCCTTTCGGCGTTGGACGTGGACAAAATCGAAAAGACGCTCAAAGAATACGTCAAACTGGACGAGCCTTCGGTGCTGATCGTCCAGGAACCGTGCGCCCTGCTGCCCGAAGCGCGCCGCAAGTGGATGCCGCTCGAAGTGCTGGCCGAAAAGTGCAACGGCTGTACCCTGTGCTTCCGCATCGGCTGTCCGGCCATTCTGAAGAGCGAGGAACTGGACGAGAAGACTCAGCGCCCCAAAGCGCTGATAGACGCCAGTCTCTGCACCGGCTGCGAAGTCTGCGCCCAGATTTGCCCGCGCGACGCCATCACCTTCCGCCCCGACAGCATCTTCGTCTAGGGCGAGGTCCCCTTGAAGTGTCTTCTTCCTACACCACCTAAAGATTGCGTTTAGAAAAGTAAAATCGCCTTATATTCGTAACTGCCTCCCTCTAACATCGGTTTGGTTTTTGGGTGAGAAAACCATCCACGAATAAACCACGAATGCTCGAATGACGGCGTGATTCGTGTATTCGTGCAGTATTCGTGGACGGTTTGCGCTGCTATCGAAACCTTTTGTAGGCAGGAGACCTTTTCCGTAGAATTGGCGTCTTGTTTGCAAAAGAAACCTTTAGTTTTATAATCTTGGCTTGGAGATAATAAAACATGATTTTGCCCTTGGATCAAATCATTGAAGGCGATTGTATAGAAATACTGAATACTTTCCCAGAAAAGTCTATTGACTTAATTTTTGCAGACCCGCCCTACAACCTGCAATTACAGAATGAGTTACATCGCCCAAACATGACCAGGGTAGATGCGGTAGATGACGATTGGGACAAGTTTGAGTCCATGCAAGTCTATGATGAATTTACCAGGCAATGGCTTACCGCTTGTAAACGAGTTCTGAAACCAACCGGCACTATTTGGGTGATTGGCTCTTACCACAATATTTTTAGGGTGGGAGCAATCATGCAAGATTTAGGGTTTTGGATCCTGAACGATGTGATTTGGATTAAGACAAATCCCATGCCAAATTTTCGGGGCGTGCGTTTTACCAATGCCCATGAAACGCTCATCTGGGCAAGTACAGGGAAGGGGGCAAAATATACATTCAACCACCAAGCCATGAAAGGCTTGAATGATGAAAAGCAAATGCGTTCTGATTGGTGGCTTTTATCTCTAGCAACCGGCGCCGAACGAGTAAAAGACAAAAATGGGGACAAAGCCCACTCTACGCAAAAACCGGAATCTTTGCTTTATCGAGTCATTTTGTCGTCCAGTAACCCAGGCGACGTTGTTCTTGATCCGTTTTTTGGGAGCGGGACAACAGGCGCAGTAGCAAAGAGACTTCACCGAAGATGGATCGGCTTGGAAAAAGAAAAGAAATACATCGAAATCGCCAGGAGACGAATAGACGCCGTTCACCCAGAAATGTTTGACCGTGCTGTGTTTGACGTGAAAAGTAAAGCAAAGTCTGCGCCAAAAGTCGAATTTTCGGCTTTGGTTGAAAACGGGTATTTACAACCTGGTCAAAAATTATTTTTTGGAAAAGATAAAAGCAAAGTTGCTATTATCAAACCCGATGCACGCCTTCGCACGGAAGACGGCTTTGAAGGCAGCATTCATAAGGCAGGCAGCCACTATATGAACAATGCACCTTGCAATGGATGGGAGCATTGGTTTTTGCAGGAAAATGACCACATCATCAGCCTTGCCGATGTGCGCGAAAAATTTCGGATAGAAGCAGAAATCGGAGATGACCCCGATATTCTTGCCGTTTTCGACGAAATGTACAATATAAGGTAACTATTCAGGCATCTGCCAGGGCTAGCAGTTTGTCAGAGAAAAGAAAAATGACTGCGTTGCTGGCCTGGAAAGTACCCAGAATGGGTATTGCCAAATCCAGGCCGAATTGGGCAAAATTACGTTGTAAACCGTTGGATTTGGCAATCCAACGAAGCAATAGGGCAATTTTCAAGTCTTCTCCGACAGGCTTTCATGGCCTGCTGAATAGTTACCAATAAAGTTAGAAACCGTAACTGCCTACCTCTAGCATCGGTTTGGTTTTTGGGTGAGAAAACCATCCACGAATAAACCACGAATGCTCGAATGACGGCGTGTTTCGTGTATTCGTGCAGTATTCGTGGACGGTTTGCGCTCAAATATAGGCAGGGTAGGCAGTTACTAGAAACCTAAAGATTTAGGGATAAGGCTTCAAAAGCAGGTAAAGCGTA
This sequence comes from Chloroflexota bacterium, assembly GCA_037440925.1. Lineage (GTDB taxonomy): Bacteria > Chloroflexota > Anaerolineae > Anaerolineales > Villigracilaceae > JAABUE01. Next base: position 3,814 of record JBBITF010000025.1, read on the forward strand.
TTCTCCAAATTTTACGCATACTCATCGAAAGGAACTCTTCATGAAAGAAGTCATCAGCTTTCTGTTGTGCGGTGTGGGCGGACAGGGGACCGTCCTGGCCAGCGACGTGCTGGTCAACGTGGGGCTGGCTGCCGGGCTGGACGCCAAGCAAGCCGAAGTGCACGGCATGAGCCAGCGCGGCGGCAGCGTCACCAGTCACGTGCGCTGGGGGGCGCAGGTCCACTCCCCCATCGTCGGCCTGGGCGAGGCCGATATTCTGCTGGCCTTCGAGAAACTGGAAGCCCTGCGCAACCTGCGGGCGCTGCGCCCCGGCGGACTGGCGCTGATCAACGACCAGGTCATTGTCCCGCTGACGGTCACCTCCGGCGGGCAGTCCTATCCCGCCGATGAAAACATCCTGGGCGCCTTCCGCGCCATGACGGAGCGCGTCCACTTCGTCCAGGGCGAGCGGCTGGCCGAAGAACTGGGCAACCTGCGCGTCGCCAACGTCGTCCTGCTGGGCGCCCTCTCTGCCTTGCTGGAGGCCGACCCGGCCCTGAGCGGCGCGGCCCTCTCCGCCGAGACCTGGCTGAAGGTCATCGAAGAGCGCGTCCCGGCCAAACACGTGGAACTGAACCGCCGGGCGTTCCTGGCGGGCAGGGAGGCCGTTAAAGCAGCCGAAATGTGAGCGTAGGACAGGATTAATCCTGTCCCACCCCGTTGCCTTTCGCCAGAATCTTGATAGCCAGCGGGTCTTGCAGTTCACGCTGGATGGCGCGTTTGAGGGGGTGGTTGCCAAAATGAACAAGTCAAGCGGACGGTGGGGGGCCTGCGGTCCGGCGAGGGAACGACGCAGCCCTGAACGCCGAGGCCTGGCTGAAGGCCCTCGAAGGGCGCGTTCCGGCGAAAGATGTGAAACTTAACCGCAGAGCCTTGCAGGGGCCAGCCGGGCCGCCGTTTAGCGTAGGACAGTCTAGACTTGTCCTGCTACTTAGGGGCGCTTGTCTAGCACAACAGGGATGTCAACTTTTTCCTCGCCGCGCAGAACGGTCAACACCACTGTATCGCCAGGCGATTTGTTATTGATGAGGTATTTCAGCAAGTCGTCGAAGCGTAGCACAGGTTGGCCATCTATGGCAATGATGAGATCGCCGCCTGCGGCCAGTCCTTGTTGACTGGTGGCTTGTTCTCCGGCTCGAATGCCGGCTTTTTGGGCAGGGCCGTTGGCGGCTACGCCCGTAACATACGCGCCCGTGAAAGACTTCAACCCCAGCGCCTCGATTTGCGTCAGGCTGAGTTCATCTACAGATGAAATGCCCAGATACGGATAATCGTATTTGCCGGTTTCGATCAATACTGGCACGACACGTTTGACAATATTGATGGAAATAGCAAAGCCAATGCCTGAATTGACCGGTTCGCCTATGCTGGTCATCGCGGTCGTGCGGATGGCGCGGTTGACGCCGATAACCTCGCCATTCAAGTTGAACAGCGGCCCGCCTGAATTGCCGGGGTTGATGGCCGCGTCGGTTTGGATGATGTCTCCGGCGGTAAAGAAACTGCCGCCCGGCGCTTCGCGCTGCGAATCGAGAGTGCGCCCCAAGGCCGAGATGATGCCGGTGGTCATAGTGCCGCTCAGGCCAAAGGGATTGCCGATAGCAACAACTGTTTGCCCAACCTTGAGGGCGCTCGAATCGCCCAGCGGCAGCGGGGACAACTCAGAGGCAGGCGCATCCACTTTGACGACCGCCAGGTCCGAATCCAAATCGGTGCCGATGACCGTACCATAGGTCTTGTAGCCGGAGGTGAAGTCCACTTCCACCTGGCGGGCGCCTTCAATGACATGATAATTGGTGACGATATGTCCCTGAGCGTCGAAGACAAAACCAGAACCTAAACTCCCGCCCTGGTCGCCCACCACCTGCAAGGCGACAACGCCTGGCATCACACGCTCATACAAACGAACCAGCGCCTCCTGTTGACCGGCTGCGTCCACATTGATCGGCGAAAGCGGGGCAACCACCATCGGGGTAGGTGGAACTATCGGTTGGCTGGCAGGCTCGGTCGAAGTGAGACCGGGCGTCTTACAGGCCAGGGCAGCCAGTGTCAATACGACCCATGCAATCCATATCCGTTTCACTTTCATTATTCTTCCTCCAGAACGCTAAAATCTCAACTTCGAGGCTTCCTCGATCAGTTCTCTTTGTTTTGACGACAGGTAGCGTGGAATTTCTACCTTGAGTTTTACGAACAGGTCGCCGCGTGTCGAGGCGCTCTTCAAATGCGGCATGCCGCGCCCGGCAATGCGGAAGACCTGCTCTGGCTGAGTCCCCGGCGGGACAGTTAACTTGACCTTGCCGCTCATCGTCTCGACTTCGGCTTCGCCGCCCAGCATGGCTGTAAAAGCGCTTACCTTGGCGGTGGTATGCAGGTCATTGCCTTTGCGTTCAAACCGTGGGTCTTCCTTCACCTCGACCACCAGGTACAGGTCATGGCCGCCTGGCCCTGCTCCGGCCACGCGCACTTTCGAGCCGGTGCGCACGCCGGCAGGAATCTTGACGCCTATCCGCTTGCCATCGCTTTGGATTTGACGGGTGACGCCGTGATAGGCTTCCTCTAAGGTAATCTCGATTGGCTGCTGATAGGCAGGCGCAGATTGTGCACCGCCCATGCCGCCGCCAAAGATGGTGCGGAAGAATTCCGAAAACAACCCTTCGCCAAACAAGTCATCCAGGTTGCCGTATTCTACGCGCACGCCGCCCGGGCCGCCTCCGCTGGCCCACTGACTCCAATCGAAACCGCCCGGCGCGCCGCGTTGCTGCCAGGTAGAATAGGCGTTGCCCAGCCGGTCGTAATATGCGCGCTTCTGGGGGTCATTCAACACCTGGTAAGCCTCGTTGATTTCCTTGAAACGCTCCTCGGCTTGCTTGTTGCCAGGATTGCGATCGGGGTGATATTTCATGGCGAGTTTGCGATATGCCTTGCGGATTTCCTCCGCGCTGGCATTGCGCCCTACGCCTAAAATTTGATAGTAATCTTTATAGTCCATTTTCACTTATTCTATGCCCATTTATGGCAAGATGACAAGCACCCTAAAAGGGGGTCTAATATATCTTTAACCGAATCTTCACATTTTTCGGTATACTCATGGGCATCTTCCAAATATTTCATCAAAAGATTACAGGATGTAGGTAACTTATGAATGCTATTTGCGTCTACTGCGGCTCCTCCGATTCGGTCTCAGCGGACTATCTGGCTGCTGCCCGTCAAATGGGGCTGGCGCTTGCCGAAAACGGCCTCCGTTTAATCTACGGCGGCGGGCGCACCGGTCTGATGGGCGCTGTAGCCGATGGCGCGCTGGAGGGCGGCGGCGAAGTTGTTGGCGTCATTATCCCCAGCATGAATACCTCTGCCCTGGCGCATCCCGGTCTGACCCGCATGGACGTTGTACCCGACATGCATACCCGCAAGGCGCGGATGCACACGCTGGCCGATGGTTACATTGCCCTGCCCGGTGGCTTTGGCACCCTCGATGAGTTGTTCGAGACCCTTACCTGGGCGCAGACCGGCGCCCACGAAAAACCGGTTGGCTTGCTCAACGTCAAGAATTATTACGCTCCTTTGCTGGCTGCCCTTGATCACGCCGTTTCAGAGGGCTTCCTCTTCCCTGAACATCGCGCCGCATTGTGCTGCGAGTCCGAGCCTGAGAAATTGCTAGAAGCGCTGGCCAATCATCGGCATCCACGCCAGGCTGTGAAGAGATGGATGAGAGAGGCAGAATAACCGCGCCGTTTGCGCCAATTACAGAAGTGCGCATTTAACACAAAAGTTGCCTGCGGCGAGGAGCATACACAAATTGCGCAGATTACGCAGAAAAAATATGACTCCACTGCAAAAAAGTATTTGCACTGCAGAGCGCGCAGAGAACGCTGAGATTTTTTACCGATTCCGCAAAGAAAGGCGCTCTTGATGCGGGTTTTGCAAGTTTTCAACCCTGCGCGCTCCGCGCTCTCGGCGGTTAATGGTTTTTGCTGTGCAGTCAATATAGTATTGCTCCGCAAAAACTACGCCAATCGCGAAGATTTTGTAGGACAAGTCATAAGACTTGTCCCACGTTTGGTTGCGGCGCAGTCGCGCTACGGAAAATCTGTGAGAATCTGCTGCCTCTGCGGATGGGTTGACAACCTTTGTGCGCACACGCTCGAACACAAGACAAGGTTGCGGCAGACTTTCGATGCCGCCATTGATGTGAAAGCGAGGAAATGATGTCTGTAAAACACACTCATGAAGTGGAAGCCAAGCCTGTAGCAGCGGGGAAAGGTACCACGATTCAAGTATTGATCTCTGCGCAAGAAGGCCCTCACTTTGCTATGCGCAAATTCTCGATGAACCCTGGCGGTGGGATGCCCCTGCACACCAACACTGTCGAGCATGAACAATATGTGCTGCGCGGGCGCGCCAGAATCGGGATTGGCGATCAGGTATACGAGGTGCAATCGGGCGACGTGGTGTTCATCCCTGAAGGGACGCCTCATTTCTACGAAAATATTGGGGACGAACCGTTCGAGTTTCTGTGCCTCATCCCCAATCAGGAAGACAAGATTACGCTTCTGGACTCACCCTCTTGTTGATACCGTTATAGCGGTTTCTTGGCCGGCGTCCCAGGCCGGCGCGGATAGGCCGGCGGGGTGGCTGCTACCTTGTCCACTAAAACGAGGTGTCGTTCTTCTACCACCCCCGGCAGTGTGACCGAAAGCAACTGACGCACCTTGCCGCCGAGCAAGTGGACTGCATTTTCTGCGGCGTGTACCTCTGCCGGCGCGCTCTCTCCCTTTTGCGCCAGCATCACCCCGCCAACGTGAATCAATGGAAGCAAGTATTCTGCAAGCACGCGCATATCGGCAACCGCGCGGGCTACTCCCCAGTCGTATTGTTCGCGGTGTGCGCGCATTTGGCCCAGGACTTCGGCGCGCGCCTGGATGACTTCTACCCTTTCCAGCCCCAGCAGGCGGACGATGTGCTGACAGAACATGGCCTTCTTGCCAACCGACTCAACCAGCGTCACGTACATATTGGGATAGAGGATTTTCAGGGGAATGCCCGGAAAACCCGCCCCTGTACCGATGTCAATGAGGCGGGTAGGCGGGCTGGCCTTCCAAGCCAGAACACAGGAAAAAGAATCCAGGAAATGTTTGGTGCGGATGCCCGCCTCATCGCGGATGGCGGTCAAGTTGAACTTTTGATTCCATTCCAGCAGTTCGCGCTCATAGGCGGCAAGCGCAGTAACTTGCCTTCCTGTCAGCCGGACGTTAAATAAGGTTTGGGCGTCCTGGACGAGTCTTTCCATACGCTGAAATTATACCCTCTTGATGAGGAGGAAGCGTGATTCCCCTCACCACTCCCGCCCCTGCTCTCGCAGAGGCTGACAGGATTTCCTCTTCGAAACGGAGTGCTTTGCGCGCACGCAGCCGTCAGGCCAGGGACGAGCAACAGCCGCCTAAGCAATAGCCTCACAATTTTTTGAGAAAGCCGTGCATTTGTTTGAGCAATTCACGCCATTGGAATTCGGCATCCATTTTGCGTTGCATCTCAACCGCACGGGTAGCCATAATAGCAATCACACGCGCATCTTCTCCCGCATCCAGCCAAAAGCCGTGCTGATTGGGGCAGCATTCGAGTTTGAGGTCATACAAGCGGTATTGAAATTCTTGCAAGTGCGCCTCACAACGCGGACAGAGGTAAGCAGTGGCAATTTGACGATGTAAGAGGGAGCCTTTGCGCTCGTCTTGGTCGAAAGAAACATCTTCCAGACGGTCGAGTTCTTCCAAATCCAGCCACATGCCGCGGCAGTGAGGGCAATAGTCCACTTCCATGATGCCTTTGTAGAATTTCCGCGTAAGGGGGGTAGCACATTTGGGGCAGTGGAGGCAACTTGTACTCATCATTTTTATCCTGCAAGCACAATCCCGAAGGCTTTTATCGAATTATTCACTCATCTGACGGCAACCTTCGGGATGTTTTTTATGAGGGTCAGGGCTGAGAGGGGGCGACCTGTTCGAGCCAATCTTCGATGGGGGAGGGCGTAACCGTTTGCCCCAGCCAGGCTAGAAATTCGACGTTTCCTTTGGGACCTAAGATGGGCGAGCGCATGAGGCCCTTGAGGTTCAAATCTTGCTGGGCCGCAAAGGTCAGCACGTCCAACAGCACTTGGCGGTGAATGTTTGGGCTGCGAATGACGCCTTCGCCGCGCGAAACATCTTTGCGTCCGGCTTCAAATTGAGGCTTGATCAGAGCAAGGATGCCGTTGTTTTGTTCCTCTTTCCCTCTTTTTCCATGGGGGAAGGAAAAAAGCCAGGCTTTCACTACTGGCAACAAGATTTTCAACGAAATGAAGGAGGCGTCCACGGTGACAAGATGAACTGGCTCTGGCAGGCAGGCAATCAAGCGAGCATTGGTCCCTTCCATGACGATTACGCGCGGGTCGTTGCGCAGTTTCCAATGCAGCAAACCTTTGCCTACGTCAATGGCGTAAACTCTGGCTGCGCCATGTTGCAGCAAGCAGTCTGTGAAGCCGCCGGTGGAGGCGCCAACGTCGGCGCAGGTCAAGCCGCTGACTTCGATGCCAAAGGTTTGCAGGGCAGCGTCCAATTTTTCGCCGCCCCGCGAGACGAAGCGGGGGCCGGTTTCCACTGTCAGCGTGCAGGCGGCCGAAACAGCGGTAGCAGGTTTGAGCGTGACCTGACCGTCCACCCGTACCTGCCCGGCCATGATCAGGGCCTGAGCCTTGGCACGCGATTCTGCCAGCCCACGCTCTGTCAGTAAAACGTCCAAGCGGATTTTTGCCAACTTTTTTCGGTTCGTACTCAATCGTTCAACGAGAGGCGCTTTTCTCTGTCTGCAATTGTCTGGTCTGCAGGGCAATGCCTACGCCTGTCAGCAAGAGAAGGGCTAGCAGGTCAAGTCCTCTGTGCAAGCCAAAGCCCTGGACGATCAGCGAGGCGCCTGCCAGAGATGACAGGAGGATGAGCGCCCAATCTAATAACGCGCTTATCAGCAAGATGCCTGTGATGCCGCCCAATACGAAAGCCAGCCAGGGCAGCCAGCCGCGCTCCAGGTTGAGCAGAAGTAGAAAGTAGGTGGCAATGTAGCCGCCGGCCAGGAAACCGGCCAGCCCAAAGGCAATATGCTGGGCAAAGACGGCCACAAGTGCCGCCAGCAAGCCAATTCCCAGGCCAACCAGCAGGGTCAGCCAATCGGGGCCGTGCAGCAGGCGGGAGGCGATGGTGAAACCTGCTATAAAGCCGGCGCCCGCTACAAAGAGCCAGAATATTTTGCGCCCAGCAAGCAGCAGGGCCGCGCCGAGAAGGATGTTCAAAATGGTCATGGCATTTTCGTTCGTCACAGAGCATACAGAAGATGACGCCGCATGGTGGAGTCGTAAAGCAGCGTTACATGCCCATAGCGGCAAGGGCGCCAAACAGGAAACACACAACGAGAGCGCCCAGGATGACCTGGTGAGGTTCGCGCTGGTCTTCGAGGAAAAAGTTTGGGAACAAGCCGGCGATATTCCAATACGGACCCGCAAACCAGGCAAAGATCAGGCCGCCTAGCAGGCCGCCGATATGCGCCCAGTTGTCTATGCCGGGGGACAGCCCTAGAAACAGATTGACTGCCACAATGACGATGATGTTGTTGATTTGCGCTTTGACCTGGTCTCCAAACAAACGACGGTTTTGATATAGAAAGACTCCTTCGGCGCCGATCAGCCCAAAAATTGCGCCTGAGGCGCCAATGGAGTACTCTTGAGTGAGCAAGAAGGAGAAAACGCCTGCCGCAAAACCGCTCAGCAGGTAAAGCAAGAGGAAACGTCCATGCCCGTAATGACGCTCGAGGCCAGAGCCAAAGGAGAGCAGGGCATACATGTTGAAGCCAATGTGCAGGATAGAGCCATGCAGCAGCATGGGCGTGAAAAAACGCCACCATTGGCCGGCCTGGATAGCGTCATTGGCTTTGACGCCCCAGTCGAGGAGCAAGTCATAGCCTAGCAAGAATTTGCTGAGGAGTTGCAGCAAATAGGCCAGCACCGTCAGGCCTAGCACAGTGTAGGTGACGCGTGGGACAGCCGCCGGCAGAGAAATGGTTACAGGAGGCGGAGGAGGACTAGAGGTAATGTCTTCGGGAGGCAGGTTCACAAGTTCACCTTACGGTGCCGAACACGATGATGTTCGGCTTTGATAATAGCGCGGACGGTGTCCACCGTTTCGTCGAGCCGGCCCTCGTGATTGATAACCACATAATCGAAGGCCTGCACGCGCTGGAGTTCTTTGCGAGCCGTGGCAATGCGCAGGGCCAGTTCTTCGGCTGTTTCGGTTTGGCGTTGCCGAAGGCGGGCGGTCAGTTCCTGCTCACTTTCGACGGTGATGAAAATCAACAGCGCCTCTGGCACCAATTTGCGGACGGTTTCGGCGCCTTGAACGTCCAACCGCATGACCACATCGGTGCCGCTGGCTAGGGCTTCGCGCACCTGGCGTTTAGAGTTGCCTTTGTAATCGCCGTAGACAATGGCGTATTCGAACAATTCGTCGTTCTCAATCATGCGGGCAAATTCTTCTTTGGAGACGAAGAAGTAATCTTTGCCATGCACTTCGTTTTCGCGCCTGGGACGGGTGGTGGCTGTGACCACGAAGTGGAACGGCAGGCCTCGTTCTTTCATACGCCGCACAACCGAGTCTTTGCCGGCGCCGGACGGTCCAGAGATGACGATAAGCAAAGGTTGGGGGTGAAGGAGGACATACTCGGAGTTAAGATCCATGCGCTTATTGTAACCCAAACCATGCTCTTGCTTTACAAAAAATGCCTTGAAAGCCGCAAAGGGATTGTGTAAAATTTGGACATGCCGACCTATGACTATTTCTGCCTAGATTGCCAAAAACGTTTCGATGTCTTCATGACGTATAGCGAATATGGGACGCGACCGGTGACCTGCCGGCATTGTGGAAGCGAAAATGTGCGCCGAGGCGTGACCCGCGTGCGTATTGCCAAGTCAGAGGAAAGCCGGTTAGAAAGCCTGGAAGATTGGGCCGACCCCGCTGCCCTGGAAGGTCTGGAGGATAACCCGCGCGAACTGGGACGCATCATGCGCAAAATGGGGCAAGAATTGGGCGAGGACCTGCCGCCGGAGTTTGACGAAGTGGTAGACCGGCTGGAAAAGGGTCAGTCGCCAGAAGAGATCGAGTCTGCGTTGCCAGACCTGGCAGAGGGAAGCGGGGACGAGGAGCTGTAATGCGTTGCGCGCTCCCCGGCAAATGCGGTAGAGCGCGCAACATGCCCAAAATACTCCGTGCCTGATTTATTGAGATGCCACGATCATTTCTTTGAGCGTCAACCCGAGACGGGTGATGCCCTCACGGATGACTTCGGGCTTGGAGTACGAGAAATTCAAGCGCATGGTGTTGTGACCGCCTCCGTTAGGGTGGAAGGCAAAGCCCGGCACGAAAGCAACTTTCTTTTCGATAGCCGATTTTAGCACCTCGGCTGCATCCAGGTTTTCGGGCAGGATTCCCCACAGGAACATGCCTCCTTCAGGGCGCGTCCAACGCACTTCGGAGGGGAAAATCTCGCTCATGGTTTCAAGCATCATATCGCGGCGTTCCTTATACTTGGCGCGGATAACTTTGACATGCTCATCCAAGAAGCCGCCTTTGCCGACCTCGTAAGCGACAATTTGGTTGAAAGTGGCTGTATGCAGGTCGGCGGCTTGCTTAGCCATGACCAGTTTGCGGGTCACCTCAGGCGGCGCAATGACCCAGGCCAGGCGAATGCCAGGCGCCAGCAATTTGGAGAAGGTGCTGAGGTAAATGACATTGCCGCTGTAAGAACCTCCATTGGGACCGCGGAACTGGCTGTCGAGCTGCACGACCGAGGGAATATGCTCTCCCTCATAGCGCAATTGGCCATAGGGGTCATCCTCTACGATGGGAACGCCGTATTTGTCGGCCAGTTCGACCAATTTTTTACGGCGTTCGAGGCTGAGGGTAGAGCCAGAGGGGTTTTGAAAATTGGGCAGAACGTAGATGAACTTTGGCCCTACCCGCAGGGCTTTTTCCAATTCATCCACGATCATACCGTGTTCATCGGATGGAACCGCCACATATTGCGCGCCGTAGGCGTTCCAGGCTTGCAGCGCGCCCAGGTAAGTAGGCGATTCAACCGCGATGTAGTCGCCGCGGTTGATGAACAAGCGTCCAATGAAATCCAGCGCCTGCTGAGAGCCAGATGTAATCATGATGTTTTCAGGGACGACCTCGACGGAGTAACGCGCAGTATGACGAGCAATCATCTCCCTGAGCGGGCGGTAGCCCTCGGTAGTGCCATACTGTAAGGCCTGCGCGCCTTGTTCATTCAAGACCTTGTTGCAGGCTTGCTGAAATTGTTGGACAGGGAAGACCTCCGGGGCGGGGAGGCCTCCGGCAAATGAGATGATGTCGGGCTGTTCGGTGAGTTTGAGCAATTCGCGGATGACCGAACTGCCCATGCGAGACGTACGGTGGGCATAGCGATATTCCCAGGGTGTCTGCATTCTTTCTCCTTATACTTTTGTATTTGCACGAACAGAGATAAAAAAAAGCCTGACAGGTACGCTTCACCCGTCAGGCTAATCAAGCCGCCTTGGCCAGCAAAATGCCGCTAAGGAACCAGCAAATCCATCTCTGTATCATGGCATATTTATATTACCCTGTTTTGCGTTGGAATGCAACATACAGATTTGCACAGGCGCGTTCAAAGGTCGTTGCAGGGGATTGCACAAGGAAAGCAGGGTGTTTCGAGGCGCTTGTTTATTCTCCATACACGAACAATTCACCCAGCGACTCGCGCAGGAAGTTATGCCGGATGGCATCTGCAAAGGTAGAGGCGACCGAGAGAATTTTCAATTTGGGATGCCGAGCCTCCGGCGGGGTGTAAACCGTATCGGTGGCTACGATTTCGCTGATTTGCGGTATGGCCGCCAGCCGTTCTAATCCCCTGCGCGTGAAGACGCCATGTGTACACACAACCAGGATGTCTTCTACGCCTTCTTCTATCAGCAAGCGGCTGAGCTCCAAAATCGAACCCCCCGTAGCGATTTCGTCATCGTAGACCAGCGCTTTCTTATGGCCGCGCACCTGGTTGCCTACCAGGCCGCTGATGCGCACCTGGCTGTCGGAAACGCGCTCCTTGTTGCCAGCAGCAATCGGCAGGCCTAGACTACGGGCAAAGCGCGCTGCCGACTTGGCCTGCCCCATATCGGGGGAGACGATGATGGCGTTATCCAGGTCTTTGTTTGCCAGGTATTCTTTGAAGACGCGGCGACTGCTCAGGTGATCGGTAGGCAAGCCAAAGAACCCGTGCGTTTGTGCGGAATGCAGCATCATGGTCATGCAGTGGGTGGCGCCGGCCGTTTCAAGCAGGTTAGCGACCAGGCGAGCCGTGATGGAGATACGCGGGGCATCTTTCTTGTCGGAGCGCGCAAAGGAGAAGTAGGGGATGATGGCATGCGCTTCGGCAGCAGCCGAACTGCGGGCAATATCGAGCATCATCAGCAATTCGACCAGGTGATCATTGACCGGCTGCGAGAGCGATTGAACAATGAAGACCTTGCGGTAACGCACTGAGGCGCCCAATTGGATGTATAAATTGTCGTTGCTAAACCGCGAGATGTGAGTCTTTTCGAGCGGCACACCCAACAAACGGGCAATCTCGCCAGCCAATTGCGGGTTAGAACTGCCGCTGAAGAAACGTACTTCGGTGGGGTCAATAGGGGGTTTCATTCTGGTTCTACTCCAATTTCCACAATACGGTCGAGGCGAAAGTTGCGCTCAGCCTTGCGCAAATGACAGAAGCCTTGTAAGTATAGATAATCTGCCAGGCCGATGACTTGTTTGGGCGTTACCCAGCGTGTAGTGTATTGCCCTTTGCCATCCACATACACCAGGCGCAAACGGCGGCCGCTTTGTATGGCCTCTATCAGCTCTGTGGGCAATCGAATGTTGTCGTTTGGCCAGGCAGGGGAATTGTAGATGCCAATGAAGGCGTCTAGTTTGCCGCCAGGCGGTTGGAGGGCCTCCATCATGCTAAAAAAGATGCCGCGGTCGGTGAGGGCGTCTGCCAAGGCGCGATGCGCGCTATTCATCGGCACGTGAAAGGCTTCTGCCAGGGAAAACAGGGTGTTGGAGGGCAGATCGAAGTATGTCTGGGCAATCCAGAGGGTATCAATGAGGTTGGGAATCTGCATTTCGCGTCCCAGGCGGTGCAACTCGCTATCCAAAAATTGCAGGTCGAATTGGGCATTGTGGCATACCACGACCGCGTTGTGCAGGTGGGCGGTCACCTCATCAGCCACGACAGCAAACGGGGGCGCGGAAGCCAGTTCGGCTTCGGTGAGACCGTGTGTGCTGGCGGCAAAGGGAGAGAGCGGGCGGCCCGGGTTCACCAGCGTTTGGTAGGTGGTGCGGATGCGCTTTCCCTCCGTCAGCACAATGCCAATTTCACAGATGCGGTCGCCAAACCAGGGCGAGAGGCCGGTTGTTTCCAGGTCGAGAAAGGCAAAGTAACAGTTGGTTAGATCGAACATCAGAAATGCTCCCCAAGCGGAAATGTCGCAGGTTCGATTGTACCAGAAGCGGTTTGACGCCGTTTGCAGATTATTTTGACTTTGCTCTCATTTTGCTGTACACTTGGCAAGTATCTTCGAGGTTTCTCTATATACGCAAGAACTACGCCAATTGCGAAGATTTTGCGCAGTACTACAAACAGTACTACGCAAACTGAAGTTTGCAGCACAGCGCAAACTGATGAAACTTGAAAAAATAATTCGGTATTTTTCCATCTTTGGCGGGGGGATCAATCCCCCGCCTCAGTCCATGCAAGTCGGCTGGAAGCCGACTCCGAATCCGCTTGAGCGGATTTCCATGCCCTGAGCAGGGGCTTGAGCCCCAGCGGATGGGCGGCGCAAACGGCCTGGGGTTGGCTTTTCCTTCGCTGCCTGGAGACGAGCCGCTAAGGACAAGATCACCGAAATAATTTGTTAAGCCTCATAAGTTTGCAGTACAGCGCAAACTAAAGTTTGCGGTACAGCCATTCTCTTGCAGGAGGACGACATGGACCAAATCTTTGCCCGCGATTACACTGGCGCGCCTTTTGTTTTCCTCGGCAGCGCTCACTTGTGCGCTTTGCTCCTCATTGCCCTTTTGAATTTTTCCCTGTTGCGATTCAAGGGCAGCAACGAGGCAACACGCGCCAAAGTGCGCTGGAGCATGGCGCTCGTTCTGTGGGCTAACGAGGTTGGCTGGCATGTTTGGAACTATGCCGTTGGGCAATGGAATCTTCAGACGATGCTTCCTCTGCATGTTTGCAGTGTGTTGGTATGGCTGGGCGGTTACATGTTGGTCAGTAAGAACTTCCTTGTTTATGAATTTGCATATTTCCTGGGCATTGGCGGGGCGCTACAGGCCTTGCTCACGCCCGATTTAGGCATCTATGGCTACCCTCATTACCGCTTCTTCCAAACCTTTATCTCGCACGGCCTCATTTTCACCTCTGCCATTTACATGACGACTGTCGAAGGTTTGCGACCCACCTGGAAATCTATGTTACGCGTGATGGTGATGACTAACGTCTACATGGTCATTGTGTTCTTCATCAACCTGGCTATTGGTAGCAACTATATGTTCATTAACCGCAAGCCCGACACTGCCAGCCTGTTGGATATCTTGCCAGATTGGCCAGGCTACATTCCTTACCTGGAGCTCATTGGGATCGTTACGTTAGTGCTGTTATATATTCCTTTCATTGTCAAAGATTGGCAAACGAGGCCTCAGGCAGCCTGAGGTGTGCAGTTGGGTTGGTAAAGCAATCTTACAGAGATTACGTTTTACATGTCAAGTGTCACTTTCAGGCGGGGGACGAAAATTGTATAATATTCGTGCAATTCTTCACAGAAATCTACCGAAGGAGTAATCGTATGACCGCTCAGTTGATTGATGGAACTGCCATTGCTCAAAAAGTCCGCGATGAGGTGAAGGCCAAGGTTGCGGCGCGGATTGCGGCGGGTAAGCCTCAGCCGGGCCTGGCGACGGTGTTGGTGGGGAGCCGCATTGACTCTGCTACCTACGTCAGCATGAAACAGAAGGCGTGCGCCGAGTTGGGGATGACCTCGTATCACCATCCCGTGCCGGAAGATGTCAGTCAGGAAGACCTGGAAAAACTCATCAAGGAGTTGAACGCAGATCCGAAGGTGCATGGTATCCTGGTTCAATTGCCTCTGCCTTCTCACTTGAATGAAGAGCGCGTTCTTCAACTTATCAGCATCGAAAAGGACGTGGATGGTTTTTCGCCGCTCAACATTGGCCGCCTGGCGCAAAAGGGCCGCGAACCGTTGTTCGTCCCCTGCACGCCCTATGGTTGCATCTACTTGCTCAAGGAAGCCGGGGTGCAGATTTCTGGCGCAAATGCTGTGGTGTTGGGGCGGTCTAACATTGTAGGGATGCCGGCTGCGTTGTTGTTGGTGGGCGAGAATGCGACGGTGACCATTTGTCACTCGAGAACCAAAGATATTGCTTCTGTGGTGCGGCAGGCTGATATTTTGATTGCAGCCATTGGCAAACCTGAATTTGTGCGCGGCGATTGGATCAAGCCCGGCGCGGCGGTGATTGATGTGGGCATCAATGGGATTCCTCTCCTGAATCCCGACGGCAGTCCGGTGATTAGTGAGAAGACCGGCAAACCGCGCCAGAAACTGGTGGGCGACGTGAATTTCGAGGAAGCCAAAGAAGTAGCCGGTTTCATTACCCCCGTTCCAGGCGGCGTTGGCCCAATGACGATTGCTATGCTGATGGCCAACACCTTGCGCGCGGCTGAGATTCAAGACAAGTAAAACGAGGCGCAAGAGGTTGCTGCAAGGCTGCGTTTCCCCATAGAGCAGGCCATCCCTGTTTCGGTGAGGAAATTGCTTTGCCAAAGCACACTCGCTAGGACGCGGCAAAGTGTATGAAAAGCCCCGCCTAAGGTGGGGCTTTTAGGTTTAATGCCCGGCGTGTGCGGGCAGCCAGCGCAACCAGGTCGTTGACAATGGCGCGTACCACCTCATCTGGCACGCCATCCTCTGCTTTAGACTGCAGGCGCAGGTCTATGCTGTCGTTGACGTAGTCCACCGCCACGAAGCGACCATCGTCGGAGAACGCTAATTCGGTGGAGAACCAGTCCAGGCGGCAGATCGAGGCAATTTTAGCGGTCAGCAGGCGCAGGGGCGTAAGAGCGAAGCGGTTTTCCTCGTCTGCCGTCAGAGGCTGGTAGTGATGCGTGGCCGGTTGCCACCAGCAAGGATGAATATGTCCATCCACATAGAAAATGCGAAACCAGGCCGGACGCCCATCCAGGTTGCGCGGCCAGATGTGCGCTTGCAGCAGGTATTTTTGTTCGGCGTGTTCGATGCGTGCGCGTTGGATCTGTTCGAGCGTGGTGGCGTGCAAAGTCACCCCCTCGCCGCCGCCGCCCACCGCTGGTTTGATCACAAACGGCAAACCCAGCGGGCTGATGTCAAGGGAAGGCAGGAGCGGCTGTTCTACAAAAGGCGACAGGATGATCGTGTAGGGCGTTTGAACGCCGCCTTGGATGAGTTCCAGGTGCATAGTGGCTTTGTCTTCTGCCCAAGCAGCCAACTCGCGCGGATTGATGCGATAAACGTGCTGGCGCTTGGCGGCGTCTAACAGCGGCAGGAAAGCGGGATGGCATTGGGCGCGGTCGAGCAAGACCGAGAAAGTAGTCCGTCCTTCTAGCAGGTCTGTGGTGGCTTGCACGAGCGTATCAGGCGTCACTTGCCAGAGCGAGATGCCCTGGTCGGCGCAGGCAGCGTGAAGGAGGCGCGCAAATTCTGCGTCATATTCCCAATACCAGATCAGGCAAAGGTCGTAGTGGGTCATGGTATGGTGGTGATTTTACCGCTTGATGGCCTTTTGGCATACACACTGCCTGAGCAGGTTGTGGGACAGACCTTCGGTCTGTCTGGACAGGTCAGAGTCCTATCCTACGGTTGGCGTGGGTCAGACCTTCGGTCTGTCCGGACAGGTCAGAGACCTGTCCTACGGTTGGTTGCGGCTGGAGGCCGCGCTATGCTATACTTATCGAAGGCATGTCAGTATAATTATGGATAACATCTCGAGAAACCCCTATGACTATCCTCCCTGAGACTGATGAAACATACTTGATAGACTTCTTAGTGCGCTTGCTCGAAACCCCTTCTCCTACCGGCTATACCGAAGCCGCGACTGCCCTGGTCGAGAAGGAACTATCTGCCTATCCTGAATTGACCCTCTTCCGCACCCGCAAAGGCGCCCTGGTTGCCAAATGGCAGGGGACGCGCCAGGACGCGCCGCGCGCCCTGACCGCCCACGTGGACACGCTCGGCGCGATGGTGAAAGAGATCAAACCCAACGGTCGGCTGTCCATCACGCGCATCGGCGGGCTGCTGCTCAATTCGGTCGAGACCGAGGGCTGCTGGGTGCATACCCGCCAGGGCGAAAAGGTGCGCGGCTCGCTGCTGTGCAATCTGGCCTCGGCGCACGTCCATAGCAGCGCGATCATTGCCGAACTCAAGCGCGATGAAGAGAACATGGAAATCCGCCTGGACGCGCTCACGCTTTCGGAAGAAGGGACGCGCGACCTGGGCATCCAGGTGGGCGACTTCGTCTCCTTCGACCCGCGCGTGGAACGGACGAACGGCTTCATCCGCGCGCGTCATCTCGACGACAAGGCCTGTGTCGCCGCTATGGTGGCCGCTATCCACGCCCTGAGCGAATCCCGTCAAACCCCGGCTCAAACGACTTATTTCCACTTCAGCAACTACGAGGAAGTGGGACACGGCGCCTCGGCCGGCATCCCTGCCGAGGTGCATGAATTGATCGCCGTAGATATGGCCGCCGTCGGCCCGGGCCAGGAATCGGATGAGTTTCACGCCACCCTCTGCGTCAAAGACAGCGGCGGGCCGTACCATCACGGTCTGTCCAACCGCCTGCGTCAACTGGCCGACCAGCACAACATCCCCTACAAAGTGGATATCTACCCATACTACGGCTCAGACGGCGAAGCCTACTGGCGCGCGGGCGGCGATGTGGCGGTGGCCTTGCTCGGTCCCGGCATAGACGCCTCGCACAACTACGAGCGCACCCATACCAAGGCTTTGGTCGCAACGACCCAGTGGCTGTTGGCGTATTTGTTGTCTGATTAGTGTGACATATCCAACCAGGAGACCTCTCATGAAACTCGACGCCGCATTAGCCCCCATGCACCTGCAACATGTTCCGGCGGTGGCAAAAGCCGCCGAAGCGATGGGTTTCGACGCCTTGTGGACGCAGGAGACCCAGCATAATCCCTTTTTGCCGTGCGCGCTGATAAATGAGCATACCACGCGGCTCAAGACAGGCACGGCCATCGCGGTCTCGTTTGCGCGCTCGCCGGCCGACCTGGCCTACACTGCCTGGGACCTGGCGGCGCAGTCGGGGGGGCGCTTCATGCTGGGGCTTGGCACGCAGGTCAAGGCGCATATCGAACGCCGTTTCGGAATGAAATGGCCGGACTCGGTGGTCGGTCAATTGCGCGAGCAGATCGGCGCTATCCGCGCCTTGTGGAAATGCTGGCAGGACGGCGAAAAACTCAACTTCCGCGGCGAGTATTACAAATTGAGCCTGATGTCGCCGTTCTTCAACCCTGGGCCGTTGCCCTACGTCAACCCCTCTCCCAGTGGGAGAGGGGTTCAGGGTGAGGGTTCTATTCCCATCTACATTGCCGGCGTCAACACCGGGCTAGCGCGCCTGGCAGGTGAGACCTGTGAAGGCTTCCATGCCCACCCGTTCCACAGCCCGCGCTACCTGCGGGAGGTCATCCTGCCGGGCATCGAAGAAGGGGCCAAAAAGGCAGGCCGGCAGCGTCGGGATGTGTCTATCTCGGTGACGGCTTTTGTAGCCACCTCGCCCGAAGAGCAGAATTTTGTGCGCTCACAGATCGCTTTTTACGCCTCCACGCCCTCTTACCGCCCGGTCTTTGCCCTGCATGGCTGGCAGGAGACGGCTGAGCGCCTCTCCGCCCACGCCGCCAAATCCGAATGGGGCGAAATGTTCAGCCTGGTGACAGACGAAATCCTGGAAACCTTCTGCCTGGTAAGCGACGAAGCCTCCCTGCCCGACAGGTTGAAAGAACGTTACGACGGCCTGGCCGACCGGCTGACGCTCTACAGTCCCTTCACGCCCGGCGAGAGGGATTCCTTCTGGAAACGGTTGGTGGAAGCGTTCCAAGACTGAGCAGATACCTGCTCGGCCCTGCATAGCAAAGTGCAAACTGATGAAACTTGAAAAAATAATTCGGTATTTTTATGGAAAGCGCATCTCGAAACGCCAGGCTTGATCGTCTTGCGTAATGCGGGTGTTGAGTCCCATCACCTCGAACCAGGTTGTGCCGGGCTTGAGGGGGAAGGGGGTTCCATCGGCGCTGACCAGGGAGACGATGGCGTCAGCTGTCGGGCGCTGCCATTCCAGTTCGTAGACCTGACCGTCGCGGAAAGCGTAAGCCGGGCCGGAAGCGGAGAAAGTCATTTCTACGATTTCGGGCGAGGTGGAAAAGAATGTATGTTCCATCAACAAGATGACCACGTTCTCGGCAGCGATGGGCGCGCCGGTGAGCGCATCCGTCAATGGCGCGTAGACTTCCGGCTGGCCTTCCAGCGCGTTCTCAACGTCTGAGAAGCGGAAGGCGCGCCCGCTGGCAGGGTCGTAGTCCCAGCGGTTGTAGATGGCCGCCGAATACCAGACGTAGACCTGGCTGGCGGGTTGGCCGCCTGCCGGCGCCTGCTGTTGGAAGCGCATCCCTTCCAGGTTTTGCCGTTCGTCGGGTAAACCGCGCTGAAGGTTATAGGTGCGGATGGCGGCTGTGTTGCCCATCAGGAAGTTGGTGAGGGGGTCAGGACGGCACAGGGCCGGGCATTCGGCCTGCCACTCGAGGATGAAACGGTTGGCAAAGCCAGAATCCCACAAACGCTGCCTCACGCGCTCGTCGCCGCTGCCAAAGACGAACCAGGCCGCATACATGCGCACCAGGTGTTCATCGAAGAAACGCGCTGAGCGGATGGGGCCGACTTGTTCGGCTTCCTGGCTGTAATAGAGGGCGGCGAAACGCGTTGTGCCTTCTTCCGTATAATATTCGTAGACGAGGTCTGCTCGCGATAGGCCGTATTGCGGGCGCGCTTGGCGCGGCAGGTTTGTCACTTTGACCAGGATGGGACGACGTGCCAACAGAAGGGGATCGGTGCTTAGGCCGGTCAGGGGGTTGATCTCAACGGGAAAGTTGCGCGGGCCGAAGCCGGCCTCGGGGTAGCCCGGCGTGGGCGTGAGATACACGGAAGGCGCCGTAGCGCTGGGGCTTACTGTGATCGCAGGCGGCAGCGGAGAGGCCGGGAGCGGAGTCGCCGGCCCCTCGCGCGGCTGGCAGGCCATCGTCAGGAAGAGAAGCGCGGCGAGAACCGCCAGGTTGCTGAAGCGCATGTTTCCATCATACCGTATTTTGGGCTTCTTTGCTTGCATTCTGCCGCTTAAACTCATATAATGCGTACATTATGCAAATCGAGCAAACGAGCGCTTTTAGCGGTAAGTGGATGCGCTGGCTGGTGACAGGTGCGGCGTTGCTGGTGCTGGCAGGGTTTTTGTTCATTACACCGCCGGGGCTGCTGGGTAAGGCGGATGCTATTGGCTACGCGGTGTGTCATCGTTTGGAGGCGCGTTCTTTTCACATTCACGGGCGGCAGATGCCGTTGTGCGCGCGCTGTACAGGCGAGTTCAATGCAGCGGCCGTTACGTTGGTCTTCTTGGGCGCGGTGAGTCGTAAGCGCAGTGGATTGCCTGCCAGGGGAGTGGTGGCCGTGCTGGCGATCTTCTTCCTGGCTTTTGGGCTGGATGGCTCGAATTCGTATTTGTATCTGTTGAAGCAAACTTACCAGGGTTTCTTGCCGCAAATACCAAATCTGTATACGCCCAATAATACTTTGCGGTTGTTGACCGGCACGGGCATGGGTGTGGCAATGGCTTCTATGCTGTATGCGGTGGTCAATCAGAGTGTGTGGCGGGTAGCCGATGAGCGCCCAGCCCTGACCTGGAAGAAATTGGGCGCAGTGGTGGCGTTCTTATTGCTCATTGACCTGGGCATCTTGAGCGAATCGGCGGTAGTGTTGTATCCGATTGCGTTTTTGAGCGTGTTGGGTGTGCTGGCGCTGTTGACCATGGTGTTTGGGATGCTGTGGATAATTGTGATGCAGCAGGAGAATACCTTCGAGACCTACCGCCAGTTGTGGCTGGCGGCGCTGGCCGGGTTGACGCTGGCTTTGCTGTTGATTTCTGCGCTCGATTTGGTTCGCCTGCGGTTGACAGGCACTTGGGGCGGGTTCCCGCTCGGATAGGAGAAGAAATGGAACAATTGCTGAGCATTTTCTCTGCCTTTGGGCTTTCAGCCAGCGCCGGGTTGAACGCTTACATTCCTTTGTTGATGATTGGCGTGGTGGATCATTATACAGATTGGATTACGCTCCGCTCTCCCTGGGATTGGCTGTCCAACCCCTGGGTGCTGATCGTGTTGGGCATCCTGGTCATTATCGAAATGTTGGCCGATAAGGTCCCGGCCGTCAATCACCTCAACGACCTGATTCAAACCTTTGTGCGACCGGCGGCAGGAGCAGTGGCCTTTGCAGCCAGCGCGAATGTCATTACAGATATTCATCCGGCGCTGGCGCTCATCTGCGGCCTGCTGGTGGCCGGCAGTGTACATGTGGTCAAAGCGGCCGCTGTGCGGCCTGCGGTCACGGCGACCACCGGTGGAGCAGGCAACGTGCCGGTCAGCATTGCCGAAGATGTCGTTTCGACAGTCACTTCTTTCCTAGCAATCGTTTTGCCTATCCTGATAGCGGTCATTCTGGTCTTGTCGCTAGGGTTGTTCTTGTGGTGGCGGCAAGGTCGTCAAAAGGCTTAAGTTGCCATTGGAGGAGCAAACATGACAAATTACCCTGCCTCGCCTTATCAAACGCCGCCAGCCAAGCCAACCAGTACCCTGGCTCTGGCCAGCCTGATATTGGGTATTTTGGGCTGGACAGTCATCCCCGGCGTTGGTTCGATTGCGGCCATCGTCACCGGTCACCTCGCCAAGAGTGAAATCAAGAACAGTACGGGGGCGTTGGGCGGCGAAGGCATGGCCACCGCCGGTCTGGCGTTGGGGTATGCCAATATCGTGCTGGGACTATGTGTGCTTTGTGTAGTTTTTGTGCTGCCCCTGATGGGAATTGGGCTGTGGTCTTGGTCTTCCCTCCAGGGCGGATAAAACCATAATTGACTGCACTGCAAAAACCATTAACCGCCGAGAGCGCGGAGCGCGCAGGGTTGAAAATTTGCAAAACCCGCATCAAGAGCGCCTTTTCTTTGCGGAATCGGTAAAAAATCTCAGCGTTCTCTGCGCGCTCTGCGGTGCAAACACCTTTTTGCAGTGGAGTCATAATTAAGGAGCAAACAATGGACGAGAATATGGAAATTCCTATGGAAATGCCGGCCAAGAAAAGCAACAAAACGCTCATCATTGTCTTGGTTGTGCTGGCGCTTCTGTGTTGTTGCTGCGTGGCGGCTGCCGTGGCGCTCTATTTTGGCTATGATTACCTGGGCGATCCGCTCGGCGTTTACGGCTGGCTGCCGATGATGGCGCAAGGATGATGCAGGCTGGGAGTGTTAAAAGCCTTCCTCTGCTGTATGATTTTTCTCTGCCCGAGCTGACGGCTTTGCTGACCTCTTGGGGCGAGCCGCCTTACCGCGCTCACCAGGTTTGGCAAGGGTTATATCGCCAGTTCTGGAACAGGCCAGAGGAGTTTAGCAACCTTCCAAAATCCCTGCGCGAGAAATTGAGCGTTTCTGTGCGTTTCGAGGCTGTGCGTCCTGAACGCTATCTGGAATCATCGGACGGCCAAACCCGCAAAACGCTCTTCCGCCTCTTCGATGGTTTCCTCATCGAAGCGGTCTTGATGAAATATGGCGACCCGGCAAATCTGCCCTCACCCCTGCGCTCCTCTGCCCCTGGGAGAGAGAATGGGGGTGAGGGCAAAAAACGCCGCACCCTATGCATCAGTTCCCAGGCCGGCTGCGCCATGGGGTGCGTCTTTTGCGCTAGCGGGCAAATGGGTTTCAAGCGCCATCTCTCTAGCGGCGAAATCGTGGCCCAGGTGATGTATTATGCGCGCATGTTGAAAGAGCGTGGCGAGCAAGTCACCAACATCGTTGTGATGGGTATGGGCGAACCGTTCCACAACTACGAAAACACCATGGCCGCCCTCGACCGCCTCAACGACGCCGACGGATTCAACTTTGGCGCCCGGCGCATCACCCTCTCGACTGTCGGCCTGGTTCCGATGATACGGCGTTTTGCCGATGAAAAACGACAAGTGAACCTGGCAGTCTCGCTGCACGCCATCCAGGACGAGGCGCGCGCCAGCCTCATGCCGGTGAACAAAAAGTACAACCTGGCCGAACTGCTGGAGGCTTGCCGGTACTACGTCGAAAAGACCGGCCGCCGCATCACCTTCGAATGGGCGCTCATCCATGAGGTGAACGACTCGCCCGAAATCGCGCGCCAACTGGCAACCCACTTGAAAGGGCTGCTTTGCCACGTCAACGCCATTCCCCTCAACCCCACTAGCAGGTACAGCGGTCGGGCAACGGACCGCCGTAGGGCAGAGGCCTTCAAAGACACTTTGGAGCAAGCCGGTATACCGTGTACGATTCGCCTTCGTCGCGGCATAGATATCCAGGCCGGCTGCGGTCAATTGGCCGGGTCGGTTTTGGGGGGCTCTCACAACTTGCCAGAAAAGTGACTATACAGTAGACTTTAGCGGCGTGATAAAAACGACCACAAAGAGCAATGCTGTTTTAGGCGACACTTTCAGAGTGTGAAATCTTATTAAACGGAACCGATTTAGCCCAATATCTGGATGCTTCGGCATCCTTATCTAAAACAGTATTGCCAAAGAGAGTTCTATGAATTCCCAAAAACGAACCTGGCTCGAACGCCCCATCCACCCCGCCCTACCTGAAGTGAGCAACGAAATCCTGCTCTTCGCGGGCATCCTGCTGCTGGCGCTGTTCACGCGCTTCTACGATCTCGAAGCGCGCGTCATGAGCCACGACGAAAGTTTACACACCTACTTCTCCTGGCTGTTCTACCGCGGAGGGGGCTACGAACATACCCCCATGATGCACGGGCCGTTGCAATTCCATTTGATTGCGCTGACCTACTTTATCTTTGGCGTCAACGACTTTACCTCACGCATCCCGGCCGTGTTGTTCAGCATCGCCATCATTTGGATGGTCTGGTACTGGCGGCGCTACCTCGGCAAGACCGGCGCATTGGTGGCCGGTTTCCTGATGGTCATCTCGCCCTACATGCTGTACTACGGGCGCTACGTCCGCAACGAGGCCTATGCCGGCTTCTCTGGCGTGCTGATGTTGTATGCCCTCTTGCGCTTCCTGGAAACGGGCGGCAAACGCTACCTGTACCTGGTCACGGCTGCGCTGCTCATCCACTTCACCGCCAAAGAGACTGCCTTCATCTACGCGGCGCAGGCGCTGGTCTTCCTGGCTATCTATTTCGTTGCGCAAGTGACCAAGACCCCCTGGGAAGGCTATGAAAGCCTGTTTAGGGCCTTCATCATTGCATCGCTGTTGGGCGTCTTGCTTTTGGGCGGCGCGCTTGGCACCTTCCTCTACCAGCGCTCTGGCGGCACATTGACTGCCACAGAGACCGCCATGCCGGCCAACCCCAATGCGCCTTTTGCGCCGCTGGATGGCGCGCAAACCGCCGGCACCCCGCTGGGGGGGATTTTGGCCGCGCTGGGTGTGCTGGCGCTTGCCTTTGCACTCGTATTTCTTCTCAAGGGCTACACCTGGCGACGCTTGCAAGAAGAGCGTTCGTTCTCGCTGCTCATGTTGATCGGAACGCTGGTGCTGCCCCTGCTCACCCCCTTCCCCATCCAGTTCCTCGAACCCTGGCTGCATGTCGTCATCCCCACCACAGCCGCCGAAGTCAATACCCTGCTGGCCAGCCCGCCGCTCTTTTGGGGCCTGCCGCGCGACATCCTCATCGTCAGCCTCATTGTCATCATCATGTTCGCTATTTCCATCCTGCTCGGCCAACTGTGGAATCGCGAATGGTGGAAATTTGGCCTGCTCTTTTGGGGCCCCTTTACCATCCTGTTCACCGCCGTCTTCACCAACACAGATGGTTTCTTCACCGGCCTGATTGGCTCGCTGGGCTATTGGCTGGTTCAACAGGGAGTTCAACGCGGCAGCCAGCCCTGGTACTTCTATGTTCTGGTGCAAATTCCAATGTACGAATTCCTGCCGGCTTTCGGAGCGCTTCTGGCCGCCTGGCTGGGCATCAAAAAATTAAGCGCCAAGCCGGAAGACGAACCGGCAGAAACGCTGCCCCTAACGGAAGCCTCCGCTTCGCAGCTGGACCCGCTGCCTGCCCCGCCGCCAGGCGAGATTTCCTGGCCCCCGGCCTTATCTGCCCCACAGACGGATTTGCTCCCTTCGATGGAAGCCTCCGCTTCGCTGCCAGACCCGCTGCCTGCCCCGCCGCCAGGCGAGATTTCTTTGCCCGATTCGAAAACGAATTCGCTCACAGATTCGCCCGAGCGCAACTTTGTCAACACCTTCAGCCTGCTGCTGTGGTGGGTAATTACCAGCATTATCGCTCTCAGTTATGCTGGAGAACGCATGCCCTGGCTTACCTATCACATGGCCTGGCCGATGATTTTGCTCACCGGTTGGGGGCTGGGCCGTTTCATCGAGAGCATAAACTGGCATCGAAGCCAGGCGGCTCAAACTGTCCTCCGGCTGACGTTGACCGCCGTGTTCGCGGTAGGGCTGATGAGCGCCCTGGTTTCTCTGGTGGGGCCTACCCCGCCTTTCCAGGGCAAAGACATCAATAGTCTGCGCGCTACCTATGCCTTCCTCTTGCCGGTGGTGGCGGCGCTCGTCAGCGCGGTTGGCCTGGTTTACTTGCTGCAAGACGAATGGCGTGACCTGTTGAAAGTCGGCCTGACGCTGCTGTTTGTGTTATCCACCCTGGGGGCGCTCTTTTCGATTGCAGACTACTCGGTCAGCGCCCCAATGGGAGGAGATAAAGTCGTCCTGGCTCGCCTTATCATCCTGGTTGCGCTTGCGCTGCTTGCCCTGGCCGGAAAATTCATCCTGCGAGGCGAGCCGCAGGGCAATTTCCCGGCCTTGCTCACCTTGTCCTTTTTTGTTCTCTTGAGCGCGTTGACCGCTCGCGCCGCCTTCCGCGCCGCTTACATCAACTATGACAGCGCCATGGAATATCTGGTTTATGCGCACGGCGCCGGCCCCATCAAGCAAATCATCCAAGAGGCCGAACAGATTTCCAGACGCACCACCGGCGGCATGGATATGCTCCTGGCTTACGACGCCAGCGCGCCCGATACCGGCGTGTCCTGGCCGTTTGTGTGGTATCTGCGCGATTTTACCAATCAGCGCGCTTTCGATCAGCCTACCAGGTCGCTGCGCGATGCTCCCTTTGTCATCGTAGACGCCAAGAACTTCGACAAGATCGAGCCGGCGCTTGGCCCTGGTTACTATCGCTTCGACTATGTCCGCATGTGGTGGCCCAATCAGGACTACTTTGGCCTCACCTGGAATCGTATCGCCGTTGCCCTGAGCGACCCCAACATTCGCGCCGGCATCTGGGACATTTGGTTCAACCGCGATTACACCCGCTATGCCCAGGCCACCGGCCATACCGATATGACCGAGGTCACCTGGGAACCCTCCGACCGTATGCGGGTGTATATCCGCAAGGATGTCGTTGCGCAAATCTGGAATTATGGCGCCGCGCCAGTCGAATCGGTCACCCTCGAAGACCCGACCGAGGGCAAGGCTATCTTTCTGCCGCCTGATTTGATATGGGGCGAGGACAGCCAGAAGCCGCTTTCTCTGAACGCGCCGCGCGCCCTGGCTTTTGCCCCAGATGGCACGCTTTATGTTGCCGATTCGCGCAATCACCGCATCGTTCACCTGGACGCAGACGGGAACGAATTAGGTCACTGGGGCTCTTACGCCGATGGCGTCTCCAGCCCGGCCGTCCCTGGCACTTTCAACGAGCCATGGGGCGTAGCGGTAGGGCCTGACGGCTCGGTGTATGTCACCGACACCTGGAATCACCGCGTGCAAAAATTTACCGCCAACGGAAGACCGCTCACCGCCTGGGGGCAGTATGGTCTCGGCGAGCAAGGCGATTTGTTTTGGGGACCGCGCGGCATCGCAGTGGACGCCCAGGGCTACGTCTATGTCGCCGATACCGGAAACAAGCGCATCGTTGTGTTCGACGCGGACGGGAACTACGTCTCGGAGTTTGGCTCGGCCGGTCTGGAAGCAGGTCAATTCGACGAGCCGGTGGGCGTGGTCGTAGATCAGGCCGGCAAACTCTTCGTCACCGATACCTGGAATCAACGCATCCAATCCTTCATCGTATCGGAAGACCACATGACCTTTACGCCCGACCGTCAATGGGAAGTGTTCGGTTGGTATGGGCAGTCTCTGGACAACAAGCCCTTCATCGCAGTCAACGCGGCGGGGCATGTCTTTGTCACCGACCCAGAGCAATACCGGGTTATCGAATTTACCGCCGATGGCGAAGTGGTGCGCACCTGGGGCGACGCAACAGGCGCAGAAACGGCATTTGGCTTAACGGCCGGCATAGCCATAGACGCGCAAGGGCATGTATGGGTCACCGATGCGCTGTACAACCGCATCCTGCGCTTTACGCTGCCTGAATGATGGCTTGGGGCGTCTCCTCCAAATCGTGCCGATTACTTTCCTACTTAGTAACTGCCTACCTTATTGTAACAACAAGACCCTAAAGGTTTGCGCTGCTATCGAAATCTTTTGGAGGCAAGAGGCTTTTTCCGTAGAATTGACATCTTGTTTGCAAAAGAAACCTTTAGGGTCTGTCGCAAGACCTAGTGGGTAGGTAGTTACCCTATTTATTTCATCATCGGAACCTTGATGCCGTTGGCTTTGGCAAAGCGAATCGCTTCCTCATAGCCTGCGTCCACATGGCGGGCGACTCCGATACCGGGGTCGGTGGTGAGAACGCGCTCGATACGCCTGGCCGCTTCGGGCGTGCCATCTGCCACGATGACCTGACCCGCATGAATGCTGTAGCCAATGCCAACTCCACCGCCATGATGAATGCTGACCCAGGTCGCGCCGTTGACCGCGTTGATCAGCGCGTTCAGGAGAGGCCAGTCGGCAATCGCGTCTGAGCCGTCTTTCATCCCTTCCGTCTCGCGGTTGGGGCTTGCCACCGAGCCAGAGTCCAAATGATCGCGCCCGATAACGATGGGAGCCTTCAACTGCCCGCTGGCAACCATCTCATTGAACTTAAGGCCGGCCTTGGCCCGTTCGCCATATCCCAGCCAGCAGATGCGGGCAGGCAAGCCCTGAAATTCTACCTTTTCCCGCGCCATCGTCAGCCAGCGTCTCAGGTGGTCGTTCTCAGGGAAAAGTTCCATGATTGCCTGATCGGTCTTGTAAATATCTTCGGGGTCGCCCGAAAGCGCTACCCAACGGAAAGGCCCTTTGCCTTCGCAAAACAGCGGGCGGATGTAGGCAGGCACAAATCCAGGATATTCAAAAGCGTTGCTCACACCGTAATCGAAAGCGCGCTGGCGAAGATTGTTGCCATAGTCGAAGACAACGCTGCCCTTTGCTTTCCACGCCAGCATAGTCTCCACATGCTTTGCCATCGAAGCCATGGCGCGTTTTTTGTATTCTTCTGGGTCTTTCACCCGCAGTTCGGCGGCTTGTTCCAGGCTGAGACCGGCGGGGATATAGCCATACATCACGTCGTGCGCGGAGGTCTGGTCGGTGACCACGTCGGGGACGACGCCGTATGCCAGAAGTTCGGGCAAAACTTCCGCTGCGTTGCCGATGAGCGCGATGGACTTGGGCAATTTCGCCTTCAGAGCGTCTTCTGCCCAGGTCATTGCCTCCTCGATGTTATCTGTCACAGCGTCTACCTGGCGTAGAGAAAGGCGGCGCTCTGCTCGCCAGCGGTCCACTTCCACCAGCACGCCTACGCCTTCATTCATGGTGATAGCGAGCGGCTGGGCGCCGCCCATTTCTCCCAGCCCAGCCGTGACGACGAGTTTGCCTTTAAGTGTTCCCCAGCCGTTCAAGCGGGCGAGCGCGCCAAAGGTTTCATACGTTCCTTGCAAAATGCCCTGCGTGCCGATGTAAATCCAACTGCCGGCGGTCATTTGCCCGAACATAATCAAGCCTTCTTTTTCCCACTTGTCGAAGTTCTCTTGTGTCGCCCAATGTGGGACGATGTTGCTGTTTGCCAGCAGGACGCGCGGCGCGTCGGTATGGGTGCGGAAGACAGCCACAGGCTTGCCGGATTGAATCAGCAGGGTTTCATCGGGTTCGAGCTTGCGGAGCGATTCGAGAATGGCGTCGAAGCATTCCCAGTTGCGGGCGGCACGTCCGCGCCCGCCATAGACAATCAGATTGTCCGGGTCGAAAGCAACCTTTGGGTCGAGGTTATTTTGAATCATGCGGTAGGCGGCTTCGATTTGCCAGTTCTTGCAGGAGAGTTGAGTCCCCTGCGGAGCGTGGATTTCTCGTTTTGTCATACTGGACGTTCCTTGTCTATTCTCCAAAAAGAATTTGAACCACTGAGACTCTGAGACGCTCATTGTGTTCTGCTCAGCGCCTGCGCCTCTCAGTGGTTGGCGGTATTTATTCCAAACTTCCGACTGCCGCTTCGACGGCTTCCAGAATCTCGCCAGACTTGACCAGTTCCTTCATGCGATTATGGTCAATGTGAAGCGGGCGGTCTTCATCGAGGTGAGCGACATATTTGCGGATGACCTCTTTCGCCGTCGCTACACCCTTACCCGGCGTAAACTCGCGGAAGTCCAGCGCCTGTGCCGCGCCCATGAATTCGATTCCCAGCACGCCATAGGCGTTATCCAAAATCTGCCCGTTCTTGATGGCGGTATTCATGCCCATCGAAACGAAGTCTTCCTGGTCCGCTGCGGCGGGGATGGATTGGATACTTGCCGGCGCGGACAAAATCTTCTGCTCCACAATCAGCATGTCGGCGGTATATTGACTGAGCATCATTCCTGACATCAAACCAGGCTGCTTCGTCAGGAAAGGCGGGAGCCCGACGCTCAGAGCAGGATTGGTGAGGCGGTTGAATCGGCGCTCCGAGAGGACGCACACCATTGTGATGGCTATCCCCGCTAATTCCATCGGCAGGCTGACCGGCGTTCCCTGGAAATTTGCGCCCGTCAGGGTGAGTTTGTATTCGGGAAGAAAAATGGGATTATCGCCGACGCCGTTCAATTCGATTTCGACCTGGCTCTTTGCATAAGCAATGGCGTCGTGCGCCGCGCCAATTACTTGCGGCGTCGAGCGCATCGAGTAGGCATCCTGTACTTTGACCTTCATCTTGCCGGTCACCAGGTCGCTGCCTGCAATGCACTTGCGAATTGCGTTCGCGCTGCGAATTGCGCCTGCAAACCCGCGCGCCGTGTGGACGCGCTCATCATAGGGCTTCATGTTTGCCAGCAGGGCCTCCAAACTCATGGCGCAGGCAATTTCGGCTTGTTTGAGCCAGCGGTTCATATCGTACAATTGAAGGGCGCTCATCGCCGTCAACAGGTTCGAGCCGTTGATGGTAGCAAGCCCGTCGCGCGCCTGCAAGCCGGGAATGGGGATGCCAGCCCGCTCTAGCGCTTCTCTACCGGGCAGTCTTTGTCCCTGATAGAAGGCTTCGCCTTCGCCCATCATCAGCAGAGCAATCTGCGACAGGGGGGCAAGGTCTCCGCACGCGCCGACGGAGCCTTTCTGGCAGACCACAGGCGTCACGCCCTTGTTGAGCATTTCAACCAGGGTCAGGGTAATTTCCGGGCGGCAGCCCGAGTTACCGTGCGCGTGAACGTTGATGCGCCCTGCCATCGCAGCGCGGACGTTTTCGATGGAGACAGGTTCGCCAATGCCTGCCGCGTGGTTGTAAATCAAATATCTTTGGAATTGTTTGACCTGTTCATCGCTGAGCGCAACTTCCGAAAATTCGCCAATCCCCGTGTTCACGCCGTACATGATTTCGTGCGCCTCGATTTTGTCTTCCAGCATTTTACGGCAAAGGCGAATCCGCTCCAGTGCGTCCGGGTGCAGTTCCACCTTTTCTCCCTGGCGGGCGATCTGCACCAGTTTTTCGACGGTCAGGTTTTGACCGTCCAGAACGATTGTCATATCTACCTCGCAAGAATGTATATTTGACTCCACTGCAAAAAGGTATTTGCACCGCAGAGCGCGCAGAGAACGCTGAGATTTTTTACCGATTCCGCAAAGAAAAGGCGCTCTTGATGCAGGTTTTGCAAATTTTCAACTCTGCGCGCTCCGCGCTCTCGGCGGTGATGGTTTTTGCAGTGCAGTCTTAATTAGAAATACTCTTGTGGTCTAAAGTTCCGCCGAGAAGCGATAAACGTCGCCGCGGTAGAGAATTCGATACCAGGTTACAGGATTGTCATTGACGCTATACGTCACACGCTCAACGGCGAAACCTGCGGAACCAGGCTCAACTTGCAAATAGCCGGCTTCCTGTTGGGATAAGACCCGCGCTTCGATGGTATAACAGGCGCGAATCAAGGGGATGTTGTATTTATCAATAAGCAAGGAATGGATGGACTGCGTCTCCAAATCCTCTTCCATCAACTGCGGACAGGTTTTGTGAGCCAGGTAGCGGGTTTCGTAGGCGATCGGCTTTCCGTCGGCGAGGCGGAGGCGGATAATTTCGATTGTTTTTTCGCCTGCTGGAATTTGCAGGCGTTTGGCGATTTCAGCGGTGGCTGGAAACACGCGGCGGCTCAATAAGGAAGCGCTGGGCTTCCAGCCGCGGGCTCTCATCTCTTCATCGAAACTGCCGAGGCGGAAAAATACATGAGATTGCTGCAAAGAATTGACAAATGTCCCCCTGCCCTGTTCGCGCCGCAACAACCCGGCACGGATAAGCATTTCAACAGCGCGCCGCACTGTGCCGCGGCTCAAGCCGTATCCCTGGCAAAGTTCCTCGTCTGTGGGGAATCTTTCGCCCGGCTGAAATTCCCCCGATTGAATGCGTTTTTCAAGGATTTCTTTTAACTGATAGTAACGAGGTATAATGCCTTGCTCGATTTGTACCATGTTCGACCTGGCTTCTCCCGACAAAAGGGTTCAAGCATTCCAGAGAACTTGACCGCACGGTTTACTCGTATTATTATGTAAACATATATACAACTATACAATCTAGTATGACATAAGTCCTTTTGGTTGTCAAGTTTTCCGCTAAACAGTTTGTCCAAAGGTTGCCACTGCGAACTGCAAAATCCAGCAGAATCAGAAATTTCTTTGGCCCAAAGAGCGCCAGCCGTATTAGCGCTGATATTTTGAGGGTTGCCGGCTTTTTTATTCTTGCAGCAAAAAGGAGTTGCGACATGCCGCTCTCATTTTTTGTGAATGGCGCATCTGTTACAGTAGACGTTCCTCCGTCGACTCCCCTCTTGGATGTCTTGCGGACAGAATTAGGGTTGACGGGGACAAAACAAGGCTGCGACCATGAAGGCGAATGCGGAGTCTGCACTGTATTGCTGGATGGCAAGATCATTCGCTCCTGCATTACACCGGTCGGCAAGGCAGCCGGACGGCAGGTTTTTACGGTGGAAGGCTTGGGCAGCCCAGAGAGCCTGCACCCCCTTCAACAGGCTTTCATTGATACGGGCGCAGTGCAATGCGGATACTGCACGCCGGGCATGTTGGTCGCCGCCAAAGGCTTGCTCGATAAGAATCCCAACCCAACTCAAGAACAAATCATCGAATTTTTAGAAAGGAATCTCTGCCGTTGCACCGGTTACAAGCGGATTCTCATGGCTGTTGAAATTGCCGCCGCCAGGTTGCGAGGCGAACCCGTCGAATTCAAAAATCAATATCCGGTCGTCGGAAAAGAATACCGCCGCATAGACGCCGTGGACAAGGTGACGGGAGCCGCCAAATACGCCGAAGACATGGTCATGCCCGGTATGCTGCATGGAAAGATATTACGCAGTCCGCATCACCATGCCCGTTTGCTTTCGCTGGATGTTTCGCAAGCGGAAAAAACGCCGGGCGTGATTCGCGTCATCACCGCCGCCGACATTCCCGGCGAAAATGGCTTGGGAGATTACAGCCGCAACGAGCCAATTCTCACACCGCTGGGCGATACGGCAAAAATGATGGGCGCGCCTATTGCTCTCGTGGTTGCGGAAACCGCGAAACAAGCGCAGGCTGGCATGAACGCCATTCGCGCCGAATATGAAGTCCTGCCGCATGTCTTCGACGTAGAGGAAGCCCTTGCGAAAGACGCTTACCCGATTTATCCGCATGGGAATATCCTGACCCAATTTGAAGTCAAGCATGGCGACCTTGAACACGCCTTCGCCGAATCGGACGTGACGCTGGAAACGCGTTACCGCACCGCCTTTGTAGAACACGGCGCGCTGGAACGGGAAGCCGCGCTTGCCTATGTAGATAACGCGGGCATTCTTACCGTCGTCTGCGCCAACCATGAACCTTACTGGCATCGCAATTATATCGCCGCAACTCTTGCGCTACCGCTAACTTAGGTCCGCGTCATCACTCCGCCCATCGGCGGCTCTTTCGGCGGAAAACAAGACCCCATGCTGGCTGTCGCAGCCGGGCTGGCGGCTTTTCTCACCCGCCGCCCCGTGCGGATTGCTTACTCGCGGCATGAAGTCTTCTCCGCCACACCGAAACGTCACCCGTATGACATGCAGTATCGCATTGGCGCCAAGAGGAACGGGCAACTTACAGGCGTTCATCTTCGCATCAATGCCAATACTGGGGCTTACGATGCGCACGGACAATATATTCCTGATTACGCAGTCACCAGCGGCGGCGGGGCGTACCGCTGGCAAGCGGTGGACGCTCACGCTCAAACGGTCTATACCAACGCACCCAAAGCGGGACAATTTCGCGGGTTTGGCACCAGCCAGAGCACCTTTGCCCTGGAATGTACGCTGGATGAACTGGCGCAAAAATTGGAGATGGACCCGCTCGAATTGCGTCTTAAAAACGTACTCGAACAATCATCCATTTCGTTTTTGGGGTATCCCATCGGCGAATCCATCGGCTATCGGGAAGTTTTGCAAACGCTCCAGCCGCGCTTTCGAGAATCTCTCTGTGAAGTCGAAGCGTACAACGCCGTCGCCCGCGCAAAGGGCGAACCCTTTCGCAAGGGAGTTGGGCTGGCTGGAACCTGGTACCGTTTTGGAAAGTCTGGCACGCTGAGAATCGAAGCGCACTGCGAGTTAGCATCCGATGGACGTTTTATCGTCTATGCCTCTGCCCCCGATTATGGACAAGGCGTAAATACTGCGCTGACTCAACTGGCAACGGAGATTCTGGAAGTGCCTCGAGAGCGGGTCAGTTTAGTGAACGCCGACACCGCCCTCGCGCCCGACAGCGGAATCCAGGGCGCTTCGCGCTCGACATATTTCGTCGGCGGCGCGGTTTGTAAGGCAGCGGAAAATCTTCGCGCGTCCATTCAAGCAGTTGCCAGCGAAATGCTGGATTGCGAACCAGCCAACGTTGCTTTGGAAGGGGATAGGGTTTACTCGCGGCGCGATCCGGCCAAATCGGTTTTCTTAAGCGCTATCGCGGCCGAATTTGACCGCATCGGAAGACATCGCAGAGTTCCAGGCTTCTTCGACCTCACACCGCAATTCCCCGAAGGCAAACGCCCGGTGTACGCTCCGCTTTTTTGCACGGGGGCGCAAGTTGCCGAGGTGCTGGTCCATTTGAAAACAGGATCGGTTGAAGTTCAGCGGGTTGTCGTATCGCAAGATATGGGCAAGACCGTCAACCCGGTGGATGCGCAGGGACAAATCGAAGGCGCAGTGATGATGGGCGTCGGCGCCGCCATTATGGAAAAAGTCATCCCTGACGCAACAACCAGTTTTGCCAGTTACTATCTGCCGACGGCAAAGTCCATGCCCGAAATCGAAACGCATTTTGTCGAGGTCGCCAGCCTGCACGGACCGCTGGGCGTGAAAGGAATCGGCGAAGCGGTGATGCTGCCCACTGCACCTGCCATTGTGAATGCTATTTCACGCGCCGTCCGCCAGCGGATTCGAGAAATCCCCGCCACGCCAGAACGAGTGATGGAAGCAATTAGAAAATCCCAACGAGAAGGATTGACTCTATAGTATTACTCTCAAAACCGCGAAGATGTTTGGAGTCCGAAGTCTCCAGACTTCGGCATACCGACACCTGGAGTTGTCGGACTCCAAAATTGATTGCTGCTGGAGGCCGCGCTATGAATAAACTAGCCGAATATCTTTTTCCCAAAACTGTTGCGGAGGCTGTGCAAGCGCTTGCCGACTGGAAAGGCAAGGCGCGGGTCATCGCTGGCGGCACCGACCTGATGTTGGATTTGGAAAAGGGAAAAGTTACGCCGCAATGCTTTGTCAGCACAGAGAGGCTTGACGGACTGAATCACATTTTGGTCGAAGATGAGTTTGTGGTCATCGGCGCGGCGGTCACATTTGCTGACCTGAAAGACCATCCGTATATCAATCGGTGGGTTCACGTTTTGGCTGACGCCGCGCGGAGCGTGGGTTCGCTCTCCATTCAAAACGTGGCAACGCTGGCAGGGAACATCGTCAATGCCATGCCTGCGGCGGACGGCGTAATGGCGTGCGTCGCGCTCGAAGCCGAAGTAGAGGTCGCAGACGCGGAAGGCGTGGCATGGCATCTCATCGAATCCCTGTTTCTCGGTCCCGGTAAATCTAGCGTTGACCCAACCCGGCAGCTGGTCACGCGCATCCGCTTTCCGCGCTGCGAGCAAAGGCGCGGCACAGCCTGGGTTCGTCTTGTGCGCCGTCCCTCGCTGACGCTGCCCATTCTCAACTGCGCGGTCAATCTTATCTTGAAGGAAAACGGATGGATTCAAAAGGCGCGGATTGCGCTTGGTCCCGTCGCGCCGCGTCCGTTTCGGGCTGTGGAAGCGGAGCGCTTTCTTGAAGGACTACCGCCCGCCGAAGAAAATTTCAAGCGAGCGGCGCAAATCGTGCAGGGCGAAACCAATCCACGCGGCAACGTCCTGCGGGCGTCGCGAGAGTATCGGTTGACTGAGATTCCAGTGATTGTGGAGAATGCGCTTGCCTGTGCCGTCCAACGGGCAAGGGAATAGACTGGCAAAAGGGCGCTTCTAACGCCAAGGCGCAAAGTCGCCAAGATTTTTAAGGTCTATTTCTTTTGCGGCTTTCGCCCTCACCCTTCGACATGCTCAGGGCATCGCCCCCTGCCCCTTATCACCCCCGAAGGGGGCTCCCGGTGGGAGAGGGATTTAATGCTATATTTTGGATGTTGTCCCCTCCCCCTTTTGGGGAGGGGTAGGGTGAGGGAAAATTTCTAAAATTACGATGGAACGTTTTCGAGCGCTCCGCCAGCAAGGGGCTTGGATTGGGCAATCCAAGCCAGCAGAAGCAATCCAAGCCAGCGGTGTCCAAGCC
>JBBITF010000026.1:0-39284 GCA_037440925.1 Chloroflexota bacterium
TAAGAACGTGCTCTCGCTCGTTCATGCGGTTGGAAGGCAGGCCCCGCCTGCCAGGGAGTGTCCCAGCCGACTTGCATGTCCTGAGGCGGGGGATTGATCCCCCGGCTTTTCATTTTCTTTGAGCCTTGGCGTCTTTGCTGTTTTTGCAGTGGGGTCATAATTGAATTATGGAAGGCAAACGTTCATATGATGATCTGCTAAAAGTAAGCTCCGAGAAGATTACGTGCCGTTTAGAGTCTCCAAAACCTGTCCAACTTTTTCTGCGCTGACGCCATAGATAAAACGAATTTCCCTACTCCAGCGCTCCCCTGAACTCCGCCGCGAAATGACTCCTGAAGCGAAAATCTTGCGCCACATTTGCCCTGCAGGAAATCCCTCCCTTCTCGCCAATATTTGATATAATCTCGCCGCTTTCATCAGGCGGTTAAATGTCTTTACTCAGCGTCGAAGAAGCGCGCGCGCGCATCCTTTCTCACCTCCAGCCCGTCCATTCAGAAAACTTGCCGCTGGAGGAATGCGCACGCCGCGTATTGGCAGCCGACATCGCCGCGCCGCATGACTTCCCCCCTTTTGACAATTCCAGTATGGACGGCTTTGCCGTGAGAGCAGCCGATGTGGTGGACGCTTCGCCCGCTTCGCCCTGCGCCCTGAACGTGGTCGCCGATATAGCGGCCGGTAGCTCGCCCCAAGTGCGCCTGCTCCCCCGCCAAGCCGCACGCATTATGACCGGCGCGCCCCTGCCAAGCGGCGCAGATGCAGTGGTGCCAATCGAAGAGACCGATTGCCACGAGCGCGCTCCGGGCGACCCCCTCCCCAGCGTTGTACAAGTCTACAAAGCCGTCAAGCCGGGCGATTCGGTACGCACGCGCGGTATGGACGTGCAAAGCGGGCAAATCATTCTCCAAAGCGGACAACGCTTGCGCCCGCCAGACCTGGGATTGCTTGCCATGTTTGGCATGGCGCATGTAGAGGTCTACCGCCGGCCGCGTGTGGCGCTGCTCTCCAGCGGCGACGAACTCCTGCCCGTCCAAGCCGCCCTGCAACTGGGCAAGGTGCGCGATTCGAACACCTACACCCTTTCAGCCGCCATTCAGGAGGCGGGCGCTCAGGCGATACAATTGGGCATTGCTGCCGACCGGCTCGAGGAAGTGGAAACCTTGCTCAAAAAAGCCGCTGCACAAGGCGTGGACTTAATCCTATCTTCAGCCGGCGTCAGCGTGGGAGCGTTCGACTTCGTCAAGCAAGCCGTCGAAACAAAAGGCAAATTAACCTTTTGGCGCGTCAACATGCGGCCAGGCAAACCGCTGGCCTTTGGCGAATACTGCGGCGTTCCTTTCATTGGCTTACCGGGCAATCCGGTTTCGGCTTTCGTAGGTTTCGAGGTCTTTGTACGGCCGGCGCTGGAAAAGTTGGGCGGCTTGCGGCTTGCTGCCCGGCCGAGGCTACGGGTGCGTCTGGCAGAGCCGGTCGAATCGGATGGGCGCGAAAGTTACCTGCGGGCTGAAATCCGTGAAGAACATGGCGCGTTAACTGCCCGCCTGACAGGCCATCAAGGCTCTGGCAATTTGCTCTCACTGGTGCAAGGAAACGCTTTACTTATCATCCCGCCTGGGGTAAAATCGCTCGCTGCTGGCGAGGAAGCAGACGCCTGGATGTTACATTGAGGTTCTGATGGACAAGTGGCTATACCGCCTTTCTCTGGCTCTGGCAGGCATAGGCTTGCTGGTTTCGATTTACATGACGATTTACAAGATCACCTCAAACGACGCCTTTTGCTTGGGCAGTGGCGATTGCTCTACGGTCAACGCCAGCCGCTATTCAGAGGTATACGGCGTGCCGGTGGCTTTCATAGGAGTAATTGGCTATCTTGCCATCTTGCTGACGCTCAGTTTGGAAAGTAAACATCCCCTCCTCTATAAGAATGCTCCCTTGCTGATTTTTGGCATGGCGTTGAGCGGCTTTCTCTTTACAGTTTACCTGATTTACGTCGAGTTTGCCTTGCTGAAAGCGGTTTGCCCATTCTGCCTGGCTTCTCAAATCGCAATGACGCTTCTGTTTCTCATTTCTGTTGTGCGACTGGCACGCCAACCATCCTAAACAAACAAGGAGGAAATCATGCCCCGTATCCGCTGTCATTACCTGGATTGCGTTTTCGTTGACGACGGTTATTGCAGCGCTGCAGCGGTCGAAATAGATCCTGACACCGGCTGCGCCACCTATTCGCCTCTCGAAGGCACAGATGAAGATGATGAATGGGTTGACGATGAACTGGAAGAATGGGAGGATGATACCGAGGAAGAAGACGAAGATTTGTGGCTGGAGGACGAAGACGAGTTATAGTCGTTCCCCTACCCTCGAGGGTGCAGCCTGGCGCTGCACCCTATTGTTTTAAAGCATACAACAAGACTCCAGCCGCTACCGCCAGATTGAGCGAACTGACTTTTCCCCTCATCGGTAGAGACAAAACCACGTCGCAGGCGGCCAATTGAGCGGCCGAGAGGCCCTTTTGTTCGTTTCCCAAGAGCAAAATCCAGCGGTCATTGTCTGGCCGATAGGCGCGATAGTCCAATGGAGCATGCGCCGAGGAGCCAATCAGCCGGCAGCCTGTTGGTCTGACCCAAGAAACGAAGTCATCGAACGCCGCCTGGGCTACCGGCTTCCAGAACAACGCGCCCATACTGGCGCGCACCAGGGTGGGGTGATACAAGTCAACGGCGCCGCGCTCCTCCTGCGAAGCGTGAAGCAGAAAGAGCGCGTCAGCAGCCACCGCATCTATGCTGCGCAAGATGGCGCCCACATTGCCGGGGTCTTGGGGCGAAACCAACGCCACAGCGGACTGGAAGCCTCGAATAGCCTCCAGGCCGGCCCGGCGCTGTTCTACCACGGCCAACATGCCCTGCGGATTCTCTTTCTCAGAGAGCGATTCCATCACTTTAACGGAAACAGGCTGAGGCGTGAGTCCGAGGCGGCGCGCGTCCTCCAAGAGAGAAGCGGCAAAGCCGCCGGTCAGCAAGTCGGGAGCGTAGAGCAAGGCTTCCAGCCGCCAGCCCGCTTCTATTGCCGCCCCAATATGATGCAGTCCCTCGACCAGGAAGAGGCCGCTTTCCACGCGCGCTTTGTGACCGCGCAAGGCGCGCACTTGTTTGACAAGCGGGTTAGACAGGCTGGTGAGCAGGGGGCGTTCAACCATGCGCTCTATCAGGCTGTGTAAAACGGCGCTTTAGAGGCGAGAAGGAAGCAGCATCATCACGGTTTTGATAGCCTCCAAAATGTCACCCGCCAGCACGCTAGCCGTGCTACCCAATGCTCTGGCGGCTGCCAAGCCAGCCTGAGCATGAATCCATGCCCCAGCCACTGCTGAAGCGTAGGCATCCAGCCCCTGAGCGCGCAGGCCGACGATCAATCCAGCCAGCACATCTCCACTGCCTGCACGCGCCAGCGCCGGAGAGGCCACCGGGATGGTGGTAGAGCGGCCATCTGGCGCGGCCACGATGGTAAAAGCGCCTTTCAACACGACTACATGCCCCCATTGCGCTGCATAACGCACAGCCACAGCCAGGCGGTCGGCCTGAAGGGACTCGACGGTGAGGCCGGTCAGGGCGGCCATTTCGCCGGGATGCGGAGTCAACACCGCCGGCGCAGGCAACAAACTGCTCCAATCATCCAGTTTAGCCAGCAGGCGCAGACCATCGGCGTCCACTACCAGGGGCGGCAGTGCGACAGAGGCCGGCTGTTCTGGCTGTTCCCCTTCAGAGGGCAAAAAGCCGATGCGCGGAGCATTCTTTTTGACGACAGCCTTGCCGGTCAGCAAGTCGTGGAGAAAATCGCGGGTGGTGTCTTCGGTTCCAAACCCTGGCCCCAGCAGTAAGGCGGTGGCGCGCTCAAAGTGTTTGGAGAGCGCTTCGGCGGCTTCGCGGGCGATCCCACCGCGCTCGTGGGGCAGCAACACCCAGGTCGCTTCGGGAAATTGACCCGCTAGGATAGGGTGTAACATAGCCGGGACCGCCATCGTGACCAAACCGGCGCCCACGCGATAGGCGGCTTTACCCGATAACATGGCTGCGCCGCTATAGTTGGCCGAGCCGGCTGCAACCAGCGCAGTGCCAAAGGTGCCTTTGTGCGCATCCAGCGGCCTGGCCGGCAGCAAGCCAGCCACTACATCTTCATCTGCAACTTCAGTTTGGACGGCTTGCAAAGACGGCAGGTCGGCAGGCAAGCCGATGTCTACGGTTTTCAAGTCGCCTACCAACGAAAAAGCCGGCAATTTCAACAAGCCTTGCTTGACGGCTGCCATTGTCACAGTCATATCGGCTTGCAAGCATTCTGGGGCTGCCTGTCCGCTGTCACATTCCACGCCCGAAGGACAATCCACAGCCACAACGAAGGGCGGCTCGTCCAAGGCAGCCAGCGCCTGCCGAACAGCCATCAACACCTCGGCCATCTCCGCCTTGAGAGGCAGTTTGAAGCCGGTGCCAAGCAATCCATCTAGCAGGACATCGGTTGTTTCGAGAAAAGTGGACAGGGCGAGAAAGTTTTCATCCTTTTCTGCATAAATGATTTCGCCGCCGGCCGCTTTCAGTCGCTGGACCAGGTCATCGGGCTTGCGTTTGATCAGATAAGCGCGCGTCCGCCAGCCTTGCAAAGAGAGTTGTTCCAGCGCCACCAGGGTATCGCCGCCGTTGTTGCCCGGACCAACCAGCCCCAAGGCTTCAAATTCCTCTTCAGAGCCAAACAAATCCAAGACAGCGCCAGCCACTCCGCTACCGGCGTTTTCCATCATGGTCGCATAAGACAAACCATGCGCATCCGCTTCTTTTTCGATGGCAACCATTTGAGAGACAGTGACCAGTTTCATAAACAATCCCTTCCGAAGGTGATTCCGCGAGGCAGGTACACGCCAAGCGGCTTACCCAAGATGATCAGCCACCTCGTCCAGCCCCAGAGAGAGGAGTTTTTCTCTGGTTGGGCGGCCCGTCGAGGGGTCCCAGCCGCGAGCGGCATAGTAGGCGTTCAACATTTCATCGAAGGGAATCACGTATCCCGCCGCGCCGCCTTCCTGATATGGCTGCAATAAGGCCTTCGGGAGTTTATCATTGGCGCGCGTCAGCCCCAAACGGTGATTGATGGCACGCTTCAGCGTCCAACCGCGCTCGCCGCAGCGCAACATGTCTGCAATCGTCCAGTCGTAGCCACAGGCGGCATTGATGAGTTCCACTTGCGTATGCGGCGGAACGTTGCCAAAGATACACATCACCAGCGAGTCGTAGACCGTGCGCCAGTCTTGATGGCGGGCCACATTCGCCGCTTTTTCAGCGCCTGCGCGGGCAGGGAAGAAATCAATGCCCGCTTCCTCGTTGATGTTCCCCCAATCCACCATAAAATAATCCGAGCGGTTGTGGCAAGCGCCGCGCGGGCTGGTGGCGTAGACCAACGCCATCCCGCTCACGCCGCGTGGATCATGGTAAGGCACTTCCAGGCCATTGACCTGAACGGCTTCATCCTCGGCGCCAAAATGACGGCCAAAACGCCTGGCGCCCTGCGCCAGGATTGCGCCAATGCCTTCACGATGCGCCATCCAGTGAATCAATTGCTCCACAACAGCCACGTTCCCCCAGGTTAATTCCAACCCGCCCGTATCGGCCGATGAAAGTATGCCCTGCTCGAACAGGTGGAACGCCAAGCCTATGGTATTTCCCACGCCGATGGTATCCATGCCATAGCGGTCGCACAACTCGCCCAGGCGCACGATAGCGCTCAGGTCGTCGTTCAACAAGTTGGGGCCAAAGGCCACGATAGTCTCATATTCGGGACCTTTGCGGCGGGCGCCGTCTTCCAAAGTCACCACCCGGCCGCAGGCGATCACACACGCCTGGCAAGCGCTGGCGCCGCTCAAAATGCTCTCCGCCATGCGAGAACCTGAGATGGCATCCACCTGAGCAAAACTACCCTGATGGTAATACCTGGCAGGCATGGCACCCAGATATTCGGCAAAATTGGCTGCGCTAGAAGTCCCCAAGGCGTGAAGCACCTGCGACTGATTCTCCTGTTTCAAAGCGCGATTGGACGCCGAGCGCAGCGCGGCAAAAGTGTCTGCGCGCGCCAGGGGAAGCGTCCTTTTATCGCCATGCACCGCTACGGCTTTGAGATTCTTAGCGCCCATCACCGCCCCCAAGCCGGTGCGGCCCGCAGCGCGGCCATGGTCGCAAAAGATACCCGCCAGCAAGACGCCATTTTCGCCAGCCGGTCCAATCACGGCCACGCGCGCCCGCGGCTGGCCAATCTCCTCCTGGATGAGGCTCTGAGCCTCATAGGTATCTTTGCCCCACATGCGCACAGCATCGCGAATCTCGAGCCGGCCATTGTGCAACCAAAGGTAGACCGGGGTCTCAGCCTTGCCTATAATCCACAAGCCATCATAGCCGGCTTGGCGCAATTCGGGGCCCCAGAATCCGCCGATGTGAGACTCGGCCCATCGCCCGGTAGCAGGCCCTTTTCCGCAGATGACGAAGCGGCCGACCACCGGCCCGGCGGTGCCCGTCAGCGGCCCGGTCATGAACAAGAGGGGAGCCTCCGCCGAAAGCGGGTCCAAGTCGGCTGTCAAAGAGGTATACAGCAGCCGCGCTCCTAGAGAAGCGCCTCCCAAAAAATCCTGCTCCCAGCGGGCAGGAATATGAAATTCTTCGATTTCATGGGTGGTAAGGTTGACTTTGAGGATAGGTTGCATAGGCTTGAAAGGGAAGGTTGTTTTCGATGCTCCGGCACTTTAGAGAATGTCTGTGGTGACTTCACGCGCGCAACGCACAAAATCGAGGACGGTTGGAACGTTGCGCATCATGTAAGCCAGGCTGCCCTGCACTTTGAGTTTATTGGTCATCATGGCGGCCATTGGGTCGAGTTTGCCGGTCAGTACAGCAGTAATATCGGCGTAATTGGCGCGCAAGGTAAAGGCCGGCTTGGGATACTTCTCTGCGGCCGGGTTGTAATCTACGCTACGGCAAGCGCCGTGCCATAGATCGAGGTAAAAAGTCAAGGCCTGCGACAAATTGCCAGACGGCTCGATGAAAAAGAACAGGTCGCCCTCCCAATTCCTAGCAATTTGGGCATATTTTTCATCTGAATTCAATTTCGCTTCCAACGATTGAAGCCATTCTGCAGACGGGAATCTTGCGCTCACAACTGCCTCCTGTTTCGTAAATTTTCAGCGTATCCTCTCCTCCTTGTTCCCCTTCTGGTTGAGAAGATACTCTATGGCAAACGCCGCTGATTGCGTAATTTTACCACCTCCCCTTTTGGGAACGATAAGAGGCTGGAGAGGAGGGCGGATAGTAGTTGCAGGGAGATGATTCAGAGAACCGCCTAACCATGCCTGCTCATAAAACGTTCCATACGATGCAAAGCCTCTTCGATTTTTTCGTAAGCGGTCGCATAGCAGGCGCGGACGAAACCCTCCCCGCCAGGGCCAAAAGCATTGCCCGGCACCACCGCCACCGCCTCTTCCTTGAGGAGCGCCTCGGCAAAGGCCTCATCGTCCATCCCAGAAGCGGCAATGTTCGGAAAGGCATAGAACGCGCCGCGCGGCTCAAAGGTGCGCAAGCCGAGATGGTTCAAGCCGTCTACCAGCAAACGACGACGGCGGTCATATTCCGCCACCATCTCTCGCACATGCTTCTCACCGCTTTGCATGGCCTCCAGAGCGGCATCCTGCGCGGTGGTCGGCGCCGACATAATCGTGTACTGATGGACACGCAGCAATCCCTTGAGCAAAGAAGCCGGCCCGGCAGCGTAGCCGATGCGCCAACCGGTCATAGCATATCCCTTCGAGAAGCCGCCCAGCAAAATAGTGCGGCGCTTGACGCTCTCGCCCAGCGACGGGACGCATACATGCTCAAAGCCATATACCAGCCGGTCGTAAATCTCATCCGAAACAATCAACAAATCATTCTGCTCGGCGATACGGGCAATCTCCATTAACGTATCGCGCTCGGCTACAGCACCGGTCGGATTACTGGGATACCCCACAAAAATAATCTTGGTACGCGGCGTAATAGCAGCGCGGACTTCATCGGGGTCTACCTGGAAATTGTTCT
Source organism: Chloroflexota bacterium (assembly GCA_037440925.1). GTDB lineage: Bacteria > Chloroflexota > Anaerolineae > Anaerolineales > Villigracilaceae > JAABUE01. The sequence goes on from JBBITF010000026.1 coordinate 8,088, forward strand.
CCAATTTGCTGGGAATTTCTACCGGCACACCGCCCGCCAACAGCACTTCAGCCTGATAAGCCACAAAACAAGGCGTGGGGATAATGACCTCATCGCCAGCATCGAGCAAAGCCGTCATGGTCAGATACAGAGCCTCCGAAACGCCAACCGTAATGATAATCTCGCTGGCCGGGTCATAGCGGACGCCATATAGCCCCTCCAGATGATCTGCGATGGCCTGGCGCAATTCCATCTTCCCTGAATTGGAGGTGTAATGCGTTTCGCCGCGTTGGAGAGAACGAATGCCGGCCTGCAAAATCGGTTCGGGCGTAGTAAAGTCAGGCTCGCCAATGCCCAGCGAAATCACCTCCTTCATAGTAGCGGCAATGTCGAAAAAGCGGCGGATGCCCGAAGGCTTCAACCCCGCTACGCGCCGCGAGAGATAACGTCCACCGTCGAATTCCTGCATAAGGCCTCCAAAAAATCAGATAGGGTGTATGTGCCATTCATCGGGAATTTCCCGATAAATCAACTCAAAGATTTGCCCGTCAACGCTTTGCACGCGAAAACCTTTTTCCGTTGGAGCGCGCCAGCGCGCCAGGATTCTAGCAATATCGAGACGCTGACCTTTCCAATTCAAGGCCAGGGGACGTTCAGCGTACTCCCCGTCCGAGCGGCAGACGACATCGTCACGCTTCAAATCGGACATTGGAATTGTCGCCGATATTCAAGGAAAGGGCCTTGCCCTGAGGCGGTATGCCGCTCCCCCTCACCACACAGTTGCGCCCAACGAGCGAATGAGTCAGCGCTACGGAAGAGATTTCTGTCGCGGCTTCGATGATGCTATCACGGATGACGGCCTGGAAAATCTTACAATTTGCTCCAATCGAAACATGCGGCCCAATCACTGACTGGCTCACTTCTGCCGTCGGGTGGATAAAGACCGGTGGTTTCACCTCCACCGTCGGGCGGGGATCAGGCTCAGTCCGCATCCGCTCGAGCAGGTAGGCATTGGTCTCCAGTGTCGCGTCAATTGTGCCGGTATCCAGCCAGGTATTCACGCGCTCGGTACGCACCAATGCGCCCTGCTCGATCATGATATTGAGAGCGTCTGTCAAGAAGAACTCGTTTTTCAATTGCACGTTGCGGCGGAATTGTTCCTCGATGGCCGCCATCAACGCCTCGCCGCTCTGAAAGTAATAACAGCCCACCACCACCTGGTTGTTATCCAAACTTTGAGGCTTTTCGATGAAGCGCGTCACCCAACCTTTGTCATTGACTTCTGCCACGCCAAAGCGACGCGGGTCTGGAACCTCTTTCACCCAGGCCACTACATTGCTCTTCTCGCGGTCGAGAAAGGAAAAGTCCGTTTCGATGAGCGTATCCGAGAAAATCATCAGCATCGGACCGCTCAAATGCTGGCGCGCCAGGTAGAGTGCATGCGACTGTCCTTTCATCTCTGCCTGAACGACGTAATGCACCTTGATATGCGGATATCGCTCGGCCACAAAAGCCGGAATCTGCATCTCTCCCAGATACGGCCCTACAATGAATACATATTCCGCCCGTTTAGGCTCTGGCAGCGTCTCGAAGATATCCATCAGATGCTCAAGCGAGGTCTTTCCCGCCACGTTCACCAACGGCTTGGGCTTGTTCCAAGTATGCGGGCGCATGCGCGTTCCCCAGCCCGCCATAGGAATGACAACCTTCACAGCAGCAGACAAGGTAACCTCCTTCGGTAAAATTATACCCGTAAACCCTCGCTGTTCCAAAAAGTATACAAGTACACAAGTACGCAAGTACACAAGTACGTGAGATAGCCCAAAAGATTACCTACGCAAGTTTTTCGAAGACAGTATAATGGGATTATCTCAACAATTAGGCGCGGGGTGTTTGGGACGGGCTGCGCCTGCCCCTTCCCCCTCTCCTTCGAGAAGATACATAGCGCGGTCTCCAGCCGCAACCAATTTTGGAGTCCGACAACTCCAGTTGTCGGTATGCCGAAGTCTGGAGACTTCGGACTCCAAACATCTTCGCGGTTGTGATAGATTCTCAAGAGTAATACTATAATGCAGTTATGCGCGAACTGACGACCTTCGACCCCATAGATTATCTTGTCATCGGCCATGTGACCCAAGATTTAACCCCCAGCGGCACACGCTTGGGCGGCACAGCCGCCTATGCGGCCCTGACGGCGAAAACGTTAGGAATGCGCGTAGGAGTGGTCACTTCATGCAGTCCGCACACCGACCTGGAGGCTTTGACAGGCATTCAAGTTGTAGCCCTGCCCTCTGAATACAGCACTACCTTCCAGAATCATTATAGCGAGAACGGACGAAACCAAATCCTGCTGCACGTGGCCAGCCCTATTCCTTTCACAAGCGTACCGCCAGCCTGGCAAAGAGCGGCCATTATCCACCTCGGGCCCGTCGCGCAAGAGTTGGACACAGCGCTGCCCAAATCGTTTGCGCCCAGTCTTTTAGGCCTCACTCCGCAAGGCTGGATGCGCACCTGGGACGAGTCGGGCCGGGTGACAGGAAAAGCCTGGGGGGACAATGAGCAAGCCCTGGCCCAGGCTGGAGCGGCGGTCATCAGCATCGAAGATGTGGGGGGGGACGAAGAACAGGTCGAACATTTGGCGCAGCATACCCGCATCCTGGCTGTCACTGAAGCCGCTTGCGGCGCACGCCTGTATTGGCATGGCGACCAACGCCGCTTCCGCGCGCCCAACGTCCAAGAGGTAGATCCGACCGGCGCAGGCGATATTTTTGCAGCAGCGTTTTTTGTGCGTTTGTTGACCACCCGCGATCCATGGGAGGCGGCGCGCTTTGCCGTCCAGCTCTCGGCACGCTCGGTGGCGCGCCCTGGGCTGGAGGGTATCCCTACGATGGACGAAATCCAAAACTGTATGGTAGAAATTGTATAAAATGGGACGAATTTACACCTTGGTCAACCAGAAAGGCGGGGTAGGAAAAACTACCACGGCTATCAACCTGGGCGCATATCTGGCCCGCTTTGGACAGCGCGTTCTGATTGTGGACCTCGATCCGCAAGCCAACGCCACCTCCTCCCTGGGCGTGGACAAGCACAAGGTTCAAGGCAGCGCCTATGACGCCCTGTTGGGCCTTAAGCCGCCTCCCTCCCTGGTACTGTACAATGAACGATTGAAAATCGCCCTGCTGCCCTCTGCGCCTGCGCTGGCCGGCGCAGAAGTGGAACTGGTGGGCGAAATGGCGCGCGAAATGCGCTTGCGACAAGCGCTCCAAGGGCTGGATAATCGCTATGATTACATTCTCGTTGATTGCCCGCCTTCGCTTGGCCTGTTGACGGTTAACGGCCTGGTAGCAGCCAAAGACGGCGTCATCATCCCTGTACAATGCGAGTACCTGGCGCTTGAAGGCCTGGGACAGTTAACCCAAACCCTGCAGCGCGTCCGCACGGCGCTTTTCCCTGAATTGACCGTGCGCGGCGTGGTATTGACCATGTACGACAGCCGCACCAACCTTTCAACCGACGTAGTGGCTGAGGTCAACCGCCATTTTCCCCAGCAAGCCTTCCGTTCCATCGTGCCGCGCAGTGTGCGCCTGGCAGAAGCGCCGTCTTATGGTCTGCCGATTTCGACTTATGCGCCCGGCTCGAGCGGCGCCCAGGCCTACGAGCAACTGGCGCGCGAGGTGCTGGCAGGCGATGGAGTCAAGTTTGACGAAGCGCCCTCTTGACGCAAAAAGTCTCTGCATGGGCGGCCGCTTCCTTTCGCGCATGACTTCGAGCATGGCGTTAGCCCATTAGATATTCGTGAGGTATCGTATGCCACCACAACGCACTGGACTGGGTAAAGGATTGGACGCTCTCATCCCCGGCGGTGAGACAGCGCCAGCCGGCGGCGTGACACAAGTCGCAATAGACGCCATCCAACGCAATCCGCGTCAACCTCGCAGCCAATTCGACCCTCAAGATATGGAAGAACTGGCCGCCTCTATCCGTGAGCATGGCATCCTCCAGCCATTGATCCTGGCGCCTGGCAACGATGGCACCTTCACCCTGATAGCCGGAGAGCGCCGTTTGCAAGCCGCCAAACTGGCCGGCCTGCGCAGTGTGCCGGCCATCCTGCGCCAGGTCAGCGAACGCGAATTGCTCGAACTGGCCCTCATCGAGAACATCCAGCGCGCCGAGTTAAACCCGCTGGAAGAGGCCGAAGCCTACCGCCAGTTGAGCGAAGATTTTGGTCTTTCGCATGAGGAGATTGCCCTGCGGGTGGGCAAGAGCCGGCCGGCGGTAAGCAACACCTTGCGCCTGCTCCATCTCTCGCAAGCCGTCAAACAAGCCCTCATCGAGGGCTACGCCCGCGCCGAAGAAAACGACCACGACCTGCCAGACGGAGAGACGGTTTCATTCCACCTCAGCGAAGGTCACGCCCGCGCCCTGTTGCGGCTTTCCAGTCACGCAGCCCAAGACGCGGCTCTGAAGACCATCCTGACCCAGCGCCTAAACGTCCGCCAGACCGAAGAACTGGTCAAAAAAATGAGCGGGCAAAAAGCGCCCTCCCCGCCGCCGAAAACCACGCTGCCAGAAGTCGCCGCCCTGGAAGAACGCCTGCGCGCCAGTTTAGGCACAAAAGTCACTCTGCGGCATGGCCGTAAAGGCGGCACAGTCACCATCCACTACTACTCCGACGAGGAATTGGACGCGCTATTGGAGAGACTGCTTTGAAACGGGTACAACTTCTTTACAATGCCCGCATCCACACGCTGGATTCGGACCTCCCCCTGGCCTCTGCCATAGCCATCCAACATGGGTACATCCTGGCCGTAGGCGACACTGACACTCTGCTAGCCGAATTTGCAGATGCAGAAAAACAAGACATGCAAGGGCGCGTCATCCTGCCTGGCTTGACCGACTCTCATCTGCATCTCGAACAATACGCCCTCTCCCTGCAAAAAATTGACTGCGAAACCCCCACACTCGAAGAATGCCTGCGCCGCATTGCCGAGCGCGTCCACAGCACCCCCGCCGGCGAGTGGATCTTGGGACATGGCTGGAATCAGAACGAGTGGGGCGGTTGGCCTTCCCTGGCAGACCTAGACGCCATCGTCCCGCATCACCCCGTCTACCTGACGGCCAAGTCGCTACACGCCGCCTGGGTAAATTCTGCCGCATTGCGCCTGGCGGGTATCCACGCAAACACCCCCGATCCCGCCAACGGCCGCATTCAACGCGACGCCCACGGCCAACCCAGCGGCATCTTGCTCGAAACCGCCATGGAACTGGTCAGCGCCATTCTCCCGGCCGCCACAGTGCAAACCATTACACAGGCAATCGAACAGGCTCAAGCGGCTTTATGGCGCATGGGATTGACCGGCCTGCACGATTTTGACCGCCGCAATTGCTTCATCGCCCTCCAGCAACTCCATCAGCAAGGCAAACTGCGCCTGCGCATCCTCAAAAGCATCCCTCTCGAAGACCTACCCTCCGCCGTTGCGCTTGGCCTGCGCAGCGGTTTTGGCGATGAATGGCTGCGCATCGGCCCGGTCAAAGTCTTCATGGATGGCGCCCTGGGACCGCGCACCGCCGCCATGTTTCAACCTTACGAAGGAGAGCCGGAAAATCGCGGCATCCTCAACCTGGACGCCGAGGAACTCTTCGACATCGGCCGGCAAGCGGCTGAAGCGGGACTCAGCCTGGCCGTCCACGCCATCGGCGACTGCGCCAACCACGAGGTCCTTGATGCCTATGCGCAACTCAGGCGCTTCATTCTGGACCGCAGCCGGCTTCCGGCTTCGGGAACCTTACCCCTGCGACAGCGTATCGAACACGTCCAAATCTTGCACCCTCAAGACGCCGGCCGCCTGGCCGAACTGGGCGTGGTGGCTTCCATGCAGCCTATCCATGCTACCTCTGATATGCGCATGGCAGACCAGTTTTGGGGCGAACGCGCCGCGCTCGCCTATGCCTGGCGCACCCAATTACAACACGGAGCGCAACTAGCGTTTGGCTCAGATGCGCCGGTCGAATCGCCCAATCCTTTCTGGGGATTACACGCCGCCGTCACCCGCCAAAGCAGAGATGGTTCCCCCGCAGTGGAAGGATGGTATCCCGAACAACGCCTGACGCTCCAAGAGGCCCTGGCCGCTTACACCCTCACGCCGGCCTACCTGGCCGGCCTGGAAGACCGCGCCGGCAAACTAGCCCCTGCTCACCTGGCCGACCTGATTGTGCTGCCACAAGACCCGTTCCTTATCCCGCCTTCTGATTTACTGGACATGCAACCTCTTGCCACAATGGTTGGCGGCAAGTGGGTCTGGCAAGCCTGAAAGCGACACAAGATGCCTCAATCGGTTCAACTCACCCCTGAAATGCTCGTCCCGCGCCTGGGAGAGTACCTGGTCCAGCGCGGCTACATCACCGAACTCGACCTGCAAAAGGCGCTTGCCTACCAGCAGGAACAAATGGAGCATGACCAGACCTACCTGCTAGGGCAGGCTTTGATTGACCTGAAATTGATCAGCCGCGCAGTCCTAGACCAAGCCGTGACCGAGCAAATCATCCAACTGCGCTCAGCCTTGCAAGCCGCCAACCGTAACCTGGAACGCCGCGTACAAGAGCGCACCGCCGAACTGCAACAGGCGCTGGAACGTCTCTCTGAACTGAGCCAGGTAAAGGCCAATTTCGTCAGCAACATTTCCCATGAATTGCGTACACCTTTGACCCACATCAAGGGCTATCTGGAATTAATGATTAGCGAGTCGCTGGGGCCGATTACAAAAGAACAGCGTCACGCCCTAACGGTGAGTCAGCGCTCCGCCAGCCGGCTGGAGGAAATTATCAACGACCTGATCATGTTCTCATTGGCCTCCAAAGGCGAACTCAGCCTGCGCCTGGAAGCGGTAGACATCAAAAGACTGGGCAGCCTGGCGGTCAAATCGGCAACAGAGAAGGCCACAGAGCGAGACGTGACCGTACATGCCGTCATTCAGGATGAGGTGCCGCTCGTCCAGGCCGACTCACAGAAGATTGCCTGGGTGTTATTCCAACTTCTCGACAACGGAATCAAGTTCACGCCGGCGGGTGGACGCGTGGTGCTGAACATCAAGCAAGAAATCGGCGACCTGGTCATGATCTCGGTCAGCGACACCGGCATCGGCATTCCATCGGAAAAGATAGAAGAAATTTTCGAACCCTTTCATCAATTGGACGAATCGTCAACACGCAAGTATGGAGGCGCCGGCCTGGGGCTTTCCCTGGTACGGCAAATCATCGAAGCGCACGGTTCGTTGATAGATGTGCAATCTAGCAAGGGACATGGAACGACGTTCCGTTTTCCTCTACTGGCTGTGAAAAGTTAGATACCATGCTGTTTCGTGAACAGTTTTGGCGTCCGGCCTCCATTGGCATTGCTCAAAATGGTTGATTCAAGGCTCGACCCACGCACACTGGCCTATATCCAGACCCTGGCGCAAGCGGCCAACATGGACAACGACTGGAAGACAGCGCTGGACAAGTTGCTGCTTGCCTTGCGGGCCGAATTCGTATATGACAATGTAGCCATTTATGTAACGAAGGGCAACGAGCAATTCATGGAGGTTGCTTATGCGCGCGCCATCGGACGCGGCAAGAGCGCCGAAGCAGATGTTGCCTGGGGCGAGGGCATTGCCAGCCAGGTCATTGCTCGAGAAAGCATCGTCATTCAAGACCCTGCAACAAACGCCAACGACCGCCTGGGGCAAGCATATTTATTGGGGCTACCCCTCTATAACGGCTCTGAAATATTGGGGGCCATTGTTTTCGTCCGTTTTGGCGGCCCAGTCTATGAAGAGGGGCAAATTACCCTGGCGCTGATTTGCGCCGCTTGGGTGGCTACGCTTCTCTTGCGCCGCATTTACCTGGAAACCACTCAGCGCCTAAAAGCCTTACAGCAAAAGGTTCAACTCCAAGACGACTTTGTAGCCACGATTTCTCACGAACTGCGCACGCCATTGGGTTTCATCAAGGGCTATTCCACCACTTTGCTGCGCAACGATACATCGTGGGATGCCGAGACAACGAAAGAATTTTTGACTATAATAGATGAGGAAACCGACCGGCTAGCGCAATTGATCGAAAACATCCTGGAATCGGCCAAATTACAAAGCAGGTCAGTGCAATTGCACATCCAACCCCTGCGCCTAGAGGCCTTAATTCGCGATATTGTCAGCCGAGTCCGTATACGCCAGCCAAACGTGGACATCGAACTGCATCTCGAACCGTTGCCTCCTATCCAAGGGGACACCGTGCGCCTGGCTCAGGTATTCGATAATTTGTTTAGCAATGCGCTCAAATACGCTGCGGGAGCAAAGATCACGATTACGGCGCAAAAGCAAGGGGATACCGTTCTGGTAACGTTTGCCGACCAAGGGCCGGGCATTCCCGCCATTCACTTGCCAAATATTTTCGAGCGTTTCTATCGCGTACCGATTGAAAATTCCAAAACAGGCAGCGGATTGGGATTATATATTTGCAATCAAGTCATTATGGCGCATCATGGTAAGATTTGGGTAGATTCAAAAATAAATCAAGGTACAACATTCTACATTCAGTTGCCGGTTAACCTACATGCTTGACGCCTGTTTTTACAAGAAGGAGTTGTCATGTCCAAACGCATCCTGATCGTAGACGATGAACCGCGCTATCTGCGCCTGCTGGAAGCCAACCTGCGCACAGAGGGTTATGAAGTCGCTGCGGCCCAGGATGGCATACAGGCTATTGATATCTTCTCCTCCCAGCCTATTGACTTGATTCTTTTGGACATCATGATGCCGCGTTTGGATGGCTTTGCCACCTGTCAGCGTATTCGTGAATACTCTACGGTGCCAATCATTATGCTGACAGCCAAAGGAGAAGAGCAAGACCGGGTGCGCGGGCTGGACCTGGGCGCAGACGATTACCTGGTCAAACCCTTTTCGGCTACTGAGTTGCTGGCTCGTGTTCGCGCCGTTTTGAGACGCAGTCAACTGCCCGCTCCCAGTGGACAGGCGCGTTTTTTTACACACGACGACTTGAAAATTGATTTTGCGCGCGCAGAGGTCTGGGTAAAAGAACAGGCCGTGTCGCTTTCGGCAACAGAATACCGCCTTCTGTTGCAATTCGTTCACAATGTTGGCAAGATTCTGACCGCTGAAGACCTGTTGACCAGTATATGGGGACCGGAATACAAAACGGAAAAGGAAATCTTGTGGGTCAGCATCGCCCGTCTACGTCAAAAGTTGGAACCTGATCCTCATGCTCCCAAATACATCGTGACGCGTTCTGGGCTGGGTTACTTGATGCCGCCCTCCGAATCCTGAAACAGAAGAATGCCAGAAAAGACCATTCTGCTCGTAGATGCAGATCACGCCAGCCTCAATTTCATGTCCCGCCTGATGCGGGAACAAGGCTACGCAGTCTTGCAAACCCATTTGGGAAAGGAAGGGTGGATCTACGCCTGGCGCGACCGTCCAAATCTGATCATCTTCGACCCTGCTCTGCAAGACATCTCTGGCGAGCAATTCGTATCAAAACTGCGTCAAGACCCGCGTTCCTCTGCTATCCCTATCCTGGCGCTCAGCAGCGACCTGCGGCCGGCCCGCAAAACTTCTTGCCTGGAAGCCGGGTGCAACGAATACCTGGTCAAATCTGGCGAAGCAGTGACCATCATACCAGAACTGGTTGCCCAGTTGCTTACCAGCACAAAGACGCCTGTTAAAAAGTTGGCCGAAAGCGGTTATTTGATTGCCTTCTTGAGCGCAAAAGGCGGCACCGGGGTCTCGTCGCTGTGCGCTAACTATGGCGTTGCCATTTGCGAGAACAAACCGGAGGCCCGGCTGGCGGTGGCTGATTTGGTACTACCCATCGGCTCAATTGCTAATCTGGTTGGATACAAAGGAGAACTCGATCTACTTACAGTTGCTCTGATGGCCGACACTGAAATCAACAACGAGTATTTTCACACGCAATTGCCCCAACCTCCTGGCTGGCGCTTTCAGCTCTTGCCTGGCACTACAACCCCTGACCGCGCCAACGATTTACGCGCTGACCGCATTCCAGAAATCATCGAGGCTTTACTGGCAGCCTATGATTACGTCCTGGTGGACCTGGGACGCTCTCTTTCTCGCATCAGCATGCCCATTATACAGAGGGCCGATCTCTTGGCGCTCATTGTATCCACCGATCAAAGCACCGCTACTTTGACCCATATCGTGTGGGAATATTTCCAAAAACAGGGCATCGAAGAAAAGCGCATCTTCCCAATTCTGAACCGCGTCATTGGGCTAGAAGGTCTAACCAAAGCCCAAACCGAAAAAATTATCGGGCTGAACATCAAAGCCACCATACCTTACATGGGAAGCAACTTCGTCATCGCCAACAACCAAAGCCAGTCCATTTTTGTGAAATATCCAGGCAATGTTGCCACTATGGTCGTCAAGGAATCAGCACAAGAAATGATCGAATTGCTCAACCGTTTACGCTATGAAAGCAAGAGGAAATCATGACCATCGAATATGACGATAAAGGCAAATATTTTACCGAAGTAGTCCCCAAAATTGCTATTCCAACGCTGATACAAACGACCCAGCACTTGATTCGTGGCAACGTGCATGTACGCCGCGACGAACGCCTCAAAGATGAATTGGACCGAGACGAACTTTTTCTGGCAATGACGGATGCGAATATTCTGGGGGCAGATGGGCAAGTTCTCCATCAAGTGCGTTTCCTGGCAGTTCGTCGCGCTCAGATTGTTTGGGTGATGCCTTTGGAAGACCAAGAAAGAGGGAATATCGAATGACAATGCCAGCGCAAACCAGTGTGTCTCGGCTCTCGGCCCAAGATTTGCTTCGCCTCAAGAAGTATTTATTAGACTCCCTTTCGCGCGCCCTGGAAGCAGAGAGGGTCCCGGCCGAAGAACGCCATACCTTTGTCAAGCAACATATCGAATCCATCTATGCCCAAACCAATCTCAAACTGCCTGACGAAGTACGCGACCTCATCATCAAGGAAGTACTGTACGACCTATTAGGATACGGTCCCATCCAGCCGCTGCTAGAAGACCCAGATGTCAGTGAAGTGATGGTCAATGGCCCCAAAAAAGTCTATATTGAGAAAAAAGGACACCTTATCAAAACAAATATAACCTTCGACGACGACCGTCATGTGATGCAAATCATTGAACGCATCATCCTGCCGCTGGGTCGCCGGGTGGATGCCGATAGCCCCACCGTTGACGCACGCTTGCCAGACGGCTCGCGCGTCAATGCCGTGATCCCGCCGGTTGCCCTGGATGGCCCCTCCATCACCATCCGCAAATTCCGCAAAGACAAATTAAGCATAGAACAGTTGGTCCATTTTGGATCGCTGACCGAAAGCATGGCAGAGTTCTTGCGCGCTTGCGTGCTGGCGCGGCTCAATATCATTATTTCGGGCGGCACCGGTTCGGGAAAGACCACTCTGCTGAACGTCCTGTCGAGTTTCATCCCTGAAGATGAGCGTATTGTCACCATTGAGGATGCGGCCGAATTACAACTTCAGCAAGAGCATATTGTACGGTTGGAAACGAAGCCGGGAAGCATAGATGGGCATGGCATGGTGACCATCCGCGACCTGGTACGCAACTCACTGCGAATGCGCCCTGACCGTATCGTAGTAGGCGAAGTACGCGGCGGCGAGGCGCTGGATATGCTCCAGGCGATGAATACCGGTCACGATGGCTCCCTGACCACCCTGCACGCCAATACACCCCGCGATGCCCTTTCACGCCTGGAAACCATGATTCTGATGGCAGGCATGGATCTACCGATCAAGGTCGTTCGCCAGCAGGTAGCCTCCGCAGTGGACCTGATTGTCCAACAAACGCGCTTGAAAGACGGCTCTCGCAAGATTACTGCCATCACTGAGGTGGCCGGACTGGAAGGCGATACCGTTGTGCTGACCGATATTTTCAAATTCAATCAAACCGGCGTCACCCCAGAGGGTAAAGTGATTGGAGAGTTCAAACCGACCGGAATCCGCCCCCTCTTCTCGCCCCGCCTGGAATCGGCCGGCTTCAAACTCAAACCCGAAGTCTTTGGAGTCAACGTCAACGAAATGGTCGGCAACCGCCCGCGCCGTTGACCAGCGGACAAAGTTTCTCTGCTATAATCTATTTGTTTAGCCATTCGAAACACACAGCGAGGAAACATGGACATACAGGCCCAAATCACCCTGCGCGCAAAAAAACTTGGCGTCCTCATCCGTGATGCGCGCATTGCGAAGCGCAGAACCACAAAAGAGTGCGCACAGGCCATAGGCATCACAAACGGGGTATTCAAGGCCTACGAAGAAGGACGCAGAGCGCCTTCGCTGCCAGAATTAGAAACCCTGGTCTATTACCTCGAACTGCCCATAGATCATTTTTGGAGCGCCGAAGCGCTCTCAGACGACGACCCGCCAACGGCTGAACTAGATTTAGCGCGTCTGACAGCCTTGCGTCACCGCATGATTGGCGCCTTGCTGCGCCAGGAACGCATGAATGCCAGTTTGTCTATGAAAGCAGTAGCCGAACAAACCGGCATCTCAACCAGCCGCCTGAAAGCCTATGAACTGGGGGAACGCCCCATCCCTCTACCAGAATTGGAAGCCCTGTTACACGTCTTGGGAGGACGTATCGAAACATTCTTCGACCAGGGGGGACCGATCGGTCAATGGATGACAAAGCAAAGAGAAATTCAACAATTCAAAGACCTGTCCGCCGAATTGCGCAGTTTTGTCGCTCAGCCGGTAAACCAACCCTACCTGGAACTGGCGCGCAAACTCAGCGAAATGTCCACCGACAAACTTCGCTCGCTAGCAGAAGATATTCTCGATATTACCTTCTAGCAAACCGATGAGTCTAAACCCTTCCCTTCTTGCAGAACAAGGTAAGCAAGCCTTTTCAGCCGGCAAATTTGCCCAGGCAGCAGAGTTCTTTTCTCAAGCGGCAACCGCCTATAGCGCGGCGAATGACAGGTTGAGCGCCGCTGAAATGAAGAATAATCTGTGCGTAGCGCTGTCAAAAATGGAGAAAGCGCAGGAAGCCTTGCAAGCCGTTGCCGGCACAGACAAAGTATTCGAAGAGGCTGGCGACATCCGACGGCAAGGCATGGCGCTTGGCAACCAGGCGGAGGCGCTGGAGTCTCTGGGACGGTTAGACGAGGCGCTGGCAGCCTACGAGCGCTCAGCCTCCTTGTTGGCCGAAGCGGGAGAAAACGAATTGCGTTCCATTGTCTTGCAATCCATTGCAGCGCTCAAATTGCGGCGCAGTAAGATAATGGACGCTGCGCTTTCCATGATCGGCTCGGTAGAGACGACGCCCAAACCCAATCTCTTGCAGCGTCTCGTGCGGTTTTTCTTACGCTTTCTACGATGATTGGAATATACCAAGCCCGCCCAGCGGTATCCGAGGATCGCCAAGCAATATCCAATTTAATCTTCTTCGAGGCTCACGTCCATCGTCACCTCGAATGGAATGAACCGTTAGAATGGCTCGGGCATCCTCATTTTTGGGCGCTGGAAGAGAACGGCGACCTGCTGGCGGCCCTGGCCTGCCCTCTCGATCCGCCTGGAATGGCCTGGGTGCGTTTTTTTGCCCATGCCCATAAAATCAACATGGAAGATGCCTGGTCTGCGCTTTGGCGCATTGCCCAAAGCGCAATTGCGCAGCAAGGCGGCGCAACCGTGGCGGCCATTGCCCGGCAAACATGGTTCAATCACTTGCTCAAAAGCAACGGCTTCCATCACGCACAAGACATCGTCATGCTCGAATGGCAGCGCCATGCCCTGCCATCGAACTGGCTCCAACCTCGTGCAGACATCCGCTCTATGCAAGCGGAAGACTTGCCGCTTGTTGCTGAGTTAGATGCGGCTGCTTTTCCTCCCCTATGGCGCAACTCCATGCAGGCGCTGACCAAAGCCTTGGAGCAGGCGCAGTTTGCTACAGTTATGGAAGATGCGCACGGGTTGGCAGGATATCAAATCAGTACCGGGAATCCGTTTGGGGTCCACCTCGCCAGGCTCGCCGTCCGCCCCGACGCGCAAGGTCAAGGACTGGGTCTGGCGCTCGTTTGCGATGTGATCCGTCGGCTAGATTGGCGCAGCGGCGCGCGTTTGACGGTGAACACCTCAAGCGACAACACCGCCTCGCTGGCATTATATCGAAAGGTGGGCTTTCGCTACAACGGAGAGAAATATCCCATTCTCTGCTTCGAGGTGCCGCCCCAAAAGGAGGCGCTGTGAACCAACCCTTCTCTGGCTGTATTTTGCGCCCCTTCAGAGAAATCTTGATTAGCGAACTAGGGCAAGAAAACCTGTCTCTGTTGTTGGAAAAAGCCGGGTTGCCTTCTGCCTGGGCCAACGTCAACCAGGAGACTTCTAACGACGATCAAACTGCGGCTGAGATGTACGCCGGCCTGCAAAAGGCTCTGCGAACTTACTATGGGAGAGGCGTACGCGGCATTCTCCAACGCTCAGGCAGTTTTTTGTGGAGGCGTCTGCTGGAAGGCGCTCCCTTGAACCTCCGAATCCATGCCGCTGTGATGCGCAAACTGCCTCTGCCAAACCGGCCTAAAGCGGCCCTGCAACTTCTGGCCAGCCTTCTGAACCCTCACCCTGGCAACGTGACGGTTCATACTCTCGACCTGGACCTGCTCCTGTCCGACCACGCCAGTCCCGGCGCCCCGCCCGGCTCTGCCAGCGAACCCATCTGTTTCGTGACGTTGGGTCTGTTGCACGAGTGCCTGTTTTAGGCCACCGGCCAAGAATACGACATCCAGGAAACCTCCTGCAAAGCAACCGGACAGGAAGCATGTGAATTCATCATCAAAATTGGAGGATAACCTTATGAAAAGCAACGAATGGAATTGGACAAGCAACGATAACCTGCCCATGTATGCGCGCAGTTGGGAGCCAGAAGGCAGCGCCAGGGCTTGCATTGCCCTGATACACGGTCTAGGTGAACATATCGGCCGTTATGCTCATGTTGGGCAAGCGCTCACGCAGGCAGGTTTCATTCTGACCGGTTATGACCTGCGCGGGCATGGCAAATCTGGGGGCGCACGTGGACACACCCCTTCTTACGATGCTCTGATGAACGACATCGAGCGTTTCCTGGCGTTGACAGCGGAGCATTATCCTGGCTTGCCGCGCTTCCTGTACGGCCATAGCATGGGCGGCAATCAGGTCATCAACTTTGCCTTGCGACGTACAGCCGACTTGCAAGGCATCGTCGCCACCGGGCCCTGGCTCAAACTGGCTTTCGAGCCGCCGGCGCCCAAAGTTGCCCTGGGAAAGATGATGAACAAACTTCTTCCAGGCTTCACGCAAACGTCTGGTCTCGACACCAAGGCCCTCTCCCATGACGAGGCTGTCGTGCAAGCATACGAAACCGATCCACTCGTACACGACAAAATTTCGGCCCGCCTGTTCATAGAAATGTACCAAAGCGGGCTATGGGCATTGGAACAAGCCGGTCAATTTCCCCTGCCTCTATTGCTGATGCACGGTGAAAAAGACCGCCTCACATCGCCTCAAGCCAGTCGCCAGTTTGCTACCCTGGCCGGCAGCAAAGTGACACTGCATATTTGGGAGGGACTCTTCCACGAGATTCACAACGAAGTCCAAAAGGGAGAGGTGTTTGCCGAATTGATTGCATGGCTAGACGAAAGGCTTAAAGCAAAATGAGTTTTTTCTATCCTTTCTGGACAAATTCTTCCCAATATGGCAAAATTTCGACGTTCAATACATTCCCCCCTTCTTTGTAACTGCCTACCCGCCTTCCCCCCGCCTCTTATCATCCCCAAAGAGGGCTCTCGTCGAGAGAGGGTGAGGGCAGGTAGTTACGACCACTACCCATATTGAGGAGACGAGAAATGACCGAAGAGAAAATGAGCAAACGCCAGATGCTGCGCGAGAAGCGTCGCCGGACCGCAATGCGTAATCGTTTGATAACCATTGGGTTTGTTGTGATTGGCGCGCTGCTGGTAGCGTTTGCGTTGATTGCCCCCAACCTTAAGCCAGTCGGTGAAATTGCTGCCGCTGCTCCGTCTCCCCGCCCTATGGCAAACGATAATTCCATGGGCGACCCCAATGCTCCCATTAAAATCGTGGAATATTCTGACTACCAATGTCCATATTGCGGAAGATTTTTCAAAGAAACCGAACCTCAACTGGTGGAAAAATATATTGCCACCGGCAAGGTTTACTTTACCTATCGTTCGTTTGGTGAGTTTATCGGGTCCGAATCGAAGGCCGCAGCCGAGGCAGCCTATTGCGCCGGCGAGCAAAACAAGTACTGGGAATTTCACGACATTCTCTTTGCTAACCAAAGAGGGGAAAACATAGGTGATTACACAGACCGTCGTTTGTTGGCCTTTGCCGAAACGCTTGACTTAGACATGGGCGCTTTCCGCTCCTGTTTCGAGAGCGGCAAATACAGCCAACGAGTAGACCAAGACTTTACAGACGGAAGCGCGGCCGGCGTACAAGCCACGCCCTCGTTTGTGTTGACGTATGCGGTCAACGGCGAAACCCGCCAAAGCATTATTGCCGGCGCTTATCCTTTCAGTGAGTTCGAAGCGCAAATCGAAGCGGCGCTGACAGAGATGGGGCTGAAATAGGGACGCAAACAGCCTTATCTCTGTAACCAGCCTAACACCCACACAATCAAGGGAGCAATCGCTAACGCCGGCAGGAAATTGCCGGCGCGAATCTTTTTGATTTCTAGCAGACTGCTCACAGCCAGCGCCGTCAGGATTACGCCGCCAGCAGCCGTCATTTCGTTGAGCATGGACTCGGTCACAAGAACGCTCAGCCCGGCTGCCATCAGACTGATTCCGCCCTGAAAGACCAGGATGACCAACGTGGAAAACAAAACCCCCACGCCCAACGTCGAAGCAAAGGCCAGCGAAGCAAACCCATCTAACACCGATTTAACCGCCAGCAACTGGTAATCGCCGCTCAGCCCGTCCTGGATAGAACCCAGAATAGTCATCGGACCGACGCAGAAAAGCAGCGAAGCCGTCAAGAAACCGCGCACAAAACGACTATCCGCCCCCCCTTTCGGGGATGATCCGTCCGTCGGAGGCGAAACAGGTTCGGGGTCGCGCGCGAAGCGTTCCTCGAGGCGGCGTCCCAGGCGCTGGAGTCGCTCCTCGATTTGTCCCCATTCGCCCAGCAAAGCGCCTATCAAGAGCGCGCCTAAAACGATGAGGGGGTTTTCGGTTTTGAGGAACATCTGCACACCCAGGGCAGCGGTAAACAAGCCCATACCGGCAATGACGGTATGCTTCAAACGTTCTGGCAGGCGCGCGCCGAAGAGTAAGCCTAGCGTTCCGCCAAGCAAAACAGTGAAGATGTTGAGAATGGTGCCAGTCATATTTCGGTTATTCCTTTGCCAACGAAGTAGAACGGCCGGCAGTCTGGTTTTCTAAAATTTCCAACACAAAACACAACGAAGACAAGCGATTCAGGTAACGCAACAATTCGGGGTTGCTCAGTTCGCTCAAATCAAACAACTCACTAACGCGCCGTTCCGCCCGCCGGACGATGGTGCGCGCCAGCGAAAGCGCCGCCCCGCTAGGCGTGTCGCCTGGCAAGATGAATTGTCGAGGCAGAGTGACCTGCCGGCTAATCGCGTCGGTTTGGGCCTCGAGCCATTCCACGCGCGCCGCATCAATGCCCTGGAACGTTGGAGCGGTTTCGGGCGTAGCGGCTACTTCGGTCATCAACCGATACAGGTCTTTTTGCGCCTGGCGCAACAAAGGGGGAGTCTCCTGCGCCAGGCAAGAGGCGCGCGCCAGGCCCAAGGCGGCTGAGGCCTCGTCTAGCGCGCCCAGCGCCTCGATGCGAGGATGGTGTTTATAGACGCGGCCCGGCCCAAGTAAGCCGGTGGTGCCGTCGTCTCCACTGCGAGTATAGAAAGACATGCCAGGAATTATAAACGGCATTGCAGGTATTGGTCAAAATGAAAAATCCAGCCTTGCAAAAGCCCTATAGATGATTTAGAATTCGTTTATCTCAAATCAGAGAAGAATTGTATGAAATTAAAAAAGTCGTTCCTGGCTTTGTCGGCGCTGGCGCTGGCGGCGCTGGCCTGTCAACTTTTTTCGCCTGTAGCGCCTACCGAAGCCCCGCCGGCTGAAACACAACCCCCTGTTACCGAGCCGGCGGCTTTCGACATGGCGGCTAAACTGGCAGAATTGGGTGGTCAACCGTGTGAGGAAAATCCAGATTTCACCTGCGTCACAATTCAAGTCCCGCTGGATCACTTCGACCCAGCCAACGCGGAGACATTGGATGTGGTCTTTGCAATTGCCCCAGCCAGCGGCGAGCGATATGGGATGTATGTGCAGGCCTTCCCTGGCGGGCCCGGCGGAGAAGGCATCAGTACGGGAGGCTTGCGATGGTTTTCTGAGAGCATCCTGGAGCATTACGATATCGTATACTTTGACCAGCGCGGGCTAGGGTTATCCCATCCGCTGGCCTGCCCAGTCGCCTACGCCAAGAATTTCCTGGGCTATCTGACTGAAACCGATCAAGGCGGGTTAGAGGGCTATGACCTGCCGCAGGAACAACAGGCCGCCATTGAAGACGCTCATACCTTTGTGGATGAATGTGTAGCCGAGATTGGCCCCGAGGCGGATAAACTGCGCTTCTTTGGCACCGATCAGGTAGCCGAAGACCTGGAAACCTTCCGCCAGATCATTGGCGACGAAAAGTTTTACTTGTACGGCGTAAGTTATGGCACATCGGTAGCGCAAAGATATGCGGCTGCTCATCCTGAGCACCTGGCTGGCTTGGTGCTAGATGGCACGCTAGATTTGACGTTGACCGGCGAGGAAAGCGCCCTGTCGCAAGAAAAAGCCTTCGACAAGGTGTTGGTGGCTACGTTGAAAGCCTGCGACGCAGATGAAGCCTGCGCTGCTGAATTGGGCGGAGATGCTTTGAAAGTGTACGACGATTTGGCGGCAAAAATCTCGAAGTCGCCCATTTCGTATGAGTTTCCCCTACCCTCTGGCGAAAAAGTCAAGCGCACATTTACCTTTAATCAGTTAGAGTTTACCGCTGCCTACCAAATGTATTCGCTCAGCGGGCGAATGATCTTTTTGCGCGCTCTGGCAGCCGCCAAGGAAGGCGATATGCTGCCGCTTGCGCGTTTGCTTTATCAACAAGGCACAATTGACCCGGCAACTTTCGAGTACGTCGGCGACCCAACTTTCTCGGATACGATGTTTTACAGCGTCCTTTGCACCGACGATTCGTTCTTTGGAGGCAGCCCGCAAGAGCGCATCGAACAAACCATTGCAGCCGGGCAAGCCTCCAACGGCACCGTTCCACGGCTGGACGGCAGCGTATACACCGGTCTGACCTGCGCCTGGTGGCCGAGCGCGCCAACAGAAATCGTCAAAACCGAGCCTCTGGTGGCAGAAGGCGTGCCAACTTTTGTATTGAACGCCACGCTCGACCCGGCTACCCCCTTCGAGGAGGGCAAGGCTGTCTTCGAGCGCCTGGCAAACGGTTATCACCTATACGTGGAAGGAGGGCGGCATTCCATCTATGGCTTTGGATACGATTGTCCCGACCAATACATCAGCGATTTCCTGGTGAATGGGAAACTCCCCGACAAACATGAAATCGTCTGCGAGGACTGGGGCAACGCGGTCATCCGCGAGTATGTGCCTCGCATCCAGGCCAAAGCCAGCGCCTATGCCAACCCGCTGGAAATCATGTATGACATTGATAACGAAATCAGTTACCTGCCGGAATATTTCTACGGCTACTTCGAGGAGGACGTCTCGGTAGGATGCCCCTTAGGCGGATCGTTTACCTTTGGCCCTAGCGAAGCGGGGGAAGCCTATACGTTCGAAAGTTGCGCCTTTACGCAAGGCTTTGTCATGAGCGGCGAAGGCGGTTACGACTATGAGAAAGGCCTGTTCACGCTGGATGTGAAAGTGAGTGGAGATAAAAGCGGCTCTCTCACCTATACCCGCGATGACAACGAAGGCACGTTTTCTGTCACCGGCGAGTATGGCGGCCAAAAAATTGATTTGAAGGAATAAGGCCGAGAATCAAGAAGCAACTTCCCGAAGGACTCGAACCTTCGGGAAGTTGTTTTTTGCCTTACACTTGCGGCAGATTGCGCCGCAGGATATTATACATTCCCAGCCCGCGCGCGGCGCCCTGCGCCACACAGGTCATAGGATTGTCCACAAGATAAGCAGGAATGCCCAGGGACTTGGTCAACAGTTTATCAACGCCGCGCAAAAGCGCGCCGCCGCCGCACAGGGCCACACCGCGGTCAATGATGTCAGCCACCAATTCAGGCGGGGTTTTTTCCAAAACACGACGGCCGGTCTCGACGATGTCTTTGAGCGGTTCTTGCAGGGCCTCGACAATCTCACCGGTCGTCAGGGTGATGGGACGCGGCAGCCCGGTGACCTGGTCTTGACCCTGTACTTCCATGCTTTGTTCCATGTCTTGCGGAACAGCCGCGCCAATACGAATTTTCAACTGCTCGGCAGTTGGCTGACCGATGATGACCCCATACTTTCGGCGCGCATAGGTGATAATGGCCTCATCCAGTTCCAGGCCGCCGCCGCGCAGCGTTTCAGCCGAGACGATACCGTACATGGCCATCACAGAGGCTTCGGTGGCGCCGCCGCCCAGACAAATCACCATGTTCCCCGATGGAGAACCGATGGGCAAGTCAATGCCCAACGCCGCCGCCAGCGACTGCTGGATGAGGTAGGCTTCGCGGCTGCCGGCTTCCATGACCGCCTCATAAACGGCGCGGCGCTCAACGCTGGTCACGCCATGTGGCACCGAGATCATCACACGCGGGCGGAAGATACGCATCGAACCGCTGACACGCCGCAAGAGATAAGAAAGCAGCGCTTCGGTAATTTCGTAATCGGCAATGACGCCATTTTTGAGGGGCCGGGCGACCTCGATGCTGTCTGGCACGCGCCCTGCCATCTCGCGCGCTTGCTGGCCAACAGCCACCATCTTTTGCTCATCTACGGCAATGGCAACAACGGTTGGCTCTTCGAGCAGCAACTGTGTGCTGTCGGCCAGGCGAGTGAACACAGTGCCCAGGTCTATGCCCAGGTCTTTAGAAAGCCCAAACACAAGCCTTTACTCGGATTTCTCTTCGTAAGGGCGCGCTGAGGCCTTGCGGTAACGCCGCACGGCATCCAGGCGCAAGTTGGAACGACGTAATGCGGCTTCGATGGCCAGGAAATTGTCCATTTCAGCCGGCGCGCCGCTTTTGAGGGCTTCTTCGGCGCGTTTGCGGGCTGCTTCGGCACGCTCCAGGTCAATCTCGCGCACGTTTTCAGCGGCGTCTGCCAACACCGTGACAATATCGGGTTGCACCTCGGCAATTCCGCCCGCCACAGTGAAGATTTCTTCCTGTCCCTTTGTACGGACCTTGATGACGCCATAGTTCAGGGTAGTCAACAGAGGCGCGTGATGCGGCAGGATGCCCATTTCGCCTGCTGAGCCCGGCAGGACAACGATATCTACATCTCCCTCGAAGACAGTACGGTCCTGAGAAACAATTTCACAGCGAATGGTCATGAACACTCCTTACGATTTACGCTTTACGCTTTACGATTTGCAACAATCTGTAAAACAAAACGTAATCGTTATGCGCCCTGTGCCAGTTTCTCGGCCTTTTCACGCACATCTTCGATGGTGCCGGCCATCATGAAAGCCTGTTCGGGCAAGTCGTCGCATTTACCATCCAAGATTTCGCGGAAGCCGCGCACAGTCTCGCTCAATGGAACATAGCGGCCAGGGATACCGGTAAAGCGTTCAGCGACAAAGAAGGGCTGCGAGAAGAAACGCTCGATCTTGCGGGCGCGCGCCACAATGAGTTTATCGTCTTCAGAGAGTTCATCTATGCCGAGGATGGCAATGATGTCCTGCAAGTCTTTGTAGCGCTGCAAGACGCGCTGGACTTCGCGGGCAACGAAGTAGTGTTCCTCACCCACGATGTTAGGATCAAGGATTCGGGAGGTCGAAGCGAGGGGATCCACAGCCGGGTAGATGCCTTTTTCCACGATGGAGCGTTCGAGAGCGATGGTTGCATCCAAATGGGTAAAAGTCGCCACCGGCGCCGGATCAGAGTAGTCATCAGCCGGGACATAAACGGCTTGCATGGAGGTAATCGAACCTGAACGAGTGGAGGTAATGCGCTCCTGAAGTTCGCCCATCTCGGTCGCCAGAGTAGGCTGATAGCCCACAGCAGAGGGCATACGCCCCAGCAACGCCGAAACTTCAGAACCAGACATGGAGAAGCGGAAGATGTTATCAATGAATAAAAGCACATCCCGCCCCTGGTCGCGGAAGTATTCGGCCATCGAAAGCGCAGTGAGGCCCACGCGCAGACGGACGCCCGAAGGTTCGTTCATCTGTCCGTACACCATCACGGTATCTTTCATCACGCCCGATTCGAGCATTTCGCGGTAGAGTTGTGTTCCTTCGCGGGTTCGTTCGCCCACGCCGGCAAACACCGAGTTGCCTTCATGCTCAGTCGCAACCGAGCGAATGAGTTCCATGATGATAACGGTCTTGCCCGTGCCAGCGCCGCCAAAGATGCCGGTCTTGCCGCCCTTGGTAAAGGGCGCAACCAGGTCAATGACCTTGATGCCGGTTTCGAACACTTCCACGCGAGTGGATTGTTCGGCAAAGGGTGGGGCGGGGCGATGAATGGGATAGCGCAGGGAGGCTTGCACCTCGCCTTTCTTGTCCACCGGTCGGCCAAGAACGTTGAAGATGCGCCCCAGAGTGGATTCTCCTACCGGCACCATGATAGGCGCGCCCGTTGCACGCGCCGGGATACCGCGCTGAAGGCCATCGGTCGAGTCCATTGCAACTGTGCGCACCCAATTTTCGCCCAGGTGTTTTTGGACCTCGAGAACCAGGGGGTCTTGCCCTGGGCGTTCGATTTCGATGGCTTCAAAGAGTTCGGGGATGTCTCCATCTGGAAATTCGACGTCTACCACGCCGCCAAGAATTTGCACTACACGGCCAGTTGCATTTGCCATGATTAAGCCTCCAAGTATCGAGTTACTGAGCCAGCGCTTCCGCGCCGCCCACAATATCCAAGATGTCGTTGGTGATCGCCTGTTGGCGAACCTTGTTGTAAGCCAGTTGCAGCGCGCCGACCAGTTCGTGGGCATTATCGGTGGCATTGCGCATGGCCACCATGCGCGCCGCATGTTCGCTAGCCTGCGATTCTAAAATCGCCTGGTAAACCTGTAAGCCGGTAAAGCGCGGGATGATCTCATCCAAAATTTCGCGCTCCGCAGGCTCGTAGATGTAAGCAGCCGTCATCTTGCGCGCCCCCTCAAGGGTGACATGCTCGTGTTCCGCTTTCAATTCTAAGGGCAAAAGTTTTTGCGTCTCCACTGTCTGGCGCGACATACTGTGGAAGTTGGTATAGACCAGCCAAACTTCGTCCACTTCACCTTTCAGAAAGGAATCCACCGCCAGACGGCCAATGGCCGAGACATCGGCAAAGGAGGGGGCTGCCGGCAGATTGCTGAAGTCGGCCAGCACTTCTTTACGGCGCCGAATCAACAAGTCACGTCCCTTGCGCCCTACGGCAATGTATTTGACCGGCACTTTGTAACGGTCGAAATGCTGGGACACAAAACGAATGACGTTGGTGTTATACGCTCCTGCCAGGCCACGATCGCCGGTAATCACCACCACAAGGGCGTTCTTGACCTCGGAACGCTCGCTCAACAGTGGATGCAATTGAGAGCGTCCAGGCTGACCGGCGACGTGCGTCAACACCTGCCAGGCTTTGGTGGCGTAGGGACGGGTGTCCATCACTGCCTTGACGGCGCGCCGCACCTTGCTGGCGCTGACCGCTTCGAGGGCGCGGGTCACCTGCGAAATGTTCTTGACGCTGCGGATTCTCATCCGCATTTCACGTGCGGAAGCCATAGTTATCCCTGCCAGGAGTTCTTGAAGGTCTCAAACGCCTTTGTCATACGGGCGCGCAGGTCATCGGAGAGGACTTTCTTTTCGGCAATCTCTCTGCCAATTTCAGGGTACGACGCGGCCATGAAACGCAACAGGTCGGTTTGCCATTGTCCCATCTTTTCGACCGGCACCTGGTCGGCGAAACCGCTTGTCCCTGCCAGGATGACCATCACCTGGTCTTCGAGTTCCATAGGCCGATATTGCGGTTGTTTGAGGAGCTCCTGCATACGCTGACCGCGGCTGAGTTGCGCCTGAGTGGCTTTGTCCAGGTCAGAGGCCATCAAGGCAAAGGCAGCCAGTTCGCGGTAGGCTGCCATATCGAGGCGCAAACGACCCGCCACCTGCTTCATGGCTTTGGTTTGAGCATCGCCGCCCACGCGGGAGACTGAAATACCCACATTGACGGCCGGACGAATACCCGCATTGAACAAATTGCTTTCCAAAAAGATTTGCCCATCGGTAATGGAGATGACGTTGGTTGGGATGTAAGCAGAGATGTCGCCCAACAGGGTTTCGATGATGGGCAAGGCCGTGAGCGACCCACCGCTGCCGGCCACTTTGACGATCTTATATTGGTCTGCTTCTGCCATTGCTTTGAGGGCTTCGTTGGCCTGGTCTTTAGCAATCGGACCGGTGTAGACTTTGCCGTCCACGCCGTCGGCTTGAGTAGCCTCGCCTTCGAAATCCTTACGGACGATAACATAGGAATTCGCCAAGCGGGCGGCGCGTTCAAGCAAGCGAGAATGAAGGTAGAATACATCGCCGGGATAGGCCTCACGTCCAGGCGGGCGGCGCAACAACAAGGAAACTTGACGATAGGCCCAGGCGTGTTTCGACAAGTCATCGTAAATCACCAGCGCATCGCGGCCCGTTTCCATGAACTCCTCGCCGATAGCGCAGCCAGCATAGGGAGCAATGTATTGAAGCGCAGCCGATTCATCCGCCGAAGCCACTACGATAATCGTGTGTTCCATTGCCCCATAGCGTTCCAAAATCCCTTGCGTGCGGGCAATGGCGGCTTTCTTCTGACCAATGGCTACATAGATGCAAATCAGGTTCTTCCCCTTCTGGTTGATGATGGTGTCAATCGCCAGGGCAGTTTTGCCAGTTTGACGGTCGCCAATAATCAGTTCTCGCTGGCCACGCCCGATGGGGATCATCGAGTCGATGGCTTTGATGCCAGTTTGGACGGGAGTATCCACATCTTGACGCTGCACTACGCCAGGCGCAATGCGCTCAATGGGACGATAACCGCTAAAGGCAATTGGCCCTTTGCCGTCTATTGGCTCGCCCAAGGCATTGACTACTCTTCCAATCAGTCCGTCACCGACGGGGACAGAAGCAATGCGCCCTGTCGCTCGAACTGTCATGCCTTCGGTGATTTCGGCGTAATCCCCCATGACGATTACACCGACGCTATCTTTTTCCAAGTTGAAGGCCGTACCCATGACCCCATTGGAAAATTGCACCAATTCCTGTGCGCGGACATTGGCCAGGCCAGCAACCCGCGCAATCCCATCGCCGGCTTCGATAACCGTCCCAATATCACGAATGCCAACTTCCGGCTCAAAGGCCTCGATCTGCTTTCGAAAGTCGCTGGTAATTTGATGAACTAAATCTGACATTTCGCCTCCACACCATGTGGTGAAATGATTTAAGCAGCAAGACGCTGCGTGTTTCTTAAATGACGCACAACTGCCCGGATACGATGATACGATCCGGGCACGCCATAGGCTTCCGTAATCCGTTTGCTATCCATTGTGCCGCGGGCATAGCCCTCGGAACGCCTCCTCAGTGGGGTGCGCATGTGAACCTGGTCACAGACGGGCGTAATGATACCTGAAAGAGTACAGATTGTCTAGTTAGAAAAGTCATTTTGTATACCTGCACAGGTCGTCAAAAATCAGGTCGCCGCATCCTGCATTCGCTTGATTCTACCTCTAACTCGGAAAAGCCGAACTCAACATAAAGTACACAAGTACGCAAGTATTGTGCCTTTCGTGTTTGAGGATTCTTGCACAAAAAAACAAACTGGAAGCGTACGCTCTGAACGTCCCTGATGGCGTGTGGCCTCCAGCCTCTCTTGACCTCAGCAATCCACTTGTACCGCCGATCTGTAGCCGGCCCTGCCAGGCACAGCCTGGCGGTACGACATACGGTTGATCATCCTGGAAAAAGCCGCTCATATGGTAACATTAGTACACTGCAAAGAAAAAAGTGGAGAGAGTTGAATGAGCAATACGTCAGAATTTCGCTTCTATCACCCCATCGAGGTACGCTACGGCGACCTTGATCCGCAAGGTCATCTAAACAACGCCAAATACCTGACTTATTTCGAGCAAGCGCGCATTCAATATTTTGTAGAACTGGGCCTGTTCTCCCCCAGCCAATCTTTCATGGACATTGGCGTCATCTTGGCCGAGGCGCGGGTTACTTTTCATGCGCCTATCCATTTCGGACAAACGGTCAAAGTGGGGGTGCGCACTTTTGAATTAGGCAACAAGTCCATGAAAGTGGAGCAAGCCATCTTTCAGCCAACCACTGGCGATAGGCTAGCCTCGGGGCAGGTTGTTTTGGTAGCCTTCGACTACCGTTTGAACAAAACGATCCCCCTGCCAGAAAACATGCGCCAAAGAATCGCACAATTCGAAAATATAAGCGCAGGCAAGCATTGACCGGACTGAAGGGCAAGGTTGGTAAGGGGGTATTAATCTTTCCCTACACATGCTTTTGGGTTTATGGTATAAGAAAAGCGGCCCTGCTGTGCCCGTGATGTTGCGACTACGGTTTTGAGCCAACACCCTTACATTGGGTTTCCATCTTACAGAAATAACGCGATAGGCCTGAGCCAAGGCGGCGTTTCTGGGTCGGAGCCCACCTGCGAAAGCAGGTTCAAAACTTTGCAGCACACGGCACGAGCGGGGTTTCCTTTACCGGGGGATAGACCTGAAAAGCGCAAACCTTTAGAGCCACTCCACACGATTGCGACCTTTGTTTTTGGCTACGTAGAGGGCCTGGTCGGCGCGGCTAAACAGGGATTCGAAGGTGTCTCCTTTTTGGAAATTGGAACCGCCAAACGAGAGGGTAATTTTTAAGCCATTTGGCAACGGAGAGTTTGCAAATTGCTGACGAATGCGTTCGATGGTTTGAATGTGTTTGAGCAAATCGCCTTGTTGAAGCATGATGATGAACTCTTCGCCTCCCCAACGCCCGACCAAGTCGCTTTCGCGCAGGCTGGCTTTGAGCAAGGCGGCTGTTTCGCGCAAAGTTTCGTCTCCAATTTCGTGACCGTAAGCGTCGTTAATGGATTTGAAAAAATCCACGTCAGCCAAAACCAGCCCAATTTGCAGGTTGTTTGTGGCAAGGTGTGATTGCATTAGCTGGCTAAAGGCACGCCGGTTGAGCAGGTTGGTGAGCGGGTCGAGATAGGCCAGGGTTTCGACATCCAACACGCGGTTTTGGGTTTCAAGCAGGTCATCTTTGGCTTTTGCCAGGATGAGAGTGAGAAAGGCGGCGGCGACCAGGCGCGTTTCAAGACGGAAGAACTCACGCAAAATTTCGTCCGAGAAGCCGCCTAAATGCGGTAAGGTGATGGTCAAGATGAGCAGAATTTGGGCAGTGCAAATCCAAAAGGCCTTTTTGCGTTCAAAGACGATGTAAATTAGAATGAAACCAAGCCCAAAATTCCAGAACGTCGCCTGAATTTCGCCCAACCAGTTGGTTAATTGGAGTGCAGCGGGGTCGCTCAACAAGTAAACATATTTGATAAAGCCAACCACTGTAACGACAATGAGAATGAAGCGTTCTACCCAACGAAGGGGAAGGTTGGGATTGAGCAGGGCGAGAAGGGAGATGATGAGGCCAATTAACAGAATACCGTAGGAGAATCGCCAAACGGGCAAATCGAAGCGTAGAAGCCAGGTCCAGACAATGACGGGAAGGCTAAGCAAACTGGCCCAAAAATATGTCTGACGTTTGAATTTATTCTGCTCACGAAACATTCTGCGCATGCCAAGGGTAACAGCGCGATAAGGTTTGAATTTTTTCATGGTTGACTCTCTGCAAAAATGGGCGGCCACTTGCGCAGGGCTTTGGGCAATTCATCAGATAGCCGGTGAGTAGGCTCTACAGGTAGAAGGATAGGCGGGCTGAGATTATCGGTATTATTCTTGAGACTCTATCACAACCGTGAAGATTCTGCACAGTACCGCTTCAGTTTGTTTGTGTGCATGCAAAGGTTGTCAAACCATCCGCAGATGACACAGATTCCCGCAGATCTTTCCATAGTTTTGTAACTGCCTACCCTGCCTATATTTGAGCGCAAACCGTCCACGAATACTGCACGAATAACGCCGCCATTCGAGCATTCGTGGTTTAAGAGCCTTTTTTAACTTGACTCGACTTTCAGATGCGAGTACAATCGGTCTCGTTAAGTGAGCGATTTAGCCAAAAATTGAAACGGAGAATAAGCGGCTGAGTCTCTGAGGGCGCAATTTGCGCAACAGAGATAACGAGGTGGAGGTTCCCCCGTGCGAACGGGGCGCTAAGGACTTCCCCTCTCCTTGCAGGAGAGGGGCCAGGGGTGAGGTCCGAAAATCGGATAGATCAGCGGATGCCTCCGGAGCCGGATCACAGGCTCCCTTCTCCCTTCCAAAGCAAGCGTAAGGAGCAACAGAGTTCAAAAAAACGCTGTTGCTCTGCCGAAATCCACAGGGCGACTTGCGGGACAAGGCAGCGCAGTGACACAGGCGATGAACGCTGCCTGTTTGCTCATGGAAGGGCTGCTTTAAGAATGCAAATTGCATTTAACAGGCATGCCCGCGCATGCCTGTTTTGTTTACCCTCACCCCAGCTCCTTTCGCTGAGAGAGGAAGAATTAAAATGTCAAGTCGCTATCACATCCACACGCAACCTGCTCCTCCGCCGCCGGGCGGTTACCCGGCCGAGTTCCTGATTGCCGAGGGCGACGCTTACGTCAAATACGGGCATGTCGTCTTCGATGGGCGCAGCCAGCGCGGCGACCCGTACTGGACGGCCGAGATCATCACCCAAACCTGGTACCAGGCCGAGACCGGGCGCATCCCCATCTCCGGGGCGGGCTACGGCGGCAAGTTCGCGGGCGAGGGCTTCGAAGGCTTGTGGCTCGATATGTCCGAAATCGTGCGCCCCACGCGGGATGGCATTCACGGGCGCGAGTACATCTCCACGCAGGTGGACATCGGCGCGGGATTGGAGAAACTGATCTTCGACGCAGACGGCAGACTGGTGGGCGCGCTGCCGCGCTGGTTCAGCCTCCCGCTGCCGGTCATTCTGGACCCTCTGCCTGTCCCGTTTTCCGGACGCGGCCCCACCCGCTCGATCGTGGAGGCCGCCAAACGTCTCGGCGTCCTGGCCCTCATCACCACCGACGAGTTTGGCGACGACCTCGACACCGACGCTCTCGGCCTGGTTGTCACTCCATCCGAGACCGAGGAACCCCTGCCCTTCCCCCCCCGCTACCTCGAAGTGGATCCCGGCTGGAAAGCCACGCTGGAAGAAATGTCCACTGCCTGCGCCAAAGCGGCCATCCACCACCCAGAACCGATGCTGGGCTGCCGGGTGGCGCTCTCGCCGATCGCCGCCGAAGCCGCCGTCGCGCTGACGCAGCAGGGCGTGGCCGTCGTCCATCTCCTGGCGGATGAGGTAGGGCGAGATACAACGGGTCGCCCCATTACCGAGGCCATCCGCGAAGTACATGGGGCGCTGGTCAAGGCGAATGTACGCGACCGGGTGACGCTGATCGTTTCCGGCGGAATCGCTGCCGCCGAGCATGTGGTCAAGGCGATTGCCTGCGGCGCAGACGCGGTGGCGATTGACTTTGCCATGCAGATTGCCTGGGGCTGCTCATTGTGGGCCGACAAAGGTAAATGCCACGTCGAACACGAGGACATTGACCCCGCCTGGGGCGCGCAGCGGCTGGTGAATCTAATGTCCGCCTGGCGCGACCAGATGCTCGAAGCGCTGGGCGCCATGGGCATCCGCGAAATCCGCCGGCTGCGGGGCGAAGTGGGCCGCACCATCTGGCACAAGACCGAGGAAGAGACGTTCCGGGAAACGCTGGGGGGCCGGAAACCCGTCGAAACGCTGCCCAGGCTCAAAGTCCAGGCAGGAGGCGAGGGCGATTTCCGCTGGGCGCAGACCCTCCTTTTGGCGTCACAACAGCAGGCGCGCACCGGACACCCTCCGGTCAATCTGGAATGGGATTATCGCTTCGGCGCCTCGGACGGCGGGTTCGACAAACTGGCCTTTGCCTTCGAGTTCGAGATGGATCCGGCGCATCCGCCTGCCGCCGATCCAAAGGAAGTTGACCTTTCTCTGCCGCTCAACCGCCGCAGGGATGGCCGCCCCGAAGTGCGGCTGCCGCTGCCCTGGTATGGGGCCGGCATGTCTTACGGCTCGATCAGCCTGCCGGTGATGACGGCCCGCGCGCAGGCAGCCAAGGCGCTGGGGACGTTCATCTCGACCGGCGAAGGCGGCTACCCCGAAGAACTGCTCCCGCTGGCCGACCACATCATCACCCAAGTGGCGACCGGCTTGTTCGGCGTGCGCGAAGAGACTATCCAGCGGGCGCGGGTGGTGGAGATCAAGTACGCTCAGGGGGCCAAGCCAGGGCTGGGCGGACACCTGCTAGGCAACAAGAACACTGAGACGGTGGCGCGCCTGCGCGAGGCCGTGCAAGGCACCTCGCTGTTTTCGCCGTTCCCCTTCCACAGCGTCTATTCAGTAGAAGACCACAAAAAGCACGTGGACTGGCTGAAGCAGGTCAACCCGCGGGCATTGATTTCGGTCAAAGTCTCGACGCCCACCGACGTGGACATGGTGGCGGTCGGGGCGTATTACGCCGGAGCGCACATCGTCCACCTGGACGGGGCCTACGGCGGGACGGGCGCCGCGCCCGAAATCGCCAAGAAGAATATCGCCATGCCCATCGAGTATGCCATCCCGAAAGTTCACAAGTTTTTGGTCGAGGAAGGCATCCGCGATGAGGTGACGCTGATGGTTTCTGGCGGCTTGCGCTCGGCCTGGGACATCGCCAAGGCGATTGCGCTCGGCGCAGACGGGGCCATCCTGGGCACGGCGGAACTGGTGGCCATCGGTTGCATCCGCATCGCGCAATGTGAGAAGGGGCTGGGCTGTCCGTTTGGCATCACCACCACCGACCCG
>JBBITF010000027.1:0-2522 GCA_037440925.1 Chloroflexota bacterium
AGCGCCGGCCGCTAAACCGCAGGAACAGCCCCAACCGATTGCCGGGAACGGTGCGCGCTGGATAGACATCAATCTTTCGGAACAACGCTTGTATGCCTATGAGGGGGACGTAGCCGTCAACGTTTTCATTGTTTCCACTGGCACCTGGGCGCACCCGACGGTAACCGGCACATTCAAAATCTGGAACAAAACCCGCGTACAAGATATGTCAGGGCCGGGCTATTACCTGCCAAACGTACCTTACGTGATGTATTTCTACAAAGACTACGGCATCCACGGCACGTACTGGCATAACAACTTCGGCACCCCCATGAGTCACGGCTGCGTCAACCTGACCATTCCCGATGCCGAGTGGTTATATTATTGGGCTTACGAGGGGATGACGGTGCGGGTTCATTACTGACGTAGATGAGCCATGCCTGCTTGCAGTGGTATGCTTTCGCGCCGCGACTTTTTGAAATTGGGCGCTTTTGGCGCGCTTGGACTGTTTCTGCCCGACTTTTCCCCCTATGCGCAAACGGTAGAGCCTGGCTTACAGGGACGTATCACCGACAAGAGCGCCTGGGTGTACGCCGAACCGGCGCCGCAATCTCGTAAAATCGAATTGGTGTGGCGCGATTTGGTGCTGCCCCTCTCCGGCGCGGTTCTGAGCGAGGATGAGTCTGCCTACAACCGCCTGTGGTATGAGGTAGAAGGCAAAGGATACCTCTACTCTGGCGGCGTCCAGCCGGTGCAAACCCGCTTGAACGAGCCGGTCAACGCCGTGCCGGCCAACGGCTTGCTGGGTGAGATTTCAGTCCCTTTTACCGATGCGCACGAAGAACCCGACCCGAACGCCAAAGTCTCCCACCGCCTGTACTACCAGACCGTCCATTGGATCATGACGCTGGAACCCGGCGCGGACGGGCAGGCCTGGTATGGGCTGCTGGACGACAAACGGGAACTGCTGTACTACATCCCGGCGCGTCACATCCGCCTCATTTCGGACGCCGAACTTGCTCCCCTTTCCCCGGAGATTCCCGACGCTGAAAAGTGGATCGAGGTGCACCTGTCTCAGCAACTGGTGCTGGCCTACGAACGCTCGCAATTGGTCTTTGCCACCCGCGCCGCCACCGGCGGCCAGTTTCGTGATGGGCGCTGGACGACCCCGCAGGGACAGTTCATCACCTCGTACAAACGTCCCACCCGCCACATGGCGGCCGGCGATATTACCGCCAGCGGCTTCGATCTGCCCGGCGTGCCATGGGTGCTGTATATAACCAAAAGTGGGATTTCCTTGCACGGCACCTACTGGCATAATGACTATGGCCGCCCGCGCAGTCACGGCTGCATCAACCTGACGCCCCAGGCCGCCAAATGGCTCTATCGGTGGACGGCGCCGATCGTCGAATCCGGCAAACAGTTTGCTTACGAGTATTACGGTACGAAAGTGTTGATTACTGAATGAAAGCGGCTATTTCTTTCACCCGCCGTGATTTCCTCAAGTTCAGCGCCGCCGGGGCTATAGGAATGCTGCTGGCCGAAACCGGCCTTGACCGTGCGCTGGCCGCCGCTGCGCCTGCCGCCTCGCAGGGGCGCGTGCTGATGAGCGGGCTGTTCATGTACGATTCGCCTTCCTTCACCGCAAAGAAGCACAAGGCCTTCGGCAAGGACTGGGTAGTGCCAATCTCGGAAGTGGTCGAGGGCGAGGCGGGCAACCCCTTCAACACGGCCTGGTACCGCATCGGTGATGAAGGCTACACCTATTCGGGTTGGGTGCAGCCGGTCGAGACCATTTACCAGAAACCCGTGTTCCAGATCCGCGCGGCGGGGCAGGTAGGTGAGATTACTGTCCCTTACAGCGTGCCGCGCATCCAGCCCGATACCCGCGCCGAGGACGCCGACCGCCTGTACTATCAAAGCACACACTGGGTGCGTCAGACAATCGTCAACCGCCAGGAGAAAAGTATATGGTATGAAATTTACAACTTCCACCGCCAACTTTCCTATTACGTCCCGGCCTATGACATGCGCATCGTACCAGACGAGGAACTGGCCCCGCTTTCCCCGGACGTTCCCGACGCCCTGAAACACATCTACGTGGACCTGGCCACCCAAAGCGTGACTGCTTTCGAGGACGACCAACCCGTGCTGGTATCGCGCTGCTCCAGCGGCGCGGGCCGCACCAAGACCCCGCTGGGCGATTTTCGCACCTTTCACAAAGGGCCAACTGTCCACATGACCAACGAGGGCGATGACGAGGCCGGCGTGTATGACCTGGCCGGCGTACCCTGGGTGTCGTTCTTTACCGGCACAGGCATTGCTTTTCACGGCACCTACTGGCATAATGACTATGGCCGCCCGCGCAGTCACGGCTGCGTGAATCTGCCGTCGGTGGACGCAAAATTCATCTATCGCTGGACCAGCCCGGTCGTCCCGCCTGATGTGAATTACCTGTATCGCTTGGGAGAAGGCACAAGCGTCCAGATCATCAAATCCACTTAATGTGCTTGTAGTGGCGGCTTGTAGTGGCGGCTTGTAGT
>JBBITF010000027.1:2622-38905 GCA_037440925.1 Chloroflexota bacterium
GCTTGTAGTGGCGGCTTGTAGTGGCGGCTTGTAGTAGCGGCTTGTAGTAGCGGCTTGTAGTAGCGGCTTGTAGTAGCGACTTTAGTCGCTCTTTTGCCTGACGGAGGCGTCACTACGAAATCTCATCAATCAAAGGAGAAAAACATGCATCCCATTTTCGAACATAACCAATACCTGCTCAAACGCCAGGTCTTTGCCCTGACCGGTAAATTTCGCTACTATGACCCGGCGGGCAACCTGGTCATGTTCAGCGAACAGAAGATGTTCAAACTGCGCGAGGACATCCGTGTATTTTCCGATGAGAGCAAATCGCAAGAAGTGTTGCAAATCAAGGCGCGCCAGATCATTGACTTTTCGGCCGCCTACGATGTGATTGACAGCGCCACCGGCCAGAAAGTTGGGACGCTGCGCCGCAAAGGTTTCAAGTCCATGCTGCGCGACGAGTGGGAAGTGCTGGACGTAAACGACCAGGTGATCGGCCTGCTGTTCGAGGACAGCATGGGGTTGGCCTTGCTACGCCGCCTGCTGCTCGGCTCGCTGCTGCCGCAGAATTATGACCTAACCATCCGTGGACAGCGCGCCGCCGACCTGCGCCAACGCTTCAACCTCTTCCGTTATGAACTGGACGTGGACTTCAGCATGGACCCCGCCCGCACGCTCGACCGACGCTTGGGCCTGGCAGCCGGTATCCTGCTGGCGGCTATCGAGGGAAAGCAGAGTAGTTGAGATGTGAGATGTGAGA
Organism: Chloroflexota bacterium; assembly: GCA_037440925.1. Taxonomy (GTDB): domain Bacteria; phylum Chloroflexota; class Anaerolineae; order Anaerolineales; family Villigracilaceae; genus JAABUE01. The sequence goes on from JBBITF010000027.1 coordinate 3,365, forward strand.
TGCGAGTTAGGGGTTAGGGGTTAGGAGTTAGGAGTTAGGAGGTAGGAGGTAGGAGGTAGGAGGTAGGAATTGGAGGAGAAGTTTTTGCAGTTCGACGAATGGGAAAAGACGGTTCCCGACTATATCAAGAAAGAGCCGTTATGGGAATCGTTGTATTATCGCGTCGCGTTGTATCTCTATGACCTTGCCTGGGATGATTGTGAAATTTTTCAAAAGGATTTTCGAGCCAGACACAATATCGCACAGATCATACACAGTGCGGGAAGCGTCAGCGCCAATATGGAGGAGGCGTACGGTCGAGGCGTTGGAACGCCCGACTATTTGCGCATCATCAAGATCAGCCTCGGCGAAGCCCGCGAGACGAGAGGCTGGTATTATCGCTGCCGTCGCGCTTTACCGGCTGACTTGCTGGAACATCGGTACAAGGTTCTCGATCACTTAATTTCGCTGATTACAAACCTCCTCAATTCCCACAAACACAACCTGGGAAAAAAGTGACCCTAGCCCCTATCTCCTACCCCCTATCTCCTACCCCCTATCCCCTATCTCGTATCTGCCTCCCCTACCCCCTATCCCCTATTATCTCGTATCTTCCTCCCCTATCCCGTATCTCCTCCCTCCCAAAAAACACCATGCCAAGAACCCCCCTCTTTTCCGGTCTGGTCTTCGATGAGAGCGACCGTCCCGTAGAAAGCGCCTTTGTGGGCGATGAGCCTTGCTATGTCATTGACGACGCCGGGTTCCGCCGCCATATCCCTGCCGCGCAGGTGGACCGCCAGGTGCTCCAGCACATGCAAGACCTGATCAAAGGCAGCGAAGACCTGATCTCAGAGCAAACCGCCAAAATGCTCGGCCAGGAAGATGTCTTTACCGTAGCCGCCATCGAACAGCAACTGAAGAACATGGACAAGCAGTTCGAGGCGTTGATGCAGCAAGGCCTCCCAGAAGACGCGCGCGCCTACCTGGGCATGATGGGCTTCAAGATCGTAATCAACTATCACGGCGAGGTGCTGCGCGTGGAACAGCCCGGCGCGATTGACGATAGCGGCGAGGAATAAAAAAATGCCCCGAAGGTTACCTTCACATCAAGGGAACCTTCGGGCTGGTACCCTTGTAAAAACTGGCGCGTTATTGCGATCGGATTGTAACTGCCTACCCACCCTCACCCCCAGCCCCTCTCCCAGGGGGAGAGGGGAGAAAACCCAGATGTTTTTTTTGCTTTCGGCAAGAAAACGTAACTGCCTACCCTGCCTATATTTGAGCGCAAACCGTCCACGAATACTGCACGAATACACGAATAACGCCGTCATTCGCGGTTTTTGCACTTGGATTACAGATGAACCCAAACTGTTTTGTCTGTCCGTTCCCCTCTCTCTTTGGGAGAGGGTTAGGGTGAGGGTAGACAATTACCTTTAGGGTCTCTTCCAAAAGTTTTCCGATAGTCTATTGGCGTCTTGCACCGTCTTCCCGCATCAACCTTGACAGGGGGGGCATTTTTGTGAGAGAATAATATCGAAATTCGATAACGGAATTCGATATATGAAACCCCTGCGCGATCTCTTCCTGGGCTTCGTCAAACTGCACCTCCTCCACCACGCCGGGCGCGAGCCGGTCTTTGGTCTGTGGCTGATCGAGGAACTAGCGCGGCATGGCTACCGTCTCAGCCCAGGTACGCTCTATCCCATCCTGCACAGCCTGGAACGGGACGGCCTGCTGTCCAGCGCCGGCCGGGTGGTGGACGGCAAAGTCCGCAAGTATTACTACTTGACTCCTGCCGGCCGGGAGGCGCTGGCGCAGGGACGCGAAAAAGCGAGGGATCTCCTGCGCGAACTGGAGGAAGAATGACACCTCCCCCTGCAAGCGAGCCTGCTTCCCTCTCCCGGCGCTTGCTCGAAGTGATCCTGCTGTTCCTGAAACTCGGCTTCACCGCCTTTGGCGGGCCGGCTGCGCACGTAGCCCTGTTCCACGAAGAAGTAGTCGAGCGCCGCAAATGGCTGGACGAACAGCGCTTCCTCGACCTGATCGGGGCCACCAACCTCATCCCCGGCCCGAACTCCACTGAGATTGTCATCCATATCGGATTTTTGCGCGCGGGCTGGCTGGGGTTCCTTTTTGCAGGCCTGTGCTTCACCTTGCCGGCCGCGCTGATCGTGCTGGCCCTGGCAGGCATCTACGTACGCTTTGGCTCCGCGCCGCAAGCGGGCTGGCTGTTGTACGGCATCAAGCCGGTCATCATTGCCGTTATCCTCCAGGCGCTGCTGGGACTGGGGAAAAAGGCGCTCAAGGACAGGTTGACGGGCGCAGCGGGCGTGCTGGTGCTGGTCGCGTACTTCCTGGGCGTCAACGAGGTCGCTTTACTCTTCATCGCCGGCCTGCTCGTCATGCTCTTCAAGAACCTGCAAAAGATGAAGAAGCCCGGCACAGCGCTGGCGCTCCTGCCGTTGGCGGGAGGCGGCCTGCCCGCCCTGGCCTCCATCCCGTTCAGCCTGCCGGTGCTGTTCCTCACGTTCTTGAAGATCGGCTCGGTGCTGTACGGCAGTGGCTATGTGCTGCTGGCATTCCTCAAGGCCGACTTTGTGACCCGCCTGGGCTGGATTACCGACCAGCAACTGATTGACGCGGTCGCCATCGGCCAGGTGACGCCCGGTCCGCTGTTCACGGCCGCCACCTTCATCGGCTATCTCTTGGGCGGCGCGCCGGGGGCGTTGCTGGCAACCATCGGTATCTTCCTGCCGTCCTTCGTCTTCGTGGCGCTCAGTAAGCCGGTGATCCCGCGCTTGCGGAATTCCCCCTGGGCCGGCAGCCTGCTGGACGGCGTCAACGCCGCCTCGCTGGGACTGATGGCGGCCGTGACCTGGCAATTGGGTGTGGCCTCGCTCACGGATCCGCTCACGCTGGGGCTTGCTCTCGTATCCCTTTTCCTGCTCCTCCGCTACAAGGTCAGTTCGACCTGGCTGATCGCCGGCGGCGCGCTGGTTGGCCTGGCGAGCATGATCGTGCCATGAAATTTCCAGACAAGGAAATAGGAATGCTGGCGTTGAAAATATCCATTGCCACTGTCCATTTTGTGAAACCCAAATAACGGCTCGAGGAATCGCTATGCAAAAGAAATCTGTACTCCCCCGCCTGCATCCCAACATCTGGATCGTGACGGCCACCTCGTTCCTGACCGATGTCTCCTCGGAGATGCTGGTCTATTTCATCCCGCTTTTTCTGTCCAACGTGCTGGGCGTGCGGACAGCCGTCATTGGGCTGATTGACGGCGTGGCCGAGACCACCGCCAGCCTGCTCAAGATCTACTCCGGCGCGCTCTCAGACAGACTCGGTCAGCGCAAGTGGCTGGCGGTACTGGGATATGCGCTTTCGACCATCGCCAAACCCTTTCTGTATTTTGCCAACTCGTGGGGCTGGGTGCTGGGCGTGCGCTTCGCCGACCGGACGGGTAAGGGCATCCGCACCGCGCCGCGCGACGCGCTGGTAGCCGCCAGCACGGACGAAAATTCGCGCGGGCTGGCTTTTGGCTTGCACCGCGCGGGCGATACGGCCGGCGCTTTCCTCGGCATCGGCATCGCCGCGCTCATCATCTGGCTGACGCAGGCCAACCAGGCGCTGCTCAGCCGCGCTACGTTCCAAATTGCTGTTCTAGCCAGCATTATCCCAGCAGCCGTGGCGGTGCTTGTCCTGGCAGTGGGGGCAAAAGAAGTGAGGAAAAACCCTGTCGAAACGGAAGCAGGCCCAGGGTCCGGCAAGAAGCGGATGCGTTTCGCAGACTTGGACCGACGTTTCCAGTCCTTCCTGCTGGCGGTCGTCCTGTTCACGCTCGGCAACTCGTCCGATTCCTTCATCGTCCTGCGAGCGCAGGAGCGCGGACTGTCCGTCCTGCAAACCATGTTCATGCTGATGACCTTCACCGCGGTGTACACGCTATTCTCCGGGCCGCTGGGCGCCCTCTCGGACCGCATCGGGCGGCGGCGGTTGATCGTCGGCGGCTGGCTGGCTTATGGGCTGGTCTATCTCGGGCTCGCCCTTTCGCAGACCGGCTGGCAGGTGTGGACGTTGTTTGGCGTGTATGGTCTCTACTACGCGGCGACGGAAGGGACCGCCAAGGCGCTGGTGGCAGACCTGGTGCCAGATGAGCAGCGCGGCACGGCCTATGGCCTGTTCAACGCCGCCATCGGGCTGACGGCCCTGCCCGCTTCGGTGATCGCCGGCCTGCTGTGGCAGGGCGCGGGCGTATGGACGGGCCTGGGGGCCAGCGCGCCATTCTTCTTTGGGGCCGGCATGGCGCTGCTGGCCGGGGGGGTGTTTTGGAGAGGGGTGAGATAAGCGAACCGAGGTTCTCGGCTGCTATGCTCCAACTCGCTCAACAATGGGCTTCATGACCACGTTTAACTGCGGCGCTACCTGCCGCCCGCACAGGCATACGGGGTTTGCACGCTCCATATGCCTGTGGTACACTCTACACCAACCTGTCAGGTTGAGCCTGTCGAAACCTTAACAAATCACTGCACCTTAAACTGACCCGTTCCCAACTCTAAAAAACCTTTACTACCTACGTTGCCTAGCCGCCTGTTTGACTTTCCAGCCTGTTAGATGAAGAATGGTGATTATTACAGCGCAAAGTCCGCGCATGGCGGTTGACATCCTCCTTCGCTTGTATAATGTGCAGATTTGACAATCCGCACGAGCAAAAAGATTGTCAAGCCGCAGAAGCAGCCATCGCGCTGGCTTGGATTGCCAAATCTAAACCTCTTGTGCTTGCGGGACGCTCAAAAACGCCTGCCCAACCTTGCGTTGTAATGTTATTTTGCTGCAAAAAACGTCACAATGCTCCACAGATGACACAGATTGCGCCGATTTTTTCTCCAATCTGCGTTCTCTGACATCTGCGGCTAATTCCCAAAGGCAAGTAGGTGAGTAAAATATCATAAGGAATGGCAATGAACGAACTGGCATTGGTTATCGAGAACGATGAAGACTTGGCGCTCATCTTTGCAGAGGCGCTGCGGGCAGTTGAATACGAAGTGGAAACGATTGCAGACGGCCTGAAAGCGCAGAAAAGGCTGGATGAAGTAGCGCCCTACCTGGTGGTGCTGGACATGCATTTACCGCATCTTTCTGGCGCTGCGTTGTTAGAAAAGATACGCACCGAGGAACGCCTGCGTGAAACGCTGGTGATTATTGCTACCGCCGATGCGCGCATGGCAGACACCTATGGCGATCAGGCCGATTTTGTCATGATCAAGCCCGTTTCCTTCGTCCAGTTAAGGGATTTAACCGCTCGCTTGAAGCGCAAGAAGCGCAAGGACATCGCTTCTTAAAACTTTGCTCCTCAATCCCCAAAATGGTAACAAAGATATTCTTTGCCAGAAGGCGCGATGACTTGTTGCGACCAGTTTTCGCCCCTTGATTTATATGCCTCTAACTCGCCGCGCAAATTTTCCAGTATGCGGTCGGCGTTCCAGCGCGCTACGTGGAAGGAACGCCAAGAAGGAGACGCTTCCTCGGCGCGACGGTTGACGGCATAGCAGGCCAGGGCCGCGCCTACGCCCTCTTTAACGGAAGCAGGCAAGGTCGGGGTCTGATACGCGGCGGCCAGCGCCGGTATGGCGTCGTCTGAAAGTTCCATCAAGTACTGGACATCCAAGGTATCTCCCGTCAGAGCGCGGTTCACGTTTTGCCGCACAATGAAGCCATCCACGTTGATCAGGCTCAAACTGGCGGCAAATCCCAGAGACGCCAGCATGGCCGCCAGGGTAAAGGCGCGCTCGCGGTGCGTCATTTCCAGCACCACTGTGGTCGCCAAGAGCAGTCCCAGCCAGACCATGAAAACATGTGTGTAGGTGCGCAGGCGCGAGAAGCCGTACGCAGTTTCGTACAGGGTCAATCGCTGGAAAGCCGAGACCAGGATGACCAGCGTCAGCGCCACGATGCCTCCTGCCAGGCCCGAAAAAATGCCGCGCTGTGTTTTTGTTTCGCGATGTGTCACGCTGCCTGCGCTCAGGATGAGCAGCAGGCTGAAGAATGCCACGCTCACCAGTTCGCCAAAACCGCGCCGGGCGTATTCGGAGTACGTGTAGCCTTCGACATGGATGTTGGCTTGCCCGCCGAAGAAATATTGGAATTGCACCACTACAAAAGCCGCAAACAATAGCGCTACGCTGCCCAGCACAATGACCGCTTCGGTAAAGCCCAGGAAGAGCGGCAGCGCTGCTTTGTCTTGGCTGACCAGTTTTTCGTCCTGACTGCGCGCAGCAGCGTGCAGGAAAACGCCCGCCAGCAGGTAGGCGCCAACCAGGATATACCCTAGGCGGAAAATATATTCTGGCAGTTTCTCGATATCGAATAGTTGGAGCAAACCCTTCAGCCTTTGGCTGAAGATCAGGTCGGCTGAAGCCAACAAACTGGCAAACAAGGCAAGGATGGGAAGCGCAATGAGGACTCCGCGCACGATTGCCCAGGCCTGTGAAACGCCGCGCTTTGTTCCGCTTCGGGACTCAGCCTCTGCTTGCTCCGCTTGCCTGAGCCTTTCCTTGACCTCGGCGTTGAACGTCAACGGACGAGAGACCATGCTCCCCGCTAGTTGCAGAAACTTACCCAGATAATCTAGCAGACTGTAAGCCGGCCAACGCCCGCCCTGAAACGAGACAGCCATCAGCCCCATCAGAAACAAGGTGAGGACGACCGCTAAGAAGACCGTCATTGGCTCCTCACGCAGGCACACCAGGCCGGCAAAGAACGTCGCCAGGGTCGCCAGAGGCCAAATGCTGCGCGCCGGCTGATGACCGTCGCTACCCAGCAACAAGAAGCCTGCGACCAGGCATAGCAGTACATATAGCCCAAAGTTGATGCCAGGCCGCTGCCGCCAAAACAGGAAGTCGAAGGCCCAACCGAGCGCAACGACCGTCCACCAAAAGCGGCTAGGATGAGATTTCATGTCTGCCTCCTCGTAGTGTGGAACTCATTTTACACTGAAAAGATATTTTCTCACGATCATAGTCACGCCCCCTTGCAAAGGCTGTCAGAAGGTATCCAATTTACAAAAATCGGTAACTGCCTACCCACTCTCACCTTTCGACATGCTCAGGGCATCGCCCCCAGCTCCTTATCATCCCCGCAGGGGCTCCCAGGGGGAGAGGGGAGAAAAACCAGGTGATTTTGTCGTTTTCGGCAAGAAAATCCGTTTCATTTATCAGATTCCCTCTCCCTTTGGTGGTCGAGCTTGTCGAGACCTGGGAGAGGGTTAGGGTGAGGGTTAATTCTACGGAAAAAGCCTTCTGCCTCCAAAAGGTTTCGATAGGAGTGCAAACCTTTAGGGTCTGTGAGTTTGGAAAGAGACAGGAAGCGGCGAGTGTACCCATCAAATGAAAGCAACGTTGATTTGGCTGGGGTCACTTCGTTTGCTGGTGTGCATGGCCTGAGTGGCGTTCTGGATAAAAGTGTCAATCTCTGCATACGCATTAATATTCTGAGTGGCTGCGATGCCGGCGCTAAACTTGACGTCCAGGGTAGAGCCATCTTTCATGCTGATCTGGCTGGCTTGTACGCTGTTGATAATGCGCCGGGCAATCTTTTCTGCGTCATTGCTGATGACGCCAGGCAGGACGATGAAGAACTGAGCATCTTCCCAACAGCCAATGCAATCGTAGGGTCGACTCTTTTCACGGATGATCTGTGCAACGATTTGCAACATATCATTGGCAATTTCCACGCCGTGGGTATTGCTGATGGCCTGGTAGTTCTCTATATGTAAGGCAATCACGCTGAGACTTTGGGCAATGCGCCGCGCGCGTTCTAGTTCCCCTTGCGCGAATTTGTAGAAAGCCTGGCGATTGAGCAGGCCTGTCAAAGTGTCGTACATGGCTACATTGTCTATACGGCTGCGTGCCTGCGACAGGTCATCTCCTAGAGAAAGGATGCGCGCGCCTACCAATACGCGCGCTTTCAACTCGTGGGGGGCAATGGGTTTGAGCAGGTAATCATCGGCTTCGGTGCCTAAGTTGGCAACCAAGGAGGTGTTGCGGCCTTTGGGGGTGAGCAGCAGGATATATGCCCGCCCTAAAGCGGTTGTGTTGCGTATTTTTTGGATGAGGGACTGTACACCTTCTGCCTGCGTTTCTGCGTCTAAGATGATAAATCGAAAAGCGCCTTCTTTTAGGCGCCGCCAGGCGTCATCTACGGTGTTTGTAAAAGTTATCTGATGCCCGCTGTGTTGCAGTACTTGTTGAATCACGGAGCGTTCCATCAGATCAGAGGTGAGTACAAGGATGTCCATATATTTCCTTATGCTGGCTTGCGCTGTCTATCTGGCGGCTGGATTTATCCATCCAGCCTAGCCTCACGGAGATTCCCAGAAAACGTCTCTTTCTTTTCGAGAGAATACATCTGCTCACAATTATAACGGTGATTATTGTTTGAATAGGAGGCCACGCATGAAAGCAATGCTTTCTTAATGTAGAGTTTTGCCTGGCACGGCGCGCACCAGACGGGCAAAGCCGGGGCCTACCCGCAGGCAGGTTTCGAGGATGGTGAGACCGGCCTGGGCAAGCAAGGCATGGGTTTCTGTCTCTGTCCAGCGGAAATGTCGCTCGGCGTTATCTGCCCAATTCAGCAAAGAGGCGCGGGAGGCGCCTTCCAATCCGCGCTCATCGGCCAGGTGGGCGGCGGCTTTCACGCTCAAATGTTCAGAGGGATTCAACAAGGCGATTTGTCCGCCGGGATGCAGCAGGCGCTTCCATTCGAGCAGCGCCTTCAGGGGGGTATCCAACAGAAATAGCAAGTTGGTGGCTGTTATCAGGTCGAAGGAGGCAGATGGGAAGGGAAGGGCAGAGGCATCGGCTTGAGCCAGATGGGGGGCCAGGCGCACGGACAAGAGCGAGAAGTCTACGTCCACGCCATAGGCGATATGGCCGGCGCGCGCAAAAATGGAGGGCAGCAGGCCGGGGCCGCAGCCTATGTCCAATATAACGGAAGCAGGCCGGGGGGCGCAGAAGGAGGCGAACTCGGCCAGGGTGCGCCCCCACGGGGTTTGGGTCTGAATCTCGTAGAAGTTGGAGAAGTCGTTCAAGGGGAGGGGGTAGAGGCGGGAACGGGCGTGGGCGAGGCGGTGAGGGTGGCGTTGGGCAAGAAGGCCGGGTCGCCCTGCCAGGGCAGGAAGGCAGCAAATTGTTCGAGATCGTACTGGCCTTTGACATCGCGCCGTTGTAACCAATAGAGGTTGCTTTTGCCCTGGTCGAAGGTGAAACCCAGTCCCATAGCGGCAATATAGCCGGCAAAGTGGACGTAACTGCCAACGGCATTGTTCATCAGGCCATAAGGGTAGGCAAAAGTCAAAACAGGGGCCCCGGTGGCCTCTTGCAGATCTTGACGCGCCTGGACGATTTCCTCGCGCTGAACGGCCGGCGGCAATTTGGGCAGTTCACGATGGGAACGGCTGTGGCTGCCCACTTCCCAGCCGGCGGCGGCTAGTTCTTTGATTTGTTCGGCGCTCATGTAACCCTCGGTGTTCATGTAGTTGCCAACAATGTAGACGACGCCGGTGAGACCATATTTTTGCATGATTGGAAAGGCGGCGGTATAGACGCTCAGGTCGCCATCGTCGAAGGTGATGATGATTGGACGCGGCGGCAGTTCTGCGCCTTGTTGGATGGCGCGCACCAGCAGTTCGACGGGGATGACGGTGTATTCCCAGTCGTGCAGCAGTTTCATTTGGGCTTCGAACTTTTCGGGCGGGACGTAGTATTGACTGCCAATGGGCGAAACGGCAATGCGGTGATAGAGCAGGATGGGGACAACAACCGAATCGGGGCCCTGGGCGACGCGCGTCGTGGTCGGCGAGGGGGAGGCGGTGAATGTGGGGGTGAGGCTGGGCGTTTGGGTAACGGTAGCCGTTGCGGTGGCGGGAGGAAGCGGCGTGAGAGTTTCGGTTGGGCGGGGTGCGGCAAGCGCCTCCCCGCTGCAAGCGGTCAGAAAGAGTACGAGTAGAGTTGAAACGATAAAGCGGAAGTTCATGGCGAAAGGGTCAGGGGATAATCATGAGCGTGAGCGCGCCTCGATTGTCATATAGGCCCGAGTCGCAGTCGTTGATTCGCAGTTGCAAGAAGCCATTGGCCGGCATGGACAGTTCGCCGCCGTTGCCGATGTAAAAGGCTTGTTCATCTATTCGTCCAATCAGCGCCCCGCGCGGGGCCGTGGGGAGCGGTTCACAGCAATCGGCGCGCCCGCAGATGTAACCCGCGCCGCCAGCATCGGGCATGGCGTTGCGCCCGTCGCTGATGAGGCCGGGGAGGTAGACGATGTGAAGAGTCTGGCCGACTTGCACTTCGATGCCGGTGTCGCTCCAGCCTTGGTTGGCAGGTAGGCTGAAGATATAGTCGTCTGCCAGAGTGGACGATAGGGAGGGCGTTTGTCCGTTGCCGTCTGCGGCGGCAGCGCGGCAGGCTGCACTCAGGGCAATCAGCGCAAGAGTTACCAGGGGAGCAATCTTTTTTTGCGGCATGTCGTCACAGCGCCTTGCAGTTCAATTCCCAGAGGATGCGCAGGCCGTCCAGCGTGAGCCAGGGGGCAATGATTTGGATGACGTCGGTTTCGCGGGCAATCAGTTCGGCCAGGCCGCCGGTGGCGATGACTTTCATGCCACTCCCTAATTCGGCGCGAAACCTGGCTACCATGCCTTCGACCATGCTCACGTAGCCAAATAACAGACCCGATTGCATGGCATGGACGGTGTTGCGTCCGATGACGGAGGGCGGGCGCTGTAAGTCTATGCGCGGCAGTTTGGCGGCGCGGGTGAACAGGGCTTCAGCAGCCAGGTTGACGCCGGCGGTGATAGCCCCGCCTAAGTAGTCGCCGTCTTTGGTGACGGCGTTGAAGGTGGTGGCGGTGCCAAAGTCAATGACACAGGCCGGCCCGCCATACAATTTCAGCACGGCGACGGCATCGGCTACGCGGTCGGCGCCTACGGCTTTAGGATCTTCATAGCGGATGCGCAGGCCGGTTTTGATGCCTGTATCAATCACCAGCGGTTCGTGGTCGAGGTATTCCTGGCAGGCTTGAATGACACGCCCGGTCAGATTTGGCACAACGGAGGCCAGTACGATGCCGGTCAGGCAGTCTTGGCGGCAGCCGGCGTGTTGGAGCAGGCCCAGGAATTGCAGGCCGTATTCGTCTGGCATTCGGGCATGGTCGGTAGCCAGCCGCCAGCGCGGGCCGAGTTGTTCGCCCTGGTACAGGCCCAGGGTCAGGTTAGTGTTGCCGATGTCAATTGCGAGTAGCATGACTTGTAGAGCAAGGTGAAGGGTAAAAGCGGTCAGATTTTACCATTTTCCACGAGTTCTTTCAGGATCGCTAGAGTCTCTTGTTTGCCGCCGCTGCCGTTTTCTCCGCCAGGCCCCACGCAAGAAGGACAGCCGTCGGCGCAGGGACAGGCGCGCACCAAATCCAGCGCGCTCTGTACCAACAAGTCATGCAGTTCGAACAGTTTTTGGCTGAAGCCGATACCAGCCGGGACCTCGTCATATAGAATAACCGACGGCAAGCCAAATACCGCGCCGGCCGGGTCAATGTGCAGGCCCAGGTCGCCAGGATCGCACATGAGATACAGCGGCGCTAGTTGGCTCAAGACCGCGCCTAGCCCAGCCAGCCCGCTCCTGATGCGCACGTTCTGTTCGGCTTTGCGGTGACAGGCCGGGCAGAGTGTGATGAGGTTGTCGAGACGGTTGGCGCGCGCCAGCGCGGATTGCAGGTTTTCCTGGGGCGGCGAGCCGGCATCTGGAGATGTCGGACTCCGGGGAGATGCCGGGCTCCGAGGAGATGTCGGACTCCGGGAGGGTGTCGGACTCTGGGTAGGTGTTAGACTCTGGAGAGGTGTTGGACTTTGATGAAAAAAAGCGCGAAAAGGCGTCTTGTGATGGACTTCATGCTGGCGGTCGGTCTCTGGCGCGCCGCAGACCTGGCAGCGGTAGTTGTCGCGCGCGCGGGCGGCGTTGCGGATGCGCGGCCAGTCGGGGCCGTAGTCGTTGGGGTCGTTGGACCAGGCTCCGGCTTGGCGCAGATGCGAAATCGTTGTATCCAAGAGACCCAGCCAATAGCCGCTGGTTTGCATGTCCGAGGGAGGCAGGTCGAGAGGTTCTTCTCCCAGGTTTTCGTGGGTGAACCAGCGCAGTTTCTTGAAGCCCACCACCTGTGAAACGACCTGAATTTCGCCATAGCCTTTTTGGCTGCCCGGCGCAGGCGCGCGCTGCAACTCGTTTAGCAAGGAAATCTCGATGCGGCGCCGGGGTTGCGTGTAGTAATCGAGCGCAACAGCGGCCACGCTGGCAATGCGCTGTTCCAAGTCCAGGCGCTGAACCAGGTATTGCTGTCCCTGGTGCATGTAGACAGCGCCCGGATGCGTCATCCATAGCGCGCTGGCCAGGTCTACCTCGCCAATGATCTGTGGTTGGGGGTCTGCGCTTTGGATGACGACGCTCTGCGGCGAGGCCGAGCGCAGTGAAATTGCCGCCGCCGGGTATTGGTCGGCCATCCAGTAGAATTTTCTGCCCGAAAGATGCGCTTCGCGGTTCGATACCAGGAATTCGAGCCATTCGTCTACCGTTTGGCCGCCGAAACGCTCGCCTTGCTCGAAGGGCAACTCGAACAGGGCGCAGCGTAGATGCCCCAGCAGGATGAGCAGATGGTCGGGGTTGATTAGCCCTTGTTCGGGAGAACGACCGAAGAAATATTCGGGATGTCGCGCCAGGAACTGGTCAAGCGGACTGGACGAGGCGACCAGCACAGCCGCTGCGGCAGCCTCTCCGCGTCCTGCCCGACCCGCTTGCTGCCACGCTGAAGAGATGCTGCCCGGATAGCCGACCAGGATGGCCGTACCCAGTCCGCCGATGTCTATGCCCAGTTCGAGGGCGTTGGTGGCAACGACCAGGCGGACGCTGCCCTGGCGTAATCCCTTTTCGATTTCGCGCCGCTGCGAGGGCAGGTAGCCGGAGCGGTATCCCTTGACCTCCTCGCCGCCTTCCCGTCCCTTCTCTACATTTGGAGAATTTGGGGAAGGGTGCAGGGTGGGGATCTCTTGCAGGTATTTCAACAAAATTTCTACGCTGCGCCTCGAACGGGTAAAGACTACGCCCTGCACACCCGCAGACAAAATATCTTGTGCCAGGCGCACACTTTCGAGCAGGGCGCTGGCGCGCAATCCCAGAGACTCGTCCACGATAGGCGGGTTGTAGAGGATGAAGTGACGCTCGCCGCGTGCAGAGCCGTCCTGGTCAATCAGCGTGACGGGCGCTTCGATGAGTTTTTCGGCCAATTCCTGCGGGTTGCCGATGGTGGCAGAGGTGAGGATGAATTGTGGTGTTGCGCCATAGAAGGCTGCCACACGCTTCAGGCGCCGGATGACGTTGGCAACATGTGAACCGAAGACGCCGCGGTAAGTATGCAGTTCGTCAATGACGATGAAACGCAGGCTGCGAAGGAAGTCTGCCCAATTCGTGTGATGCGGCAAGATGCCGGTGTGCAGCATGTCGGGATTGGTGAGCAGCAGGCGGGCGCGCTTGCGAATGGCAGGACGATCACGCGCAGGGGTATCGCCGTCGTAAATGGCAACGTTCAGTGAGCGGTCATCAATGTTCAACGCTTGGATAACGGATAACTGGTCACTGATGACTGAATATTGATCCTGTGTTAGGGCTTTGGTAGGGAAGAGGTAAAGCGCCCGCGCATGCTCTTCTTCGAGCAGCGCAGCAAGGACGGGCAGGTTGTAGGCCAGCGTTTTGCCAGAAGCGGTAGCGGTTGCCAGGACGACGTTTTTGCCAGCGCGAGCGTCCACCCAGGCCTGAAACTGGTGGCTGTAGAGCGAGGCGATTCCAAGCGAAGATAACGCCTCTCGAAGCGCGGCCGGTAAATCGTCTGGGAAAGGATGCGTGACCGCCTGGCGGGCGGGGGTCGTTTGCCAGGCGGTAATGTTCGGCGTGAGGCTTTCGTCCACACGCCACCGGTTCAACAAGCGGTCGAGGGACATGTCGTCCGTTCAATAATCCAGTTTGAAGGCCTTCAATTGGATGCCAGAAATCGAGATGTCCAACGGCTGGCCACGGAAGCCGGCCTGCGGGGGAAGTTGTGCAAAGGCGGCCTCGGTCATGAGAATTTCGCCAGGGCCGGCAATGTCCTCGCCCAGTTTGCTGGCGCGGTTGACCGTATCGCCAAAGTAGTCGGGCCCGCCGGTGAGCAGCACGTCGCCAAAGTCCATGCCGATGGAAATGCGGATGTCGAAGGGATCGTCGGCGTGGACGTTCATGGCGTCGAAGGCGGCGTTGAGTTGGATGGAGGCGCGCACTCCCGAAAGGGCGGTATCGAACATGGCAAAGCAATTATCGGCCTCGAATTTGACGACCAGGCCATTATTTTCTTCGATGATTGGGCGGGCGGTGATTTGCATCCGTTTGACTAACGCCAGGTAATGCACCACGCCGTATTTGCGCGTCAGCAGGGAGAAGCCAGACATATCTAGCACGAAGACGAGTTTGCGGCGACCAAAATCATGCCAGAGGACTTTTTCGATGCGCTTGCGTTCTTCTTCGGCGCTGGCCAGGGCATAGTCCAGGAGCAGTTGTTCGAAGTATTGATCCATAGCGCGGCCTCCAGCCGCACCAATTGTGGAGTCCGGCAACTCCAGTTGTCGGTATGCCGAAGTCTGAAGATTTCGGTCTCCAAACATCTTCACGGTTGAGCAATTCTATTTTGGGCTATGGATGGCGGTTATCGAGAATGCCCCAGGCGGGAATCGAACCCACATCAGAGCCTTAGGAGTGCCCTGTTCTGTCCATTGAACTACCGGGGCAATGGAGTGCATTATAGCATGATACAACAGGCACGCCAAGCCGCCGATTCTGAAGGTGACTCTACTGCAAAAAGGGTGTTTCTAACGCAAAGGTGCAAAGTCGCCAAGATGTTTTAAGGTCTATTTCTTTTTTCGTAACTGCTTACCCTCACCCTAACCCTCTCCTAGGTCTTGACAAGCTAGACCACCAAAGGGAGAGGGGACTACGCCTGGAGACGAATTGCTTTTGCTGAAATTGGCATTTTTCTTGCTTCACATCTCCCCTCTCCCACCGGGAGCCCCCTTTGGGGATGATAAGGGGTCGGGGGCGATGCCCTGAGCATGTCGAAGGGTGAGGGAGGTAGGTAGTTACCTTTTTTCTGCATTATCCAAAACACAAAAGCGAAGAGGGTGTATTGGAACTTTCATTTTCTCTGAGCCTTGGGTCTTTGCGTTGAGATTTTCTGTTGTTGCAATGGACTCATGTATGCTTCCGCAAATCGTACCACTAGGTTCTGCCTGGCAGGGCCGACCCCAGGTCGGCGGTACATGATCAGGCTTTGCACGGTAATAACAATCGGCTATCAAAATTGTAAAGAATCTACCTTACAGTACTGTTAGGGGGTGGAACGTTTTGCCCCAAGAGTCGTTATACTGAATATAGAAAGGAGGCCGCCTATGTTCATCATAATCGCTTCTGTAATTGCGATCTTGCTCATCCTCATTGCGGCTGTTGACTTGTTTTTGTCCCAGTTCAACTCCGATGAATTGAGCAACATGGGCGTCGAGAAACAATGAAAGAGCAAGACGCCCATAAAACGTAGCCCGGCCGGTGCGTGGCGCATCGAGCCGGGCTACTCTTTTGGGGAAATGGGCTCGCTTTATTTGAATCGCGCTAACACGTCGGCTGCTTCGAACAGGATATATGCTACGCCGTCCAGTTTGAACTCCGTGCCGCTGTACTTCGCAAACAGCACTTTGTCGCCGACTTTCAACTTGATTTCCTCGTCGTCGCCGATGGCGATCACTTCGCCGGTTTGGGGCTTTTCCTTGGCGGTTTCGGGCAGCAACAGGCCCGAAGCGGTTTTGCTTTCCTCTTCCAGCGGACGAATCAGCACGCGGCTGCCCAGGGGTTCGATTTTGATTTCAGACATGAACTACCTCCAAAATGATGATGTGCAGCGCAAGGCTGCAAATGTGTAAAATCTTTTCAGCGAATTCCGAGCAATTTATCAATTTTGGGGCGGTCGAATCCAACGATGATTCTGCCGCCGATATCAATGACCGGCACTCCGCTTTGGCCAGAGCGCCGCACCATGTCGCGCGCTGCTGCCTGGTCGCGGCTGACATCCACATCCTTGAAACGGATGCCTTTCTCGCGGAAATATTTCTTTGCCATGTTGCAGAACGAGCAGGTTGGCGTGCTGAACACAATCACGCGCGGCTGGGGTTTCGTCTCATTCATCACAGTACCTCCAAAGCAGATTTCGTTGGTTAGATGATTCAAGTTGAAAAAGGTTGCATTTCCAATCACAATTCAAGCGAGGAAATTTACTCGTCCGTACCAAACCATTCAGAGGGCAGGTAGATTTCCCTACCGAATGGTCGGTAGATTCTTGCGGTTTTAAGTTATAATGTAGAAAATACCCCCACTCAATTTACTAAGGAGGAGTTCCTTGAAAATCGTAGCCTGTATCAAACAAGTCCCTGACTCGGCTGCCAAAGTGGTGGTCGAGAACGGGCAAATCTCATGGGGCGATGCGCCGCTGGTCATCAATCCATGGGATGAATTTGCGGTCGAAGCCGCGCTCCAGCAAAAAGAAGCGCTGGGCGGCGAAGTCATTGCCGTCAGCATGGGTAACGAAACAGCCAAAGAAGCGCTCAAGCATGCCCTGGCCATGGGCTGTGACCAGGCCATCCTGATTTCAGATCAGGCGCTCGAAGGCCTCGATACCCAAGGCGTCGCTCGGGTTCTGGCAGCCGCCATCCAGAAGATTGGCGGCGTAGACATGGCTTTTTTTGGACGCCAGACCATTGATGGCGATGCCGGCTTGACCCCGGCTCAGTCGGCTCGTGTGCTAGGCTGGCCTTTCTTGGGCCTCACTGCTAAATTGGAATGCAGCGGCCGCACAGTCAAGATCGAGCGCGCTACCGAAGAAGGACGTCAGATGGTGAGCGCTGAATTGCCGGCTGTGTTCAGCATTGCCAAAGACTATGGCGAACCGCGTTATCCGTCTTTCATGGGTATTCGCAAGGCTTCGCGCGCCGAAATCCCGGTCTGGTCGTTGGGCGACCTGGGCATAAACGCCCCCGCCCCTGTCATCGCCTGGCCGGCGCTGCTCAATCCGCCCTCGCGTGAAGTCAACTGCGAATTCATCACCGGCGGCAGCCCCGAAGAGATTGCCAACGCTTTGGCCGACAAAATCATTGCGGAGAAAGTGCTATGAAAACCTGGGTTTACATTGACCACTTCAAAGGGGAGGCCTTGCCTGCCTCTTGGGAAGCCGTGGGCGTAGGCAAGACGCTGGGAAGCGTCACCGCTCTGGTATTTGGCTCGGGTGTAGAAGCGCTGGCCAAGTTGGCTTTCGAGTACGGCGCAGAGGAAGTGTTGCTGGGGGATGATGCTGCGTTGGCGGACTTCCGCGCCGAAGTGTACGCCTCCACCCTGTCTAAACTCGCTTCGGAACAAAGCCCCGACCTGATTCTGTTACCGACGACCACCCGCGGCCGCGAGTTAGCCGCCATGACTGCCATAGACTTGAACACCGGCGTATTGGTGGATGTGACCGCTGTGGAAGTGGACGGCGATAAGGTAGTGGCTACCCGCCCAATCTACGCGGGAAAATTGCTCGAAAAGACTGTTTGCAATGCCAAACCGCAGATTGTCACCCTGCGCGGACGGGCTTTTCCTAAGCCCGAAGCGCAAGCCGGGAAATCCGGCACGCTGACCAGAGTGACGCCCGTCGTCGAGGCCAGGACGAACGTCGAAGGGTACAGCACAGGCGAAGGCGGCGTTTCATTGACCGATGCAGGCGTGATCGTCTCTGGCGGGCGCGGCACGTCCAATAATCCCGCTCTCACCCCGCCGCCTGGGTTGGACGAAAAACAAGCCGAGATTTGGAAAGCGCAGGAAGGCTTCAAAAAGGTGGGCGAACTGGCTAAGGTATTGGGCGGCGCATTGGGCGCCTCGCGCGCGGCGGTGGACGCCGGTTACATCCCTTACGCCCACCAGGTCGGTCAGACTGGCAAGGTGGTGTCGCCCGATTTGTACATTGCCTGCGGCATCTCCGGCGCTATCCAGCACCTGGCCGGGATGCGTACCTCCAAGATGATCGTGGCCATCAACAAGGACGCCGAAGCGCCCATCTTCAAGGTAGCGCGCTACGGTGTGGTGGGCGACATGCACCAGGTCGTCCCGGCGTTGACCGAGGCGTTCAAGAAGAAACTCGGAAAATAATTTTTGGCGTATCCTGTCAGTAGGAGCGGGGTATTTTGGGCGCGCGCCCAAGATACCCCGCTTCACCCTTTTTTTTGAGAAGATACTGTGATAGATTCAGCACAAATATTGTTACCGGACGATCAACATGCAAGACTATCATGAATTCCTGAGCGAGATTCTCATAGATGAACACACCCTGCAAACCCGCATTGCAGAACTGGGCGCGCAAATCAGTCGCGATTATGCAGGGACAGACACGCTCTTACTCATTTGCATCCTGCGGGGCGGCGTGGTTTTTCTGGTGGACTTGATGCGGCACATCACTGTGCCGCACCAGGTTGATTTTATGGCCATCTCCTCTTATGGCGCCGGGGTGCGCGAATCAGACGGCAATGTCCGCGTGACGCTCGACCTGCAAACCAACATCCGCGACAAGGATGTACTGTTAGTGGAAGACATCATTGATAGCGGCCATACCATTTCCCACGTCCTCGAATTGCTTAGCACACGTCAGCCGCACAGCCTACGGGTATGCTCTTTGCTCGACAAATCCGAACGCCGTGAAGTTGTCGTTCCTATTCATTATCGCGGCTTCGAAATCCCTAATAAGTTTGTTTTTGGGTATGGCCTTGACATGGATGAATATTATCGCAACCTGCCTTTCATTGGCGTCGTAGACATCGCTAAATACCAACCACAAGCCTGATTTCCTGATTTCCTGCTTTCCGTATTCACGCCCATGCCTTTCAGCAACCAGGTAATCTCTTCTTCTCCCTACGCTGGACGCTGGATAGCGCGCCTGCACGGCCGGGTTGTGGCTCAGGGCGCCACGGCTGAAGAGGCTCGTCGCGCTGCACAAGCCCTACGTTACAAAGAAACGCCAGAAATCGTCTATATGCCTCCTTTTCTCTTTTCCCCTTTGCTCAAGGCTGTGCGCGAGGCCCTGCCGGCCGGCCAACCCATCCACCTGGTAGGAGGCGCCCTGCGCGATGCCTTGCTGGGGCTCGAGACGCACGATCTGGACTTCGTAGTCCCTGCTGAGGGCATTCGGCTTGCTCGGCGGGTTGCGAATACGCTTCAAGCGGCTTTCTTTCCCTTGGATGAAGAGCGCGATACCGGACGCGTTCTCCTTACGGGCGAGGGCGGTAAGCGTATCATCCTGGATTTTGCCGCCTGGCGCGCTGCCTCTTTGGACCAGGATTTGCTTGCCCGCGATTTCACCATCAATGCTATGGCTTTGGACCTGCAAACCGAGAGGCTGTATGACCCCCTCGGAGGCGGCATGGATGTGCGTCAAAAGCGGATTCGTGCCTGCGGCCCAGACTCGCTATCTGCTGATCCCGTGCGCGTGTTACGGGCCACACGTCTGGCGGCTGCGCTAGGCTTCCACATCGAGGCGGAAACCCGTCAGCAAATGAAGCAGGCGGCGGCCGGGCTGCGCAACGTCTCGCCGGAGCGAGTGCGCGACGAGTTGTTTCGCATCTTAGACGGCCCCCATCCGGCCACCGTCCTCCGCGCTCTAGACATGCTTGGCGCCCTGGCCTACGTCCTGCCCGAACTGGCGGCTCTCAAAGGCGTCGAACAACCCACGCCGCACGTCTATGATGTGTGGACTCATACCCTCTCTGCGCTAGACTATCTCGAAGCCATTTTGGCGGCTCTGGCTCCCGGCTACGATGCCGAAAACACCGGCGACCTGTATACCGGCCTGCTCACCCTGCGCCTGGGGCGTTACCGCCAACAACTGGCGGCGCATTTCGAGCAGGCGCTCAACGCCGACCGTTCGGTGCGCGCCTTGCTGGGCTTTGCCGCGTTATATCACGATATTGCCAAGCCGCAAAACAAGACGGTAGACGAGCAAGGCAACCTGCATTTTTGGGGGCATGATGAGCAAGGCGCCGACATGGCTGCTGCGCGGGCAGAAGCCTTGCATTTCAGCAACCCAGAAATCCAGCGCTTGCGGCTCATTATCCGCCATCACATGCGGCCACATTTTCACAGCAAGCGCATGGAGGCGGAAGGCAAAGCGCCCTCGCGCCGCGCGATCTACCGCTTCTTCCGCGATACCGGCGAGGCCGGCGTAGATGTGTTGCTGCTGGCGTTGGCCGATGCGCGCGCTACACGCGGCCATACTCTCACTCAGGAAGGCTGGAGCGCCATGCTGGATGTCTGTCGCGTCTTCCTGGAAAATTATTGGGAAAAACCCTCCGAGACCGTCTCGCCGCCGCCTTTGCTCAACGGCTATGACCTGATGACCGCTCTTGACCTGTCTCCCGGCCCGCAGGTTGGCGAACTGCTCGAAGCCATTCGCGAGGCCCAGGCTGTCGGTAAGATTGAAACGCGCGAGCAAGCCATTGCCTTTGCGCGCGAAAAGGTGGCAGAGAACGTGGAACGTGAAACGTAAAACGTAAAGCGTAAAACGTGAAACGTAAAGCGTGAAACGTAAATCGCCAATCGCCAATCGCCAATCCCAAATCGCAAATCCCAAATCCCAAATCCAAAATCCAAAATCCCATGAACCTTGTTTTCTTCGATCTTGAAACCCAAAACTTGTTCCAGGACGTAGGCGGGCGCGACCATATAGACAAATTGCGCCTGTCCTGTGGGGTCACTTTTTCCACTCAACGCAATGATTATGCGGTCTATTGGGAAAAGGATGCGCTGGCGCTGATAGATGAACTCAAGAACGCTGACCGCGTCATTGGCTTCAATTTGATTGCATTCGACTACCAGGTGCTGAAGCCCTATGCTCCGGCCTTCAACTTCGCTTCGCTTCGTACCCTTGACCTGCTTCAGGACATTCATCGTCTCCTCGGTTTTCGATTGAGTCTCGACTCGATTGCTGAAGCCAGTTTGGGAACGCACAAAACCGCTGACGGGTTGCTGGCGGTGGAATGGTTTCGCAGCGGCGAAATGGACAAGGTGGCTGAGTATTGCAAAGCAGACGTAGATATTACCCGCCGCGTGTACGAGTTTGGGCGCGATAATGGTTATATCCATTACCGCTCTAAGATGGGCAGTAAGTTGAGACTGGCCGTCAATTGGAAATAGGGCGTTGTGATGTTCTGAAATGACCTTTCCTGGCCCTCCCTTGCTATGGGCGGGCAGTTGCGTTTGCTCGCCGTTCACTGCGGGCGGAACAGGGAACAGAGTTTTATGGAAAAGATCACCGTCAACGGAATGAAATTGGCCTATTTTCGCCGCGGAAAAGGGATTCCGCTGATGTTGGTGCATGGTTATCCCCTCGACCATACCATTTGGGATGAAGTCGTTCCTCTGCTAGAAGAAGACTTCGACTTGATTCTGCCCGACCTGCGCGGCTTTGGCGAGAGTCAACTCGTCGAGGCGCATGGACTGAACGCCGGCGAATCTCATTACACCCTGACCGACATGGCCGGTGATTTACTTGCCCTGCTCGATTATCTTGGCATTGAACAGACTTGCATGGCAGGGCATTCCATGGGCGGTTACATTGCGCTGGCCTTTGCGCGCGCCTGGCCGGGCCGTCTGTGTGGGCTGGGGCTGGTGGCTTCGCAGGCGCGGGCCGATACGCCCGAGCGCCGGCAGGCACGCTACGAAGCCGCCGCTGTCATTCTGGAGAACGGCGTGGAGCAGGTGGCAGAAGAGATGTCTTGTAAGTTGACGCCAAACGTGCGCGTGCAGGCGCGGGTCCGCAAGTTGATTGAAGCCCAGTCTCCGGCTGGGTTGGCGGGGGCGCTCAGGGCCATGGCCGAGCGGCAGGATGCAACCCCCTGCCTTGCCTCTTTCCATTTTCCGGCCGTCATCGTTCATGGAGATGCAGACGTGCTGGTGCCGGTGGAACACGCGCGCGAGGCCAAGGCAGCCCTGCCCCAGGCTTATTGGGTAGAAGTGGCCGGCGGAGGTCACATGCCTATGCTCGAAGCGCCAGAAATCACAGCAAAAGCCCTGAAAGCCTTGCTAAATCAATAGATATAACTGCACTGCAAAAACCATTAACCGCCGAGAGCGCGGAGCGCGCAGAGTTGAAAATTTGCAAAACCCGCATCAAGAGCGTCTTTTCTTTGCGGAATCGGTAAAAAATCTCAGCGTTCTCTGCGCGCTCTGCGGTGCAAATACCTTTTTGCAGTGGAGTCATACTTGAAAATCACCCTATATTGCTCCGTTGGATTGCCAAATCCAACGGTTTACAACGTCATTTTGCCCAGTCGGCCTGGATTTGGCAATACCCATTCTGGGTACTTTCCAGGCCAGCAACGGGCAATTCAGGTTAGCAACGCAGTCATTTTTTCTTCTCTTCGACGAATTGCCAGCCCTGGCAGACGCCTGAATAGTTACCGATAAAGTCCAATAAAGACAGCGCCCATTTGGCCGATTCCCTGCGGTATAATGCCCGTGCTATGCCACGCCGTAAAGCGCCCGAAGATTTGTCTGTCGAAGAACTGCGCCGCCTGCTCATCGAAAAGCGGCGCGGTGTGCGCCGTGAGCGGTTGGAGCATTTTCGTCGCACCGGCCGCGTAATTGATGTGGTTCCTCCCCTCCCCGTCCAATGGACAGAGTCGCCTGTCCCAGCGGCAGTGGTGGATACCATAGACGAAACCGAAGCGCCCAACGAGGCCAGAAGCGCCTCCGAAACGGGAGCCGGCCGGGTTCCGGGTGCGAGGCGGCGGGGATGGGTGGATCGCGCCTTGCTCATCGTGGAAGTCCTGGCGGTCGTGGGCCTGGTCGGTATCCTGCTGGCCGTCTTTGGCTTACTGCGCAACTTGAATCAGGAAGTGGCTGCGGCGCTCAACCCCGAAACGCCTACGCCTACCCCGCTGGTGATGGCTGTGGTGCTGCCCTCTGGACATACGCCGCCTGACGCACAGGGCAATACCCGCCCCAACGAAGCCGAGATTCCAGAACATTTGCGCCCCTTGGTGCAGTCGCTGGCGAACATGCCTCTGCCAACGCCTGCGCCTGATCAGGCTGTGCGTCTGCAAATCCCGCGCCTGAAGTTGGATGCGCCGGTGGTGCAGGGCGACGGCTGGGAGCAGTTGAAAAAGGGCGTTGGGCAACATATTGGCTCGGCCAACCCTGGACAGAATGGCAACGTGGTGCTAACGGCGCACAATGACGTGTACGGTGAGTTATTCCGCTATCTGGATCAATTGCAGCCCGGCGACAACATCATCGTATACACGCAGCAGAGGCAATTTGTCTATGTGGTAGAGCGAACGGTCATCGTGGAGCCGACTGCCGTAGAAGTGATGGCCTCTACCGGCAGCCCTACCGTTACTTTGATTTCGTGTTACCCTTATCTTGTAGACAGCCAGCGCATTGTTGTATTTGCGCGGTTGCAAAATTAGTATGTCTTCTCGAAAGGAAGGGAAGCAAAAAAACATCCCGCACCCTGGCCGGTAGAGAAGATACCGTAGGAGTAGAGCATGGCAAAGAAAATCAAACGACCTGTTGGTAGCCGTCAGGCGGCGGTTGTCACATCTGCGCCGCAGAGCGGCTTCAACCCCGATTACAGCGCCATCAAGAAAGACTTGAAGACCATCGGTTCGTTAGCGGGCTTCTTCATTCTTGTCTTGATTGTGCTATCCTTTTTCTTGCGGTAATCGCTATGACTCGCATGTTTGTTCCTGGCCCGGTAGATGTGGACGAGGCCATCCTGAATGCGCAGGCGCAGCCTATGTTGCCGCATCGCAGCAAGGAATTCGAGGATATTTTTCGCCGCGCATCCGAGAAAGCGCGCCAATTGTTCTTCACCCGTTACCGCGTCTTCTTGACCGCCTCCTCGGGAACCGGCTTGCAGGAAGCCGCCATTCGCAATTTTGTTGACAGGAAGGTGCTTTCGTGCGTCAACGGCGCTTTTGCCGACCGTTGGTACGAAGTGGCTGTTAGCAATGGCAAGGAAGCCGAAAAACTGGCCTTTGAGTGGGACCAGCCGGTCGATCCGGACCGTGTGGCTGCTGCCGTTAAAAAAGGCGGATTCGAGGCCCTGACCATCGTTCACAACGAGACCTCTACCGGCTTGCAAAACCCGGTACGAGAAGTGGCCGAGGCGGTGCGCGCTGCCGCGCCCGATACGCTCATCTTGGTAGATGCGGTCTCTTCTTTGGGAGGGGCAAAAATCGAAATGGACGCTTGGGGCCTGGATATGGTGTTAACCTCCTCCCAAAAGGCCATTGCTTTGCCGCCTGGTTTGGCGCTGGGCGCTGTCAGCGACCGCGCTATGAAGAAGGCCGAAAAAGTACAAAACCGCGGCTGGTACTTCGACTTGTTGCGCATGGAAAAGCATCGTTTGAAAGATTCCTCTCCGGCCACTCCGGCCATGTCGCTCATTTTTGCGCTCGATGCCCAACTCGACCGTATCCTGGCCGAAGGGCTGGAGGCGCGCTTCGCGCGGCATTCTGCGATGGCGCGGCGCGTGCAAGATTGGGCTATTGCACATGGATTGGCTATCTATGCGCCCGAAGGCTACCGTTCTCAAACCGTTACGACTATCAAGAACGAGCGCGGCTGGGACGTATCGGCGCTGAATGCTTTTTTGAAAGAACGCGGCATGAGAATCGCCAACGGCTACGGGCCGCTTAAGAACGTCACCTTTCGCATCGCTCACATGGGCGAAATCCAACGGAGCGACATCGAACGGCTCTTGGAGGCAATGGAGGCATATCCAGCCTAGAGGTAAGGATTTTGTAAATCTCTATCGCCCTCACCCTACTCCTCTCCCACCAGAGAGAAGTAGGGTGAGACATTGAAGACCCTTTCTGTGCGGCTATGATTCCTTTACGCTTGCGCATTGCTGGCTTCCTTTCTTACCGCGACACGGTCGAGGTGGATTTCACGACCTTTAGCCTGGCTTGCATTACCGGCCCAAACGGCGCAGGCAAATCTTCGCTGCTAGATGCTCTGACCTGGACGCTCTTTGGGCAGGCGCGTGGACGTAGCGACCAGGTCATCCACTTACACCCTCAGGTCAAAGCCGCCGAGGTCTCGTTGACCTTTGCTTATGAAGGGAATATCTATCGCGTTATCCGCAGTTTGCCGAGAGGCAAAAGCGCCCTGCTGGAATTCCAGATTGCGGAGAAAGAAAAGGGAAAGAAAAGCGGCGAGGAAAGCACAGCGCTCCAATCCTTAACTTGGCGGCCATTGACCGAACGCACGCTGCGAGAGACCCAAGCGCGCATCGAATCTACCCTGCAATTGGATTACGAGACTTTCGTCAATGCTTCTTTTTTCTTGCAGGGCAAAGCCGATCAATTCAGCCAGCAGAATGCCGCTCGGCGCAAAGAAGTGCTGAGCAGCGTTCTAGGGCTGGAAATCTGGGAGACGTACCGCGAGCGGACTGCTGCCCGGCGCAAGGAAATCGAGAGGCAGATTGCCGGTTTGGATCATTCCATTGCCGATATCGATTCCGAACTGGCAGAAGAGGAGGCGCGCAAACGCCGTCTCAGGGAATTGGAATCCGACTTGAAACAACTCCAGCAGGCGCGCCAGGCGCAGGAGAGCGCCTTGGAAAACTTGCGGCAGGCATTGGCCAGGCTGGACCGCGACCTGACAGCAGAAAAAGCCAGGTTGCAAGAAGAGTGCAGAGGGCTGCAAGAGCAAGAATCGGTCATCCGTTATCAGTTGGCGGCAGCGGAAGATTTGACGGCCAAAATCGAGGCCACAAAAAAAGCATTGGCGCAAGCCGAAGCGCAGATTGCCACACGCAGCGCCTTGGAGGAACAAAACAGCGCAGCGCGTGAGGAATTGGCTCGTTTGAAAGCCGAGAACGACCTGCAAAAACGAGAGATGGACGATCTAAAGGCGCGCATAGACCGGCTGTCGGCGGCTCAGGGGGCAACTTGCCCTCTGTGCGGGCAGGCCCTCAGCGAGGCGCACCGCCGATCTACGCTGCAACGTCTACAAGACGAAGGCCGTCAAAAAGGCGATCGTTATCGCGCCAACAAAGCCCGCATGGACGAACTGGCCCAACAAATTGCCAGCAATGAGACGCAAATAGCCAAAGCCGTCAATGCCGAAGGACAGCGGTTGGCGCTCTCGAATTCTCTTGCCAGGTGGACGGACCAAATCGAAAAAGCCCAAAATGCCGCTAAAGAATGGGAGACAGCAGGCGCCAAACGCTTAAAGGAAGTGCAGGCATTACTCGCTAGCCAGAAATTTGCCTTTGAAGTCCAACAGCCGGCGGGCAACCTGGCGCAGGCTGAGGGCGCTTTGCTCCAATTAAAGGAGCAGGAAAATGCAAAGAATCAAGAGGTGGGCGCGGCTCGTCAACTGGTAGAAGTGTTGAAAACTTTGAGGCAGCGCCGACAAGCGATCACAGCCGCCCGCGACGAGAAACTGCATCTGGCTGCGCGCCACAAGACCCTGGAACGCGCCTTTGGCAGGGATGGTGTGCCGGCTTTGCTCATCGAACAAGCCTTGCCGCAAATCGAGATGCGCGCCAATGACTTGCTCGACCGTCTGAGCGGCGGAACAATGAGCATCCGCTTCGCAACCCAGGCCGCCTATAAGGATAAGAAACGCGATGATTTGAAAGAGACGCTAGACATTCTCATCAGCGACGGCGCCGGCTTGCGCGAGTATGAGATGTACTCTGGCGGTGAGCGGTTTCGCGTAGATTTCGCCATCCGCTTGGCTTTGTCTGAAGTGCTGGCCCAGCGCAAAGGGGCGCGCTTGCAAACATTGGTGATAGACGAGGGCTTTGGGTCGCAAGATGCACAGGGGCGTCAGCGCCTGGTAGAAGCCATCAACTTGGTGAAGGACGATTTTGCTAAAATCCTGGTCATCACCCACCTGGACGAACTGAAAGACGCCTTCCCCAACCGTATCGAGGTCGAGAAGACCGAGCGCGGCTCGCAAATCAGGGTG
The DNA here is from genome assembly GCA_037440925.1 of Chloroflexota bacterium. Lineage (GTDB taxonomy): Bacteria > Chloroflexota > Anaerolineae > Anaerolineales > Villigracilaceae > JAABUE01. Next base: position 30,460 of record JBBITF010000027.1, read on the forward strand.
GTTTGACAAGGACGCTTACCAGACCAGGGCTTTTCAAAGTTTTTAATGTATGCCCCCAAATCGTACCGCCAGGCTCTGCCTGGCAGGCCGGTCACAGGTCAGCGACGTTTTTGGGAGCCCGTAGAGAGTTGAAATGGTTTTGGAGCAGCGATAGATTAATTCTTTGAAAGGCCCTACCCCCAAGCGCAGGCCGAGCCTGGTCAAAAGCCATAGGGGCAGAGGAAAGATTTTTTCTGTCTGTATCATCAGTATATGGTAACTATCTGTGCGGGTCTTTTTGGACGGCAAACCGTCCACAAATGCCCCATAAAATCTTAACTGCCTACTTACCCTCACCCCCAGCCCCTCTCCCAGGGGGAGAGGGGGATAGAACGGGTGTACGCGCTCGGAGATGCAACCCAGCCCCTCTCCCAGGGGAGAGGGGAGAAAACAGCAATCTTTTTGCCGTTTTCAGCAAAAAATCCGCTTCGTTTGTCCGTTTTTCTCTCTCTTAGGGAGAGGGGGAGGGCAAGTAGTTTGGCAATGTCACATTTTCGCGTAAGTATTGGCCCTCACCCTAACCCTGTCCCAGGTCTCGACAAGCTCGACCACCAAAGGGAGAGGAAATAACGCGAAAATTCAAGTGATTTGCTCCCTCTCCCGCCGGGAGAGGGCCGGGGTGAGGGCAATTTACCAGAACAAATGTTTAATGTGACATTATCAAGGTAGTTACAAAAAATCTGCCAGAATCTGCGGATAGTTGTACAATCTTTGTGCGCAAACGGTTCTTCTAGTGAGGCAATTACCATGACCCATCCATTCAAATCTGTTCCTGTCCTTCCGTCTGAAATTACGCCCAAGGCGCTTTATCTCTCCAGGCGCGATTTTCTCAAGGCGGCCGGCCTCCTCAGCGGCGGAGCATTGCTGGCGGCGTGCAACGTCGAAGCCGGGGGAACGCCGAAGTCTGGCCAGCAGGCCCAGGGTCTAGAGAACGAAGCGGGCGCTCTTTCGCCTGCGGGGAAAACGGATGAATTGGGCGATGCCGTCAACTCGTATGATGACATCACCCATTACAACAATTTCTATGAGTTTAGTACCGATAAGCAGGCCGTGGCTGCGCTGTCTAAGGATTTCCAAAGCAGCCCGTGGACGCTGGAAGTGAGCGGGTTGGTGGCTACCCCCAAGACCTACGGTATAGAAGACCTGCTCAGATTGTTTCCTCAAGAGGAGCGCATCTATCGGATGCGTTGTGTAGAGGGTTGGAGCATGGTCATTCCGTGGAACGGCTTTCCGCTGGCGCATTTGTTGAAGGAAGTACAGCCCCTCAGCGCTGCCCGTTATGTGCGCTTCGAGGCTCTGTACGACCCGCAGCAATTGCCCGGCCAAAATAGCCCATTCTATCCCTGGCCGTATCAGGAGGGCCTGCGCCTGGACGAAGCCCTGCATGACCTGACCATTCTGGCAACCGGCCTGTACGGTGAGTTGATGCCGGCGCAAAATGGAGCGCCTATTCGGCTGGTGGTGCCGTGGAAGTATGGCTTCAAGTCTATCAAATCCATCGTCAAAATCGAATTGGTGGCCGAGCAGCCGGCCACGTTGTGGAACAGCGTAGCGCCGCAAGAATACGGCTTCTATTCCAATGTCAACCCACAGGTGCCGCATCCGCGCTGGTCGCAGGCCAGTGAACGGCGCATCGGTGAGTTAGGCCGCCGCCCCACCTTGATGTTCAACGGCTACGCCGAACAGGTGGCTGCCTTGTATCAAGGGATGGACCTGGCCAAATATTACTGATGAAAGCGCGCTTTACGCCCTTGCAAATCTTGGTGCATCTCTACGCCTGGAGCGCCATTGCTCACCTGATGTTCGACTTTGCGCTGGGCAACCTGTCTCCCAATCCCATTCAAGACCTTGAACAGCGCACCGGCCGTCACGCCATTACCCTGCTGACGCTTTCTTTATCGTGTACGCCGCTCAATAGTTTGTTGGGTTGGAAAGAACCTCTCAAACGCCGCCGTGCGCTTGGTTTATATGCTTTCCTGTATGCCGCCCTCCACATGCTTATTTACCTCGACCTGGATTACGCGCTGGCGTGGAGCCGCCTGCTCCAGAACGTTATCGAAAAGCCTTTTGTGCTGGTAGGTGTGGCTGCTTTCTTGCTGCTCGTACCGCTGGCAGCGACCTCTTTCGACGTTTGGAAGAGTCGCCTCAAAAAGAACTGGAAACATTTGCACCGCTTGGTGTATCTGGTCGCTCCGCTGGCGGTATTGCACTATGGGCTCTCGAAAAAGGGGGATTTCCTGCAATTGCAGGGCGACGTGACCAGGCCTCTTATCTACGGATTGCTGGTCTTGACGCTGCTGATTATGCGCATTCCTGCTGTACGCCGCATACTCGTCTCTTTTCGGACCCGCTACCTGCTACCGTTATTTCGGCGTCACCCCGCCTGAAGATGCCCCTGCTTGCAAAGGGGAATAGATAAGAACAAATGGCTCTACTGTTTTTAACGGGGAACCCCTTTTAAACACAAAGGTCACAAAGGGAACGAAGGAAAATCACCTGTGGAATTTGCGCCTTTTCCTCCTTTGTGTCCTTTGTGGTGAAAAATTCTTGCACAAAAAGCAAGGATTTCACTTGTAAGGTGCCAACCCTCTCCCAGGTCTCGACAAGCTCGACCACTAAAGGGAGAGGGGACTGGGCCTGGAGACGAATTGCTTTGGCTGAAATTGGCATTTTCCCTGCTTCACATCTCCCACCGGGAGAGGATCCCTGCTTTGCTCAATTCGTCGCTAGGTCAAAGATGGTGGCCTTCAACGCCCACTCTTACCGCAACTGTGATGTTGGAGACGCCTGTTATTCCCACCCAACCTGCCGAGACGGCAACCACTTCTCTTGATCTAGTCGCTTGACTCCGTCTGAAGTCCCTGTCCTCCCAACGACTACCGTTGGGGCGGCAATAGAATGCGACACAATCAACCTTGTACCCGAAGAGAACGCCAAACTTCGCCGCGGTCAAGCCTTCAAGATCAAATTCATTCTCCTCAACAGCGGCAAGACTGTCTGGCCGGAAAATTTGGAATTGACACTGGCCGCCAACCCCAATAAAACGCTTGATCCTATCCCAAAACCCATCAAGGTTCCCCGCGTGCAGCCCGGCGATTCGATTACTGTGGGTCCTTTTGACGCCCAGGCGCCGAATACTGTGGGGCGCTATGTAGTGACTTTCAAATTGGGAGATGGCTTGTGCTGGCTGTATGTTGCCTTTGAGGTCGTGAAATAGCGCTGGACATGCCTCTGTGCGCTTTGCTTTCTATCTCAATAGCGGCCATGCGCCACGTTCCCACAGGATGAGCGCCACTCCAAAGGCGATGAAAGACAGCAGCAAGAAAATGCCGGAAAACGTCCAACGGAAGGGCTTGACAAAGGTGCGGTCGGGGTAGGCGCCAAAACCGCGCGCCTCGACCGCCAGGGCGGTGCTTTCAGCCTTGCGCAGTCCATTGACGATGACCGTGAAGAGGTAGCGCTGCCACAGGCGGAAGCGGTGGCGAAACGGCGAGCGCGAGGCGCGTCCACGAATGGCATGAGCCGCCTTGACGGCGTCCACTTCTTGCTGAACCATGGGCAAGAAGCGCAGCGCCATGAAAATAGCAAAGGCGAAACGGTAGGGCATGCCCAGGCTTACCAGGCCCACCATCAACTCGCGGATATTGGTGGTCCAAATCAGCATGAAAGACGCCAGGACCATGATGGCCAGCCGGAAGAAGTAGCCCAGCCCTTTTTGAAGACCCTCTGCCGTGCCGGTCAATGGGCCGAAGGAAAAGACGGCTTTGCCCGGCGTGATGAAAAAATGGAACAGGCCCAGTAGCAGGGCGATGCCAAAGATGAGCGGCGAGGTGCGCAAGAGAGTCGTCAGCGGCACGCGCGCCAGGAAAAGCGCCAGAAACAAGAGCGCCGCCAACATCAAAGCGCGCGCCTCGTTGGTGTCGAACTGGAAAGTCAAGACGACCACCGCCAGCACCCAGCCTAGTTTGCTCAGCGCGTCGGCGCGGTTGACGGGGGAGTTGTTGTCAATGAATTGCAAGGTTTGTTCGCTCATAGCGTTTCCAACGCCTCGAGGAAGGCATCTACCGTGTTCAGGCCGTCTGGAACGGTTACCCCGCGCGCCCGTAAAGCATCTACCAGGCGGCGCAAGGCGGTGGGACGCAGACAGGCGCGCTCGATGATTTTAGGCTCTTGAAACAATTGGTCGGGCGGGCCGTCGAACAGCCTCTCGCCGTTGGCCATCACGATGGCGCGTTCGGTGTGCGCATCTACCAAGCGCATATCGTGGGTGATCATCAGCACGGTAATGCCCTCCCGCCGCAAAGAGTTGATAAGTTCCATCAGGCGTTCGGTCAGGCGTTTGTCTTGGCCGTAGGTGGGCTCATCTACGATCAGCAAGCGCGCCCGCCCGCCTACCAGCATGGTGGCTACGCCCAAACGACGTTTGCTGCCCGCGTTCAACGAGAAGGGGTGACTCTCGGCCAACTCGCTAATTTCCAATCGTTCCAGCATGGCTTGTACACGGCGATTCACCTCGCGCGGCTCATCAATGCCCTGCGCCAGCAGACTGTATTCCAGTTCCTCGCGCACCGTGTCGCTCAAGAACTGATGCTCCGGGTTTTGGAAGACCAACGCTACATCGTTCGCCAGGTCTTGTACCTGCCACTGGCGCGCTTTGCGGCCAAACAGGGTCAATTCACCCCCTGAGGGCTTGAGCAACCCTACCAACAGTTTGGAGAGCGTACTCTTCCCGGCTCCATTCTGACCGACAATGGCCGCCATCTCGCCTTGCCGCAGTTCGAAGGACACGCCCAACAGCGCCTGATTGCGTTTGTTATAGGAAAAGCGGACGTTCTCCGCGCGCACCAAAACATCGCCCAGTACGGCCTGCTTCTTCTTTTTCGCCTCTGGCCTGAACGAGGCGCCTGCCAGCGTTTCAGCGGCCTCTTCGACCGTCAGCGGCACCGGCTTGCCTTTCAGCCGGCCATCGCGCTTCAGGCGCAGACCGATCTCGGTTGGTTCCGGCAGCCAGACTCCCAGGTCCAGCATGAGCGCGCCGTGCTTTTCCACCATGTCGCGCGGCGAAGCCTGCGCCAGCACGCATCCGTTGGAGAGCAAGACGATATCGTCCGCTTCGGCCATAAATTCATCCAAATCTTTGGTGACCAGGATGATGGTCTTGCCATCGCGGCGCAGACGCAGAATCAACTCATGTACGGCATGGGTAGCGGCCGGGTCGAGGTTGGCAGTTGGCTCGTCCAAGACGATGAGCGGAGTTTGCATGGCAAGCACGGCTGCTAAGCCCAGCCTTTGCACCTGTCCGCCCGAAAGCGCCCAAACCAAGTTCTTTCGCAAGGGCAGCAAGCCGACATAGTTGAGGGCTTCGTCTACGTATTCTTTGATGTCAGCCGGCGGCATGCGCAAGTTTTCTGGTCCAAAGGCAACCTCGTCTTCGACCTGCAAGGTGGCAAACATCCACTCAGGATCCTGAAAGAGCAGTCCGACCGAGGAGGCCAGGTTTTGCACCTGCGTTTGGGAGACATCCCGGCCATCCACAATAATCTTGCCGCTCATCATACCGCCCAGCACATGCGGAATGATGCCGTTCAACATCTGGCACAGCGTAGACTTGCCCGAGCCAGACGGCCCGACCAGCAGCGTAAACGAACCGCGCCGGATGGTCAGATTGACATCCTTGAGCGCGGGCGCCGTTTTTCCATAATGAGTATAGGTAACACGCTGGAATTTAACGATGGGTTCTTCGGTGGAAGCAGCAACAATGTTCATGGTTTGATTCTAACAGAAAATAGAGGGGCAGGAAGGTTGCAATCTGGTTTCGGTTTGGGAGAACCTCATAGCGCGACTGTGCCGCAAACTTCAGTTTGCGCGCAGCGCTGATCAAAATCTTCGCGGTTGTGATAGATTCTCAGTAACTATTCAGGCATCGCTGGCCTGGAAAGTACCCAGAATGGGTATTGCCAAATCCAGGCTAAACTGGGCAAAATTACGTTGTAAACCGTTGGATTTGGCAATCCAACGGAGCAATAGGGCAATTTTCAAGTCTTCTCCGAGAGGCTGTTAGGGCCTGCTGAATAGTTACGATTCTCAAGAGTAGTACCTATAGCGCGGAATTTATCCCATCGAAACAGTGGGGAATAGATACCTCTGTTTTCTCATCTCTCCCCCCGCGAGAGGGGCTGGGGGTGAAAATTCGGGGTTGTCATCCGAAAATCCAAGACTTCTTGCTGCCGAAACCGTCCCCTCAACGAAATGACAGGGATTTGTGTACCGGTTTGGCTGTTAGCGCTGAGAAAATCCGCAATTAATTTGCATATTTTCTCAATCTGTGCTATGATAATGACACGGTTGCAAGGCAACGAACGGAGCAAGATCATGATCGAAAGAACCCTCACCGCGAAAATGATTGCCCTGGCGCAGAAATTCCAGGTCATCACCCTGACCGGCCCGCGTCAGTCTGGCAAGACCACCCTCGTCCGCGCCGCCTTCCCATCCTTGCCCTATGTCTCGTTGGAAGAACCGGATATCCGCCAGATCGCGCTTACCGATCCGCGCGGCTTCCTTTCCAACTACCCCGCAGGCGTCATCCTGGATGAAATCCAACACACGCCCGACTTGTTCTCTTACATCCAAAGCATCGTAGACGGGAGCCGCCAGGCGCAATTCATCCTGACCGGCTCATCGGACTTCCTCCTGATGGAAAAGATCAGCCAGACGCTGGCGGGTCGCACCGCCGTCCTGCGCCTGCTCCCGCTTTCCATCGCGGAACTGCAACTCAACGTGCCTCCGTTCGAGCGGTACGAGAGCCTGATCTTCACAGGAGGATATCCCCGCCTGTACGACCGCGACATCGCCCCGACCGATTTTTATCCCAGTTACATCCAAACCTACGTCGAACGGGATGTGCGCCTGGTGAAGAACATCGGGGATATCAACGCCTTCATCCAATTCACCCAATTATGCGCCGGGCGTATCGGGCAATTGCTCAATTACACCGCCCTGGCCAATGACGCCGGGGTCAGCCCCAACACGGCCAAAGCCTGGCTTTCTGTCCTGGAAAGTTCCTACATCCTTTACCGGCTGCAACCCTTTCATCGCAATTTCAACAAGCGGCTGGTCAAGTCGCCCAAACTCTATTTCTACGATACCGGCCTGGCCTGTTCCCTGCTTGGCATCCGCGAAGAGGGCCAGGTCAACCTGCACTATCTAAAAGGCGCCCTGTTCGAGGACCTGGTCATCACAGAGTTCGTCAAGCGGAACTTTCATCGCGGCGAATACCGCCTGCCCTACTTCTGGCAGGATCAGCACGGCAAGGAAATTGATTGTCTGCTCGTGGAGGGAGAAACGATCCTGCCAATCGAGATCAAATCTGGCAAGACACTCGCCAACAATTACTTCGATAACCTGGGATACTGGCGCCGACTCACCGGCCAGGCCGAAACACAAGGCTATGTCGTCTACGGCGGCGACCAGTCCATGCAAACCGGCGCCGGCGCGCTCGTCAGTTGGCGTCACCTGGAGCGGATCGAGGTTTGACACGCCCATATAACAGGATCAACTGCGCCGGCCGGGATGCTGCCTGTCCAATACGCTGTTCAAAAAAGCAAGTTCTTGCTGGCGGTCAATGAACATGGGACGCTCTCCTGAAAATAAGCCACAGGCTGATTATGATAATCTACATGTGGCTTATCCAAAGATAGCGCAGTTTTCGGCGCTTTTCCATCTGACATTTCCATTTTTCGAGCCGATTAAAAAACAATGCTATTTAGATAACGTTTCTGGAGTGCGAAATCTCCCGATTTCGGTAACTGCCTACCCTGCGACGCAAATTTGCCTTTTGAAGTAGAGTAACCATCCGCGAACAGAGCCACGAATGCTCGAATGGAACGCTATTCGTGAATTTGTGAGACATTCGTGGACGGTTTGCCATCAGAAAAGATTCGCGTAGGCAGTTACCGATTTCGCTCGAAGTCTTCAGACCTCGGAGTCCTTATCTATACTGCAAACGGGTGGGTTCTTTACTTTTGGGAAAAACAGAACGTATGCCTATATGTGGATTTTTTATTGTAATTTTCGCACTTGTAGCCTGTATATAGCGTATAAAAATCGCGTAACAGATGCTTGTAAAAGTTCAAATCTCAACCGTTCAGAGTATCAGTAGATCACGAAAAGGCACAAGCTGGATGGCGGAAAACGACATCCGCCAAGTCGAACAATTTTTCAACCGCATGAGCGATCATGCGCGCCAAGCGGCGTAGCGTGAGCCAGTATTTAGAAACCGAGGCCACAGGGTTTTTCAAACAGATGGCAACCTGTTGACGGTTGGCGATGTACAAATTGAAAATCACGAATGCCAAACCGACCAACAACAAGCGAATGATCGGATTGCGAGAGGTGGTGCGCGTGCGAA
>JBBITF010000028.1:0-35358 GCA_037440925.1 Chloroflexota bacterium
GCCGTTGGCGACTTGCACGAACCAAGGCCGGGGATTGATCTCCCCGCCGTTGGCGACTTGCACGAACCAAGGCCGGGGATTGATCCCCCCGCCGCTGGCGACTTCCACGACCTGAGGCCGGGGATTCATCCCCCCGCCGGAGACTGCATGAACCGAGGAGGAATTCCATCCTCCAGAACTGACCGAGAAGGAGTGCACGATGGCACACATTCTCATTATCGAAGATAACGAAAACAACCTCTACCTGAGCACCTTCCTGCTTGAAAAAGGCGGCCACCGGGTCACGCCGGCGCGCAGCGGCGACGAGGGCATTCGTCTGGCCGAAGAACTGCGCCCCGACCTGGTGCTGCTCGACATTCAACTCCCCGGCATGGACGGCTACGCCGTAGCCGACCACCTGCGCGCCCAAAGCAGCACCGCCGACATCCCCATTGTCGCCGTCACCTCTTATGCCATGGCCGGCGACCGCGAACGGATTCTCTCTGCCGGGTGTCAGGGCTATATCGAAAAGCCGATCAATCCCGAAACCTTTCTCGACCAGATCCTTGCCCACCTGACGCCCGGTCAAGCCAATCGGCCCGACCCGCCTGAGCCGCCCGCCTGAGTCCCAAACAGGAGACCGCTTTGATTTCTAAAGGGTGCTGCAAGCGGATTCGGAGTCGGCTTCCAGCCGACTTTCACGACCTGAGGCGGGGGATTGATCCCCCCACCGGAGATGGAAAGATACCGAATTATAAGTTTCATTTGAGCCAACATCCCTTCTAACACCCAGGCAACGCCCTTGCCATGGGTCACGAAAGGAGGCCCATGACCAAAATCTTGTATGTAGATGATCTGGAACAAAATCGTTACCTTCTGCGCACGATCCTGACCGCCGCCGGCTACGAACTGCTGGAAGCCTCCAACGGCGTCGAGGCCCTCGAACTGGCCCGCCGCGAGCGCCCCGACCTCATCCTTTCGGATATCCTCATGCCGCAAATGGACGGCTTCACCCTCTGCCGCGAATGGCAGCGCGATGAGAGCCTGCGCGCCATCCCCTTCGTCTTCTACACCGCCACCTACACCGACCCGCGCGACGAGGCCCTCGCCCTCAGTTTGGGCGCGGCGCGCTTCATCGTCAAGCCTGTCGAAAACGGCGAGTTCCTCGCCATCCTGAACGAAGTCCTGGCCGCTTACCAACAGGGGCAACTTGCGTTGGGGCAGCCCAGCATCGCCGAAGAAACCGTCTTCTACCGTCTCTACAACGAAGCCCTCATCCGCAAATTGGAAGATAAAATGCTTGCCCTTGAACAAAGTAACCGCGCCCTGCGCGAAAGCGAAGAACGCCTGCTGCGCCTGAGCAGCGGCGTGGCCCACGAACTGCGCAACCCGCTGGGCGTCATCCACAACGCCGTCTATTACCTGAACCAGGTCCTGACGCCGAACGAAGGAGCCTCTCCCCCACACTTTCGCGCCAAAGAATACCTGAACCTGCTCGACCGCGAGACGAACGCCGCGGTGGCCATTGCTGCCAACCTGCTCTACTACACCACCGCCTCGCAGCCCGACCCGCGGCCGGTTCCCGTTGCCGAGGCCTTGCGGCGCGTCCTGGAGCGTTTCCCCGCCCCCGAAAACATCCGCCTGCGCCTCGACCTGCCGCCCGACCTGCCGCCCGTCCGCGCCGACCCAGATCACCTCGAACAGATTCTGGTCAACCTGCTGCTCAACGCCTACCAGGCCATGCCGGAGGGCGGTCAGTGTTCAGTGATCAGTCGTCAGTGTTCAGAGGACACTGAACACTGTCCACCGAACACGGAACACTGCTTATTGATCACTGTTCAGGACACCGGTGCCGGTATTCCGCCCGAAAACATCGGCCAAATCTTCGAGCCGCTCTTCAGCACCAAGCCGCACGGCATTGGGCTGGGGTTAGCCGTCAGCAAGAAACTGGCCGAGTTAAACGGCGGCCGGATCGAGGTCAAAAGCGAGATGGGGAAAGGCAGCGCTTTTACGGTGATTGTGCCGGCTGTCCCGGCGGCGCAGGAGAGCGCATGAATTCGCCCAAGGCACCCAGCCCAACCGACCAGCAAACGGCAAGTTTCGAAAAGCGCACTCAGGCACTCTTTATGCTGATTTTTGCCCTGCTGACGGCAGCCGTCGCCGCCGCCGGCGTGCTTTCCTATCAGAGTTTTTCCCGCCAGTTCCGCACCCAGGTGAACGCCCAACTGCTGGCCATTGCCAACCTCAAGGTGAGCGGACTGGTCGAGTGGCGCAGCGAGCGCCTGGCCGACGCCCAGACGCTAACGGATAACGCCGCCTTCGCCGCCCTGTTTGCCCGCCTCTCGGCCAACCCTGCCGACGCCGAAGCGCAGGCCCAACTGCAAGACTGGCTCGATGCCCTGCGCCTGGCCTATCAGTATGACCGTATTTACCTGCTGGACCGAGACGGAAACGTCTTCCTTGACTCGCCGCCCGGCTCTGTGCCGTCCTTCCCGCACCCGGGTGAGACCCTGCAGCACGCGCTCGAAACGGGCGAAGTCGCCTTTCTGGACTTTCACCCGCACGGGGATGCAGGTATTCACATCGGCATCCTGGCGCCGATTGACGCCGCGCCGGAGGCCTCGCCTGCGCTCGGGGCGGTGGTGCTGGAAATTGACCCGGCGGTTTACCTCTACCCTTACATTCAGCAGTGGCCGGCGCCCAGCCAAACCGCCGAGACCCTGCTCGTGCGCCGCGAGGGAGAGGAGATCGTTTACCTCACCCCGCTGCGCTTCGAACCCGATGCCGCCCTCCACTTGCGCATCCCACTCGATCAAACCGATGTCCTGGCCGTCCAAGCCGCCCTGGGCCGCACCGGCGCGGCCGAGGGCATTGACTACCGCGGTCAGAAGGTGGTGGGAGCCATTATGCCCGTCCCGGATTCGCCCTGGTACCTGGCGGCGCGCATGGACGCGGACGAGGTCTATGCCCCGCTGCGCGCACGCCTGTGGCAGACGGCGATTTTCTTCGGCATCATGATCGTGGCGGCAGGCGCGGGTCTCTCCTTCCTGTGGCGGCAGCGGCGCATCCGCTTTTACCGCCAGCACTACGAAGACGCCCAGGCGCTGCGCGAGAGCGAGGAACGTTACCGCTCCATCTTCGAGCAGGCCGGCGACGGCATTGTCGTTTACGATCTGGAGCAAAAGCGCGCCCTGGATGCCAATCCGGCCTACCTGCGCCTGCTGGGATACAGCCTCGAAGAAATCCGCGCCCTCAGCCTGTACGATATCGTCGCTCACGAGCGCGCCAGCGTGGAAGGCTACGAAAAGCGCATCCGCGCCGAAAAACAGGTTCGAATCGGCGAGCGGCAGCACCGCCGCAAGGACGGCTCGCTGGTGGATGTGGACGTGAACGTCAGCGTCATCTCCTACGGCGGGCGCTCGGCCATGATGGCCGTGGTGCATGACATCAGCGAGCAAAAGCGGGCGAAAGACGCCCTGCAGAAACGTTACCAGGAACTGACGGCCGTGTACCAATCCGCCCGGCAGTTGCAGCGCCTGATCTCGCTCGAAGAACTGTCGCAGACCTGTATCAACCTTCTTGAATCCGTCTTGGGCTACGAGTACGCCGCCGTTCTGCTGCTGGATGAAGCCAGCGGAGAATTGATTCCCTTTGCCCTGAGCGGCCGGCTGGACGACCCGCAATTCCTGGAAAAGGACAAAGCCTACGTGCGCTCGCGCCGACCGCGCCTCGGCTTGGGAATCACCGGCTGGGTGACAGAGCAAGGTCAGAGCCTGCGCGTTGGCGATGTCACCCAGGACCCGCGTTATTACGGCATTCGCGACGGGATTCGCTCCGAACTCTGCGTCCCTCTCTTTGCCCAGGAAAAAGTCATCGGCGTGATCAACGTCGAAACGACCCGCCCCGAGGCCTACTCGGCCGAGGACCAGCGCACGCTGGAAACGATTGCCGCCCAACTGTCCATCGCCATCCAGAACGCCCGCCTGTACGCCGAACTCGAGCAGCGGGTGGCAGAACGCACCCAACAACTGCGGGAAGCCCAGGAACAACTCGTCCGCCAGGAACGGCTGGCCGCCCTGGGACAGGTGGCCGGCAGCATCGGCCACGAACTGCGCAATCCGCTGGGCGTCATCGCCAACGCGGTTTATTTCCTCAGAGCGGTGCAGCCCGACGCCAACCAGACCGTTCGCGAATATTTGGACATCATCGAAAAACAGACCCGTTCGGCGGATAAAACCGTCTCCGACTTGCTCGATTTCACCCGCATCAAATCCCTGGACCGGCAGCCTGTTTCCGTTTCCGAGATCGTGCAGCAAACCCTGGCGTATTCGCCCGTCCCGCTGCAGGTGACCGTGACCGTCAGCGTGCCGGCCGATTTGCCGCCCGCCTGCGCCGACCCCCGCCATGTCGTCCAGATTCTCGGCAACCTGGTGAACAATGCCTGCGAGGCGATGCCAGAAGGAGGGCATTTATTCATTTCGGCGGAAGTTCAGAAAGATGATATGATAGGGATTAAGGTGCAGGATACCGGCATCGGCATTCCGCCCGAAAACCTGAACAAAATTTTCGAACCGCTCTTCACCACCAAGACCAAAGGCATTGGGCTGGGGCTGGCCGTCAGCCAGAAACTGGCCGAGGCCAACGGCGGCCGGATCGAGGTCCAGAGCGAACCGGGCGAGGGCAGCGTCTTCACGCTGTTCTTACCGGTCTATAAGGAGACCTGATGGATTCCAAAATTTGTATTCTTGTCCTGGACGACGATCCGCACATGACCCGCACGCTGAGCGACATCCTGGCGCTGAACGGCTATCGGGTCGTCGAGGCCTGGTCGGCGCAGCAGGCGCTGGACCTGGTTGCGGCGCAGGAGTTCGACTGCGTGCTGACCGACGTGCGCATGCCCGGCGCCGACGGGGTGGAATTCTACCGCCAGGCGCGCCGCGAGCGGCCCGGCCTGCCGGTGATTCTGATGACCGCTTATGCCGCCGATGAGATCATCCAGCAGGGGTTGGCGGAGGGCGTCATCGGCGTGCTGGACAAGCCGATCAATATCGCCTTGCTGCTGAGATTTCTCGCCGCCCTGACCCGGCAGCGCGGCGTGGTGATTGTGGACGACGACCCGGAATTCTGCCGCACCCTGGGCGACATTCTGCGCCGCCGCGGCTTCTCCGCCCGCCCATTCAGCGATCCCCATACGGCCATTGAAACCATTTTGGACGAGGCGCAAGTCATTCTGCTCGATATGAAACTCAACCGCCTCACCGGCCTCGACCTGCTGCGCGAAATTCGCGCCCGCTGTCCCTCCCTGCCGGTGCTGCTTATCACCGCTTACCGCCGCGAAATGGTCGAAAATATACAGACCGAGCTGAAGATGAGCGCCGCCGAGTGCCTGGATAAACCGCTTCACATCCCCGATTTACTGGAAAAACTTTCGCTCTTTCAGTTGCAGCGCCTGCGTCACGCCCTGGCCGAGCAGCGCGCCGCCTTGTAACGGTTCCGGTGAAACACAAAGGAGCGAAGTAACTCCAAGGCTCACGAAGTTATTTTGTGCCCCTTCGTGTCCCCTTCGTGACCTTGGTGTTGAACCTCCTGAAATATATCGTAAAATTAAGCCGTGAACAAAATCCTCGTTGTTGACGACGACGCCAACCTGCGGCTCACTTTGTGTGACATCTTGCGGGTCAAAGGCTTCGAGCCGGTGGAAGCCAAAACCGGCCGCGATGCCCTGCGTCGGGCCGCCGGGGAGGATTTCGACGCCGCCATTATAGACTTGCGGCTGGAAGATGTCTCTGGCCTGGAGGTGCTGCGGGGCATCAAACAGGCTTCGCCGCACACCGAATGCATCCTGCTCACCGGCCACGCCTCGCAAGAGACAGCCATTGAGGCCGTCAACGCCGGGGGATACGCCTACCTGCAAAAACCGTTCGACCAGGAACAATTGCTGGTCATCCTGCGGCGGGCGGTGGAAAAGCGCGCCGCCGTCCGCGCTTTGGCAGAAAGTCGGGCGCTGTACCGTACCTTCCTGGATGCCAGCGAGGACATTGCCTTCCTCAAGGATGAGAATTTCCGGTACATCATCTGCAATCAGGCCAACGCCCGCTTTTTGGGCCGCCCCATAGAAGAAATCGTCGGCCGGGATGACTTCGAACTGATGCCGCCGCAGGCCGCCGAAGGCTGCCGCCGCAGCGACCGCCAGGCGCTGGAAGAAGGCCGTCCGGTGACCAGCCTCGAGGTTGTCGCCGGACGCTTCTACGAGACCCGCAAATTCCCCGTCCCGCTGGGCGGCGGGCGCATCGGCGTGGGCGGCTACGCGCGCGATGTCACCGAGCGCAAACAAGCCGAAGCACAGTTGCTGCTACAAAACGCCGCCCTGGAGGCCTCGGCCAACGCCATCGTCATCGCCAACCGCGAGGGCTTCATCGAATGGGCCAATCCGGCTTTCACCGCCCTCACCGGCTATCAAGTCCCCGATGAAGTTTTTGGCCGCAACCCGCGCGACCTGCTCAAATCGGGCAAACAAGATCAGCGCTTCTACAAAGACCTGTGGGATACCATTCTCTCCGGGAAAGTCTGGCGCGGCACGCTCATCAACCGCCGCAAAGACGGCACGCTCTACGACGAAGAGATGACCATCACGCCGGTGAGGGGCGAGGACGACGAGATTGCCCACTTCATTGCCGTCAAGCAAGACATCACCCAGCGCAAAGTCTGGGAGCGTGAACTGCTCGAAAGCGAACGGCACTACGCTGCGCTAGTGGAGGTTTCTCCGGCCGGCATCTTCCGCACCGACGTCCAGGGGGCGACGACCTACGTCAGCCCGCGCTGGTGCGAAATTTCCGGGCTGAGCGCCGAGGCCGCCCTGGGTAGCGGCTGGCTGGAGACTGTTCATCCCGAAGACCGCCCGGCGCTGACTGCCGGCTGGCAGGCCGCCGTGGAAAAGGCTCAGATCTCGACCGCCCAGTACCGCTTTGTCCACCCCGACGGCTCCATCCGCTGGGTGATGGGGCAGGCCATGCCCGAACTGGACGAACAGGGCCGGCTCAGCGGCTACGTGGGCGCCATTCTCGACATCACGGCGCAAAGGGCAGCCGAGGAATCGCTGCGCGCCAGCGAAGCGCGCTACCGCGGCCTGTTCGAGGATTCGCCCGTTTCGCTCTGGGAGGAGGATTTTTCGCAGGTCAAGGAACGCCTCGAAGCCCTGCGCCGGCGCGGCGTGAAGGACTTCGACGCCTACCTGCGCGCGCATCCCGAAGTGGTGGACGAGTGCGCCGCGCTGGTGCGCGTACTGGATGTCAACCGCGCCACCCTGCGCATGTACGGCGCCGCCAGCAAGGAAGAATTGCTCACCAACCTGAGCGCCATTTTGGGCGGGGAAGGCCGCGAGCAATTCCGCCGCGAACTGGTCTCAATCGCCTCGGGCGTGGCCGCGTTTACCTGGGAAGGGGTGAACTACACGCTGAGCGGCGAGCGGCGGGAGGTGAGCGTCAGGTGGAGCGCCGCCCCCGGCCACGAAGAACGCCTGGAGCGCGTCCTGGTCTCGATTGTGGACATCACCCAACGCAAACACCACGAACGCCAACTGGAAGCGCAGGCCATGCTGGCCCAGGCGCTGGGCGAATCGCTCGAGCTTCAGCCGTTGCTCGAACGCCTGCTGGAAGCCGCCCGCCATGCCATCCCCGCCGCCGAAAAGGGCGCCATTCTGCTGCTTGAAACCGATGGCCGCCTGCGCGTCCGCGCCCTAAACGGCTACAGTGATCCGCGCCTGAAAGAATTTACCTTCGCCAGCGATTCGGGGTATTCGGCCCACGCCGCCCGCGAACGCCGCCCGCTGCTCATCCCCGATGCCCGCGCCGACCCTAAAATCCGCTACGACGGCGAAATCGAGGAAGCGCGCCAGATTCACGGCGCGATTGCCGTCCCGCTGCTCATTCAGGAGCGCGTCATCGGCGTCCTCTCGCTCGATTCCACCCAAAAAGAGGCATTCACCCAGGAAGACCTGAATCACCTGACCAGTTTTGCTTCTTCTGCTGCATTAATCATCGAAAACGCCCGCCTGTTTGAGGAGACCCGCCGCCGCGCCGATGAACTGGCAACCTTGTACGAAAGCGCCCAAGCGCTGGCTGCGAAGACCTCGCTGGAGGAAGTGCTGCAAGCCATCACCCAAAGTATTTCGCGTTTGTTCGGCGCCACCGGTGTAGGACTATATCTCTACGATCCGCTTTCCGAGACGCTGGAAGTCAAACTGGCGCCCCATGGCACTATCTCAATCGGCACGCGACTCACCCTGGGAGAGGGGCTGGCAGGCAAAGTGGCGCAAAGCCGCCGCGTCATGCGCATTGACAACTATATGCGCTGGGAAGGACGCTCGCCAAAATACGATGGCATTCCCATCCGGGCTGTGATGGAAGCGCCGCTCATCTATCAAGACAGGTTGGTCGGCGTGCTGGTCGTGCATGAGGCTGGCGAAAGCGAGCGCAAATTCACCGAGGCAGACGAACGCTTGCTCTCCCTATTTGCCGTCCAGGCTGCCGCCGTCATCCAAAATGTCCGTCTTTTTGAAGAAACCCGCCGCCGCGCCGAACAGATTGCCGCCGTCAATGCCTTGGGGCGCGCTCTTTCTGTCACCCTCGACCTACCCGCTCTCTACCGCATAGCCTATGAGCAAGTTCGCGGTTTGCTAGATTGCGACAACTTCGGTATCAGTCTCTACGATGAAACGACTCGCACCCTCCGCGCGACTTTTGTGCTGAGCGATGGGCAGGAACTGGATACCAGCCTGCTTGCGCCACTCGTACTCGACCCTCAACAGCCACATGAAGGACGTCTTGGCGCAGTGCTAGAAGCCGAGCCGATCATTGTCAATGACTTGGTCGAAAAAAGACGCCAGAGCGGAGGTTTGCTAATTGGCAATGAACATGAGCCGCAATCCGCCGCCTACGTGCCGATGGTTGTCAAAAATCATGTCATTGGCCTGCTGGAACTGCAAAGTTACCGTAATCATGCCTATCAGGAAGAGGAACTCGACCTGATGCGTATGATCGCCAATCAGATTGGACTGGCCATTCAAAATGCCCGTCTGTTCGAGGAGATTCAAACGCGCCTGCAAGAACTGGAAATTCTACAATCCATCTCCTCGGCGCTGCGCCAGGCGCGTACAGTGGAAGAAATGCTGCCGTTCTTCATTCAGCGCGCCTCCCGCGCCGTCAAAGCCGCCGCCGGCTCCATTTACCTGTGGGAGGAAGCCAGCGGTGCATGGGTTTCACAAGGGTGGATGACCTCCGACGGTCACTGGCTGACGAATACAGCCGGCCTGCGCCATCCGCGTGGAGAGGGCATCACCGGCTGGGTGGGCGAGCATGGCGAAATATACATCACTGCCGACTGGCGTGCCGACCTAATCAATCGGAAGCTGCCGCAGGAGAGGGAATTCTTACAGCACCTCACCGGCGGCATCTCCCTGCCGCTCAAGGCTGAAGCGCGCATCATCGGCGTCATGCACCTGTGGTACGCCGAGGCACATGAATTCAACGAAGAGGAAAAACGCCTTCTGACCGCCATTGCCGATATGGCCGGCAACTCCATTCAGCGTGCTCGCCTGCACCAGGAAACGCAACGCCGCCTGGAACAACTCCAATCGTTGCAAATCATTGACCAGGCTATCACGTCTAGCCTCGATCCGCGAGTCTCTTTGAACATCTTGCTTGAACATACCTTACATCATTTGGGAGGAGATGCCGGCGGAGTCTTGTTGTTGAATCCGATTTTGTATGCGCTCGAATACGCCGCCGCTCGCGGCTTTCGCTCCCTTCACTACAAGCGCTCTTCTTTACATCTTGGTCAAGGAGAACTTAGGCGTGAATTGCTTGCTCATCATCTCGTCGTCATCCCTGACCTGTCTCGGGAGCCGTCTATTGGCCGTCGTGAACTGATAAAAGCCGAAGGATTCGTTTCACAGGTCATTGCCCCATTGGTGGTCAAAGGACAATTAAAAGGCGCACTGGAAATTTTCTATCGCACTCCTTACTCCCCCACAGCGGAACAATTGAACTTCTTCGAGGGTTTGGCGCGCCAAGCGGCCATTGCCATTGATAACGGTCAACTCTTTGAAAATCTGCAGCGCGCCAATTTGGAACTCAGCCTGGCCTATGATGAGACGATCGAGGGCTGGTCGCGCGCCCTAGACTTGCGCGACAAGGAAACCGAAGGCCACACCCAGCGCGTCACTGATTTGACCTTGAAACTGGCTCAGGCCATGGACGTTTCCCCCGCTGACTTGGTCCACATTCGCCGCGGCGCCCTGCTGCATGACATTGGCAAGATGGGCATACCTGATAGCATCTTATTCAAAGAAGGGCCGCTCACCGCCGAAGAATGGGCGCTCATGCGCCAGCATCCGCAATTTGCCTATGACATGCTTGCTCCCATCGAATACCTGCATCCAGCCCTCGATATTCCCTGGTGCCATCACGAAAAATGGGACGGCACAGGCTACCCGCGCGGCTTGCAAGGCGAGCAAATTCCGCTGGCAGCACGCATCTTTGCTGTCGCTGACGTGTGGGACGCCCTGACCAGCGACCGCCCCTATCGCAAAGCCTGGTCGCAACAAGAGGCCTTGGAATACATACAAAAGGAGGCCGGCAACTCTTTCGACCCTCAGGTTATACAGGTCTTTTTGAACATTCTGCCCGACCTCTACCCCTCTTTAGAGCAAGGCAAGCTTAATGAAGATTAGTATTACTCTTGAGAATCTATCACAATTGCAAAGATTCGGCGTACTGCAAACTTCAGTTTGTTCCTGTGCAACGCGCAATGGGATGCTTAGATAAAGTTTCTGGAGTGCGAAATCTCCCGATTTCGCCCAAAATCTTGAGACTTCGGAGGCCCTATAAATAATATTGGTGCAACGCGCAAATTAAAGTTTGCGGCACAGCCAGCCGCCCTATAGAATTGCTCTTGAAAAACGATCACAACCGCAAAGATGTTTGGAGTCCGAAGTCTCCAGACTTCGGTATACCAAACAACTGGAGTTGTCGGACTCCAAAATTGGTTGCGGCTGAGGCCGCGCTATGAAAATGCAGGGGAAAGGGACAGTCGTAGGACGGCCTTCTTAGAAGGTATAATCATCTCATGTCGCTTACATCAATAAAAGCCCTCATTCTGGACATGGACGGTGTCCTCTGGCACGAAGAGGCCCCTATCGGCGATTTGAAGGCTATTTTTGCTTCTATCGCTCGACGCGGTTTGAAAGTTTCACTCGCAACCAACAATGCTACCAAAACCGTGTCAGAGTATTTGGAGAAGTTAGCCCGTTTTGGCGTAAGCCTGGATGCAAATCAAATTATCACTTCTTCTCTGGCAACCGCCGCTGTGCTGGCAGAACAATTCCCTGAAAGGGGAACCGTCTTTGTGATTGGAGAAAACGGCATCCAGCGCGCCTTGCAAGCGGCTGGTTTTGATCCAATTTCGGATTCCCAAGAAGAAACGCTGCCTGTTGCAGTAGTGGTAGGCTTCGACCGCACCCTCACCTATGCCAAACTTCGCCGCGCTGCGTTGTATATCCGCTCGGGTGTCCCTTTCTATGGCACCAATCCAGACCGTACCTTCCCCACCCCACAAGGATTGATTCCCGGCGCAGGGGCCACCCTGGCGGCATTGGAAGCGGCTACCAATATCCGTCCCTTTGTGGTCGGCAAGCCCTCTCCCTCCATGTTCCACCTGGCGTTAAAGCGGATGTGCATCGCGCCGCAGGAAACGCTGGTTGTAGGCGATCGCCCCGAGACCGACATCGCAGGCGGTCAGGCTGCGGGCTGTAAAACTGCTTTGCTGCTGAGCGGAGTGACCAGTCGGGAAGAAGCCGAAGCGTGGCGTCCTGCTCCTGATGTAATTGCCGAAAACCTGGCTGAATTGTTGGAAAACGCATCGTTGATTGCCTCACCCTAAGTTGGTTGAGCCGGCCCCCTTATCCTATTTTGACAATGTCACATTTTCGCGTAAGTATTGGCCCTCACCCTACCCCTCCTACAAAGGGAGAGGGGATGATGCGAAAATTCAAGTGGTTTGCCCCCTCTCCCGCCGGGAGAGGGATGGAGTGAGGGCAAACTTACCAGAACAAATGTTTAATCTGACATTGTCAGACTGTAAACAAAAAAGGCGTAACTACCTGGATACCCCCCAGTTGCGTAATTCCCTCATGATATTTTCTACCACCACATCCACCAGCGGCGCGACCGTCTCCGAGAGCTCCATGCCAATTTCCAAACTGGCCGGCTGTACGCCCCACAGGACGATGTTCTTGGGAAACGAGCCTTTCAGCCTGGCGGCGGCGAGCATGTCTGGCACACCCAGTTGATGCGGCGAAACTTTCAGCGAAAGGAAGGCCGGCACCTCCTCGCCGCTCAAACGGATGAGTGTACCGGCTTCGCGGCGCGCTTCCACCGCGTCAATCAACAGCAGGTTTTCCACCCCCTCCAGATAATACAACAGGTCCATGCCCAGGGTTCCTCCATCCAGAACTTGGACCTCATTTGGAATTTCATATCGTTCCACCAGCCGCCGGATGACGTGAATGCCAAAACCCTCATCCGAAAGCAGCAGGTTGCCAACGCCAAGGACAAGGGTTCGGTAAGACGGAAAATCGAGTAAAGATTTGTTCATCATGCACGCTCACCCCCCTCTCCCTTGGGGAGAGGGGGTGAGGGCCATCCCCCTCTCCAATCTATCGCACCGGCGCCATCCGCAGCACGGGCGCGCTCATTCCCTCGGCCGGGTCGAAGCGCACTTCGGTCAGTTCGTTGCCCTCGGCATCGAGCAGGTGGACGCCGCAGGCCATACACGGGTCAAACGAGTGGATGGTGCGCAGTACCTCGAGCGGCTTTTTCTCGTCGGCAATGGGAGTGCCCATCAGGGCGGCTTCATAGGGCCCTTGTTGGCCCTTCATATCGCGCGGCGAGCAGTTCCACGTGCTGGGAACGACCATCTGGTAGTTGTAGATTTTTTGGTCTTTGATTTTGATCCAGTGACCGAGCGCCCCGCGCGGCGCCTCGATGTGACCCCAACCCTGGGCTTCGGCCGGCCAGTTCTTCGGGTCCCACGCTTCGGCCCCGGCATGGATGGCGATGTCGCCGCCTTTGATGTTAGCCGCCAGTTCGTCGGTCCACGCGCCGAGTTGATCGGCCAGCACAACCGTCTCGATGCAGCGCGCCGCCGTGCGTCCAAGCGTGGAGAAGAGCGCCTCGGGGCCGGCGCCCAGCGTCTTGAGGACGTAATCCACCGTCTTCTTGACCTGCGGCTGTCCGCTGGCGTAAGCCACCAGCATACGCGCCAGCGGGCCGACCTCCATCGGCGTTTCGTTCAGGCGCGGCGCTTTCATCCAGGAGTATTTTTGATCGGTTTCGAGGAACTCATAGGGCGGCTGCGGACCGGTGAACTTGGGGCGGGTTTCTCCCTCCCAGGGATGCTTGCCCTTGCTCTCGTCATCATACTCGTACCACGAGTGCGCCACATGCTCGGTAATCTTATTATGGTCAAGCGGATAGACTTTGCTCAGGTCTTTGCCGAGGATATATCCTTGTGGGAAGAAGAAGTTGCCGTCTTTGTCGGGATATTCGCCGTAAGCCAGGTAGTTGCCCACGCCGGCGCCGATGCCCGCCCACTCCAGATAGAACGGGGCAATCGCCAGCAGGTCGGGCAAATAGACTTTGTGAACGAAATCGGCGGCGGTCTGGAACAGCCCCTTGAGCATGGCGATGGTATCGGCGTTGATGGCCGCCTGGCTGGAGGGGTCAATCGGCGTAGCCATGCCGCCCACCAGATAGGTTTGCAGGTGGGGATTCTTGGCGCCGAGCAGCGCGTGAGCGCGGATGACATCCCGCTGCCATTCGAGGGCCTCGAGATAGTGAGCCACTGCCATCAGGTTCGCTTCGGGCGGCAACTTGTAGGCGGGGTGGCCCCAATAGGCGTTGGCAAACGGGCCGAGTTGACCGCTGCTCACATACGCCGCCAGTTTATCCTTCACGGCCTTGAAGTAATTCGTACTCGATTTCGGCCAATCGGAAATAGACTGCGCCAGCGTGGAGGTGGCCGCCGGGTCGGCGTCCAGCGCGCTGACCACGTCTACCCAGTCCAGTGCGTGCAGGTGATAGAAGTGAATGACGTGATCCTGCACAAACTGGATGCCCTCGATGAGGTTGCGCAGGATGCGGGCGTTGTCGGGGATTTGGATTCCCAAAGCGTCTTCCACGGCGCGCACAGAAGCGAAGGCATGAACAGTAGTGCAAACGCCGCAGGCGCGTTGAGTAATGGCCCAGGCCTCGCGCGGGTCGCGTCCTTTCAAAATGATTTCGATGCCGCGAAACATGGTGCTGGAAGCCCAGGCATCCGAAACGGCGCCGTTATCCACCTGGACTTCGATGCGCAGGTGTCCTTCGATGCGGGTGATGGGGTCAATAGCAATGCGTGTCATACTTCCTCCGTGATTAAGAACGAGCCTGATGAGGCAACGCAAACAGGTTGAAGAAACGGGCGATGACGCCATAGAGCAGGAATCCGCCAGCGATGACGCCGATGGTAATGGCCCATTCAATCCAGGAAGGGACATATACCGTCGGCCCGCGCTGCGAGAGACCCACCCATGAAATGACCAGGCGGTTGATGAACATGCCCATCAGGGCAAACACGCCCGCCCAGAGCGGTCCCGCGCTGTGGCGGACGAGTTTAGAGATGAGAATTGCCAGCGGGATGAACAAGCCGAGAATCAGCTCGACCCAGGCGACGAGACCAAACGCGTCGGGCTGCAAGAGCAGCGGCACTTCGCCCGCGCCCATCCAATCGCCCAGGCGCACCGCCCCGTAGAGAAGGAGGGTGATGGCCATGGCCTGGCCGAGGCGGCGGAAGAGTTCGCGGTCGAGCGGCATTCCCATCGCTTTCCAAAGAAGCGTAACGGCAATGGCGGTCGTCCCCAGTCCGGCAATGCCGGCTTGCAGGAAGAACAGCACCGGCAGCGCAGGTGTCCACCAGAGCGGATGCAGTTTGTGGCTCATCAGGAGGAACATCGAGCCGAGCGAGGACTGGTGAATGCTGGAGATGAGGATGCCAATGCCGGAGATGACGTAGATGCCGCTCTCGATCCAGCGGATGGGCTTTTCGATCTTCCAGCGTTCCAGGAAAATCGGCAAGGCTTCCAGGATGAGGATGACCGTGTAGAGCGTGATGCTCAAACTGACCTCTTCGAGGAAGGAATGCAGGTTGATGAAGCCTGGCACGAAGATGTTATAGAACTGCGGCCAGCGCCCAATATCAAGAAAGAGCAGGACGCCCACCACCCCATACCAGATCAAACCTGCAATGGTCGCCGCACGCAAGACGGCGTTGTAACGCTCGCGCTTGAAGAAGTAACTGATGAGCGCGATGGTGAAGGCCGCGCCAGCCACCGGAATCAGAAACAGGTCAATCGTAATCCAGATGCCCCAGGGATAATGGTCATCCAGATTGGTGGCCGGGCCCAGTCCCACAACCAGACGGTAGATGGACAGGACAACCGCCAGCAGGGTCAAGGCGGCCAACGGCCAGAAAACGGCCGGAAGCGGGCGAATGGACTTGGTTAAACGGGCCATGTTTCCTCCCATGCGCCTTTATTCGAGGCGTAACGAATCAGCGCCAGGGCAATCGGGCCGCCAATCAACACAGTCGGCAGCACAACGTTCGCCGTGCCTTCGCTCAGATTCGGGATTGGCTCGCTGCCCAGGTCTTCCAGGCCGAGGTTCTCGAAGGGAACGCCGGAAAGGTACAGCACGCCCGTGCCGCCGGCGTCGTTCTCGCCGTAGATGTGGTTGACATAACGGCCGGGTTCGGATGCGATGCGGCGCTTGGCTTCGGCCAGCAGGTCGCCGCGCTTGCCCCAGATGAGCGCGCCGGTCGGGCAGCGTTCCGCGCAGGCGGGTCCCAGCCCCTGGCGCAGGCGGTCCACGCACAAGGTACACTTGGCGACTACCGGCATTTGCGCTTTATCCCACTCGAAGCGCGGCACATGGAACGGGCAGGTATACATGCAATAGCGGCAGCCGATACAGCGTTCGGGGTCGTAAGTGACCGCGCCGGTGACGTCCTTCTGCAAAGCGTGGACCGGACAGCCGCTCACGCAGGCCGGATCTACACAGTGCATACACTGGCGTTTGACAAAGGAGTGATTCTGGTCGCTCTCCTTGTATAACTGAATGAGCGTCCAGGTGTGGGCAGAAAGTTCGCGCGGCGCATCGTACAATTGACGATCGTCCGGTTCGTCTTGGGTCTTGTTCCAATCGCGGCAAGCATTGGTGCAGGCGTTACAACCGACGCAAATGGTGGCGTCATAGAGCATCCCAATATAATCATTGGGATTTGCTTCGGCCTTTTCCAACGCGCGGGCGGGATGCGTTCCCGCCAGGGCCCAGCCCACTGCCAACCCTGCCGCCTTGAGAAAATCTCTGCGGGAAATGGGTTGTGACATCGCTTCACCCTTTCTTTTCGGTTGATTCTTCCACATCGGGCTTGGAAAGCGCGCGGTAAGCGCCTACCCCTGCGGCGCCAATGGCGATGCCCGCCGCTGCGCCAATTAATCCTGCGCTGACCGGGTCCATCTGCGCGGTCGGCTGTTGAACCGGTGCATACGTGGTGGGCGGCGCGAAGCCGTAGGCGGTCAGGTCAGCCTGGTTATAAAGACCCAGGTCCCAGAAGCCGGGTTCCGAGCAGGCGATACAGCCGTGACCCGCTTTGATGGGCCAGGAGGTGCCGTCGTTGTATTCCACCGCCGGGCAGTTGTGGAAAGTGACCGGGCCCTTACAGCCCATCTTATAGAGACACCACCCCTTGCGGTGTCCTTCGTCTCCCCAGGCTTTCACAAACTCACCGGCATCGAAGTGCCCGCGGCGCGGACAATTATCGTGGATGCGCGCTCCATAGGCAAACAGCGGGCGATGCAAATCGTCCATGGCAGGCAATTCGCCAAAGGTCAGGAAATGAACGACGGTAGCGGTTAAATTGACCGGGTTGCACGGACAGCCAGGCAGATTGAGAACCGGCTTGTCTTTGATGAGATCCATCACCCCCACAGCGCCAGTCGGGTTAGGACTGGCATTGGGCAGCCCGCCAAACGCAGCGCACGATCCAATGGCGACAACCGCCAATGCTCCGGCCGCGGCCTCCTCCAGCAAATCTTTTGCTGAACGCCCCGCAACGCAGCAATACGCGCCGTCCTCTCCCAGCGGGATGGATCCTTCCACCACCAGCAGGTACCCCCCCGCTTTGATCGTGGCCTCTTTGGCTTCCTCGGCCAGATTGCCGGCCGCCGCCATGATGGTTTCATGATAATCCACCGACAGGATATCCAGAATCACTTCGGCCGCCGTAGGACGAGAAGCGCGCAGGAACGCCTCGCTGTTCCCCGCGCAATCCTGAAATTCCAGCCAGATGAGCGGCGTGCGCTTAGGTGCAGCAAGGGCGCTGGCGATGCGGTCACGATACGAGCCAGGAATCGCCAGCACGCCAGCCATCAGCGAGCAGAATTTCAGGAAATCGCGGCGAGAAATGCCCTTGAGACTGGCTTCTTCTTGTATGCTGAGATCTTGCATGGATACCTCCTTTTTGTGTGAAAAAAATCACAAACAAGACAATGTTGATAAAAATGGAAATATTACAAGTAGTATATATCATCGGCTACGAAATACAATTATGACAAATGACTTAATTTAATGTGACATAAGTCACATTCTCTTTTGAGCAATCCTCTATGTCGGTGGGCAATCGTGTGCATGCAAAGGTTGTCAAACCATCCGCAGATGACACAGATTCTCGCAGATTTTTCGTACCTATTCAGGCATCTGCCAGGGCTAGCAGTTCGTCGAAGACAAGAAAAAATGACTGCCTTGCTGGCCTGGATTGCCAAATCCAGGCCAAACTGGGCAAAATTACGTTGTAAACCGTTGGATTTGGCAATCCAACGGAGCAATAGGGCAATTTTCAAGTCTTCTCCGACAGGCTGTTAGGGTCTGCTGAATAGTTACTAATTTTTCTGCGTAATCTGCGCAATCTGTGGATGTTCCTCGTCGCCGCTGACAACTTTCGAGTGCACACGGGCAATCTTATCTAAACAGCATGGGGGTTAGCAGGTATAATCTGAGGAAAATTGCAAGAAATGTCCCAAACGTTTTACAGGACTAACTTCGAGAGGCTGGTTCTGCTCATCCCGAACTAAAGTTACCTTGCATCATCAATGGGTATTTATCAAATAGCAGTCAACACCACAAAGGAGTCGCATCGTGACCCAACGAATTCCCGTAGTCGAAAAAATCCTCTCCGCCAACGACCGCCTGGCAGAGCAAAACCGCGCCAAAATGGAAGCGGCCGGCGTGTACGCTATCAACCTAATGGCCTCGCCCGGCGCAGGCAAGACCTCGCTCATCGAACAAACCCTGGCGCGTCTTGCTGACCGTTTGCGAGTCGCCGTGGTAGATGGTGACATCGCCACCTCGCTGGATGCCGACCGCGCTGCGGCTGCCGGCGCCCTGGCATCTGTCCAAATCAACACCGGCGGCGAATGCCACCTCGACGCGGTCATGTTGCACGGCGCGCTCGACCAACTCGACCTGACGCAATTTGACTTGCTCATTGTCGAGAACGTTGGCAACCTCGTCTGTCCCGCCTCCTTCCAACTCGGCACGCACAAATCCGTCCTGGTGGCCTCCATCCCCGAAGGCGACGACAAGCCCTATAAATATCCCGGCATGTATCGCGGCGTAGACGCGCTGATCATCAACAAAATTGACCTCCTTCCCTACATTGATTTTCGCATGGACTACTTCCAGCGCGGCGTGGAGGCGCTCAACCCCGGCCTGACCGCCTTTCCGCTTTCCTGCCGCACGGGCGAGGGGATAGAGGCGTGGGTGGAGTGGGTTGTTCAAAGCGTAAAACGTAAGGCGTAAAACGTAAAGCGTAAATGATGCAGGGTCTTCGAGTTCACATCACGGGTATTGTGCAAGGGGTGGGGTTTCGTCCGTTCGTTTACAACCTGGCAACGCGGCTCGAACTCAAAGGCTGGGTGAAGAACACCTCCGCAGGTGTGGATATCGAAGTGGATGGGGACAGAGAGAGTCTCGACGACTTCCTCAAGCGACTGCGCGACGAAGCCCCGCCTCTCGCCCGCATTGACGAACTGACCGCTTCCTTCGGACCCGCCAACGGCTTCCGTTCCTTCGAGATTATCCACTCTGAGGCGATTCCCGCCGCCTTCCAGCCCATCTCTCCCGACGTGGCCATCTGCGACGACTGCCTGCGCGAACTCTTCGATCCCTCCGACCGACGCTACCGCTACCCCTTCATCAACTGCACCAACTGCGGCCCGCGCTTCACCATCATCCAGGACATTCCCTATGACCGCCCCAAGACGACGATGGCGGCATTTCCGCTCTGCCCTGATTGCGAGCGCGAATACAAAGACCCGCTGGACAGAAGGTTCCATGCGCAGCCGGTAGCCTGTCCTGTGTGTGGGCCTCATGTCTGGCTGGAGTTTCCTCCACGTAGTAATGACCTCAGTAGTGATGACTTCAGTCATCCCCCAACGACTAAAGTCGTTACATGGGAAGGAGATGACGCTATTGAGCAAGCGAGACGACTTTTGGCAGAGGGAAAAATTATCGCGGTGAAAGGGTTGGGCGGATTTCATCTCGCTTGCGACGCGACCAACGCCGCCGCCGTGACGGAACTCCGCCGCCGCAAATTGCGCGTGGACAAGCCCTTCGCGTTGATGATGCCCGACATGGAGACCATCGAGCGTCATTGCCTTGTCAGCGATGCGGAACGCGAACTGCTCCAATCCGCTGCGCGGCCGATTGTGTTGCTGCGGCGCAGACCCGAATCGAACATCGCCCGCGAAGTCGCGCCGAAACAAGATTGGCTGGGAGTGATGCTTCCATATACCCCGCTGCATTATCTTCTTCTGGACCGTGGACCGTTGACCGTAGACCGTGAGAATACCGTCCACCGTCCACCGTCCACCGTCCTGGTCATGACCAGCGGCAACCTCTCCGAAGAACCCATCGCCACCGGCAACGACGAAGCGCGGGAACGCCTGTCTCAGCTGGCGGATGCCTTTCTTTTTCATAACCGTGACATTCATATTCGGTGTGACGATTCGGTTGTAAGGGTATTCGAGGCGGCAGGTACGCATGTAAAAAAGCACACAGGTAAACAGGTACACACGTACACAGGTAATCGCACCATCTATCCCCTCCGCCGTTCGCGCGGCTATGCTCCCTTCCCTGTCAAACTTCCATTTGAAGTTCCACAACTTCTGGCAACAGGATCAGAACTCAAGAACACGTTTTGCATCACGAATAAAAATTACGCTTTCCTGAGTCACCACATCGGGGACATGGAAAACTACGAGACGCTGAAATCTTTCGAGCAGGGCATCGAGCATTTCGAGCGTCTCTTCCGCGTGAAGCCTGAAGCGATTGCCTGCGATCTGCATCCCAACTATCTCGCCACGCGCTACGCGCTGGAACGCGCCCAACGCCAAAACCTACGCCTCTTCAAAGTTCAACATCATCACGCTCATATTGCCGCTTGCATGGCCGAGCATGGACTGGACGGCTCGCGTCCCGTCATCGGGCTGGCGTTCGATGGAACGGGCTACGGCGACGACGGCGCGATTTGGGGCGGGGAAATTCTATTGGCAGATTATCGCGGCTATCAGCGTCTTGGCCATCTGGAATATTTTCCGCTCCCCGGCGGCGACGCAGCCATCAAGAAACCGGCGCGGACGGCGCTTGCGCTTCTCTGGTCGTTGGGGCTAGGCTGGGACGAGCGCCTCGCGCCTGTGGCTGAGTTCTGCGCCGAAGACCGAGCCTTGCTGCGCGCACAACTCGAAAAGAAAATCAATACGCCGCAGACCTCCAGCCTGGGGCGATTGTTTGACGCGGCTGCCGCGCTGGCGGGCGTGCGGCAATCGGTCAACTACGAGGCGCAGGCAGCCATCGAGTTCGAGGCGTTGGCGGACCCGGCCGAGGCGGGGACATACCCCTTTGTGTGGGACCAGGCCAAAGTCCAGGTAAGAGGCGCTGTCGAGACGTTGATAGCAGACCGATTGGCGGCAGTCCCCCTCCCCAAAATTTCGGCGCGCTTCCACAACGGTCTGGCGGAAGTCTGCCGCGCCGCCTGCCTCGAAGCGCGGGAACAGTTCGGCGTCAACCAGGTTGCGCTTTCGGGCGGAGTGTGGCAAAATATCACCCTATTGAGACGAGTTTTATCCCTTTTAGACGAAGCCGGGTTCGAAATATACATCCATCACGAAGTCCCGACCAACGACGGCGGGCTCTCTCTCGGTCAGGCCGTCATCGTCGCGCACAGACTATCCGACTAGCAACTATCCGACCAGCGACTATCAGACTATCAGACTATGCGGCTATAAAACCAGGAGACTACCATGTGTTTAGGCGTTCCAGGAAAAATCACAGAAATTTTTGAGCAAGGCGGCTTGAAAATGGCACGTGTGGACTTTGGCGGCGTGGTGCGCGAGACCTGCCTGGAGTACGTGCCAGAGGCAAAGGTCGGCGATTACTGCATCGTCCATGTAGGTTTTGCACTCAACCTGTTGAGCGAAGAGGAGGCGCAGGAGACAATGGATTTGCTGCGCCAGATGACCGACCTCGAAGCGGAACTTGGGCCCGCGCCCGACATCCAATCGTCAGTCGTCAATCGTAAATCGAAATGAAATACGTCACCGAATATCGCGATGCAAAACTGGTGCGCGGCGTGGTGGACGAGATCGCGCGCACCGTGACGCGTCCGTGGGTCATCATGGAAATCTGCGGCGGGCAGACGCACTCCATCGTCCGCTACGGGCTGGACCAGATCCTGCCTCCGTCCATCGAGTTGGTTCACGGCCCCGGCTGCCCCGTCTGCGTGACGCCGCTTGAGTTGATTGACAAAGCCCTGGCTATCGCCTCGCTGCCCAATGTGATTTTCTGCTCCTACGGCGATATGCTGCGCGTCCCCGGCTCGGAACGCGACCTGTTTTCGGTGCGCGCCGCAGGCGGGGATGTGCGCGTGGTCTATTCGCCGCTAGACGCGGTGGAGATTGCGCTCCAAAACCCCGAAAAGCAGGTGGTGTTTTTTGCCATCGGCTTCGAGACGACCGCTCCGCCCAATGTGATGAGCGTGCTAAAGGCGCGCTCGCTTGGATTGAAAAATTATTCGATACTCGTTTCGCATGTGCGCGTGCCGCCCGCCATGCATGCCATCCTCGGCTCGCCCACGAACCGCGTGCAGGGATTTTTGCTGGCAGGTCATGTCTGCACGGTCATGGGCTATTGGGAATACCCGCCGCTATCCAAGCAATACGGCGTGCCAATGACGGTGACGGGCTTCGAGCCGCTTGATATGGCCCAGGGGATTCTCTACACTGTCCGCATGTTAGAAGAGGGACGGATAGCGGTGGAAAACGCCTACCCACGCTCGGTCACCTTCGAGGGCAACAAACCTGCCCAGGCCGCCATTCGCCAGGTGTTCGAGGACTGCGACCGCACCTGGCGCGGCATCGGCACAATCCCCATGAGCGGCTGGCGCCTCCGCTCCGAGTTTGCCGACTTCGACGCCGAGAAGCGCTTCGATGTGCAAACCATCCAGACGAAAGAATCGCCGCTGTGCATTGCCGGACAGATCTTGCAAGGTTTGAAGAAACCGCACGACTGCTCTGCCTTCGGAAAAGAATGCACGCCCGAACATCCGCTTGGCGCGACGATGGTGTCATCGGAAGGCGCATGCGCGGCGTATTATAAGTATAAGTAGACAGGTATACAGGTACACAGGTAGACAGGTTGTGTGTGTACGTGTCTACGTGTCTACTTGTGTACCTTCCCCAGAGGCCACATGACTGACGAATTCCTCAACATCGAAGGCGCAATCTGTCCTGTCCCCCTCACCCACAACGAGCAAATCGTGCTCGGACACGGTTCGGGCGGAAAGATGTCGCACGACCTGATTCAGAAGACGTTTCTCGCCGCATTCGACAATTCTATTTTGCGCACAGGCGACGACGCCGCACCGCTCGAACTCGACAGCGCGCAACTTTCCATCAGCACCGATTCACATGTGGTTTGGCCGCTGTTCTTCCCCGGTGGAGACATCGGCAAATTGGCAGTCTGCGGTACGGTCAACGATGTCGCCATGCTGGGAGCGCGTCCGCTCTACCTGACAGCGGCCTTTATTCTCGAGGAAGGCCTGCCCATCGAGACGTTGCAGCGTGTGGTGGACTCGATGAAAGCGGCCGCTGAGGAAGCGGGCGTGCAAGTTGTGGCAGGCGATACCAAAGTAGTCGAGCGCGGCAAAGCCGATGGGTTGTACATCACCACCACCGGCGTTGGCGTGCGGCGTGCGGGAATCCACATCGGCGGGGCAAACGCGCAGGTAGGCGACACTGTCATTTTGTCGGGGGCGATCGGCGATCATGGGATTGCCGTCCTGGGAGCGCGCGGCGAATTGGGATTCACGTCGGATGTGCAAAGCGACGTCGCCCCGCTCAACCGTCTCATCGAAGTTATGCTGGACGCCAGTCCAAACGTCCACGTGCTGCGCGACCCGACACGCGGTGGGCTGGCCACCACGCTCAACGAAATCGCGGCACAGTCCAATTGCTGCATCACGCTGAACGAGCAGTCCATCCCTATCCATCCGCCCGTCAACGCAGCCTGCGAAATGCTGGGGTTCGACCCGCTCTACGTCGCTAACGAGGGCAAACTCGTGGCGATAGTCGCCCAGAAAGACGCCGAGCGCGTGCTGACGGCGATGCGAAAGACACGCTACGGCAAAGAGGCCGCCATCATCGGCGAAGTGACGGCCGAACCGCGCGCCCGCGTGCTGATGAAGACCGCCATCGGCGCTACCCGCGTGGTAGACATACTGGCCGGCGAGATGCTGCCGAGGATTTGCTAGGATTTCTTTTGAGCAACACCCTTCTTGGGCGGCCTCTGCCCGCCAGACGCAATATACCGTTCCAATTCCCAGCCTAGAGTGATCGCCAGCGCCGCGTCGCCGGGCTTCACTTCTACCACCGCATCGCCGCGCACGGCGGAGCGCTTGCGCAGCGGAGCGGCGTCTAAGCGAGTGGACTTGGGGGCGGCCTTGAGCAAATGAATGGTCGCAACTTGATTCGGTTTGCCGATGGCCATTCCAGCCAGTTTGACGCCCTTGGGCAGATCCCAACCGATCACGCCGCGCCCGTAGCGTCCCTGTTTGGGAAACTCGCGCGCCTCTACCCGCTTGGCCTTTCCATCCGAAGCAATCAAAAAGACTTCGCCTTTTTCAGGCATGACCTCTGCGCCGACCGTTTCCTCGCCAACGCCCAACTTGACGCCGTTCACACCGGCTGCAACCAACCCCATAGGGCGCACCTCCTCCTCGGCAAAGCGGATGACGTAACCGCTGGAGGCCGCCAGCAGAATTTCTCGTTGACCATTGGTCAGCAGCACCCAGCGCAACGAATCGCCTTCGTTGACCTTGACCAGCGTGAACGGTTGGGCAGAGGGGCCTGGCAACTCGCTGACCGGCGATTTCTTGACCATGCCGCCCCGCGTCACGGTCAATACGTAGGTCTCCTCGGGCAGCGCCGATTTTTGAGCAGGCAAGGCAAAGACCGCAGCCAGCGAGTCGCTCTCGCGCAGCGGAGATAGTTTGTGCCAGAGGGCGCCGTCGCCCAATTTTTCGGCTTCGGGAAGCGTATGGGCTGCGATCGCAGCCGCCTTGCCGCTTTCTGACACCAGGTAGAGCGTATCTTTGGTGGAGACTTTGACCAGCCAGCGCGGCGCGTCTGAGCCGGAAGGGCGCGGCGGTTTTTCATCCCGTGTGCGCGCCATCACCCCTTCAGCAGTCACGCCCACCCAAACAACCTGCTCAGGCAGCAAATCGCTGGCAGTCAGAGGCCTGGCGGCCTGGCGTTTTTTCAGGCTGACCACTTGCGTGCGGCGGCGGTCGGCGTAGGCGGCTTTGACCTTTTCCAGTTCTGCAGCGACAACAGCGCGCATCTTCTTGGGCGATTTGAGCAGCGCTTCCAACTCCTTGATGAGAGCCACCGTCTCCTTGTACTCGGTCTCGATTTTTTTGCGCTCCAGCGCAGCCAGGCGGCGCAACTGCATCTCCAGGATGGCGTTGGCCTGGATTTCCGTCAGTTTGAAGCGCTTCATCAGTTTGGCGCGGGCAGTTTCCACGTCTGGCGCGGCGCGGATGAGTTTAATGACCTCGTCCAGGTTTTTGAGCGCCACCAGGTAGCCTTCCAGGATGTGCGCGCGCTGGCGAGCCTTGTCCAGGTCGAATTCCGCGCGCCGCTTGATGACCGTCAGCCGGTGTTCGAGATAGACGCGCAGGGCTTGTTTCAAGGTCAATAAGCGGGGTTCACCATCCACCAACGCCAGCAGGATGATGCTGAAAGTCTGCTGCATGGGCGTACGCTTGTACAATTCAGCCAGCACCTTCTCGGCTTCTACGTTCTTGGTCAGTTCGATGACAATGCGCATGCCCTGGCGGTCGGATTCGTCGCGCAGGTCGCTCAGGCCCTCGACTTGCCCCTCGCGCGCCAGTTCGGCAATGCGTTCGATCAGCCCGGCCTTGTTGACCATATACGGCAGTTCGGTGACGATGATGCGCGACTTGCCGCGCTCCATTTCCTCGATGTGGACGTTGGCCTGGATGGTTACGCGCCCGCGCCCGGACCCGTAGGCTGCTTCGATGCCCTCTTCGCCTTTCTGCTGGACGATGACCCCGCCGGTGGGGAAATCTGGTCCCTGCACGAAGTTCATCAACTGCCCGACCGAGATGTCGTCCAATTTCTCCCAGCGTTCCAGCATGTAGACCAGGGCGTCCACCACCTCGCCCAGGTTATGCGGCGGGATGGAGGTGGACATGCCGACGGCGATGCCGGTCGCGCCGTTGACCAGCAGGTTGGGGATGGCAGCCGGCAGCACGGTCGGCTCGTTTAGCGTGTCGTCGAAATTAGCGGCAAAATCTACCGTGTTCTTGTGGATGTCGGCCAGCATGTCCATGGCGGGTAAAGTCAGGCGGGCTTCGGTGTAACGCATAGCCGCCGGCGGGTCGCCATCTATGGAGCCAAAGTTGCCCTGACCATCCACCAACAGCGTGCGCATGGAAAAATCCTGCGCCATGCGCGCCATGGCTTCGTACACCGCCTGGTCGCCGTGCGGATGGTATTTGCCCAGCACCTCGCCCACGATGCGAGCAGATTTTTTGTAGGCTGAATCGGCGCGCAATCCCATGTCGTACATGGCGTACAGGATGCGCCGCTGGACGGGTTTGAGGCCGTCACGGGCGTCGGGCAGCGCGCGCGCCACGATGACCGACATGGCGTAGTCGAGATACGCCTGCTGCATCTCGTGGTCAATGTCTATTTTGCGAACCAGGCCGAGTTCCATGAATGACTCCGTTCATACCTCACTCCTTGCCCCTCTCCCTAAGGGAGAGGGGTTGGGTGAGGGACGAGGGCGAATTAATGTTCTAACTCTGCGCTTATCTTAAGGGAGAAGGGGGAAAGCGTCAAGGAAATCGTTGGCGGCAAGACTTCAATAGCGCCCATTACGGACAAGATAGTGTGATATCTCCTTGAACAGCCGTTCCTAACCAGGTTTTTAGCACGTTATGGATGCCATCCTCGGCTTTTATGTCATAGGTACCTGGAGTCACTGTAAAGGTGAAATTTCCACCCACCGAAATTGTGCTGGAGGCCAGCCAATCACTGCCCCAGCCCGATTGTGTCGAAGGGGAGATGTAAACATACCAAATCACTGCACACCCATTGTTGGCAATGGTAATGTGAGCGGTAGAGACTACGGTGGCGATAGCGGTAATGTAGACTGGTTGTAACAATGAGGGTTGTGTTTGCGTCAGCGTTGGCATGGGCATGGACGGCGGGGCAATCAGCGGCAGCGATTGCCAATCCCCGGTCACGGTGGCGTACTGTCCCCACAGCCAACAAAAGCCGCCCGGTTGATCCGGGTTCTTGACGTACCAATATTCCCCCACGCCGTCCCAGCCAACAACTTCGGTCTGTTCGCCGGCCAGTAACGCGCCAACGTGATTGTATACCTTGCCAGGGCCAGAACGACAATTGGTATCCGCGGAAACCGTGACCAGGATCAAAGTGGAAGTTGGCGAGGGGACGGGGGAGGGCGCCAACGACGCCGTTGTAGTGAGGGCCAGAAGCGGTTGTTGCGGCGGGTTCGCGATAGCAACTGCCGTCAGGGTTTGTATGATCGAGAGTTGTACATTCCCTGGCTCGGCCGGGGTTGAAGCCGCTGATGGATTGCCTGCCTGTAAGTTACAAGCCAGCGTTGCCAACAACAATATGGAAAAGCCTGCAATGCTCGCATACAAACGTTGTTTCATGGCAGCCTCCCGATCCTTTCTTCTCATTAAAGAACAATACAGGTTGTTTCTCAATCCCTAATTGGTAATGCTCACCCCTGCCTTTGTGGAGCAAACCTCAGATTGAATCCGCTGCGCCCGGATTTTATTTGCCCGGCAATTGCGGGCGGTAAGCCTTGTGGACGCCCTGCCCGAGCAAGGTTTCCTGCTCTTTCGGCGCGGTCGGCGCCGGACCTTGTGCCTGCTCCTCGACCCTCACCCACATCTGCTCTCCATCGGTAGTCACTTCGATCCAACCGTTGCGGTCGGTGCGCAGCAAGGGATAGTCTTCGATGCTTTCCAGGAGGGCTTGATGGGGCAAACCGTCTTTGTCGCCGGCGGCCACGCTGAGAAGGATGACCTGCGGGTTGAGGCTGGCAATCCACTCGGGCGGACTGATGGGCGCATAGCCAGAGTCGCCAAGCAAGAGGAGGGAGGTCTTGCCAATCGCTTTTCCATAGTCGAGTTCTTCCAACGCCTCGAAATTGATGCCGATTGGCAGCAGGGCGCGAAAGGCGCCCCATTCCAGCAGCAAGACGGCGCCGCGCGAGTTTACGTTCAACACGCGCAGCACGGCGCCCTGCCCAAGATCGAGCTCCATGCCCGTCTTGGCGCGGGTAAGCGGGATGCTTTGCTCGGTCAACCAGGCGTTCAACGTGCGGGCAGCATAAGAAGCCTCCACATTGCCCGCCCACAGCACATTTTTGGGCGGGATGCGCTGCATGACGCGCGGCAAGCCAGAGACCTGATTTTCTTGCGTGGAAGCCACTACCAGCCAGTCGAGTCGGCGTCCAAGCGGCGGCAGGCGGCGGCCCAACCCATCGGAGAGCAGCGAGGCGCTGGGGCCTCCATTGACCAAGATGTAACGCCCGCCGGGAGTTTGGATCAGGATGGCATCGGCAGAGCCAACATCTAGCAAGGTGAGATGCAGACGACCGTCGGGCGCAGTGAGGGCGGCGCGCCAGGTCAAGATGACCAGCGCCGCTAAGGCAGAGGCCACCGTCACGGACGATAAGGGGGGCAGGTTCAATTCTCGATTGGAGAGAAACTCTCTTAAGCGGGAGCCGGCAAGGGTCCAGGTGAGAAGCGCGAGATAGAACAGGGCGGCGAGCCAGAAGGAGAAGTTCCCTAATACGATGACGCCATGCGGCAGGCGGTCGAACAGTTCCACCAGGCGGATGGTGTAGGCTATGAATGGCCAGGCTGCAAGCGCAGCCATTTGGCCTAACGGCAGCCACATCAGGCTGAGCAATACGACGATGCCGCCCAGAATCATGACCGCCGGCTGAACCGGCAGAATAAAGGGGTTGGCGATGAGTGAAACCAGCGAGATGCGCTTGAAGTGCCAGGCCATGATGGGCAGGGTGGTCAACTGCGCCGCGAGGGTCAATAGGACGTATTCGGAAAGCAGGGCGGCGACTTTTTGCGCCTTGCCGCGCTCAAGGTAGCGCGTAATGAAGCGCTCTGCCCAGGCCTGGAATGGCTCGGCGTACAAAATGAGACCCAGCGTGGCGAAGAACGAAAGTTGAAAGCCCACATCCCAGGGCGTATGTGGGTTGGCCAATGTCATCAATGCGGCTGAGGCGAGCAGGGCATTCAAGCCATCGTTGCGGCGTCCAAACAGGCGAGCCATCAGAGAGAGCGAGCCCATGATGGCGGCCCTCACTACCGCCGCATCTGCGCCAACCAGGAAGGTGTAAAAAGCAATTCCCAGAATGGCAAAGAGAGAGCCGCGCACCTGGCCGAAGACGCGGCTGAAAAGCGCAAAGAACGACCCGGCGATGATGGCGATGTTGAAGCCAGAGATGGCAATGATGTGCGCCGTGCCAGTGTCTTTGAAGGCCTGTTGCAGGTCTTTGGGCAGCCCGGTATCAACACCCAGCAAGATGCCAGCCAGCAGGGAGGCCTCGGGGTCGGAGAAAAGGATATAGATGTTGTCGAGCGCCCGCTCTTTGAGGGCATATAGCCAATGCCGGATAGGGTTGCCGGCCGTACCGTACCACTTTATGGCACTTGGCAGACGTGTGACCTCGGCCTTGGTCATGTAGGCGTGGATGCCCTGCCCGGCCAGGTAATCACGGTAGGAGAAGTCCTCGTTTTCAGGAGGGGTGAGCAATTGCCCACGGAGGCGAACGCGCTCGCCGTATTGATAGGTTTCGTTTGGCCAAACGCGCGCCAGCACCAAGCCGTCCACAGGCAAATCGCCGGAGCCGGTATCTATGGCTTCGGCCCGCAGGCGCAGGTTTGTGTATGTGTCGCGGTAATCGGGCGGTTCGACCAGTGTGCCTGTGACCAACACCTCGTAGGCGCGGTCGTTGTACCAGGCAATGTGGAAGGGGTCTATTGCAGGCTGACCGGCCTGGTAACGAGCGGCCCCCAGGAAGAAGGACGTCAGCGAAACGAACACCAGCAAGAGGCTGGAGGGGGAAACCTTGAGAAAGGCCAAACGGCTAAAAAAGAGTTGCTTGAGGAGGGCAGCCAGCAAGCACAAACCAGCCGCCCCCAGCCACTGCCAGGCCGAGAGCGTGACCTGAGCAGCCAGCAGCACGCCGCTCAAAAAGGCCAGGGAGAGCCAGGAAAGGGGGAAAACACGCAGGCGTTCGAGGATTTCCACGGTAAATTCTGTTAGAGTCGTATTACGACACAGTATAATACCCTCTATGACAAATTCAAAGTATGCGCGCCAAAGTGATAAGGAAATTACCCGTTCAAGTGACAGTCCAGTAGCATCCCCTTTGGGGACTGCCGCCCCATCGGTTGGGCGCGCTACCCCCTCCAGGGATATGGACAAAGCCGCCCTGCGCGGCGAACCCTCTTATGTTTGGCGCGCGGGTCAGCAGCGCCGCTTCGAGATGATCCGGCGCGCGGCGGGCGCACGCCTGAGCGGACGGGTGTTGGAGAACGGCTGCGGCGTGGGGATGTATCTTGAGCGGCTGGCAAGGCAAGGCTCGGATGTGACCGGTTTGGAGTACGACTTCGAGCGTGCGGTGCAGGCCGCTTCTCGCTTCCCTAAAGTAATCAACGCCGCCGGAGAGGCGCTTCCGCTTCCTTCTGCGACGTTCGACCTGATTCTGAGCCACGAGGTGCTGGAACACGTCCAGGATGATGCCCAAGCGGTGCGCGAGATGGTGCGCGTTCTCCGGCCGGCAGGCAGATTGGTGTTGTTCGTTCCCAATCGCGGTTATCCTTTCGAGACGCATGGGATATTCTGGCGTGGTCGGTATCATTTTGGCAATCAGCCTTTTGTCAATTACCTGCCGCGTGCCTGGCGCAATCGCCTAGCGCCGCATGTCCGCATCTATACGCAGCGAGACCTGGAACGGCTCTTCAAGGGACTGCCGGTGCGTTTTGTAGAACGCACGGTCATTTTTGGCGCATACGATAATTTGATTGCCCGCTTTGGCGCGGCCGGCAAGGTCCTGCGTGCAACGTTGCAGTTCCTGGAAAGGACGCCGTTGAAGGTGTTGGGCCTGTCTCATTTTTGGGTGGTTGAGAAGGAATAGCGGAGGTGGTCAACGTCAGGATATACCTGTTAATTTGCGCTACAATTGATATGAGAGGAGAATTCCTATGAACCACTACAAACTTGCTTTCCTCGGCTTTGGCAACGTTGGACGCGCGCTGGCGCAATTGCTCGAGCGAAAAACGAATGAGTTGAAACAGCGTTATAGCATTACCTATACGATTACCGGCATTGCTACACGCAATCACGGCATGGCAATTGATCCCGCCGGTCTTGATCTCACGACCACGCTTCACGCCCTGCGCACCGGGCGCTCGCTCGACTTGCTTAGCAAAGCGCCGCTCAAGGATGCGTTCGAGTTCATCCAAAAATGCGGCGCAGACGTACTCTTCGAGAACACGCCCGTCAATCACGTAGATGGTCAGCCGGCGGTGGCACACTGCCGCGCCGCCCTGGAACAGGGAATGCATGTCGCTACCGCCAATAAAGGCACGGTCGTTTACGCCTATCGGGAACTGTTGGATTTGGGACGTTCCAAAGGCCGCAAGTTCTATTATGAATCGACGGTGATGGACGGCGCGCCCATCTTTTCCTTGTTTCGCGGCTCCTTGCCGGCGGCTCAATTGTTGGCATTCAAAGGCGTGCTAAACTCCACGACCAATCTTATCCTGACGCGCATGGAAGAGGGGCAATCCTTCGAGCAGGCAGTGGCCTATGCTCAGCAAATTGGCCTGGCGGAGACTGATCCCTCCGCCGATGTGGACGGCTGGGATGCAGCAATCAAGGTGGCTGCCTTGATCACAGCGCTGATGGGTACACAGTTCACGCCCCAGCAAGTCGAACGCGAGGGCATTCGTGGCATCACCCCTGAGATGATTGCGCGCGCAAAAAGTCATGCAATGCGTTACAAATTGATTTGCTCTGCCGAGCGGCAGGCAGAATCCATCCGCGCACGGGTAGCCCCGGAACTTGTGCCGGCCGATTCTCCCTTCTACAACATCGAGGGTTCGACCTCCATCATTCAGTTCAAAACTGACGTGCTGGGCGAGTTGTCCATAACGGAAGCAAATCCGGGTCCGGACACGACCGCCTACGGCCTGCTGGCAGATTTCATCAACATGGTCACAGGATGGTGAGGTATGCCACGAATCACGCTAAATCAAATTATCCAAACGTTGGAAGAGGGCTGGGCCAATTACGTCCTCCGTTTTCGACAGTTAACCCCTGAAGAACAAGCCGCTTTTTTGAAAAAGCAAGGCTTCGAGAGCCTGCATGATTTGTTGGCGCACATCATTGGCTGGTGGGAAGAGGGGATAAAGGTCATCAACGGCATCCTCGACCAACCTGACTACACCTGGGAGGGGCGCGACACGGATGAATTCAACCGCGAACTGGTAGCAAAATACCGTTCCTGGCGCGAGGAAGACTTGTTGGCGCATTACGAAAATGTACGCGCCGCGATGCTCGACCTCGTGGCCGACTTGCCTGAAAATGCGCTGGAGAATCAGGAAATTTACGATTGGTTGGCGGCGGATGTCGTCGGTCATTTAGAAGATCATAAGATTGCATCGTCATAACCACAAAGTCACCATGCCGCGAAGACACGAAAAATAAAAGTTGGCGACTTTGTGTCTTTACGTCTTCGTGGTAACCGGGAGGGCACCAATGGAAGAGAGAGACGTTTTCATCGTATCTGCTGTGCGCACGGCAATGGGAGTGGGAAAGCCGGGCGGGGCGTTGTACGAATTCCTGCCAGTGGACCTGGCCGCTATGGTCATGCGGGAGGCGGTGCGGCGCGCCGGAATCGGGATGGAGCGCATCGAGGACGTGCTGTGGGGCTGTGTTACGCCGGTCGGCGACCAGGGCGCAAACATGGCGCGGCTGGCGGCGCTCAAGGCTGGTTTTCCGGTCCAGGTGCCGGCCATCACGATGAATCGGATGTGCAGTTCTAGCCAGAGCGCCATCCACTTTGGCGCGCAGGCCATCCTGGCAGGTGACATGCACCTGGCGCTGGCAGGGGGTATCGAGATGATGTCGCATCAGCCGATTGGGGCGGATTATCCCGCCGAGTGGCCGAAGGACTTCCCCTACAACCTGGTTCACCAGGGCGTCAGCGCCGAGATGATGGCCGAAAAATGGAACCTGACGCGCGAGGAATTGGACGACTTTGCTTATGAGAGTCACATGCGCGCCGGGCAAGCCATCCAGCAGGGCTATTTCGACTCGCAGATCATGCCGGTCAAGTTGCCCAATGGGGAGACGTTCAAGGTTGACCAGGGGGTACGCTTTCCGCCGGACCGGGAGAAGATGCGCTCGTTGAAGACCGTTTTCAAGGCTGACGGCGTGGTGACGGCCGCCAACGCCAGCCAGATCAGCGATGGCGCTGCCGCGCTGGTACTGGCCTCCCCGGCCGCGGTTGGGCGTTACAATCTAACGCCGCTGGCGCGCATTGTTACGCGCATCGTGGTCGGCACCGACCCGGTCTTGATGCTGGACGGCGTCATCCCGGCTACGCACATGGCGCTGGAAAAATCCGGGCTGTCGTTGGATGAGATAGATGTAATCGAAGTGAACGAGGCCTTCGCCAGCGTGGCCCTGGCCTGGGCCAGGGAATTCCAGCCCGACATGGCGAAAGTCAACCCCAACGGCGGCGCTATTGCGCACGGTCACCCGGTCGGCGCCACCGGGGCCATCCTGATGACCAAACTGGTCTATGAGTTGCAGCGGCGGGAGGCCAGGTATGGCTTACAGACCATGTGCGCGGGTCACGGCCAGGCGACGGCGACGATCATTGAGAGGGTTTAGTGCGTTCACCACGAAGGCACAGAGAGCACAAAGGTAACTGCCTACCCTCCAGCGCAAATTTGCCTTTCAAAGTAGAGAAACCATCCACGAATAGGGCCACGAATGCTCGAATGGAACGTTATTCGTGAATTCGTGGGGCATTTGTGGTTTATTCGTGGATGGTTTTCTCACCCAAAAACCAAACCGATGTTAGAGGTAGGCAGTTACGATATTTGTGAGTTCCCCAAAAATCTCCGTGTCCTTCGTGCCTTAGTGGTGAGCCAGCATTTGAGCCGGTTTACATTAATTCCACGCGCGATAAAACCGTCGCTTGTTGACGGGCTGCATCCTTGCGGAACGTCCTCAACAAGAACAGGCACACAATGATTCCCAGGAAGAACATCAAAATCACAGCGCCGCCAAACGCCAGGCGCAACTCGGCTGCGTCGCTGACCAGGCCGATCAGCAGCGACAGCGCCGAGATGACCAGGTTCAAGATGACATTGCTGGCCGAGATGGTCGTGGCCTTGGTCTCCGGCGGCACCACGCTGAACTGGATGATGCTGACGGCTGGCATGACCATGTAGGCAACCAGGCCCATGAAGAAGGCCGTTGTCATCAGGGCTGTCAGGTCGAACACATTGAACAGGAGGAATGCGATTGCCAAACCGCCGCTCATCGCGGTCAGCGCCACCCAGACCGGGGCGCGATCGGTCTTACGGCGCAGGCGATCAATCAGCCAGCCGCCAAGTAATGCGCCAAGCACAAATCCCAGGATGGCGGGCAGCAAGGCCAGCGCAGCCGACTCGGCGTCGGGGGCGATATGATAACGGATCAGGTAAAGCGGCGCCCAGAAGGCAAAACTCCAGTTGACGGAGGCCTGGCAGGTATCCAACCCGAAGGCCAGGAGCAGGCTGGGGGTGGTCATGATGCGGCGAAATTCTTTGAAATTGAAGCGTCCCGTGTATTCTCCCTGGGATTGGGTCACGGCTTCCTCGGTCGCGCCGCGTTTGGGCTCGCGCACCAGCCACAAGACGAGCAAT
Organism: Chloroflexota bacterium; assembly: GCA_037440925.1. Classification (GTDB taxonomy): domain Bacteria; phylum Chloroflexota; class Anaerolineae; order Anaerolineales; family Villigracilaceae; genus JAABUE01. The sequence continues at coordinate 34,705 of JBBITF010000028.1, forward strand.
CCCAATAAAATGCCGATCACCCCGTAGATCAGGAAAGGTTGCCGCCAGCGGTCGGTCCCGATCAGGCTGGCAACCACCAGGGCGGCCGCCGTCCCGACCGGATACGTCAGGCTCATCAATCCCAGCGTCAAACCGTGACGCCGCTTTGGGACCGCGTCCGTCACCAGCGCATACGCAGACGGGTTGAAGCATCCCTCGGCGAAACTCATGCTGGCGCGGGCCAGCAAAAGTTGGGGGAAAGTGACCACGAAGGCGGTCATCCAGGTGATACTGCTCCAAATCACCGTGCCGATGACAATGATGTACTTGCGCACCCAGCGGTCGGAGAGCGGCCCCCAGAAGAGTTGCCCCAGGAGCGCCGCCAGGAACACGGACGAACGGACGGCGCCCAGTTGGGTATCGTTCATGCCCAGGTCGGCGCGCACGGCGTCGGCTACGGGCGCCAAGAGTTCCTTGTCGGCCACATTGATGATCGAGACCAGCATCAACAGGCCGACCAGCAGGACAAGGTAACGTGTGGAGTAGTGGGACATGGACGGAGTATATCACTGAGGCTTGATACTGTTGAGTCCCGATTCAATTTAGCGGCACCGCTCTGATGATTGCCCACATCTTGAGGGCAGGGCGTATTCTCTAAAATTACGATGTAAGTTT
>JBBITF010000029.1:0-7374 GCA_037440925.1 Chloroflexota bacterium
GCTACTTCTTCAGGATAGGCTGGCTGCATTTATTAAAGTTTCGCCATTTTGAGGAAGGTATTCGGATAAAATTTGTCCTCTCGTTTTTGCAGTGGAGGCATATTTCGAACAATTCGTCTGGGATTTAGAACATCGTGGAGTCGCTGATATTGATATCCCTGTACTGGTGCTTGGAGTTACAGCCTAGAAGATGTAGCAAACCACTATCCATTACTCACCAACGACCGACGACTCCCCCAAAAATGCGCCCCAACTTCTTCCACCACCTCCACCCGCCCACCACCCCGCCGAACAGGCGCGCTGGCGTCACACCCTCGGCGCGGGCGGGACGGCCGTCTTCCTGATGCTCGTCCTGCTCGTGACCGGCATCCTGGAGATGTTCTACTACGTCACCAACCCGCAAGAAGCCGCCCTCTCGGTGCAGCGGATTACGTATCACGTCCCCTACGGCTGGTTGATTCGCAACCTGCGCTACTGGGCCGCCCAACTGTTGCTCATCTTCGCCTCGCTCCATGCATGATTACCTTTAGCAACTTGTACGGCAGCACCTTCGACGGCCTGCTCAGCCGCCTGGGGGCAAACCTGCACCTGCTAGTAGTTTGTGGAGCGAACAGGGTGTGCTGTTAGGCGGCGTCTTTGTTCCACTTGAACTGTGATTCTCGGTAGCCCCTCCAATATTTTAACCAGGCCTCAGGTTTTTCATATACTTTGTATGAAAAACAGGCTTGAAATTCGCGCATTTTGGGGATGTACATACATCTTTTGTTGGAGTACGATAATCTATCAATTCAACAATCTGTTGCCACCTAGAGCAAGCGTAACTGTTACTTGTGCCTAGGGTTGTTCTATTCACGTATGACATAAACGATATCTTTTCTAAAAGGGAGGAAGCGGAGCGCTTTGGGCACATGCAGCGCGCCGCCCCCCATTTGTTGAGATGATGCTGTAAAAAACATTTTCAAAAACAGATAAGGAACAAGCAGGCAATGACTCGGCCTTTGCTCACGGTCAAGTTGCGCTTACGCATCTCGGAACATGACGTCCATTACGCCGGCGGCCTGGTGGATGGGGCGCGTTTGATGGCGCTCTTTGGCGACGCTGCCACCGAACTGTGCATCCGTCACGACGGCGACGAAGGCCTGTTCCGCGCTTACCAGAACGTGGAATTCCTCGCGCCTGTGCACGCCGGGGATTTCCTGGAGGTTACGGGGGAACTGCTCAGCGCCGGGCGCACCTCGCGCCAAATGCGCTTCGAAGCCCATCGCATTATTCAACCTGCGCCCACGCCCGAAAACGACTCGGCTGCTGACGTGCTCGAAACGCCCCAATTGGTAGCGCGCGCCGAAGGTACCTGCGTAGTGCCGCTCGAAAAACAACGCCGAAAGGAGAGGTAATGCCAGAGCCTGTCATCATCACCGCCGCCTTGCTGGGCGCAGAACTGACCCGCGAAAACACCCCCTACCTGCCGCTCACGCCCGAAGAGATCGCCGCCGAAGCCCGCGCCGTCTATGAGGCTGGTGCGGCCATGGTACACATCCATGCGCGCGACCGGAACGGCGTTCCCAGCCAGGCCCTCGAAGATTATCGCAGAATCATCGAAGCCATCCGTGATCGCGCGCCGGAACTTATCATCCAGGTATCTACCGGCGGCGCGGTGTGGATGAGCGCCGAAGAACGCTTACAGCCGTTGGCCCTCCAGCCGGATATGGCCAGCCTGAACACCGGAACGCTCAATTTTGGCGAGGAGGTCTTCTCCAACCCCATGCCGATGGTGCGGGAGTTTGCGCGCGCCATGCAAGAACGAGGCATCCGCCCGGAATTGGAAGTCTACGATACCGGCATGATTCCGTCTGCCCTGCGCCTGCTGAAAGAAGGGTTGCTCAGCGAGCCTTTGCATTTCAATCTCGTCCTGGGCGTGCCGGGTGGGGCGGCCGGTACGATCAAGAACCTGCTGCACATGGTTGAGAGCCTGCCCCCCGGCTGTACCTGGACCGCCAGCGGCATTGGCGCGGCGCAGTTGCCCCTGACCACGGTTGCCATCCTGCTGGGCGGGCATGTGCGCGTTGGCCTGGAAGACAACATCTACTACCGACGCGGCGTGCTGACCGAAGGCAATGCGCCGCTGGTGGCGCGCGCGGTGCGTCTGGCTAACGAACTGGGACGCTCGCCGGCCACCCCGCAAGAAGCGCGGCGCATCTTGCATTTGGGCGACGGAGGCAAGTCATGAATCTGGGCGACCGTTTCGGCGCGCATCGCGTGTTGGAACCGCAAGGCGCCCTGCCCAAGGCCGCCCAGCGCCTGGACAATCAGACGCCGCCTTTCGATAACGAGATCGGCTTGCGTGTTCACGCGCTGCACATCACTTCCACCAGTTTTACCCGTCTCTGGCAGGAAGCCGGGGGCGACCGGGAACGCTTTGCCGCGACGGTGATGGACATCGTCCAGCGACAAGGAAAATTCCAAGACCCGCTGACCGGTTCGGGCGGCGTTCTGCTGGCTACCGTTGATTTTGTGGGTCCTGCCCTGAGCGTTGACCTGCAGCCCGGCGACCCGCTCGTGAGCATGGTCTCGCTGGCGCTCACCCCCCTGCGGCTGGACTCGGTTGGCAAAGTCAACCTATCCCTTGGCCAGGTGGAGGTAGAAGGTTATGCTATCCTTTTTGAATCGGGGCTGTGGGCCAAACTGCCCGACGACCTGCCGGCCGAACTGGCATTGATGGCGCTGGACGTGGCCGGGGCGCCGGCCTATGCGGCGCGTTACGTCCATGCCGGGCAGCGGGTGCTGGTGGTGGGCGGCGGCAAGGCCGGCCTGTTGTGCCTGCACGAAGCCAAGAAGCGGGCCGGCGTGACAGGGCAGGTCATCCTGGTGGAAAAGGATGAGGCACGCGGGGGGGCGGCGCTGCGGCTGGGGCTGGCAGACAACCTCGTGATAGCGGATGCAAGCGACGGCTTGGAAGTGATGCGGCAGGTGGAGCAAGTGACCGGCGGCCGGCTGGCAGATGTCGCCTTCAATTGCGCCAATCTGCCCGGCACAGAAATGGCGACCATCCTCGCTACGCGGGATGAGGGTAAAATTATCTTCTTCGGCATGGCAACCGATTTCAGCCGCGCAGCCCTGGGCGCGGAGGGCGCTGGCAAGCCAGTCGAAATGCTGATTGGGAACGGCTATTTGCCGGGCCACGCTCAAATTGCATTACAAGCGCTGCGCGAGAACGAGTCCCTGCGCAAGCATTTTGCCGATATGTTGTCTTTGCAAGCCGCAACTCTGTAGTTTGGAAAGGAGGTGTTTCCTATAAGGCGACTGTTCATTCCTGTATTTCCCTTAACCTATCTCATTTAGTGGATGTCCAAATGGAGGAAGAAAGAAATGAAACGCAACTTAATCACCATCGTCGCTGTTTTGCTGGCCGTCATGTCCATCGTGTTGTCGGCGTGCGGCCCGGCTGCGACAGAAGCGCCTGCCGCTGTCATTAAAATTGGTGGCCTGTACCCGACCACCGGCGACCTGGCCAAACTGGGGCAGGAAAACGTCAACGGCTTGCAACTGGCGATTGACCAGATCAATGCTGCTGGCGGCATCAAGTCTATGGGCGGCGCAAAGATCGAGATCGTGTGGGGCGACACGCAGGGCAAGCCCGAGGTCGGCATCAGCGAGGTGACCCGCCTGGTGCAGCAGGAAAACGTGGTTGCCATCATCGGTGCCTACCAGTCGGGCGTCACCACCCCCGCCACGCAGGAAGCGGAACGCCTCTCGACGCCCTTCCTGGTCAGCATGGCCGTTTCGGACAAAATCACCGAGCGCGGTTTCAAATACACCTTCCGCATTTGCCCCAAGGCCAGTTGGTACGCCAAGGACCAGGTCTCTTTCTTGAAGGACTTGAAAGACCTGGCTGGCCTGGAGGTCAAGAAGGTAGCCTTGTTGCATGAAGACACCGACTTCGGCGAATCGACCGCCGCCGGGCAGAAGCAATACCTGGAAGAGGCCGGTATGGAAATGGTGCTGGAAGTGAAATATTCGGCCAGCGCCGCCGACCTGACCACCGAGGTCTCGAAAGTGAAGGCCGCCAACCCGGATGCCGTCTTGACCGTCACCTATCTGAACGACTCGGTGTTGATCGCCCGCGCCCGCGAAGCGCTGGGTATGATGAACATCCCCTTCGTGGACGCTGCTGGCGGCACCGTAGATCCGGAGTTCATCAAGCAACTGGGCGCTACGGCTGAAGGGTGGTTCACCGAAATCGAATTCACCAAGTATGCTGCCGGCGCAGATGTGTTGAACAATGCGTATAGAGAAAAGTTTGGTGATGACATCACCGGCAACGGCGCCTATGCTTACCAGGCCGGTTGGGTGATCGCCGACGCTCTCGAGCGCGCCGCTTCTACCGACCGCGACGCCGTGCGCGATGCGCTGGCCGCCACCGATATGCCTTCTGGCCCCAACATGATCCTGCCGACAGATCACATCTACTTCGATGAGAGTGGGCAAAACCCGAATGCCCCGCTGTTCATCGTGCAGGTGCAGAACGGCGAATTGATCCCGGTCTGGCCCGCCAAATATGCTGCCAAGCCAGTTGTGCTGACCAAATAATTCGAGCATTACCCACCAGAGGCGTGGGATGTCCTGCGCCTCTGGCATCCTTTTGGTTCTGAGTCAGCCGACCATTCGACAGTGGAGGCCGCATGATATTCTCTTATGAACTCCTGGCGCAAGCCCTGGTGACAGGGTTGTTGATTGGGGGTGTCTTTGCCTTGATTTCAGTTGGATTGAGCATGATTTGGGGCGTGATGAAAATCATCAATTTCGCGCACGGTGAATTCTTGATGATTGGCATGTATATTGCTTATTTCCTGACCGCCAAGGCGGGTTGGGACCCCTACCTGACGATTTTCATTACAACCCCTATGCTTTTCCTGGTGGGGACGCTGATTTTCCAATCCACCATTCGCCCGATTCTCAAAGACCCATCCATGAACCAGATCATGCTCACCTTGGGGCTGTCGCTTATCTTACAGAACCTGGCGCTGGTCGTTTTCAAGGCTGATGTGTTGACCTCCTCCACTGCCTATACCCGCATGAACTTCATGCTGGGACCGGTGGTGGTGCGCGGCTCGCAGTTGATCGCCTTCGCAGGCTCGGCGTTGACGGCCGTCTTCCTATACTGGTTCCTGCAAAAGACCGAAGCCGGGCGGGCCATTCGCGCTACGGCCCAAAACCGGGATGCGGCGGCGCTGGTGGGCGTAAATGTTCGCACTACCTATTTGTTGGCCTTTGGCATTGGGTCGGCCACGTTGGGTATTGCAGCCTCTTTGATGATCCCCTTCTACTATACCTCGCCGACGGTTGGCCTGTTCTTCGGGTTGATCGCGTACGTGGTGGTGGTGTTGGGAGGCTTGGGCAACTTCCTCGGCGCGTTGGTCGCAGGACTGATCATCGGCCTGACCGAGTCGGTAGGCGCCGCCCTACTTCCCGGCTCGCTGGCGCGCGTCTTGACCTATGGTCTCTTTGTTGTTGTGCTTTTGTTCAGGCCACAAGGTATTTTTGGAGGAAAACAGCAATGAAGCGCACATGGACCCAAAGAGGTTTCCTTTTGACCGGAGGGGCGCTGTTGATTGCGGCCGTCGTGCCCTTGTTTGCGAGCGAATATGCGCTGCACATCGGCGTCCTGGTGTTGCTATATGCGTACCTGTCCACCGCCTGGAATATCCTGGGCGGATATGGCGGCCAACATTCGCTGGGACATAGCCTGTTCCTGGGCGTTGGCGCTTATACGTCCACATTCCTGTTCACGAAAATCGGGTTGACGCCCTGGGTGGGCATGTGGATCGGCGCGCTCCTGGCCGGACTGGTAAGCTGGTTCGTTGGCTACCTGTGTTTCCGCTACGGGTTGAAAGGCCCTTACTTTGCGCTCGTCACCATTGCTATTGCGGAGGCGATGGTGTCATTGACGAACAACCTCAACGTCGTAGGAGGCGCAATGGGGCTGGAAGTCAAATGGCATGGCAACGCCCCGCTTTTGATGCAGTTCCAGAGCAAAGCGGGCTATTACTATATTGCGCTTGTCATGCTGGTCGTTATTATCTGGCTGGTCAACTGGCTCAGCCGCCAGCGCTTTGGCTACCATTTGGTAGCCGTGCGGGAGAACGAGGATGCGGCTGAGGCGTTGGGCGTGGATACCCTGCGCACCAAGATCCAGGCTTCCATCCTGAGCGCCGTCTTGACCGCGCTCGGCGGGACCTTCTTTGCCCAGTATTTTACCTACATCAACCCGAAGAATGTGTTTGGGGAAGGCCCATCCATCCAGATTTTGCTCTTTGCCATTGTAGGGGGGTTAGGCACGGTTTGGGGGCCGGCGGTGGGGGCGCTGGTGCTGGTGCCAATTGCAGAATTGGCGCGCGGCTGGTTGGGCGGCTCCTTTGCGGGCGCGCACTTGCTCCTGTATGGCACGGTCCTGGTATTGGTGATGTTGTTCATGCCCAAGGGCATCATGGGCCTGGTCGCGAGCCTCCGCCAGCGCCTGAATCGTAACCGACCTGCGCCAGAAGAAGAAAGGAGGCCAGCATGAGCATGTTAACCGTTTCGGACCTCAGCTGCTACTTTGGCGGCCTCGCAGCCGTAGTTGACCTGTCTTTTGCCATTCAAGAAGGCGAGATTCTAGGTCTCATTGGCCCCAATGGTGCTGGCAAGACTACCGTGTTCAATATGCTTTCTGGTTTCATCTTGCCCACTTCTGGCGAAATTATCTATCAAGGCCGCCGCTTGAATGGCCTCAAACCGCACCAGATTTGTCATCTGGGACTGACGCGCACCTTCCAGGTGGTGCAGCCGTTCCCTGATATGACCGTTCTTGAAAACACAATGATTGGCGCCTATGTGCGTCATCGCAGTACGGCCGATGCCAGGCGGAAGGCCCTGGAAACCCTGGAAAGGGTGGGCCTGCACGAAAAAGCCAACGCCTTGGGACGCGACCTGACCTTACTCGAATTGAAGCGCCTCGAAATCGGCAAGGCGCTGGCCTCGGAACCCAACCTTTTGCTGCTCGATGAGGCTGCTGCAGGACTCAAGGATACAGAAATCGAAGATATCCTGACCCTTGTCCGTCAACTCAACCGCGAAGGAATGACGTTGTTGATCGTCGAACACCTGATGAAAGTGATTATGAACCTCTCCCACCGCATCATCGTGCTGGACTTTGGCAAGATGATCGCGCAAGGGACTCCCCAGGAAATTTCCCACAACCCGGCCGTCCTGGAAGCCTATCTGGGACAGGAGGAATGATATGTTGACGGTAAAGAACCTCCAGGTGCAGTATGGGGCCTTTCGGGCTCTGCATGGCGTTTCCCTTTCGGTGACCGAAGGCCAGGTGGTCAGCATCGT
>JBBITF010000029.1:7474-35031 GCA_037440925.1 Chloroflexota bacterium
TCGCTGGAAATGGTCTTCCACCTGTTCCCGCGCCTCGAACAACGGACGAAACAACTGGCGCGCACGCTTTCGGGCGGCGAGCAGCAGATGTTGGCGGTTGGCCGGGCGGTGATGTCCAAGCCGCGCCTGATGATGTTCGACGAACCCTCCCTGGGCCTGGCGCCCCTGCTGGTGCAGAGCATCTTCCAGACCATCACCCAATTGAAGGAGGCCGGCATGACCATCATGCTGGTGGAACAGAACGTGCGCCAGAGCCTGCAAATCTCCGACTATGCCTACGTGCTGGAGACCGGCCAGGTCGTCTTGGAAGGCAGCGGTCAGTCGGTGTTGGAAAACGAGCATACCCGCAAGGCGTACCTGGGCATTTAACCCAGCAAAAGGAAGGATGAATGTCTTCAGCAGCGACTTCTACCCAATGGATCGAGCGCGACAAAAAGGTGGTCAGCCCGGCCATCTATCGTTACACGGACATCGCCTTCGAGCGCGGAGAAGGAGTGTACCTGTACGACTTCGAGGGCAAACGCTACTACGATTTCGTCGCCGGCATCGCCACCATGAGCGTCGGCCACAATCACCCGCGCGTGGTGGCTGCTATCACCGATCAGGCCGGGAAATTGCTCCATGCCGCCGCGCACGTCGGCTACATGGGGCCATACGTGGAAATCCTGGAAAAACTGCTCAGCCTGGCGCCGGTGCCGCTCGACCGGGGAAAGGGCATCCTGCTGAACAGCGGCGGCGAGGCGGTGGAGACCGCCATTAAACTGGCGCGCGCCGTCAGCGGACGCTCGATGATCCTGGCCTTCATGGACAGTTTCCATGGGCGGCCCATGGGCGCTCTCTCTCTGACTGCCAGCAGCAGCGGCTACCGGCGGCATCTCACCCCGCTCCTGGCTGGCGTGGAGCATGTCCCCTATCCCAACTGTTACCGCTGCCCCTTCGGCCACAAGAACCACTCCCGGCAGGACTGCTGCGGCCACTGGCGGGACTTCATCCAGATGACGCTCGATAAGTTGCTCCATCCCGACGACCTGGCTGCCATCATCGTCGAGCCGATCCTCGGCGAGGGGGGATACGTCGTTCCGCCCGACGACTTCCTGCCGGCCCTGCGCGAAATCTGTGACAAGACCGGCGCGCTCCTGATCGCCGACGAAGTGCAGACCGGACTGGGCCGCACCGGCAAATGGTTTGGCGTGCAGCACTGGAACGTGACGCCCGACATTATGGCGCTGGGCAAAGCCATCGGCGGCGGGCTGCCGCTTGGCGCGACCCTGGCGCGCGCAGACCTGATGGACGCCTGGTGGCCGGCTGCGCACGGCTCTACCTTTGGAGGTAACCCGCTGGCTTGCCGCGCTGGATTGGAAAGCATTGCTATCCTCGAGGAAGAAGATTTGCTGACGAACGCCGCGCGGGTAGGCGATCACCTCCAGGCGCGTTTCAAGGCTGCGCAAACGAAGATGCCCATTATCGGCGATGTACGCGGCAAGGGCCTGATGGTAGGCGTGGAATTGGTCAACCGCGCCGGCGAGCCGCTCACTACGCCGCAGATCAAGCAAATCATCAAGGAACTGGGCGCGGCCGGCGTCGTGATGACCAAGTGCGGGCAAAGCGCCCTGCGTATTGCCCCGGCGCTCTCCATTACAGAAGACGTAGCCGATGAGGCGGTTGACATCATTTTGAAGGTTTTGTCGAATTTTGAAACTGGATAACCTCCCCTTGTTATACCGCCGACCTGTCAGCGCTACCTGTGCTATGAAATAATTAGTATTACCGCGCAACATTTGTATCGTAGGACAGACCTTTGGTCTGTCCAGACAGGTCGGAGACCTGTCCCACGTTTGTTGTAGGACAGACCTTTGGTCTGTCCAGGCAGGTCAAAGACCTGTCCTACGTTTGTCGTGGAACAGACCTTTGGTCTGTCCAGACAGGTCAGAGACCTGTCCTACGTTGTGGCACCTGGCGAAGCCCGGCGATACGAATAATGGTTTATGGAAGAACTTACATACCCCTATATCCCTAACTCTACTCCGCTTGCCAAACGAACCATGCTGGCCGAACTGGGCGTGGACGATATCGAGGCGCTGTTTTCGGCTATCCCGTCGGAACTGCGTTTGAAGCGCGATCTGAACTTGCCGGAGCCTATTCTGTCGGAATTCCAACTCGAAAGGCATGTCAATCAGATTTTGGGGAAAAACATCTCCACCCAGGAAGCCCTCAGTTTTCTGGGAAGCGGCTGTTACCAGCACTTCGTCCCGGCCGTCTGTGATGAAATCAATCATCGTAACGAGTTCCTGACCGCTTATTCCGGGCGCGCCTATGAGGACCATGGACGTTACCAGGCGTTGTTCGAGTACGCCAGCATGATGGGCGACCTGCTCGATATGGATGTCGTCAACCTGCCTACCTACGACGCTTTCCAGGCTGCCGCGACCAGTATGCGCATGGCGGCCAACATCACCGGGCGCAAGGAGATTCTCGTCAGCCGCGCTATCCACCCCGATAAAGTCTCCAAGATTTTGGATTACAACGGTCACATCCTGGAATTCATTTTCATTGACTTCGACCCACAAACGGGCGAGGTGGACTTGCGAGCGTTGCAGCAGGCCCTCTCTTCCAGGACGGCGGCAGTCTACTTCGAGAATCCCAACTTTTTTGGCGTCATCGAATCGCAGGGCGCGCGCATTTCTGAACTTGTCCATCAATGCGGTGGACTGTCCATCGTGAGCGCGGATCCCATCTCGCTGGGCATCCTCAAGCCGCCGGCCGCCTATGGCGCCGACATCGCCTGCGGCGACATCCAGTCGCTGGGGATTCACATGCAGTTTGGCGGCGGTCATGCCGGTTACATTGCTACGCGAGATGATCCAACCTACCTGCTGGAATTTCCCAATCGGATTTATGGCCTGGTGCCGACTAAAGTGCCAGGTGAATACGGTTTTGGCGAAGTGGCTTTCGAGCGCACCTCTTTCATGGCGCGCGAGAACGGCAAGGAATGGGTCGGCACCATGGCCAACCTGTGGGCTATTACTGCTGGCGTCTATCTGGCGCTGATGGGCCCGCAAGGGATGGCCGAAGTAGGGCAGACCATCACCGCCCACGTCCAGTATGCCATGCAAGCCTTGTCTAAAATTGCGGGCGTTGCGCTCCAATTCCCGGCCTCGGGACATTTCCGCGAGTTCGTGTTGGACTTCTCGCGCAGTGGAAAAAGTGTAGCGGAAATCAACCGCGCCTTGTTGGCAAAGAATATCTTTGGCGGCTATGACTTGAGCGGCAAATTTCCCGGCTTTACCAATCATGCTGCTTATTGCGTCACTGAAGTTCACACCAAAGCAGACATTGACCGCCTGGCGCAGGCGCTTACGGAGGTGTTGGTATGAAGCGCGCTTCTCTTTCCCCTCGGCGGCAATATCACCAGGCGCGCTGGAACGAACCCATCCTCTATGAATTGGGCAGCCCTGGCGAGCGCGGCATTCTGCCGCCCGGCATTGACGCGGCGATTGAGGCTGAAATCCAGGGTTGGGAGCAGCGTATCCCGGCCTCCATGCGCCGCGAATCCTTGCCCAATCTGCCTGAAATCTCGCAAGTGGAAATCCTGCGCCATTACCTGCGCCTGTCGCAAGAGAACTTGGGCGCCGGCCTGATCGCCGATATGGGCATGGCAACCTCCACCGTAAAATACAACCCGCCCGTCAACGAGAAACTGGCAGGCAGCCCCAAATTGACCGCTTTGCATCCCCTCCAGCCTGAGGAGACCATCCAGGGCATCCTGGAGATCATGTACAAACTGGGGCAGTTCCTGGCCGAAATTTCGGGCATGGACAAGGTCTCGCTCCAGCCGCGCGCCGGCTCCCAGGCCATCTACGCCAACATTGCCATGATACGCGCTTATCATGCCAGCCGCGGCGAAGGCCAGCAGCGCGACGAAATCATCACCACCATCTTTTCCCATCCGTCCGACGCCGCCGCGCCCAGCACCGCCGGTTACAAAATCATCACCCTGTATCCCGAAGAGAAGGGCTATCCAAGCCTCCAGGCACTCGAAGCGGCCGTTTCCGAGCGCACGGCCGGCATGTTCCTGACCAACCCCGACGATACCGGCATCTTCAACCCCCGCATCCGCGATTTCGTGGAGGTCGTTCACGCGGCCGGCGGCCTGTGCGCTTACGATCAGGCCAACGCCAATGGATTGTTGGGAATCGCCCGCGCCCGCGAGGCCGGATTCGACCTGTGCCACTTCAACCTGCACAAGACGTTCTCTACGCCTCATGCTTCGGGGGGGCCTGCTACCGGTGTAAGTTGCGTGACCCAGGCCCTGGCGCCCTTCCTGCCGGCCCCGACGGTCGAATTCGATGGCGAACGCTATTACCTGGACTATGACCGCCCGGAGTCCATCGGCAAGATCGGGCAGTTCTATGGCGTGGCTGCCAATTTCGTCCGCGCCTACGCCTGGATCATGATGCACGGCGCAGCGGGGCTGCGAGAGGTCTCGCAGGCGGCGGTGTTGAACAACAACTACCTGATGAAGAAAATTCTCGAGATCCCCGGCGTGACCGCGCCCTACGAACCAGGGCAACCGCGCATCGAGCAAGTGCGCTATAGTTGGCAGAAACTGATACAGGAAACCGGCCTGGCAATCACCGACATTGCCAATCGCGCCGCAGATTATCGAATGCACTTCTTCCTTAGCCACCATCCCTTTGTGGTGCCAGACCCTGCCACGCTGGAGCCGACCGAGTCCTATTCCAAACGCGATCTCGACGAATACGCCGCCGCCTGGGCCAGCATTGCCGACGAAGCGCGTCATCAGCCCGACCTGGTGCGCGATGCGCCGCACCGGGCGCCCATCCATCAGATGCGCGACCAGGAGGCCTGGCTGACCGATCCCGACAAATGGGCGCCCACCTGGCGGGCTTATCGCAGGAAGCACAGCCAGGCGGCAGGCAGAGACTCCTAGACGGCATGAGCCGCGCAAGGGTACGGCTGGGGCTGATCGTCAACCCGATGGCGGGGCTGGGGGGCAGGGTCGGGTTGAAAGGCAGCGACGGGGAGAGTATTCAGCAAAGGGCGATTGCATTGGGCGCCCAACCGCGCGCCGGGGAACGCGCCAGGGAAGCGCTGACGGCCCTGCTTCCACTCAAAGACGACATCGAAATCGTGACCTATGCGGGCGAGATGGGAGCCGAGGCGGCCGAGTCGCTGGGGTTCAGGGCGCAGGTCATCGGTCGGATTGAAGCGGGGAGGAGCAGGGCCCAAGATACGCGGCGGGCAGCGCAATCCATGAAGGAGATGAACGTCGCGCTCATCCTGTTCGCCGGCGGCGACGGCACCGCGCGCGATGTTTACGATGCGGTGGGGAGCGATGTAGCGGTGTTGGGCATTCCGGCCGGGGTGAAGATCCATTCGCCGGTCTATGCTGTTCATCCGCGCGCGGCCGGCGAACTGGCGGCGCGGTTGGCGCGCGGCGAGCGTCTGGCGTTCCGCGAGGCGGAGGTGATTGACCTGGACGAGGAGGCCTACCGCTCCGGGAAAGTCTCTACCCGTTTATATGGGTACCTGAAAGTGCCGTTTGTCAGGCAATTCGTCCAAAGCGCCAAGAGCGCCTCGCCGGCCAGCGAGCAGGAGGCGGCGCGCGAGATTGCCGCTTTTGTGGTCGGTCAAATGCAGCCGGGTGTGGCCTATATCGTCGGGCCTGGCACCACCACCCGCGCCATCGCCGCCTGCCTGGGGCTGGAGAAGACCCTGCTGGGAGTGGATGTGTTCCTGGACAAGGCGCTACTTGCCAGGGACGTGAACGAGCGGCAAATGCTCGACGTGCTTGCTCAATATCCTGAGCGCAAAATCATCGTCACGCCGATTGGCGGGCAGGGCTATCTGTTTGGGCGCGGCAACCAGCAAATCAGCCCGCCCATCCTGCGCGCCGTAGGGCGGGAGAATATCCTGGTCGTCAGCACGCTGAACAAGATCATCGCGCTGCGCGGCCAGCCGCTGCTGGTGGATACGGGCGAGGCCGAGACCGATCATCTTTTGCAGGGGTATATGCAGGTCATCACCGGTTATGATCAACGGCTGATCTATCGAGTCATGGCGGCTGATTCACAGGCTGGCCAGGCGCTCTAGGGCGGGGGAATCTTGTAGATTAGCCATTAATGACACCACGGCAACAAGATATTTGCACCGCAGAGTGCGCAGAGAACGCTGAGATTTTTTACCGATTCTGCAAAGAAAAGGCGCTCTTGATGCGGGTTTTGCAAATTTTCAACCCTGCGCGCTCCGCGCTCTCGGCGGTTAATGGTTTTTGCAGGGCAGTCACCTTTGGTACATTTCAACGATCTATGCCAAACAGGTTAAAATAAACCTGACTTCTCTCGCGGAGGAACTGCATGACCCACACCTGCACAACAGCCTGGCGCCATCTGAACGCGGCGGAGGCGCCCGTCGGTGTGGGCTTCCTGACCGCCCCGCAGGTCATCGTCATCTGCGCGCATGTGATTGAACAAGCGGCGGGCTTCTAACTCGAGCAAAAACCTTGAAGCGCCTTTATTTTGCTTTGCTTACCCTTGCCTTTCTATTTGCAGCGTGCTCCCGCGAAAATCCCCCGCAGGTGAGCGACGAGCAGCTTTTGCGCTATGTATTTGAGTCTCATAATCAGCCCTATGCAAATCCCGTTGATTTTGAAACCTATAAAAGTCAAGTAACACTGCAACGCGCCTCATGGGATGTAAACTGTGATGGGAAAGAAGAAATTGTGTTTTCGGTGGACTTTTCCACGCCAAAGGTCACATACATTCTAGTTGTTTCTCCACAAAAAGATTCTCTGCGCGAATTATTTTTCAGTAAAAAATTTGGCTGGTATGGCCTGGATGGGCGTTTCATCTTTCAAGACGGCTATCTGTTGTTGAACTATTTGAGCCGCGGCAACGGGTCGAACATCCGTGTCTCGGATTGGGTGCAAGAAGTGGTACGCTGTACTGATGAAATCTGCGCGTCTTTTTCTTACACCAAGTACTCATGGGGTTTTTCTTTTGGGCCTGGCAGGCGGGATCCCATCACTAGCGTTTTGGTTGCCAGAGCTCAGTTCGACGACGATACCGTGACGATTCGGCAATATCAGTATCAGGCTGCCAGCGCCAGCGTTTCCACTCAATGTTATGACCAATCTGGCACAAAATGGCATCTCAGCGATCAGAAAAACGTCGAAACTCTGGGCCCCACGCATCTGCTTCAATATCGCTGGGATGGCACAAAGTTTATTCTAACTCTGGAAAAAGAAGAAACGCCCGCTATTTCTTACGAGCGCGTTGGCGACTGGGAGTCTGACTCCATATTCATGCAAACGCTTTACGCCTTGCATGACCGCAGGGAAGAGGGAGAAATTTCGGAGGAAAAAATCCAACAAGACTACCTGGAGTTTTTCGATATTCCTTCTATTCCCCCATCCCTTTGCGGGCAAACGACTCCGCTTGCCTTGTCAAGCGCTTCTGCCTATGACGAGCGCGGCCTGAGCGCCGAAATTATCCGCACAAAAGAAGGCTGCCGCCTGAAAGTGTGGCAATCTCCCGATTGGAACAAAATTCAAAAAATACAGGAAATCAAGACGATTGGCATCTTCAACTTTGCTTGCAGCGCCGATTCCACCCGCCTGATGTGGCAGGATATTGAAACAGACGGCATCAAAGAACTTTTTGTTCTAACAAGAAGCGGTTTTAACGAGACAGTTTACATCTTCAGGCCAGGCGATACCTTGCAACAGATAGGCAACTTTACCGGCTTTCTGCGTGAGCCAAATTTTCGCGGAATCGAATGGGAATGGCGCGAAGGACGCTTTTTCCTCCTGGTTGGCAAACCGTTTTGGAAATGTGACACCTGTCGAAACAACCTGGATTGCTACAAAGAAATAGACCAACCTTTCAACGCTTATGTTTGGGATACTTCGGCGCGGCAATTTGCCTATACGCCATGCGACATCGCTCTCCCGTCTGCCGAGTTTGCCATTTGCCAGGACTATTATCAACAAGCGTTTTCTGTCGCTCAGACCATGGTTGCTCAAACGTTGACGGCTGTCGCCTTGAGCGCCACGCCCACCTCCACGCTCACCGCTACTCCAACTGCAACGCCAACGCGCACGCCCATCCCCACTTCTACCGTTTGGCGGGTGGAACCGGTCGCTACGCTGATTACAACGGCTTATGAACCTATTGACATTTTTGGCGTTGACGATTTGCCGTCGTATGGAATAGGCAGGCGCTGGGAAGCGTCTCCATACGATAGCGACTTTGATACCAAGCCTGATTATTTTCTGTACACAAAACTGAGTAAAGAACAACAAAACGCCTGGTATCAGGCCTTGTTAAGTTTCTTAGAACAGCGCGGCGACGCTCCCAGTATAGATACCGATGGAATGGCGGTATTGGACACGCTAGATATTGACCTGGATGGTGATAGAAAAACAGAAACCGTCTTTTCGTATCAATTTGGACAATTCTACGCTGTATATGGCGTAGCGGTCATGCGCGATGGGAAGGTTGTTGATTCTACGCCGCTCGATTGGAATGGCGACTATGTCAAACAGATGCGGCTGATTGGCATTCCGATTTCTTCCCATCAAAACGCTGTGCTTGCGCATTTGGCTACCGTTACCGGCGGATCGGGGATTTATCCGCGCATCTACCGCCGTCTGCTGACTCTTCAGGAGAATAAAATCCGAATTGTGTGGGATTGGCAATATTTCGGTGGAGGAAGGGCTGGGGCCGCCTATCAAAAATTTTCAAACGAGAAAATCGAATTCAAATATTTGACAGGCCAGCCCTACGCCGATCTCCTTCTCAGCCGCTCTACCGAGGGATTTTACCTGCCAGACAATCCTGGTAACTATCAAAATTACAACGTGCAATTGCCTGGTTGGCTTGTGTTTTCGTGGAAGGAGGGAAAATATCGCCTCTCCTATTATTATGATGGCAAATCTCTTACGCCAATCCGCGCCGCTGACTTCATCGTCCATGCGCCGCACATCAATGCATCGCTTTGCGATAAAAATCACGCTTCCGATTGCATCAGGCAAATCGAATATTACCAGGCGTTGGAGGGCTATGGTTTGGGAAACATCGGGCGCAGCGTCGAGGCGGCGCCATACAATCTGATGTGGGATGAACACTCTCTTTATATCAATCTTTCTGTCTTCCCGCGGGAGCCTCTCAAAAAACACTCGACAGTATGGATTGCCCTCGATATAGACCTCCAGGGCGACTTTGACACCCATGTTTTGAACGAAGATGACCGCTTGTTAAAAATCGAAATCGAAAACCCCTCCCATTGCGGCAAGGATCTTTCTGTTCAGATGGTACATCCCCGCGTTTTCTCCATCCCATTCAAAAATTACTCACAAGGGAATTCCTGCAATATCGAGCTCGTTCTCTCTCTCGAAATGCTGGGGTTGAATGTCCCTGAACCTGAACAGCCGGCAAAAGTTTGGGAGTTCAGAAATGAACAAGCCGAGTATATTTCTCAATTTCGCTTCCATCAGTATTTTCCGCAACCTGCAAAAGTCATCGGCTTTGCCGTTTTTTCGGAGGAAAGTGAAGAAGAAAGCAAAACAGCGCTGGAACGCTGGCGGTGGATGCATCCTCTACCTTTTGACTCACACGATCCATCTACTTGGGGCGCGCTGATTTTAATGTCAGACCGATGAGGCGGCATAGTGCGCGCCGCGTGCGGTGAAGGCGTGCCGGAGGAAGCCCGCCAGACCTTCGAGGTCGCGCTGGAGAAAATCCGCCCGGCGGCCCAAACCATCATCCAAAAACTGCGCGCCCTGCACGACGCCCCCCGATGAAATCACGGTCGAATTCGGGCTGAAGCAGGATACAACAAGCCGAAGGGTGGAACCGCAGGGCTATGGCTGACGGTCTGTTGTCTCATACACCACAAATCTACGGTTTTGGAAGACGGTCGTCAGCGGCAGGTTGCAGGCGCCGATTTGCTCCGGAGGGATTTGCAGGTTTTCGCCTACTTTCTTGCTCAGGGCAATGTAATCGCCCAACGTCATCCGCTCGCATTCGGTCACGGCCAGCGCGTCGCGCCCGGTCATCAGGCGTAGAGCGCGCGGTTTGAAAAATACGATGACGCTATCGGGGGGGGTCTTTTCTTTGATGAAATCGTACAGTTCGATACTGTAAGAATCAAAAGGTCCGTTGATGGCGCGTTCGTCGCGCAGGTTGGCGGCGGCATTCGAGCAGGCGTTCCATAGAAAAATGAACGTGACCAGCGTCAAGGCGCCGCGTGTGGTCATACGGGCGGCCGGCTGCCAGGAAAGCGGCAAGATGCTCTGAAGATATTCCAACCCGTGCCATGCCAGCAGAATGAAGATCGGCAGCATGGGAAAGAGGAAGCGGAATCCTTGCCATTCGGGCCAACTCCACAGCACGGTCAAGTACAGAAGCGCATACAGGAGGGGGAAGACTTCGTCTGCAAATCGCCTTGCCAGCCCCAGGATGAACAACGCCGCAAAGAGGCCAAACACGATTCTGGAGGCAGGCAAACTCTCGAAGAACAACCCAACGAGTTGGGAATACGCGGCCATGTTGTCGGTGAAGGTATGGGGCCCAAAAGCGGTGTACAAAGCCAGGTACGATTCCTGCCCGCCGGGGAAGAGCCAGGTTGACAGTCCCTGCAAGACGCCGAAAACCGCCATCAAAACAGCGGCCTCGCGTGCGAGACGTTTCCGCTCGCTCGGCTGGCGCAGAAAGCGCAGGGCGAGCAAGAGTAAGGCGCTCCCCAACAGAATCCATCCCTGCGTACGAACGAAGGCGGCGGTAAACACGGCTATTCCTATGCCGCCGGCCAGCGCCAGCCTGCGCCTGTCTTGCATTTCATGGAGATACATGTCGGCCAGCAACAGTGAGAGGGTGGAAAGAAACAGGAAGGGAATGTCGGACAGGATATTGTCAAGGAACAGCAACAAGCCAGGATGAAATGCAAACCACGAAACGGCCAGCAGGCTGTCGGCCACGGCGAAACGGCGCCGCATCCAAAAGAAGAACGCCAGCAGAAAACCCAAGAACGACAACAAGCCGGGCAATTTCAACGCCAGGGGACTGAGACCGGTCAGGGCATACACGGGCGCCAACATCAATGGGAACCCCCACGGATAGGCTGCCGGGCCGATTTGGTGCGAGGATTGCGTCACTGTGAAGGTGTTGTGGGCTACAAAATCGTCCATGTCGCCGCTCAGCAGACTCTTGGCCTGCATCAAGTAAGCGGCAAAGTCATCTCCCCAGGTCTGCCCGCGGGTGAGAGTTCCAAAGCCAAGCAAAGCGCTGCCAAGCAACAGGCCAATGAGCAGGGCGAGGGTCGTTTTGGTCATAGCATGGATTTTACCCGACAGGGAGAAAAAAGACATCCCGCTCTTGGGCGGGATGTCCGTCAACGTCCCGAAGTTGTAGAATATTGCGGGGCGTTTTTCCTCGAAAAGGGGACAGAAACGGGGCGTTTTGGCGACCCGTTTCTTGAAATGTTTCCAGAGGTTATTTCTGGATAGCGGCCAGGCGCTTCATCAAACGGCTCTTGCGGCGGGCGGCATTATTTTTATGAAGCACACCCTTTTCTGCGGCCTTGTCCAGCGCGCTGGCAGCCTTCAAAATAGCCGCTCGAGTCTCTTCGACGTTTTCCCCGCTGAGCGCTTTGCGGGCGTCGCGCACTGCCATGCGGGCGCTGCCGCGAAAGATACGATTGCGCAGGCGGCGCTTCTCGTTTTGTGCGTTGCGTTTGATTTGGGACTTGATGTTAGCCAAGGGTCTTCCTCCAAAGGGACTTGCTGAATTTTGCAAGGGCTTATTCTACATGAGAGCGGCGGATTTGTCCAGCGCGATTTTCAAGCCGGTCGTATCCATCCCCAACCCCTCGAGGAGATTCTTGATGGTGTTGCGGTGGACGCGCTCCCAGGCGGCCGGGCTGGAATTAGCGTTGTGGGGAGCGAGCAAGACGTTGTCCATTTTCAAAAGCGGACTATCGAGCGGGAGCGGCTCCACCTCGAAGACATCTAACGCGGCTCCGCCCAAACGACCGGCCTGCAACGCTTCGATGAGGGCTTTCTCCTCGACGATGGGGCCGCGCGCGGTGTTGATCAACACGGCTGAAGGTTTCATCAGCGCCAGGGTTTGGGCGTTGATGAGATGGTAACTGGTAGGATTGAGGTCACAGTTGATGGAGACAAAATCAGACTCAGAGAGCAGAGAATGAAGATCGGTGAGCAGAATGCCCGTTTCGGCAACGAAGACGTGGTCAATTTCAACGATGTCGGTTCCCAGCACTTTCATGCCGAAGGCGCGCGCGCGGCGGGTGACGGCCTTGCCGATGTTGCCCACGCCAATCACGCCCAGCGTAGCCTCGCTGAGAGATTTGCCAGGTATCTTCTCCCATGCGCCGCTTTTCATGGCTTTGTCCATCCACGGCTGGCGGCGAACGAAGGCCAGTAAGTAGCCCAGCACCGAGTCGGCGACCGGAATGGTGAAGGCGTTGAGGGTGCGGCCAATTTTAATGCCATAACGGGAGCAGGCCGAGGCGTCAATGGAATCGATGCCCGTCCCCCACTTGGAGATGACTTTCAAACGCGGGACGCAAGCCTCGATGACGCGCGCTGTGTAACGGTCATCTCCACAGATGGCGCCGTCGAATTGACCGGCGTAACGCAGCAGGTCTTCTTCTTCCAGGCGTTCTCGCACTTCGGGGACGATGAGCTGGAGGCCGTAGCCTTCCAAAAGGGGGCCGAAACGATCGAGGAAGGGAATCATGTAGGGGGCGGTCAACAGTACGGTGAAAGTGTATTTGGGGGGCATGGTTGGTCCTGAAATCAATCTGCGCTGCTGCACAAGATTTGGATGAGAGGCGCGGGGTCAGAGGAGGCCGGCCAGGTTTCCAGTTGTTTGCACAGGCTCAGGCGCAGGCTTTTGTCGGCTTTGATTTTCTTGGCAACCTGAGCGGCTTTTTGAGTTTGCGCGGTGCGCAAGTAGGCTTCTGCCACCGGCAACCATTCGGAGCGGTCGGCGGGCTTTAGTCCCAGTTTTTCGGCCTGATCGGCCAGGCGGGCGGCCTCCTCCCAATCTCCGCGCTGGCGAGCCAGGTCTATTTTTTGGTAATAGTAACACCAGGCATGTTCCGGCTCGTCGCCGAATATCTCTGATGCAGGAGTGTGAGGGGGGGCATCGGGCAGAATCAGGTCAGCGCGGGAGTAGGAGGCAATATCTTGCACCAAGGGGTCTTCGATGAACGGAAGTTCCAGCCGCGCGCCGTTGATAACGTGCAGGCAGGAATTTTCGGACGGTTTGGACATGATGAGCGGCTTGCTGTAATCGCGCAAGACCAATACGCTGCGCATGTGGCGCTCGTCTATATCGCCTTTTCGCAGCGCAAAGCCGATGTCATCGAACAGCACCTGGCCGCTGAATTTCAGCGGGGCAGCCGGGTTGTAGATGATGTTGAGAGGCCCCCACACCTCGTATTCTTCTGCCAGGTGATAATCGGGCGGCGGGACAGCAATAACAGTGGTCCCGGCTTGCAGGTCAGGCGCGCGCCAGGAGAGTTGCCACCACATCTCACGTTCTTGGGTCCAAAACTCACGATAGAAGACGCCGCTGTGATATTGCGTTATGACCCCAGAGACCAACAGGCTGAGGAGGAAGAGCCAGCGGGCCGGAGGGCGAACCGCATAGAAAGCCAGGCCGCCCAGAAACAAGGCTACGCCCAATACGGATTGGGCGGTGTAACGATCCCATTGGTAGTCGAAGACAACGTTTCGGCCGGCCGCCACGATTGGGATGGTTGTGACAACGATGATGATGGCGCCCAATACAGTCATGTGCAGGGCAGAACGGTCTGGCGATTGTCCATTTGCTTCGAGGTGGGTTTGCCTGTGCGTCCAAAAGAGGTATGCCGTTGCTATGCCTGCAATCAGGATTGCTAAAAGGAGCGAAGCGCCCAGGTCACGGTAAGTGCTGTCAAGGGCGAACTGGTAGAGCGGCACTGTCCATGCAAACAGGGTGGTCTCGAACAGGTCTTTGAGGGCCTCGAAAACAATCGCCAGCGCGCTGTGTAAGGGAGATGCGCTGTATTCTCCCAGCAGGGCATCTACGTTGGTAGAGCGGCGCGTGCTGTCGAATAGGAAAATTCGCCAGTAGGCGAAGCCAAGTCCCAGCAGCAGGTAGGGAATGGCTTTCTTGAAGGTAACGAGCAGGTTGGTTTTCAGGCTTTGGAAAACGCCGCTGCCCTGAGAGACAACGTAGAACAAGAGGAGCAGCCTGGCGACTTCGATGCCAATCATGGCCTCGTAGATGGCCAGATAGAATACTGCCAACACAATCGAACCCGTTGTCCAGAGCGTGTGCGCAACGCGGTGATGAACCTTAACGGCTTGAATGCTCATCGCAATCGAGAACAAAGCCGCTGCCTGAGAGAGCAGGAGGTTCTTGAATAAGGCGGCATTAGGCTGCTGGTAGAAACCCGGATAGACAGAAAACAGCAGAGTAACGAAAGTGGCCTCCAGGTTTTTTCCCGGCCACACCAGACGGATGAGCCAGTACACAGCCAGGACGCTGAGCAATTTGATGAACAAGGCGTATACCTGCCAATGCAAGGGAGATTGTCCCAACAGCCTGTAGTCCCAGGCATACAACAAGCCCACAAAGGGGCGGTCAATTTTGAACAGCGCCAACACGCCTTCGGGTCCCTGGGCTTGCGCCGTCCAGAGCATATACCAGTCGTCACGGTAGAAGCCCAGGTGAGGAATCAAGACGCCGTAAGTGAGCATCGTAATGGCAATCACAACCAGGATGGAGAGGAGGTTTTCGTTAGAGCGAAGTTTTTGGGAGAAAGACATGCGCCAAAAATCCTTTCATGAACCAGCGCTGTTCTTGTGCTTGTAAGAGAGGGCTTGCGCTATGGCGTCAGCGCCCAGAAGCGCTAGCAGCCAGCAAGAGAGGATGAATTGTACCGCAAGCGACAGGGCGTGCCGGTCCATTCCCGAGGTATCACCGTGCCAGACGATGAACAGGTGAGGGTAAATCAGGAGAGATAGAGCCAAGAAAACCATCCAGGCCGGGTTGGTTTTCCAGGCCCGCCAGGCAAGGACTACCAGGGCGGCGACGGAGGTCAGCGCCCACAACCAGAGAAGGGCCTGGCGCGGGTACAAAACCGCTGCAAGGCGCCAGGGCAGGATGGATTGGTATCGTTGAGGGAAGAAACGCTCCGCGCGCTCGAATTTGACCAGCGTCTCGAAGTCTGCCAGCGGTTGAGAAAGGCTTTGCTGAGGGACGGATAGCAGCCAGCGCACATAACAGGATTTTCCGTCTGCATACAGCCAGAGGCGATACGACTCGAGAGCCGGATCTTCGTAGAAGGCGCGTTCTGCGCTGCCAGCATGGCCGTCTACCAGTTGCAAAAGTTCGGGCGTGAGGGGCATTCCACAATCCGAGAAGAAGGTCAATGCCTGCGCGTCGGTCAGGATGCGCTCGGCAAGCACGTTTTGGAAGGGAAATACCCATCGCTGGCCTTTGTTGGCGGCAAAGTTGCTCAACGCAAACAGCAAGGCAAACGCCAGGGCCAGCGCCAGGAAGCGCCTGTTGGCTCCAAAGAAGAGAACTGCCAGACTGAGCAGCCCGGCCAGCATCAAGAGCAGCCAGGCATTGGTATCGCGGCAAAAGGCCCACCCAAAGGCCACCAGCAGCAGCGCCGCGACTTTCCACCGCCGCCAACCTTTGAGCAGCCATAGCCAAGCGGCAATGAACAACGCCATGAGCGAGAGCGAAAGCGACTCGGTCAGCATGACCAGATCCCAGCCGGCAATGTGAGGCTCAAGGCTGAAGGTCAGAAGCAGGCCAAAGGTCAGGAGACGAAGCGCAGGGTTTTGGAGCCAGGACGCCACCGCCAGCGCCAGGAGTCCCCACGAGAGAATGGAAAAGGCCGCCTGGAAGGAGGCCACAGCCGGTTGGTTGCCTCCAAAGGCTTTGATGACCAGAGGGAAGATAAAGGGGCGGGCGTTCAACCAGAAATCGAGGTCAGACAAGGGGAGGCGCGCAATGCGCATGTAAGCGGGTGTATCCGAAACATGCCGCGCCCTTTCGAGGGCTGGGGCTTCGTTCGACCAGCGCAAAACGGCGTAGGCCATGAACAAGAGCGCCATCGAAAACAACGTCAAGAAGGCGCTTGGGCTTCGACTGAAAGGCCTGTTCGACCTGAAATCAACATTCATTCATTGCCCCTGGCTGATAATTGTCGTTTCATCAGGAAATCGCAGATGTCGAAATCCAGTTCTTCGTCAATGTCCCAGGCTTCTGCGGGGCTGATTTCGAACATGGCAGGGCGCGCGCCAATGCGATGACGACGCTCGAGCAGCGTTTGGCGGGTGAACAGGTACAGGCACGAGTTCTCTTCGTACACGGGCGGAAGGTCTTGAGTCTGGAGAAGTTCGGCGGGGTTGTGATTGATGGCGCGTCCATGCTGGTCGTATAGACGCGTTTGTAGACGGGTGACCGAGAAGAGGGAATCGTGGGCGGGGTAATGGTTCCAAAAGAATTGGATGGCGCGCGAGACGGTAGCGGGCTGGAGAAGGGGGTTGGTGCTGTGCGTTTGCAGGTAAAAGTCCGCTTCAATCTGCTGGGTGTCGTAGAGCAGGATGTCGTTCATAGGGATCGAATCGGCGCGCAGGGCCTCGGGGCGCAGGAGGATTTGCACGGAGGGAAAATGCCGTCGCAGCCCATCCATGACCGGCTCGGAGTCGGTATCTACCGCCACGCGGCTGATTTCAGGGACGGCCAAGAGGGTTTCGATAATGTAGTAGAAGAGCGGTTTGCCTGCCAGCGGGCGGTAGTTCTTGCCAGGCACGCGCTGGCTGTGATGGCGCATGGGGACGAGAGCGATTAGAGCGGGCATGAATTAGGGAAAGAAGATTTTGATTTTTACGCCGTAGAAACGCTCGGCGCATTTGGTAATCCAAAAGCCGGTTTTGCCTGGCGGGTCTAAGTCGCGGATTCCGCCAACCGGGGCGCCGTCAATGGCTGGGACGAGGACGCTGTTGGCGGTAGTGGCCGCTTCCAGGCGGATGATCGCATCCCGCTCGTCCCAGGCCTGCGCGCGGTGCGCATAGAGGTCTATTTTACCGGCGGTCGTGGAGATGGAGTAAGCCGTCCAAACATAGGCCAGCAAGAGCAGGAACGAGAACAAGGGATAGATCCATTGAGGCGCGCGCCATCCACGCAAAGCGTCACCGCAGACCCAACCGGCGCAGACCAGGGCCAGCACGACCACGAAGGTGGGGATGATTTGGGCGCGCAGGGCCGGCACGCCTTTTTCGATGTAGGCGCTGGGGGCAAGCGCGGCTGCCACCAAAGTCACAGCCAGCACGCCCAGCGACAGCATGGCGAACAAGCAGGCGCGCCAGCCGAGCCTTTCTTTATCGGCTGAGGGGAGAAGAAATCCCAGCAATGCAGCGATGACAAAGACGAGCAGGCGTTGGTAGTCTTTGAACCAGGCCGCCAGGAAAGCATAGGTGAATTGCATCAGCAGCCGAGCCAGTTGAGCAAAGTCTGCGGTGCTGCCATAACGTGCCGCGCGCACTTGACTAGTGGGGGAGTAAATCAACAGGGCCATAGCCAGCAGGGAGAAGAGCAGCGCTGCCCCTGCGCTAGGCAAGCATCGGGCTGCCCAGGGGCGTTTGCGAACAGCGCCAAGCACGGCAAAGAGGAGATACCATCCTAACGCGGCGACCAGGAAGGCGCATCCGGCCTCCGAGAATCCGCCTGCCAGGAACGAGAGCAGCCCAATCCAGGCCATGCGGACGGGCGAGGGTTTTTCCTGGAGGGCTTGTTGGGTCAGCAGGGCAAGAATCCATACGGTCGCTACCAACGGGGCGGTATAAGGCAAAAAGCCAGATCGCCAGTAGATGGATTGGTACAGGTGCGGCGCCAGGTAGAGGGTAAAGTAGACGCCGATAGCGGCCAACAGGAGGGGGAAAAGTAATGACTGCTGGTCGCCGTTCAGGCGCTGGAGGCGGCGCAGAAAAACGGCCAGGCCGCTCATCCACAAAAAAATTGCCAGGAACGTCATCCATTGCAAGCCAGGGATGCCAAAGGCTTGCAGCAGAGCGGAAAACAGAGTCAAGGAGAAACGGTTAGAGGCGTAGGTGGTGATGTAGGTATAGCCTTGCATGAAACCCCAAAAGCCCAGGTCTTTGAGGTTGGCGTTGTAGCACCAGTCGTCTGCCCAATAGCGGTTGTAGAGGCCGAGAAAGGCAAAGACGCCCAGCCCAATCACGAACAGGGCCAGGCTGAACAAGGCTATTCCTTTCTTGAGGGGCGTTGTCATGTGCGCAATTATAAATCATGGTGCAGTGCTCTTCGGCTGGCTTGCACGCAAAGGGCATCAGCGTGATCTGCCGGTTTTGCAGATGGCGTAAAAAACAACTGTCTGGCGCCATCGTTCTATTGGGCCCTGATAGCAGCGTAGCGCCAGCCTTTGGTCGGTGCCAGGCAAAGCCTGGTGTTCCTCAAACGATTGGCGCCTGCTCTCAACATTAAAATAGGCGCGAGGGTAGGCAGAGTTCCTTTTGAAAAGCCCTAGACAGGGCGCTGAGCGCTTGCCATTTTAGGCCTGTTTGCGGTATAAGTCCTGGGTATCTTCTCATAGCGCGGCTTCCAGGCGCAACCAACCGTAGGACAGGTCTCCGACCTGTCCTGGACAGACCAAAGGTTTGTCCTACGCAACCGTAGAATGTTCCACGCCGGGAGGCGTTGGATGCAGAAACTTTACTTTGTTAGGAGAAAAAATGGGCCTCAAACCTGATTATTGGATCCGCAAAATGGCGCTCGAACATAGGATGATCGAGCCATTCGTAGAAAGCCAGGTACGCAACGGCGTTATTTCTTATGGCGTGTCGTCCTATGGCTACGATATCCGGGTAGCCGATGAATTCAAGATTTTTACCAATGTCTATTCCGTTGTTGTGGACCCCAAGAACTTTGACCCTAAGTCTATGGTGGATTTCAAGGGCCCGGTATGTGTGATTCCTCCCAACTCGTTTGCGCTGGCGCGCACGGTGGAATACTTCCGCATTCCGCGCAAGGTGTTGACGGTGTGTGTAGGAAAGTCCACATACGCGCGCTGTGGCATCATCGTCAACGTCACACCCTTTGAACCAGAATGGCAGGGCTTTGTTACACTCGAAATCTCGAACACGACGCCGCTCCCGGCTAAAATCTATGCCAATGAGGGCATCGCGCAGGTGCTGTTCTTCGAGGCCGATGAGGAATGCGAAGTGTCCTACGCAGATAAGAAGGGCAAGTATCAAGGACAGCAGACGATTGTGCTGCCGAAGTTGTAAAGGGCTTTTCTCGGCTTAGCCTCTCAACTGGGCGCCCAGTTCGCGCTCGAGCCGCCTGACGATCTTGTTGCGGATGTCGGCAGCTTCTTTGTCGGTGAGCGTCTTCTCGGCCTGGTAGGTCAGGCTATAGGCCAGCGACTTTTTGCCGGCGCCGACCTGCTCGCCGCGATAGACGTCGAACAGTTTGACGCCGGTCAGCACCTTGCCGCCGGTTTGGCGGATGAGCGCCTCGACTTTCGCCGCCGAGATGGATTCATCCACGATAAGGGCGATGTCTTCCAGCACAGGCGGGACGTCGGGGACAGACGCCAGTTCGTAGTCGGTTGAGGCGGCGGCTCGCAGGGCGCTCAGGTCAAATTCGGCTACCAGCACGGGTGGCTCGCCAAATTCGTATTTGCCCTTGACCAGGGGATGTAGTTCGCCGAACACGCCAATTGTTTGCCCGCCGGCCTGGATTTCTGCGGCTTTGCCGGGGTGGAGATATTTAACGGAGTCGGTCGGGATGTAGACGATGTCCGTTAAACGGAGGCCGCTCAAAAGGAGTTCGAGGCGGCCCTTCAGGTCGTAGAAGTCCCACGTGCGGCTGGTCTTCTCGTCCCAGGCGGTCTCGTCCCGCAGGCCGTTCATCACAACGGCAAGTTTGCGCGGTTCGAGGGGTAAGTCGCCCGGTACAGGTTCAAAGACAGGCCCAAT
The DNA here is from genome assembly GCA_037440925.1 of Chloroflexota bacterium. Taxonomy (GTDB): domain Bacteria; phylum Chloroflexota; class Anaerolineae; order Anaerolineales; family Villigracilaceae; genus JAABUE01. The sequence continues at coordinate 27,525 of JBBITF010000029.1, forward strand.
CTCGAACAAGGCTAATCCTTCGCGCAGACGGGCGTTGCGTTCCAGGCTGTCTAGCGCCGAGGCCAGTAAACTGCGGCGCAGAATGCTCTTTTCGGGGGCGATGGGATTGGCGATTTTTACGGCTTGGCCGCTCACGCCCAGGCGGGCTTCGTTTTCGGCGGAGGTGAGGCGGTAACTGACAATTTCTTGAAAGCCGAGGGCGACCAGTTTGTCGCGCAGGGTTTCTTCCCACTCGTGAAGCGGGTTGCCGATCTGCGGCGGGAGGCCGTCGGCCATGCGGGTTTCGGGGATGTTTTCGTAGCCGTACAGGCGGGCAATCTCTTCCAGTATATCGGCCAGGCCGACCACGCCTTCGCCAATGTCCATGCGATGAGGCGGGGTTTTGGCGATGACCTTTTCGCCCTCGACTTGGCATTCGAATTCAACCCGCTCCAACAGGTCGGCGATTTCGCGCGCCGAAAGCCGGATGCCCAGCAGACGTTCCACATTTTGGGGGGTCACTTCGACCAGCGGGTCGTGCGGCGGCAGCGGGTACTCGTCCACCAGGCCGGGGGCAATGACTCCGCCCGTCCAGGCAGCCATATATTGTAAACCGAGACGCACGCCCTGGTCGGCCAGGGCCGGATGCACGCCGCGCGAGAAGCGGAAGGAAGCCTCGCTGGGCAGGTTGTGTTGGGCTGCTGTGCGGCGGATGTTGATGAAGTTCCAGGCCGCGCCTTCGAGCAGCACGTTGCGGGTCTTTTCGGTGATTTCGGATTCCTGCCCGCCCATCACGCCCGCAATCGAGAGCGGCCCGGCGGCGTCGCATACCAGCACGTTGAGCGGGCTGAGGTTGCGTTCCACGCCGTCAAGGGTGGTCAGTTTTTCGCCCTCGCGGGCGGCGCGGGTGGAGATGACCACCGGCTTACCCCTGGCCCGCTCTACCAGCACGTCGTAGTCGAAGGCGTGAAGCGGTTCGCCTAGTTCGAGCATGGCATAGTTGGTGGCGTCTACCAGGGCGTTGATCGGACGCATTCCGGCCAGCCGCAGGCGGCGCTGGATTTTATAGGGGCTGGGTTTGGATTGGACGTTCCGAATCAGCCCCAGCACAAAGCGCGGATTCAAGGACGGGTCGCTGATCTCGATGCTGACCAGCCCCTCGATCGGACTCCCTTCGGCCGGGTACCGTATTTCGGGCTTTTTCAATGGCCGATGGGTCAATGCCGCCAACTCGCGGGCCACGCCCAGCACGCTGGCGCAGCGCCCCATGTTGGGCAAAATGGAAATGTCTAGCACGGCGTCGCCCATGTAATCTACCAGGGGCATGCCTGTAGGTGCATCCTCATCCAGGATGATGATGCCCTCGTGTTCCTCGGAAATGCCCAATTCTTTTTCTGAGCAGACCATCGAGTACGATTCTACGCCGCGGATCTTGGTGCGTTTGAGGGTGGTTAGCGTCAAGCCCTCGGCGTGACCGTCGTAGAGGGTAGCGCCTTCTCGGGCATACGCGGCTTTGATAGGTTTGGGCAATTTGCCGAGGCCCTTGTAGTCGAACAGATTGGGCGCGCCGGTCAAAACGGTGTGTTGGCTTTCGCCGTCGAACAAGTCGCACAGCACCAGCCGGTCGGCGTTGGGGTGCGGCATCACCTCGCGGATTTCGGCTACTACCAGTTTGTGGCGCTGCCAGGCAATGCCGCTGGTCTTGAACTCGTGCCGGGCCGCGCCTTCGGGCATGGGCAAGCCCACGTAGCGGATTTCGTCCACTTCGAGGCCGGCCAGGGTCAATTTGCGGGCAATGTCTTCGACGGAGAGGCCGTCGGTGTTTACAAAGTCTTGTAACCATGAAAGAGGTAGTTTCATAAATGCTCCTTGTTCACTTCTTCCTACTCTCTACTCTCTTGCCTAAAATTGCTCCAAAAACCTCACGTCATTTCCCCAGAAATAACGGATGTCATTGATCTTGTTGCGCAGCATCAACTGGCGTTCAGGTCCCATGCCGAAGGCGTAGCCAGTGTAGCGTTTGGGGTCATAGCCTCCGTTTTGCAACACGATGGGATGTACCATGCCGCAGCCCAGGATCTCCAGCCAGCCAGAATTCTTGCAGACCGAACAGCCTTTGCCGCCGCACACAAAGCACTCGATGTCCATTTCGGCGCTAGGTTCTGTGAATGGGAAGTATGAGGCGCGGAAGCGGGTGCGGGCAGCCTGCCCAAACATGCGCCGGGCGAAATCGGAGAGCGTCCCTTTCAGGTCGGCAAAGGTGATATGTTTGCCTACAGCCAGTCCCTCCACCTGATTGAACTGGACTTCTGAGCGGGCGGTGATTTGCTCATTGCGAAAACACATGCCTGGCAGGGCGATGCGGATGGGCGGCGGGTTGTCGGGATTTTTGGCGCAAGCCTCTCGCATGGCGCGAATTTGCCCTGGCGAGGTGTGCGTGCGCAGCAAAATCGGGTTGTCGCCGCGCTCCCCGGCCTCGACGAAGAGCGAATCCTGCATTTCGCGGGCCGGGTGATGCGGCGGGAAGTTGAGCGCCTGAAAGTTCATCTCGTCCGTTTCGACCTCGCGGGAGGTGTAGACCTGAAAGCCCATTTCGGCCAAAATATTTAGCACGCGGCGCAGTTGCTGGGTGGACGGGTGCAAGCGGCCGACTCGAATGCGGCGGCCGGGCAAGGTCACATCCAATTTCTCTTCTTGCAGCGATTTTGCCAGCAGGGCCGCCTTGATGGCCTCCGTTTGCCTGGTCAACGCCGCTTCCAGCGTCATCTTGACGCGATTGGCTGCCTGTCCTATGGCCGGGCGCTCCTCTTTTGAGAGGCTTCCCAGGCTCGAAAAGACTTGCATCAATGCCGAACTGCGGCCCAGGTGCTTCACCCGCCAGGCTTCCAGCGCAGCCGGTTCGGTCACTGCGTCGAGCGCGGTCAACGCGTTTTGTTCGATCTCTTTCAATTTAGCCAGCATACGTATCTCCTCAGATGAGAGAGTAGAGAATAGGAGTCGAGAGTAATCACTGTTCTCTTTTCTCTACTCTCTATTCCCTGGTTTCCAAAAAGAAAATCCTCCCATCCACAATGGGACGGGAGGGAGTTCCCGCGGTACCACCCAAATTAGCCTTTTCAGGCCCGCTTTACGCCGACCAACATCGGCTTCCCGTGTAACGTCGGGAGCACGGCTCAGACTACAGGTTGCGCAAAATGGCATTTTGCGCTACGTTCACCTGAACGGCTCGAGAGGGAACTTCGATTGGGTTCAACCGAGCGCAAGTTTCAGCCGATCCTCACGCCTCTCTGGCGGCCTCTGCCAGCCTACTTTCCTCTGTCGCAGCCTGTATGTTATATCTTATTGAAACGCCCCGAAGGTGTTATAGAGCGCAATTTTGGCGGCAAAACCGAACCTTCGGGACGCGGGTTCTGCTACGTTATAGTATGCAGGCAATTATCTGCAAAAATAAAGGGCTGTCAAGGGCAGGTTGCTGACCCATTTGCTGGTTCCGGCAGGCCGACTGTTCTTCTGGCGCACCCGCGAAGGGCGAGAAGTGGACTTCGTCGTCGAAGGGCTGTAGGGGCTTTCGCCTTCCCAGGTCAGCGGGCGCTCGGTGAGGCCGAAGGCCGGGCGGTCATAGGCGATGACGGCGCCCAGCGCGCCCAGCGGCTGCATGACGGCCCACCAGGCGTAGAGGCTGGCGCCGAAGCCGTGCAGCAGGACGAAGGTCGGCTCGCCCTGGCCGGTGATTTTGTAGTGGACGGTGAGACCGTTGATTTCGATGAAGCGGCTGTCGGGGTCGGCGAGTTGCTCGATGGGCTTTGTCCCCTCCAGCGGCAGGATGGGGACGAGGAAGAGGCCGACGAGGAGGAATGCCAGAAGGGAGGTCAGGACGATGAGGAGGGTGCGAGAGAGGCGGGAGTTTTTCATGGGAGGAAGTCGGATGGTCTTGAGTCGGATAGTCGCAGCCACAGATTACACAGATTACACAGATTGCACAAATTTTTTGACCTGGACGGCATGGCACCAATCGAAGAAGAACAAAAACGCGCCCTGGAGGAAGATGCCGATGCCGGTGCCCAGCCAGAGCGGGTTTGAGGCGCCGGGAAAGACGGCCACCAGCACGCCGCCGAGCATGTAGAGAACGTCCAGGGCAGTGTTGATCCCCAGGATGCGGCCGAGGTTACGGGCCTCGCCCGGGGCGGCCGCGGCGGCCTGCTCGACCGTCAGCCGGGCGCGGCGTTTTCGGGTGCCGGTTGCCCCGCCCCAGGCGATGAGCAGGTCCACCAGCCCCCAGCCGATGAACTGGAAGGCGATGCCGTTCCAGAGTGGGGTGCGGACGAGGAGCATGCCCAGCCCGAGCAGGATGCTGATCGCCGCGCCGACGGCAAGGCGGCGGGTGAGGGTGATCTGGAATTGCCAGAGGTCATTCATCGAGAGAAATCTCCAGGATGGTGTAGATGCGCCCCTCGGCAGCGGCCTGGGCAGCCAGTTGACGCTTGATTTCGCCGTATTTCTCGTCCAGCAACTGATCGACGCGGGCGTAGAGGGCCGGGTCGTCGCGGACCTCGCGCCCGCTGGCGGCCACCCAGGGACCGGTCACGTTCCCGAGGCGGTCGCAGAGAGCGACGCGCACGCTCGGGTTGGCGCGCAGGCGCTTGACCTTGCCCGATTCGGCCACGGTGCGGATGTAAATCTTCTCGCTGTCGCGCACGAACCAGACCGGGGTGCGCATGGCTTCGCCGCTGCGGCGGTAGGTTTCGAGGGAGAGGTAGGATTGGGTGGTGAAGTCCATGGGCGGAGTCTGATAGTCTGAGAGTCAGGAGTCTAATAGGCGGGAGTCTAATAGTCGGCAGTTAAGGAGTCAGATGGTCGAGAAGGGACACGGTCAACGGTCTACGGTCCACGGTCTAATGATGAGGGCGGTGTAGCGGCGGCCGCGGCCCAGCAGGCGAAAGAACAGGAAAGCCAGGCCGTATTTGCGGCGCAGGAGCGTCTGAACGTGCTGAAGGGCTTCGGGCGAGGCGTCGGCGCGGGCCTGCGCCTCGATCCACTCACCGAGCAGGGACCCGTCGGCGCGGCAGGGGGCGATGCGGATCTGCCCGCTGCGGCGGATGCGTTTGGCTTTGCCCGAGTCGGCCTGCGTCCAGACGTAGAGGCTATCGCCTTCGGCCGCGAACCAGACCGGCGTGCGGACGGCCCTTCCGTCCTTGCGGAAGGATTCGATGTTGAGGTATTTTTGTTGGGCAAAAGAGTCAAGTGTCATATGCTACTCGCTTGTTTAGGCTAGTTCTTGTGGCCATACTTGTATTCCCAACTGCTTGCCTGCCAACCACAATTGGCGGTCGAAGGTGGCCAGGGTCACGGGCAGGTTTAAGCGTTCTTGCCATAAAATGGCGCCGGCCAGGTGAAGGGCATCTTGGCCGCGCAAGGCATGTTGGCGGGCCAGGCTGGAGGCTCTTTCGATTGTCTGTGGGGTAACGTGCAGACGACTGATGATTTCCCAATCCTGGCAAAATTCGTCCCAGATTTTTTTGCTCTCTTCCTCGCCGATCGAGTGCGAACGGGTCAGGCGAGCCACCGCTGAGGCGGTTTCGACTTTGGTAATCACTCCTGTGGCTATTTCCTCTGCGCCTTCGAGCAATTGTCGGACCGCTTCTGAACCGGCTTCCTGGATATACCGTTTCAGCAGGGCGCTGGTGTCAAGGTAGATAATCAACATCACGACCCTCTGAAATCAGTTCTGAGGCTGGCTTGGGACCTCGGTTGACGATGGTCGGCTGGCGCGGTTCCAGTTTCTTGCCGCTCCACTCGAGAAAACCGGCTGCCTGTAAGGCTTTCATGCGCTCTTGCAGGCTGGCTTCGATGGGGATGATCTGACCAATCGGTTTGCCATGCTCAGTGACGATGATCGTTTCACCGTTTTTGATGCGACGCAAGTAGGCACTCAGTTTGTTTCTTAGTTCACGGGTGCCAATTCTTAGTTCACTCATCGTTTCTCCTTTTGTGACTACATTTTATCATATGTGTACACAAAAGCGCCTACGAAGCAACCCTTTTCGCGGCCTGGTAGGCTTGCAAGGTGCGTTCTTTGTCGCGCTCGATGATCGGGCGGGGGGGATAGCCTCTCACCTTAAGGCCTTTTTCCCCCGGGGCGTGAATGTCCTTCGCGTCCAGGCTGCGCAACTCTGGCACCCACTTGCGGATGTAGTCGCCGTTGGGGTCGAATTTCTGCGATTGCAGCACGGGGTTGAAGATGCGGAAGTAGGGGGCGGCATCGGTGCCGGTGCCGGCCGTCCACTGCCACCCGCCGTTGTTGGCAGCCAGGTCGCCATCGAGCAGGTTTTCCATGAACCAGGCTTCGCCCCAGCGCCAGTCAATCAGCAGGTCTTTGACCAGGAAGGAGGCGACGATCATGCGGGCGCGGTTGTGCATCCAGCCGGTCTCGCGGAGTTGACGCATGGCCGCATCAATCACCGGGATGCCGGTCTCGCCCCGCTTCCAGGCTTCGAACTCTGAGGTTTGATTGCGCCAGGGGATGTTGGCGAGGGCTGGGTTGAAGGCGGTGTGGACGACGTGCGGGAAGTGGTAGAGGATGGAGATGTAGAATTCGCGCCAGATGAGTTCGTTGAGCCAGGTGGCAGCGCCCTCACCCCCGGCCCCTCTCCCAAAGGGAGAGGGGAGTGCGGCGTGGACCGCCTGGCGCAGGGAGATCATGCCGAAGCGGAGGTAGGGGGAGAGGCGGGAGGTGCCGTCGAGGTCGAGGCGGTTGCGGAGGTCGTGGTAATTGGTGATTCCTCTCACCCCCGGCCCCTCTCTCGGAGGGAGAGGGGAGCCCCTCACCCCCGGCCCCTCTCCCAGGAGGAGAGGGGAGCAAAAGGTTTCGAGGCGACGGAGGGCTTCGGCTTCGCCGGCCGGGAAGCCGGGGTTGGCCTGAAACGCAGGCAGCGGGTCGGTACGGATGCCGGCAGGGGTAGGGAGGTGGTCGGGGGCGGGGAGGGGAGTCAGGTCGGCGGGCAAGAGGGCTTTCCAGGTTTTGCTGAAGGGGGTGTAGACGGTGTAGGGCGTGCCGTCGGGTTTGAGGAGCGCCATGGGGTGGTGGACGGTCTGGCCGTGGACGAGGGTCAGCGGCAGGGCGCGGGTGATGGCTTCGTCCCGGGCGCGGGCGTAGGGGGTGTAGTCTTCTTCGACGAAGATGCGAGTTGCGCCTGTTTCGGTGAGGAGTTGTTGCAGGATTTGTTGAGGACGACCGTTACGAATTACGAGATACGAGTTACGGGTTCGGAGGTCACGGTCAAGGGCGTGCAGGCCTTCGTAGAGGAAGTTGCGCCGGCGAGGGGAAGCGGAGTCAAACTTCGGGTCGAGGATGAAGAGCGGGATGACGGAACCAGCCTCGAGCGCAGCATGAAGCGCCGGGTTGTCGCTCAGGCGCAGGTCGCGGCGAATCCACCAGATGGAGGTCAGGCGGTTTGCATCTGCCATTCTTCGCGTTTGCGGCGGTATTCGATGATGGGCAGGTCGCCCTGGATGAGGGCTTCGCCGATTC